>CALJVL010000010.1 GCA_937773775.1 uncultured Flavobacterium sp.
CCTCGATTATGGGCCTAAAATAACCCCACTTTAGCAGTTTTTCCGATCAGCATACTCATTAGACCAAGCGTTATTATAGATTTCCCGCTGTTATGCTCACTTGTAGCTATATATATTGCCTTGTTCATTCTCTTTATTTCTATTGTTAATCCAAATTATATTGCTCAGGCCTATTTTTAAATATGGTGCTCCGATGGCCTTTACTACTTCTAACTTCTTTTTAAAACCAATCTCTTTTTTTAAAATACACAATCATTCCCATTACGATTAAAACCATAACAGCAATAACTGCGAAATATCCGTTTCTGAACTGCAGTTCAGGCATATGTTCAAAATTCATTCCATAAATACCTGCGATAAAAGTTAAAGGAATGAATATTGCCGAAACAATCGTTAGGGTTTTCATGATTTCATTCATTTTATGCGTTTGTGAGGAAAAAAAGAAATTAGAGGCACTCTCAAGCATTCCCATATCTGAATCTATTTGCTCTAATAATTCCAAACTTTTTTGATGCAAACGAGAAAAATAGTTGAACGTTTCCTGCTCAATTACGGTAAATTCTCCGTCTTCTTTCAACATTTTAATCGCATACAAAGAATCACGTAGTGGAATTATTGAACGTTTTAAGAAATTAAAATTATCTCTGTGTTTCTCAATTCGCACCAATATCGCTGGGTCAGCACTATTCTTGGATAAATTAATTAATTCCTCCACCTTATCTTCTTCGTTTTCAATGGTCACGTAGAAATTTTCGATAATTGCATCTAATAAAAGATAGAGTAAAAAATCTACTTTTTTTGACCTGATGGTTCCTACATGGTTTCGAATACGATCTCTGATGTGAATAAAAAAATCACTCCTTTTTTCTTGAAAAGAAATCAAAACACCATCTTTTATCAAGAAGCTAATCTGCTCAACACTTATGTTATCGGAATGTTCCGTAGGAAGCATCGACTTTATGTTAAAAAACAAAGTGTCAGATAGTTCTTCAAGCTTTGTCCTTCTACCAGTATTTAAGATGTCAGAAAGCAGAAAATTGTCTATTTTGAAAAACACACCTATGGATTCAATAATTTCAATTTCGTTTAAGCCATGCAAATTGAGCCAATTATTTTGATCCGAACTAATACATTTTTCAAGGTCCAATATATCTAGGTCCTCATACTCGGTCATTTTCAAATCGTCGTATAAAAACAATTGCATTTCTGACTCAAATTTTTTGTGAAGTCCAGTATATTCTAAAATATTCGATTGTAGTTTCCGGTTTTTCTTGTACTTAATTTTCCTCATCCAGCATCATTTGTTTGGTAACATTACGAAAAAAAAAATCCTCATTACTACCCAATTAGGCACCAGAAACGAAAAAAAATTAATTCAATCATTTTTAAACAAATATACAATGAAATAAACTATTCTTAGACGGAACAAAATGTATTACTTCATCTCAAAAATAAAACATTCCCAAATATTAATTATCCGATTTTTCTTATGCTAATATTTTTTTTTGGAAAAAAATTCAATAAATTTGGATTTGTTTTTCGAAAAAAACACATTTATCTAGAAAACCTAACCCTTAAACTATCTCAAATATTTATCTAAATGCTAAGAAAAAAACTAACCTTAATTATTATCTGTTCGCTATTTTTTTCCCTTCAGGGAACGTTTGCACAAAAAAAGAAAAAGGGAGATAAAAATCCCGTTACAGCAGTTAAAGAAAAATCAGCTGATGTCAAAAAAGAACCAAAACCCTATAAAAAGGTAATAGATAGTACTGCTGTTACCCAAAGAGGACTAATCGACGTTCATAAAATAGACAACAAGTACCTTTTTGAAATTCCCGATTCCCTTTTAGGAAGCGAAATGATGACCATCACCCGATATTCTAAAACTCCAGCCGGAGGGGGAATTTTTGGTGGGGAAGAAATCAACAGACAGGTCGTGCGATGGGAAAAAGGGCTCAACGACAATATACTCCTTAGATCAATTACTTATGTTATCATGTCTCCAGATGACGACAAACCAATGGCGCAAGCAGTTAAAAACTCAAATTCAGACCCAATCATTGGTAATTACGATGTTTTGGCTTATAAAAAAGATGAACAAGGCAAAATTACTGGTTATGTTCTGGATTTATCGACAACGTTCGATGCTGATGTTCAAACTTTTTCGTTAGACCCAATCAAGAAGCAATTATTGAATATTGATAAATTTCAAAAAGACAAATCTTTTATCTCAAAAATAAGTAGTTTCCCTATTAACACTGAAATTAGAAGTGTAAAAACTTTTACCACTACACCACCAAAAATTAATACTACACCAACAAAAAAAATTGGTGTTGATCTACCATCAGCATTGGATACTGGAGTAGTTACTTTAGAGATCAATACTTCTATGATTTTATTACCAAAGACACCCATGCGTAAAAGAGAATTTGATGCTCGTGTAGGTTATTTTGCTAATAAATACGATGTTTTTGAGGAAGAGTCACAGAAGTCAGAAACAAAAGTATTCGCAGTAAGATGGCGTTTAGAACCTAAGTCAGCTGAAGATGCACAAAAACAAAAACTGGGCGAATTAATTGAACCATTAAAGCCACTTATCTATTACATTGATCCAGCCACGCCAGAAAAATGGAAAAAATTCATCAAACAAGGCATTGACGATTGGCAAATAGCCTTTGAAAATGCCGGTTGGAAAAATGCAATCCGAGGAGAATATTGGCCGGAGAACGATCCCACGATGAGTTTAGAAGACGCTCGCTTTTCAGTATTAAGATATTTCGCTGCCGATATCCAAAATGCATATGGACCTAATGTTCATGATCCACGTAGTGGGGAGATCCTAGAAAGTCATATTGGTTGGTATCACAATATCATGAGTCTATTAAGAAATTGGTATATGATCCAGACAGCTGCTGTAGATCCAGCGGCACGATCTAAAAAGTTTGATGATAAATTAATGGGGGAATTGATTCGTTTTGTTTCTTCCCATGAGGTAGGTCACACATTAGGATTACGTCATAATATGGGAGCCAGTTCCGCTACTCCTGTTGAAAAACTAAGAGATAAGGAATACCAAGAAAAAAACGGGCACACTTTATCTATTATGGATTACGCTCGTTTTAATTACGTAGCTCAACCAGAAGATAGTGTTACGAGTTTGTTTCCAAGAATTGGAGACTATGACAAATGGGCTATTAAATGGGGATACACCTACTTTGAAGATACAAAGACTGAGGCAGAAGAAAAAGCATTTCTAAATGAAATGACTAAAGAAGCGTACGAGAACCGTCGCTTGTGGTTTGGTTCAGAAACTAGTCCATATGATCCAAGGTATCAAACCGAAGACATTGGAGACAACGCCATGAGAGCATCTGAATATGGAATTAAAAATCTAAAACGAATTTTACCTAACTTAATAGAATGGTCAAAAGAAGATGGTGAAAGTTATGCTGAGTTAGATGAGCTCTATGGAGCACTGACGGGACAGTTCCGAAGATATATGGGGCATGTTACTAAAAATGTGGGAGGAATATATGATAACCCTAAAACATATGACATGACTGGTAATCAATTTGAAGTAGTTCCAAAAAGTATTCAAAAAGATGCAGTAGCATTCTTGAACACTCAATTATTCTCCACTCCGAAATGGTTATTAAATCAAGATATACTCTCAAAAATTAACCCAGAAAATGGAGTTGAAGCGATCAAATCCATGCAGGATGGTACCTTAAACAGCTTATTGGCCGGAGATAGAATGGTTCGACTTTTGGAAACCTCTTCAGCAAGTAAAGATAACTATTCTGTTAATGAATTAATAAATGATTTGAACAAAGGGATCTTTTCAGAACTGAATAACAAAAGCTCAATTGACATCTACAGAAGAAACATCCAAAAACTGTATGTAGACAAGATGATTGAATTACTAAAACCAGGTACAGCAAACGTTAGATCCGTTCCAGTAGGAGTTACTTACGGATTCAAAACAAGAAATGTCAATCTTGCTCAAACAGATTTACCTTCTATTGCCCGAGGACAGCTCATCAAATTAAAAAACGAACTTAAATCAGCAACACCAAGAATGACAGACAAAATGAGTGAATATCATGTTCTGGACTTAGTTTCTAGAATTGGAGAAGCGCTCGATCCTAAATAAATAGTTCTTTAGAAAAAGAGATTTTTCAAAGACTATGACCTTTTTTACAATCTATTTAGTTTTGTTTTACTCTAAAAAAATGTTGCATTACTTTTATAACAAACCCGATCTTTTTCTAAAACAGATCGGGTTTTTATTTTGTCGGCTATCAGCAAAAAGTAAAACATTACTATTTTAGTTCTGAAAATTAGTAAAAAAAAGAAAATTACTCTTAAGGAGTTAGATATCATAGTTGAATTAAGTACTACTTACATTATATTCCGTCCTGCTGAATAGTTTTAAATTCAGAACATTAATAACTAATAGAAAAAGACATTCCGGATGAGAAGAGTAAGTCTTACTCAAACAGATTTACTTTCTATGGAAAAAGATCCGCTTAATAATT
This sequence comes from uncultured Flavobacterium sp., assembly GCA_937773775.1. GTDB lineage: Bacteria > Bacteroidota > Bacteroidia > Flavobacteriales > Flavobacteriaceae > Flavobacterium. The sequence continues at coordinate 4,542 of CALJVL010000010.1, forward strand.
TACAACATGATTTGAAGTTGTCTTGAATGAAGGAGAAAATCAGCAAATTTGCCTTTATCAGTTTGCTTTATAAAGTTGAAGTAGGTTTATATCCTAAATCCCTATTTAAAAAGGCAAACGATTCTAACAGCATCCTTTTTTGTTTTTTATGATGTACATAATATGATTTCGACATAGCCTGCGAGACAAAGGAGATAAGTCAAACAATAATAAAACTGGAGCTGTTTTAGAAATAATTGATGTTTGTACTTTATTAACTAGACAAAAAAAACCGAGCTATTTCTAGCTCGGCTTCAGTGAACAAATAAAAATAGGTTTTTATTAGTTAGTTTGTGATTTTGAAGCAAGAGTGTAGATTACTAATCCAAACCCTATTTTGTTGATAGCATCAGCGATGTTGTAAACTGCATCAACGCTTCCTTTACCCATAAAACCAGTATACCATCCATCAGTTCCTAACATGTATCCTAATGGGTAAATCGCCCATCCTACAAGTACAAACCAACATAGTATTTTGTGTGCAGCAAGTGTGTTTCCACCGGCAGCTTTGGCCAATTTAGCAGCCTCACCAATCCATATTTCATAAACAATTAAGAAATAAGCAACACCTGAGAAGAATCCCCAAAGAGCTGCATTACTAGGATCAACGACCTCACCCCAATAGCCTGTGACTAACATGACAAGAGAGTAAATAATCATTTTCCATAGTAAAGACTGTTTTGCACCTGCTACTTTTAGTATCAAGTAAAACTCTAAACACATTAATGGCACCGTTAATACCCAGTCAACATAACGGAAAAAAGTAGGTGATTCACCGAAAGTTGCCCAATAATCTCTCATGTAGAAATAATGTACTGCGGCAATAAAAGTAATCAAACCTGAAACCAACACTGAAGTACGCCACTTTTTGTCAAACTGGCTCAGCGATAAAAAGAAAAATGCAGATGCAGCCATCATAGCCATACAACCTACAAAGAAAGTAAATCCTACATAATCCGTGGGATCTAACTTTCCAATCATTCCTGAAATAAACATGAAATTTGTCATAGTTAAAAAATTAGGTTATTTTTTTTGTTCATGTAAATATATAAATTGTTCAACAAACAAAATGGTTTTTGTTTATTATTTTTTGCTTAATTTTGAAAATAATTAAATTTCATGAAAAATTATACAAATATTGCAATTGTAGCAAGCTTTTTCGGCTTGTGGATGGATTCTTACTTTTCTACTAAACTCCAGATTATGTCTGGTTTTATCTTTATTTTTACCTTTGGAATTTTACATGGAGCAAATGATTTACTTTTGATTAAAAATATAAAATCAAAACAAGAGTCAAATTCAGCACTTAAAGTACTAATATACTATCTGGTAGTAGTTTTATCAGGAATACTTTTATTTTTCTTAGTTCCTGAAATTGCTCTTTCATTATTCATCATTGTAAGTGCTTATCATTTTGGGGAACAGCAATGGCAAAACTTAGAGCATGAATTTCCCAAAGGGGTTTTGGTCCTCTTTCAGTTTTTCTATGGATTACTAGTCTTATTGTTGCTCTTTAATTCTCACCCCGAACAAGTACAAGGCATCATATTTACTATCTCAAAAGTCAACATTCCTGCTACATACATTGAGCTTTTATTAAAAATTTCAGCCACTATTTTTCTTGTTCTGAGTATTTATTTTTATTGGAAGTTAGAAAGCATTAGAAAAAAACTTCTTACTGATTTCTTTTATTTGGTTCTATTTACCATTATTTTTCATTCTTCTAGTCTGATATGGGGTTTTGCCATTTATTTCGTCTTGTGGCATAGTATCCCTTCTATAATTGACCAAATAAAGTTTTTAAATGGATCATATTCCTTGAAATATTTCATTGCCTACTGTCGCGCAGCAGGGATTTATTGGTTCCTTTCAATAGTAGGGATATCACTTCTCTATTTTGTATTTAGAGAACAGCAGATATTCAACGCTTTATTTTTCTCTTTTTTGGCTGCTATAACATTTCCTCACGCATTAGTCATTACAAAAATGCTTGGCGGTAAAAAAAACGGAAATAAAAAATAGAGGTATAAAAAAAAACCGTTCTCCAAAAAGGCGAACGGTTTTTTTATATAAAGCAAAGAGACACGCGGGTGCCTCTCTGCAGTATCAAATAATTATTTTACTTCTTCGTAATCTACGTCTTGAACATCATCTCCTTCTGCTTCAGCTTCTGGCTGTGCAGCTCCTTCAGCATACATTGCTTCAGTAGCGGTTTTCCAAGCAGCATTGATGTTATCAAGTGCAGTTTGAATAGCTGGAATGTCTTGAGATTGGTGAGCCATTCTCAATTCAGTCAATGCATACTCTACAGCAACTTTGTTTTCATCAGACAATTTTGCTCCAAGGTCTTTCAATTGAGTTTCAGTTTGGAAAATCATTCCATCTGCTTCGTTCAATTTTTCAGCTCTTTCTCTTGCAATTTTGTCAGCATCTGCATTAGCTTCAGCGTCTTTTTTCATTCTTTCGATTTCTTCAGATGTTAATCCAGAAGAAGCTTCAATACGAATATCATGAGATTTTCCTGTTCCTTTGTCAGTTGCAGAAACTTTGATGATACCATTAGCATCGATGTCAAAAGTTACTTCAATTTGTGGAACACCTCTTTGTGCTGGTGGTATACCATCTAAATGGAAACGACCGATTGTTTTGTTGTCAGCAGCCATTGCTCTAGCTCCTTGCAATACGTGAATTTCAACTGTTGGCTGAGAATCTGCAGCAGTAGAGAATACTTGTGACTTTTTAGTTGGAATAGTAGTATTCGACTCGATAAGAGTTGTCATAACACCACCCATAGTTTCGATACCTAGAGATAAAGGTGTAACGTCAAGTAACAATACATCTTTTACATCTCCAGAAAGAACCCCACCTTGAATAGCTGCTCCAATTGCAACAACCTCATCAGGGTTAACTCCTTTAGACGCTTTTTTACCGAAGAATTTTTCTACTTCGTCAGCGATTTTTGGCATACGAGTAGAACCTCCTACAAGGATTACTTCGTCAATATCAGAAACAGATAAACCTGCATCTTTCAACGCTTTAGCAACTGGTGCCATAGAACGTTTTACTAATGAGTCAGTTAATTGCTCAAATTTAGATCTAGATAATTTTTTAACTAAGTGTTTTGGTCCTGAAGCTGTAGCAGTTACGTAAGGTAAGTTGATTTCAGTTTCAGTAGAAGAAGACAATTCAATTTTTGCTTTTTCAGCAGCTTCTTTCAAACGTTGCAAAGACATTGGGTCTAAACGCAAGTCAATGCTTTCGTCTTTCAAGAATTCTTCAGCTAACCAGTCAATAATTTCATGGTCAAAATCATCCCCACCTAAGTGCGTATCTCCGTTTGTAGACAATACTTCAAAAACTCCGTCTCCTAATTCAAGAACAGAAATATCAAATGTACCTCCACCTAAATCGTAAACAGCAATTTTTTGATCTTTACCTTTTTTATCAAGTCCGTAAGCAAGCGCTGCTGCTGTAGGTTCGTTGATAATACGCATTACTTTAAGACCTGCAATTTCACCAGCTTCTTTTGTAGCTTGACGTTGTGCATCATTAAAGTACGCTGGAACAGTAATAACCGCTTCAGTAACTGTTGAACCTAAATAGTCTTCAGCAGTTTTTTTCATTTTTTGAAGTGTCATTGCTGACAATTCTTGTGCAGTGTATAAACGACCATCAATATCCACACGTGGAGTATTGTTGTCCCCTTTTACTACTTTGTAAGAAACTCTTTTTGATTCAGCAGAAACTTCAGCAAAAGAATGACCCATAAAACGTTTAATAGAGGCAATTGTTTTGGTAGGATTCGTTACCGCTTGTCTTTTTGCAGGATCTCCTACTTTAATTTCGCCACCTTCTACAAAAGCTATGATAGATGGTGTTGTTCTTTTTCCTTCTGAATTAGGAATAACAACTGCTTCATTACCTTCCATTACAGAAACACAAGAGTTTGTCGTACCTAAATCAATTCCGATTATTTTACCCATTTTTATTTATATTTAATTATTTTGTATACTTATTTTAGCAACTCACGGTCGGTGAGTCAATCTTTATGCCAATGCAAAATGGCTCCATAAATTGTCAGTTTTTGTTGAAATTGTCGCAAAGCAATCTGACAAACTGACATTTTAGAGGCTTGTCACTGTTTTCAATAGTTGTCATCCAGAATGAAATTTACAAATCTTATCGAAACTTTAGCTTACAACGAATTCATTTCAGCATCTTTTCCTGCTATCCGCTTTATCTTTATGTTCCTAAATAAAGAACATAAAGAATGCCACTATTATTAGGGCTAAATCAATGCAAATAATCCAAAATACGTACCAAAATACAATCGGTTTACCATACTTAGTTCCAATGGTAGGTTTAATTTCCGTGTAATCAAACTCAATGGACAAAATTTATTTTTCCAGATAACCTATCTTTGCAATCCATTTCCACAAAACAACTAAAATAAAAAAACATGTTTAGTCTAGAACAAATCAAACAAGCATACGATAAAGTACAAACAGAAACTGACTTTGCCATTTATATTCAGGAATTAATACAATTAGGAATAAAAGGTTACAATACCTTTATTGCTGACGGTCGAGTCGTCTATTACGGTGATACACATCATGAAGCAAGTACAGATAAAAAATATGACCCATTATTTGTTGCTGCTTCCGCAAATAAAGAGCGCTTTATCGAGTGTCTTGTTCTGCACGAAAGCGGTCAAACCGACTATTATACTTTTTGCCAACAGGCTGCCCAATGTGGTATTGCCACGTCACGTATTGATATCATAGAAATGACATGCACTTATTTTAGCGATGAAGGCGATGCGATTGTGATCGAAAAAATTCCAGTTTAATATTTTAGGAAATCTTATTTGCTCTTTTGAAAACGTTCTGAAATTAATACAGTAGAAACATGAGGCTAAAACTAATAGGTTATCAATAAGCGTACGTAAGTGCCTAATCATTTAAATTTAGATATTAAAAAAACTCGCATAAATCCTGTTTTTTTTTTTACATGATTGGTTTTTAACTAATATTTAAAATTTGAAGTTTGGCCCTACTGGAAAAGTTGTAACGCTAAAACCAAATTGGTTTACTTCCCATACATCTATAAAACTACCTCCCAAGTCAGTAACTAGATCTACTTTGGTGTCTATTTCATCTGGATAAACATGGAATAAGTTGTTTACCATTATATCGGCATATCTCATAGTTTTCAGTTCATAAGCACATCCTAAGTCAGTAATCACTTTCCCTGCAAAAAACACTACTTTACTAAAAAAAAACACTGCCCTTAACTAACTTAAAAACCTTAAGAAAATCAGGTCATATTTTATTTCAATTTTAATAAACTTCTTCAATAACACAATCAGTTTCACTAAACTTAAAGGAGCTGCCTTTTACAAATTGTATTGGAAAGAATAGGCAAGTTTGCCCCCTCTTTTCTATTAAAAATAGGGTACGCAACACCTTGTTAAAATAACGTTAAAATAAAAGTTAAACGGCCGTTTAAATTAAACAGTTATTTAATTTTGTTCCATAAATAAAAATATGTCATCTAGCGATACTTTTAACGACAAGCAAATCCAGATACTTCAAGTAGCAGAAACCTTATTTGCCGAAAAGGGTTTTGATGGCACCTCGATTCGCAACATTGCCAGAGAGGCTAAAATTAATATCGCTATGGTCTCCTATTATTTCGGATCCAAAGAGCGCTTACTGGAGTCTCTTATCATTTTAAGGACTAAAGACTTAAAATTTCAAATCGAAAATTTATCGGTTGAAACCCTTGAACCTATCGAAAAAATAAACAAACTGATTGAATTTTATATTAATCGGATAAATTGTAATAAGGGAATATACCGAATATTGCATTTTGAGTTTTCAGACGAAAAAAGAGAACTTGATCTTCAAGCGCTGAATGACCTGAGAGCCGGAAATCTAAAAGTGTTAATAACCATTATAGAAGAAGGACAAAATAAAGGTGTTTTTAGAAAAGACATTATTATTCCCCTTATCACGCCTACGATCTTGGGTACGTTTTTCCATTTCCATATGAATAAGTCCTATTTCAAAAATTTATTGCAGCTTTCTACAGACGAATTATACAACAATTACATAAAAACCAAGCTTACAAAACACATCCAACAAACAATAAAAGCACTTCTGATATATGAAAGTTAGTCAATTAATGCTCTTTGGAATTTTCTTTATTGGAATTTTATCCATAGAAGCGCAAGAAAAAAAGAGCTTAACGCTCGATGCCGCCATCCATTTGGCGTGGGTACAAAGTAATGAAGTGAACTTGGCTAAGACCAAAGTGCTAACAAAAAAATACGAGTTACAATCCGTAAAAAACAGCAGGTACCCTGACTTGAAAGTCTCGGGAGAGTACCAACGTTTAGCAAATGCTTCTATAAATTTAAAATTAAACAAAGCTTCGAACTCTGATCCTCTTCCTATCGTAGATCAATTAATGATTGGACAGATTAATGCAAGTCTTCCTCTATTTGCAGGTTTTAAAATACAGAACAGTATTAAAGCATCTAACAATATGTATCAAGCTGAAACAGCTAGCGCTATGCAAACAAAAGAAGATGTTGCCATGCAAGTCATTAATTATTATGCAAGTTTATACAAAGCGCAAAAAACGGTAGAACTCTTAAAAGAAAATCAAAAGAGTGCACAACAACGTGTAAATGATTTTCTTGAATTAGAAAAAAATGGAATTATCCCTAGAAATGATTTGTTGAAGTCACAACTACAGGTTTCTAAAGTACAGCTATCGTTAGACAGAGCTATAAGCGACCTGAACATTGTGAACTTTGAACTCGCCAGTCTTTTAAAAATGGACCCTAAAACGAAGTTGCAAATAAGAGAAAGTGATTTCGCCAATTTTCAGATGGACAATATTCCCACTAATGAGGAACCAGCCTTGGCAAATCGTAAAGATTTAGAGGCAGTTCGATTACAGGAAAAAGCGAGTCTTGCCAATGTGCAGATTGCCAAAAGCGGTTACTACCCTACTATCTCAATCATAGCTGGATATACTACATTAGATCTAAAAAATGTGATTGCTGTTCAAAACGCAATGAATATTGGCCTTGGCGTATCCTATGACTTAAGTGGTATTCTTAAAAATGGTACGAATGTGAAAATCGCCGAAAGCAAAGCTTTGGAAATACAAAGCTCTGAAGAAATGCTCACCGATTATATCAAAATACAAGTTCAGAAAGCCATCGAAGATTATGATTTAGCACTGAAACAAGATTTAGTTTACAATCAAGCTGTTGAACAAGCATCAGAAAATTACCGTATAATTAGAGACAAGTATGAAAATGGACTTTCTGATACCAATGATTTATTGGAAGCCGATATAGAACAATTGGGCTCTAACATAAATAAAACATTGGCGAAAGCGAATGTTATTCAAAAATATTACGAGTTGCTTTCTGTAACTGGACAGCTAAACCAAACCTTCAACCTTTCAAAAATATAACTGACACCAAAATGACAAAGAAAAAAACAAATATAAAGTTTATCGTTATAATAGCTTCTTTGCTGTTATTAGGTTTTACTTATGGAACTTACAAATACATTTATTCCCTTTCCCACGAAGGAACGGATGATGCCCAGATAGAGAAAAACATGAACCCCATAATTCCTAGGGTATCTGGCTATGTAAGCAAAGTATATATTACGGATAACAATTTTGTCAAAAAAGGGGACACTTTATTTACTATTGACAAAAAGGATTACCAATTAAAGATCGATGAAGCAACTGCAAATTTAGCTGCTGCAGAAGGTAATTTTGAAGTTTCCAAAGCAGACATAAATAGTATTCTAGCTAGTATTTCAGTGTCTGAAGCTAATGTGAAGTCTGCAGGAGGAAATATTGAAAGCGCAAAGATCAGATTAGGTCGCCTTAGTAGTGATTACAACCGATACGACAATTTGTACAAAAGCCATACGATCACAAAACAGCAATACGAACAAGCTTTAGCGGCAAAGCAAGAGGCAGAAAGCCAAGTGCGTGTTTTAGAGCAGCAGCAAAAGGCGACTGCCTTCCAAAAGTCTGTTATTGTAGCGAATTCAAAAGTGTCAGGTAAACAAACCGACGTTGCGGCTGCCAATATCAAAAGAGCAAAAGCATTGCTTGATTCGGCAAATTTAAATCTAACGTATACCGCTATAACTGCTGCCATCGACGGACAAGTTTCTAAAATTGATATTCAACCTGGGCAATTAGTGCAGGCCGGGCAATCCCTTTTTTATATCATTAATAATAATGAAGCATGGGTTGTCGCCAATTTTAAAGAAACGCAATTAAATAAAATGATTACAGGCCAAAAGGTAACCATAAAAGTAGACGCTTATCCCGACTATTCTTTTAATGGCACGGTGACCTCCTTTTCACCTGCTACGGGAGCTCGTTTCTCTATTTTGCCTCCTGATAACGCTACCGGTAACTTCGTTAAAACAATTCAACGCTTACCAGTAAAAATAAGTCTTGACGCCACTAATGATGCTGAAAAAATAAAGTTATTACGTCCCGGAATGAACGTGGATGTTGACGTATACATAAAATAATATGGCACCAAGAGAGGACGATTTAGTCGAGTACGGTTTTAGACGGGTTATCATTACAATAACGGCCGTGCTTTGTGCTTTGCTGGAAATTGTAGATACGACTATTGTAAATGTGGCACTAACCAATATGAGAGGAAGCTTAGGTGCCACATTAACTGATGTAGCCTGGGTTATAACGGCTTATGCCATTGCTAATGTTATTGTCATCCCAATGACGAGCTGGCTTTCGCAACAATTTGGGAGGCGCAATTATTTTGCCGTTTCCATCATTATATTTACGGTTGCCTCTTTTTTATGTGGTAATGCTACCAATATATGGGAGTTGGTGGCTTTCCGATTTATCCAAGGACTTGGTGGCGGTGCCTTATTAGTTACGGCACAAACGATAATTACGGAAAGCTATCCTATCGCTAAGCGAGGAATGGCTCAAGCCATTTATGGCATGGGAGTTATTGTAGGTCCTACATTGGGTCCCCCGTTAGGCGGGTATTTAGTGGATCGTTTTTCTTGGTCTTATATTTTTTATATCAACATCCCATTAGGAATTATCGCTACCCTTTTAACGTTAAATTTTGTACGAAGCCCAAAATATGGTGAGAAATTAAAGGCAAACCAAGTAGACTGGATAGGAATTATCCTTTTAGCAGCCTTTATTGGTTCTTTACAGTTTGTACTAGAACATGGGCAACAAGACGACTGGTTTAATAATAAATTGATAGTGCTGCTAAGCAGCGTTTCATTATTTGGCCTAATATTATTTATTTGGAGACAGTTAACCTACAAACATCCGATCGTAAATTTGAGTGTCCTAAAAGACGGTAATTTAAGAATTGGTACGTTAATGGCTTTTATTCTTGGCTTCGGGCTGTACGGTTCCACTTTAATTATTCCAATTTACACACAGTCCGTCTTAGGGTGGACAGCCACTGATGCAGGCTTGCTACTGATTCCCGGATCTATAACTACTGCTTTTATGATGCCTATTATTGGTAAATTAATTCAGAGAGGAGTTCCGCAGGGATACATGATAGGTTTAGGGTTTCTAATTTTCTTTTTCTTTACCCTTATGATGCGTAATAACATGACTCCAGATACTGGTGTTGAGCATTTATATTGGTCTTTGATATTACGAGGGATTGGGTTGGGACTGCTTTTTGTGCCCATCACTACCTTATCACTATCCACTTTGTCAGGGAAAAACATTGGTGAAGGCGCTGCATTTACTGGCATGATGAGACAATTAGGAGGTTCTTTTGGTATAGCCATAATTACTACATTTATCACTAGGTTCAGTCAAGAACATCGGGTAAATTTAGTTGCAAATTTAGACGGAAGCAAATTTGAAGTTCAACAACGACTGTTGCTTTTACAAAAAGGGTTTATGTCCAAAGGATTTACGTCTAATGAAGCATTGAATAAAGCCTACCAGGCCATTGATTATTCTGTCATGAAACAAAGTACCGTGCTTTCATACATGGATATTTTCTTGTATCTAGGAATCCTATTTCTGTGCTGCATTCCAATTATATTTTTCGTAAAAAAAGGAAAAAATAAAATCAATCCCGGAGACGCTAGTCATTAACAGCAATAAAAAATGCCGATATCATAAGTAATATCGGCATTTTTTATTTTAGCCTAAACTATTATCTAGTGAAAACGAGATGGTTTCCTTTAGACAAATTCGCATCGAACTGATACCCATCATAATCGAAGCCTTTTAAATCTTCAATTGTTTTAGCATTGGTGTCTATAATATAACGCACCATCATTCCCCTAGCCTTTTTTGCAAAAAAGCTAATGATTTTTAATTTCCCGTTTTTATAATCTTTGAAATCGGGTGTGATTACAGGAACTTTCAGCGCCTTGGCGTCAACAGCAGAAAAATATTCGTTACTAGCCAAGTTGACAAATAACTCTCCATCTTTTAGCTCTTTGTTGAGGCTGTTAGTTATCGTAGTTTTCCAAAATTCATATAAATTTTTATTTTCTTCTACCACCAACTTTGTCCCCATTTCCAACCGATATGCTTGCATTAAGTCCAAAGGCTTCAAAAGTCCATACAAACCAGATAAAATACGTAAACTATCTTGTAATGTATCTACTTTATCTATTGGGATCGAATAGGCATCTAAACCGGTATACACATCACCATCAAAAGTATAAATAGCGGGACGTGCATTTTCAGGAGAAAAAGGTGTCATCCAATCTTGATTGCGCTTCCAATTTAAATCGGCCAATTTATCTGAAATATGCATCAGTCCTGACAACTCTTTTGGCGATTCCTTTTTTAATACTTTTTGGATCTGCTTTGATTCCTTTAAAAATATTGGTTTTGTATAGGCTTCGGTGGGTAACTCCTTTTCGAAATTCAAAGATTTAGCTGGCGAGATTACTATTTTCATAAATATTCCTTTTACAGGTTCTTTTTTCAATGATTGTCCCAAAAGTACAAATTGAAAACAATTAATAGGAGTACTTAAATTGATTTATTTAATGATTGAATAGAAAATATTAATTGATGCAAATTTTCTTTTTACTATTGCTGCATCCAATCTTTATGCCCTGAAGCCATACTTGATTTATCAGGAACAATAGAAATTAGAAAAAGCCTCCCTCCCTAAATTAGAGTCAATAAAGAAAATTGCTTCCAAAATTTTCATAGAAACATAGTTAGATTCGATAAAGAAAGTTTCGATACAACTCAATTAACAAAAGAACTGACCAATCCAGAATCCCTAGTTTAGCTTATCAGTATAGCTAAAAAGGCAATTGGGTATTTAAAAATAACTTTTAGCAAAGCTCAAACAGAAATAATAGGCAAAAAGCTTTCGAAATTCAGTGCATTTATATTCTGCGGGAGTTTCATGGAAAAAAAATTGGACAATTGTTCATCAATGAAGTTGTAAACATAGCAAAACCAAATGCTGTCTCTTGCGTTTGGCTAGGTGTGTGGAAAGAAAATCGAAGAACACCTGAGTTTTAATACAAAATTGCTTTTTGGTATTTGACAAGTATATTTTTAAAACATTATTATCCATTTCGACAACGGGATTAGCTACTAATTGGCTATTTTTGTAAATCTGGCTATAATTGTTTGACATTGATAAATAAAATCGGAAAAATTTCCGAGTGTTAGCTACAAAAATAAAGAATACATGAAAGTAAAGATCGAGAAGGCGATAAAAAAGATTTATAATAGCGATTTGTTTAATGAGTTCTTTAATAATGAAAAATCCAGTGGACTCGTTCTAATTGGTTGTACCATCTTTTCATTATTTATGGCAAATTCATTTTTTGGTCCACAATACCTCCAAACTTGGCACACGAAATTTTGGGGAGAAAGCTTGGAATATTGGATAAATGATGGCTTAATGACGCTTTTCTTCCTTCTTATTGGTTTAGAATTAAAAAGAGAAGTCCTAGAAGGTGAATTATCTAATTTAAAGGATGCGATGCTTCCTATTTTTGCGGGCACTAGGTGGGATGTTGATTCCTGCCGGTTTGTATTTGCTTTTAAATTATGGCACTAAAGCTCAAGCTGGCGCTGGTATTCCAATGGCTACCGACATTGCATTTGCCCTAGGAGTGCTTTCTTTATTGGGTAGTAGAGTGCCATTATCTTTAAAAATTTTCCTAACGGCCCTAGCCGTAATTGATGATTTAGGCGCCATTTTAGTAATTGCCATTTTTTATACAGACACGATTCTTTGGACAAACTTATTCATCGCTCTAGGTGTCATGGTGGCCCTATTTATATTGAATAAAATGAAAGTCCGCAATTTAATCACATACTTAATAGGCGGAGTGATTATGTGGTGGTTTATGCTACATTCTGGAATTCACGCAACTATTACAGGAGTATTATTAGCATTTGTAATTCCTTTTGGCGACGGCGCTAAAAAATCAACTTCCTCTATTCTAGAGCATTTTTTACATAAACCTATCGGCTTTATTATACTTCCTATATTTGCATTGGCCAATACTGCAATTGTTATCAGTTCGAATATCGGGGAAACCATTTCGCAGTCATTATAGCATAGGGATAGCCTTGGGCCTAATTGTTGGAAAACCATTGGGAATTTATACTGTTTAGCTTTTTGGCAGTTTCTGCAGGCATATGCAAACTTCCAAATGACTTAACTTGGAAAACGGTCATCGGTGTAGGGTTCCTAGGTGGTATTGGGTTTACCATGTCAATTTTCATAACTTTACTAGCCTTCGACGACAAAACTTTAATTAGTAATGCAAAATTCATTATCTTACTTTCTTCATTAATCGCAGGTTTAATTGGCTTTCTTTTTTTAAAAAACACCTTAAAAGAAGTTACAGATGAAAAAAACAACGAATAAAATATTTGCTTACACAAATCTTAGTAAAGGCGAAGCAGATCAGAGCATTGTATTAGATAATGTAACGTCCAACATTTTGATTCAGGGGCTCCATTTTATTGATTCTGGCTTGCGCAATTTTAGTGGCATCAATAGGGGCCAAATGAAAATTCAACAGCCGTTATTATAGGTCCAAGGCTTATATCACCTCTGATGGGACCAATTATAGGAGCTGGTTTCGGATTAGGAATTTATAAAATTAAATTTACTTAAAAGATCCCTAAACAACCTTTTGATTGCTACTTTAGTCGGCTTGCTTGTATCTACTCTTTTTTAGCCCTTTTAAGGACGCGAAATCTGAACTATTATCGCAAACTGCACCTAATATTTACGCTATCCTTATCGCTTTCTTTGGAGGTTTAGTGCGAGCTATTGCAATAACAAGGGTTGAAAAAGGAAATCCAATCCCGGGAGTTGCTATTGCTACAGCATTGATGCCTCCTCTTTGTACTGCCGGATATGGATTATCACTTGATAACATGAAATTCTTTTTAGCTACCATGTATTTGTACTCCATAAATTGTGTTTTCATTTGTATATCCACCTTTTTTATTGTCAAATATTTAAAGTACCCTGTCAAGAAACAGCTGGACGACAAACATCAAAAACAAGTACGGTATATCATTACAACTTTAATAACTGTATGGATACTTGCAGGTATTTATTTTGCATACCAATTAATTGAGCAGAAAAAATACCAACATCAAATTGATGTTTTTATGGAAAATGAATTTACAAATAAAGGGATTGCTATTTTATACAAAAAAAACAGACTTCAACAAGAACCCAAAAAAACTGCAACTCGACTTCCTTTCGAGAAGATTTAGTGACGAAGAAAAAAAAAATACTTAATCAAAAATTAAAATCTTACAATACAAGCAACACAAAGTTAATCGTCATACAAGATACCGCTGATCTTAAAAGTGATATTTTAAATGAAATTAATTTTAATAAATCTGTATTAAGTGAAAAAGACGTCACTATTTTAAACTTGAAGAATGAAGTTGCTAAAAATTCGTATGACAATAGAGCAATCTTGGCGGAAATAAAAATTCTATTTCTAGAGATTGAAAACATTTCCCTTTCTAATCCAAGTTTTAATGAAAATACGGACAGTACTAGAACAATTCCTGTCCTCATTTACAAAAGTAACGGAGGGCTAGATGGACCCACTAAAGAAAAGACGGTACTCTGGTTACAACAACGTTTGGCTAAAAAGTAGATTGAAATTTATACCCAAAACTTAAACTGAAGAAACTACAATCAGCTAAATTGCTTAATTGATCGTTTAATACTACTCTACAAATAATGATAACTAAGGTTGAACAAGAAGAGGAACGAATTATGGGGTGAACATAATTTTTGTCACTTCGATATGTTTTTGCCAACACTTATAAAGCTTAAAAAAAAGGCCCTAGGCGAAATCCAAAATATTAAAATTTACGCAATCATAGATTACAATTATGACAAAAAATTAAAAAGAGAGAAGTAGCGTATTTTTTGTATCCGAAATTGAAGCAATTAAAAACAATTTCCGATCTTGCCATCATTGTACGAAAACGCACTACAGCCAATGGACCTATTTAGCACAGAATCAAACAAAAACACAAACCTATTACCTAAAAATGGTACCGTATACTACCACGGCAGCTTGATGTCACAAATCAAAGCCAATCAGTACCTTTCTGAATTATTAGAAAACATAGACTGGAAAAATGACCAAACCATCATTTTTGGTAAACTTATAATCACTAAACGCAAGGTCGCTTGGTACGGGGACAAGAACTTCAGTTACACCTACTCTAATACTACGAAGGAAGCCATGCCTTGGACTCCAGCTTTGCTCGAACTTAAATCACTAGCCGAAACCACCACCGGCGAAACCTACAATTCCTGTTTACTAAACCTATACCATGACGGAAACGAAGGTATGGGCTGGCACAGCGATGCCGAAAAGGATCTCAAGAAAAATGGCGCAATTGCTTCGATGAGTTTTGGGGCCGATCGAAAATTTGCTTTCAAAAACAAGGAAAGTAAGGAAACAATTTCTATGATGCTACAAAACGGAAGCCTGCTAGTCATGAAAGACGAAACCCAAACCCATTGGTTGCACCGCCTACCTCCTACTACATTAATCAGCAAACCCAGAGTAAATCTCACCTTCAGGACGATTATAGTAAAAGATTAAATCCTACATAATCTTTTTTTAAATATCACTAAAAGTGGGTATTGCTATTTACCCTTTTGTTTTTTACATTTAACCTTACAAAAATAGATCCGAAAACTACGGTTTTTTACTGCGACTTTTAAATAACTATAATAAACGATCAAACAACCCAAAAAGAACTACTATGAAAAGCGAATGGATTGCCAACTTTGATGACAATGTAATAAAGATAACCAACAACTGGTTTTCCTGGTGAAAAACTATTTATAAATAACGAGCTGCAAGATGAGCAGTTTAAATTTTATTACTCCAAGTCAAATGTCTGGGATTTTGACAGATAAAAACGGTGAAAGACTCGATGTTAAAACTAATATCTCAGGATTCTTCGCAGCGAGCTGTCGGTTATTCATAGACCATAAAAAAGTCGAGATGAAACAAGTCAAATAAAATCACAATAACTCACTCTTAAATATCCAGATTTAAAAAATGAAAAGAATAGCAGCGTTCATAATATTAGGGATTTGTTTTAGCACACAGGCACAAAGCACACTACCGTTGAAAAATCAATTTTTGGAATACAAAACCGGCGTCGCAGGCCTTTGGTTGAACAATGAAAGCAAACTATCTAACACTATCGCACTAAGAAGCGAAATGGGTGTTGAACATGATTTTACCGTAGGAGATCATTATGATGGTGCTGGTTTTATTTTCCAGCCTGTTCTTACCTTAGAACCTCGATATTATTACAATTTAGAGAAGCGAAACGCCAACAGAAAGAAAAACCAATAACAATAGCGGCAATTACCTTTCTATAAAAACAAGTTACCATCCAGACTGGTTTGTGTTAAACTTAGCCGATAATTATACTAAAACGGCAGATTTAGCCATATATCCCAAGCTGGGGGATCAAACGCCAAATAGCAAACCATTTTACTTATGAAGCAGCCGCAGGTCTAGGATACCGAATCGTTTATCTAAAAGACAATTCCCAAAGCGGTTCTATTCAAAACGCAGACGGTGCTATAAGCAGAAACCAATACACGCCACATTTGCACTTAAGAATTGGCTATACATTGTAAAAAAAATACATTTTTATTCTATCTATGACAACATTAAAAAAACTTTCCGTTTTACCTTATTTTTAGCTTATTTGGTTGTGCTACAAGCAGTAATTTTACAAAAAAACAATCTTAAAAATGAATTTTTTAAAAACAAAACAATCGTTTTTACCTTTTGATGAAAAGAGCAAACAATCTGTCGCCTATTCCGGTCCCAGAACAGGAATTGAACATCAACCAGATGTAAAAAAAGTATTCCAACAATCTATCGAAGAATTGGCCGCGGAGACAAAATTAGATTTAAAATTCAAAGAAATCAGCAATGAAACCAGCAGTTCTCAAACAAATGTGAATGCTGATGTCACTGAAAATTTTATGGGCATTCAGGCCTATCATCAGCCACTATGAAACACTGTAATTAATTATACGATAGATAATAATCAATTAGATAAAATTAATAGCAGTTACAAAAAACATGACCGGTGGAAATGAAAAGAATAACCTTTTACGCTGTTTTTAAAATCGCAAATTATTCGTTACTGAAAGAATTAGAAAAATAAAAAGCAACCAACCAAAATACTTTTCATAAACCAAAAATCCCTTTTGATTCAATCGAAAGGAATTTTTTATATGATTATATAGCTCTATAATCTCTAGTCTTCCAACTTTAAACTACACTAGTTATCTTCCTCTTCAGTCAAATGAGATTTAGAGTAGCCTCTCCACTTCTCGATACAATCTTGAAAATCTTGCGGAAGTTCGGTGTCAAAGCTCTTCATCTCGCCAGTCGTAGGATGAACAAAGCCCAAAGTCTTAGCATGTAAGGCCTGTCTTGGCAATATCTTAAAACAGTTGTCTATAAACTGCTTGTATTTAGTAAACGTCGTCCCTTTAAGAATCAAATGACCACCATAGCGCTCGTCATTAAATAAAGGATGTCCTATATGCTTTAAATGCGCCCTGATCTGATGGGTTCTGCCGGTTTCGAGTTGGCATGATATCAAAGTAACGTAACCAAAACGTTCTAATACTTTATAATGCGTCACAGCCGGTTTTCCAATCTCGGGGTCGGCAAAAACAGCCATTTGCATGCGGTCTTTCAAGTGACGTGCTAAGTTCCCTTCTATGGTTCCAGTTTCTTCAGTAACATTTCCCCAAACCAAAGCAACATATTCCCTTTCTGAGGTTTTTGCTTCAAATTGTTTGGCAAGATGTGTCATCGCCGCTTCAGTTTTGGCAATTACCAATAGTCCTGAAGTATCTTTATCAATACGATGCACCAATCCGGGACGCTCGCTGCTGTTCATTGGTAAATTATCGAAATGATACGCCAAGGCATGCACTAAAGTCCCTGTATAATTTCCGTGTCCTGGATGTACAACCATCCCTGGCTGCTTATTGATCAACAACAAAGTGTCGTCTTCGTAAACAATATTCAATGGAATATTTTCTGGTACAATGTGGTTCTCATAAGGCGGATGCGTTAACATCACGCGCACGACATCTAAAGGTTTTACCTTATAGTTGGACTTCACAGTCAGATCGTTTACGAAAATATTCCCTTCGGTCGCGGCAATCTGTATTTTGTTACGGGTCGCATTTTGAATCAAACCCATCAAGTATTTATCTATTCGCAAAGAAGCTTGCCCTTTGGGAACTTCAAATTTAAAATGTTCGTACAATTCTTCTTCCAAGTCTATCGACTCTATATTATTGTTCATCTGGCATTTCTTCTGTTGGATTTATAGTATCCGTTTTTATCTCTTCTTCATAACTCATTTTTCCGTCACCTAAAACCAAATCGATTTTGGATGATTTTAATACTTTATCGCCCGCTTTGATATTTCTACCTTTATACCGCATTTCCAGTACCATGTCTTTTCCTAGATTTGGTACATAAGTAATCGTGCCTTCTTCAAGTCCTAAAGCCTTGAGTGTTGGTGCGGCTTCACGGTAAGTCTTTTCAATCAAGTCGGGAACTTTCACTGATGAAAATCCAGAACTATTGATCTTTATGTAGACTTTTCTTCCCTCTTTTACTTTCTCTCCAGGTAAAGGGTCTTGCTGCACTACACTATACTTAGGGAAATCGCTTTTGTAATCCACACTATCCAGTAACACATAACTAAGGTCTAAATTATCTAGTTTATCATCCACTTGCTCCTCAGTTAACTTGCTCAAATTAGGAACCGTGATTTCATTTCCGTGATCGGTGGTAAAGGTCAACCAATGCATAAACAGATATCCAAGAACAGCAATAATCAAAACGGCTAAAAATACTTGAATAAAAAAACACACGGCTGGTAAGATACTTACGTAAACTCATAAATTTAATTTTATAATTCAACAAAGATATAGCTATTTCGTTCCAAAAAAAATGATAATTTTGTTTAATGGTGTTTGGCCCATTCCTAATGAATTCTAGGAGCTATTTCCCGCTATTCGCTATATCCACGCAAAAAAGCGTGGGATGCCGCTACTATCGGGGCTAAAAAACAAATCGTTTTACAATAAAAAATAGTGGCACTAAACCACACCCTAGACTTAAAAACTTAAAGATGAAGAACATTGCTATTATCATGGGAGGCTATTCCAGTGAATATAAAATTTCACTTATCAGCGGAAACGTTGTCTATCAATCACTAGAAAAAACAAAATACAACAGCTTTCGCATCCATATTTTAAAGGAAAAATGGGTTTATGTCGATGATGACGAAACCGAATTTCCAATCGATAAAAACGATTTTTCTACAACGGTAAACGGAAACAAAATCAATTTTGACTGTGTTTTCAATGCTATTCACGGAACTCCAGGCGAAGACGGACTGCTCCAAGCCTATTTTGAATTGCTTAAAATCCCCCAAACTTCTTGCGATTATTACCAAGCGGCACTTACATTCAACAAAAGGGATTTTCTTTCTGTATTAAAACCGTACGGCATAAAAAGTGCCGTTTCCTATTATTTAAATAAAGGTGATGTGATCTACACAGACCAAATTGTGAAAAAAGTAGGATTACCTTGTTTTGTGAAACCTAATAAAGCAGGTTCTAGCTTTGGAATTTCAAAAGTAAAAACCGCTTCTGAATTGCCGATTGCCATTGAAGTCGCCTACAAAGAAGACAACGAAATCATAATCGAAAGCTTCCTTGACGGAACCGAAGTGTCAGTAGGAGTGATTAATTACAAAGGAGTAATAACCGTTTTGCCTATTACGGAAATCGTCTCGGAAAACGAGTTCTTCGATTACGAAGCCAAATACCTTGGCAAATCGCAAGAAATCACACCCGCAAGAATATCGGAAGAAATGGCCCGAAAAGTGGGTGATATCGCCAAGCGCGCCTATGAACTGCTGAAAATGAAAGGCTTTTCGAGAACAGAATTTATCATCGTAAATGACGAGCCGTATATGCTGGAAATGAATACCGTTCCAGGATTGACAAAAGGAAGTCTGATTCCGCAACAAGCCATAGCAGGCGGAATTTCACTGGAAGACTTGTTTAGTAATTCTATCGAGTTAGCGATGCAATAGTGTATAAGTCAATTAGTTTCCGTTGTAAGAGCATCTTAGTACCTAAAGAAAACCTTTGTACCTTTGAGTACGAAAAACCATTGAACCTCAAATAAATGAGAAAAGCAATATTTCCTGGATCCTTTGATCCCATAACATTAGGCCATGAAGACATCATCAAAAGAGGAGTTTCCCTTTTTGATGAAGTTGTAATCGCTATTGGAGTAAACGCCGAGAAAAAATACATGTTTACACTGGAAGAAAGAAAACGATTTATCGAAGAAACCTTTAAAGACGAACCCAAAGTCACAGTGATTACATATGAGGGCCTGACGATTGATTTATGCCAAAGAATAAAATCCGATTTCATATTACGCGGATTGCGTAATCCCGCCGATTTTGAGTTCGAGAAAGCTATCGCTCATACTAACAGACGTTTATCAAAAATAGAGACTGTATTCTTACTAACAGCTGCAAAAACTTCCTATATAAGTTCTAGTATAGTGCGGGACGTCATTCGCAATGGCGGGGGAATACCAAATGCTAGTACCTAAAGCCGTCAGATTCAATAAGTAATCTGTTTACCGCTTTTTCAAGACAAGATTTCTATTCTCAGACGACTATATACTAAACAACTAGTGCTAAAGTTGCAGAAAGATGCTAATAGCTGTATTTTCGCAAAATCAAAATAAATTTCAAATGACTATAGAAAGAGAATTAAGCAAGCGTAGCGGGTCTAAATGTGAATTATGTGCTGCAACTGAAAACTTAAAAGTATACGAAGTCCTACCTACTAAAAAAGCTGGAACTGACGAGGCGATAATGGCATGTAGCACTTGTATTGACCAAATCGAAAATCCAGGCACGGAAGACCTAAATCATTGGAGATGTTTAAATGACAGTATGTGGAATGAGAATACTGCTGTACAAGTGGTAGCATGGAGATTGTTGAGTCGTCTTCGTTCTGCGGGTTGGCCACAAGAATTGATTGACCAAATGTATTTTGACGAAGATACGCTAGCCTGGGCTCAAGCAACTGGAGAAGGAGAAGACGTTGAGAATAAAGTAATACACAGAGATGTGAACGGTGTAATTCTTGAAGTAGGAGATTCAGTAGTCTTGATTAAAGACCTAAAAGTAAAAGGATCTAGCATTGTCGCTAAACAAGGAACCTCTGTCCGAAACATCAGGCTGGACCACGATAATGCCGAATATATTGAAGGAAAAGTAGACGGACAAACCATTGTAATCATTACACAATACGTGAAGAAATTGTAATTTTTTTTAGTGAATCGTGAGAAGTGAATCGTATTCAGATTCGTGTATCCGATTCATCAATTTTACTAACAGCATACCTATTTAAATTAAAAAAAAACGGCAGCAGTAATTTTTACTGCTGCCGTTTTTTTTTAATTTGTCCCGTCCTGAAATAGCGATACACAAAACAGATCGTTATGGAAAAGAATACGAACTATGTTAAGCGTAGTCAATGTGACTACAGTATGTCATTAAAGCTTCAAATCGTCAGAGAGATTGAAAAGGGTAGCTTGTCTGTTACAGAAGCCAGGAAACAATATGGTATTCAATCACGATCAACGGTTGTTCAATGGTTGAGAAAATTTGGTAACTTTGATTGGGAAAACCAAACACCATTTAATATGTCAAAGTCTCCGGAACAAAAGATAATGGAGCTTGAAGCCAAAGTAAAACTTCTAGAGAAGCAGAAGTCATTCTTGGAACGACAAGCTTTTGTTGCAGATAAAAAAGTAATATTTTTTGATATGATGATTGATATTGCTGAAGAAGAATATCAAATAGATATACGAAAAAATGCTCCACCCGAACAATCGACCATTTTAGACAAAAAGAACAACAAACACTAGTGTTCGCCTGTTATTTGTCCGGGGTAAATCGACCCGTTTATTATCGCAAAATTAGTAGAAAGAGGAGTAAACAAAGCAAAGCCATAGAAGTGGTTGCTATGGTAATTGAAATCAGAAAATCAATGCCTAGATTGGGAACTAGGAAGCTTTATTATCTTTTAGCAGACAAACTCCAATTGATGCACATCGGAAGAGATATGTTTTTTGATATACTTAGAGCCAACCATCTATTAATACAGCCAAAACGTAGTTATCATATAACTACGAACTCTCACCATCGGTTTAGAAAATATCAAAATCAAATCCTTGATTTGGAAATAAATAGACCTGAGCAAGTCTGGGTATCGGATATTACCTATATCGGAAAAAGAGAAAAACCCTGCTACGTAAGCATTATTACAGACGCCTATTCCAAGAAAATTATGGGGCATTATGTTGCGGATAATATGAATACACAAAGTAGTGTTATGGCCCTTAAGATGGCAATCCAACAAAGGAAAGACAAGGAAATACCATTGATTCATCACTCAGATAGGGGATTGCAATATTGTGCCAATGATTACCAAAGCATTTTAAGTAAAAACGGGATACTCCCAAGTATGACGCAAAACTCTGACCCGTACGAAAATGCAGTGGCTGAAAGAATTAATGGGATATTAAAACAAGAATTTATGATTCATAAATACAGTCAAGATTTAAAAATAATGAAGTGTATCGTTAAAGAAGCAATTAATACATATAACCAACAGCGACCCCATTATTCTAATTATATGCTGACTCCAAATCAAATGCACTCACAAAACCAAATTAAAATGAGAACTTATAAAACAAAAAACAGCAGTAAACTTTTGCTTACTACTGTTTAATAATTGTACTTTTATTTTTTATTAATCCTGTATCGTTTTTTCAGGACTAGACAATAATCTCTTTTTTTGAATTTATCTTCACTACACAAAAAGGGTAAGTGAAACCTTGGCTTACCATTGACTCAGCCTCAGGACTACTCTCTTTTACGGTGATTATTATATTTTTTTCTGTTTCTACTGCACTTTCAATTGCAATAGAATAACCACCTGTGTTTTTCTCCCCCATATTCAAAATAACAAAGTTTGATTTTTGAACATCGGCTGGACTAATTTTATTTTTTAACTTTTTGTCATTCTGTAACATTCTGATCTCGTTTGGTTTCGTCAGGATTTCAAAAAAAAGAATGTTTGCACCACCATCGGTTTGTTGCGCCAAAACTTCATACAAAGCTTCTCTTTCTGAATTTATAGCAGCACTAGTTCCGCAAGAAACAAGCAGTAGTGTAAGTAATGACAAACTGATTTTCTTTATTTTTTTTACGGATAGTTTCAAAACTCATACTTATTTTGGTGCGTTCAATAACTTCTTCTTTTTCGAATATTTCTGTATCGCCTTTTCATATAAATCCACATAAAGCGGCAAAATGTTTTTAATATCAAATTTTTTGGCCACCGACAATGCATTTTCTTTAAATTTTAAAAGTGTTTTATCATCCCTTAAAATCTTCAAGGCGTTCTCTGCCATCTGGCCCGTATCGCCAACATTGCTTAAATAGCCCGAAATCCCCTCAAAATTGACCTCAGACAAACCTCCTGAATTACTTGAAATCACAGGGACACTCCAAGCCATAGCCTCTAGTGCCGCAAGACCGAAACTTTCTGTTTTTGACGGTAACAAAAATAGATCTGTGTAGCTCAATATTTTATCAATCTCATTACTATTGCCAAAAAAGATTACTTTATCAAGTATACCTAGCTCTTGACACAAATACTCTGCTTTTTCTTTTTCAGGTCCGTCACCTACCATCATTAATTTGGAGGGGATTTCCTTTTGGACTTTGTAAAATATTTCGATCACGTCAGGAATCCTTTTTACTTCTCTAAAATTACTTATGTGAGTAATAATACGCTCACTTGGCTTTGCCATAACTGAGCGGTGGCAGGCAATATCAGGATCATTGTTATTCTTGTCTAACTCAATAAAATTAGGTATCACATGTATATCTTTTTTAATATTGAATAATTTATAAGTGTCATCTTTTAAACTTTGGGAAACAGAAGTCACGACATCCGATTTATTGATACTAAAACTAACAGCCGGTTTATAGAAAGGGTGATTCCCAACCAAAGTTATATCTGTACCGTGAAGTGTAGTGACCATGGGGATTTCAATCCCTTCATCTTTTAGCATCTGTTTAGCCATATACCCAGCATAGGCATGAGGAATAGCATAATGCACATGTAGTATTTCTATTTTATAAAGCTTGACCATATCCACCAACTTGCTGGACAAGGCCAATTCATAAGGCTGATATTGAAACAAAGGATATTCTGGAACATTTACCTCATGATAATGAACATTTGGATTTAGTAAAGCCAAACGCACAGGTTGACTGTAGGTAATAAAATGAACTTCATGACCTTGACGCGCTAATTCAAGACCTAACTCTGTAGCGACAACGCCACTTCCACCGAACGTGGGATAACAAACTATTGCAATTTTCATGGGTGAATTTTAAAGTAACGAATTTATGAAAAATAGGAATGCCATTTCTTTTAAAACAGAAAAATTATAAATCTTAAATTCTAATTATAGTTGGGCACTTGAGAAATATATTAATCCTCAATCGAATCATATATAATTTCTTGTATGTCCTCCCTGATATTTTCTTTTGACAATTTATTTACAGAATCATTTGGGTAAGTTCGATTAGATAAAAAGATATAGACAATTTCGGCTTCGGGATCTGCCCAAGCCATAGTTCCTGTAAATCCAGTATGACCAAAACTAGTCATTGATGCACAACCACAAGTAGGGCCACTGTTTCCCAACTGTGGTTTATCAAACCCAACACCCCTACGATTGCCTTCAGCGCAAAAATAACAGGTGTTGAAATCATCGAAAGTCTTTTTAGAGAAATACTGGTGGTTACCATAATTTCCTTTCTGCAAATAAAGTTGCATTATTTTGGCAACATCCATACTATTAGAAAAAATACCAGCATGGCCTCCCACTCCCCCTTCCATGGCAGCTCCCATATCATGCACATAGCCTTGTATAGTTTGGTGCCGAAAATAAGTGTCAATTTCTGTAGGTGCGATTCTATTCCTGTTTACTTTTTGCAACGGATTATACATGGTATTATTAGCACCAAGGCGACTATAAAAATTTTCGTGACTTAAGACATCCAGTTTTTTTCCCGTTAACTTTTCCAAATATTCTTTTAATATTATAAAAGTGAAGTCGCTGTATTTGTAACTTTTTTGAGGCAACAACTTAGTGTCCGCAATGATCTTCATAATGGTATCGTGGTAATCATCCCTCAAAAAAAGGCTGTCCGCTACTTTCGTTGAAAACGGCACTCCACTAACTTTTCTATAATATTCATCCAAAGGATTTCCGTTTTTATCTATGGTGGCTTTATAAAATGGAATCCAAGGTTGTAATCGCGCATAATGAGATAATAACTCCTTAAAGCGGATGTCCTTTTTATTTGAATTCTTAAAAACAGGCAACATAGAGTCTAATCTCGTTTCCATATTTATTTTTTGGGAATCATATTCCAGCATGGCATTGGGCAAAGTAGATAAAATCTTTGTCAGAGAAGCGACATCATATAAATCGGTGTTTGAAACTTTAGTATCACCATCATAAGTAAAAGAACCATACGATTTCTGGAAAACAACTTTTCCTTTTCTTGCCACAAGGATCTGCATACCGGGAGCCATTCTTCCGCTTATTGCCTTTTGGGCAATACCGTCAATCTGCGATAATATCGCAGGATTCATACCTACATTTTCGGCAGCAGTAAAGCCCAATACATTTAACTTTTCAGTGGAAAGGCCAAAGTCAGCAACAAAATCAGTATTGATTGTAACCGGCAACTTTCCTTTGGAACTTATCGCACCAAAAATTAGCTCAACAGAAACTTCCTGTGCGATTGCACTATTTTGATAAGAAACTACCAAACCTCTTATGTCCGCAAAATTAGTAATGGGAAGTAATGAATAAGGGGATGCAAAAATATCTAGTATTACATTGTTATTTTTGGATAAAAAGGCCAACGTTGCTAATTCTTCAGATGTAAAATCGTAATTCTTAAATGCTACATCAGATTTATGGTATCCAATAATTACGGTAGTGAAATTTTTTAACTTTGATTGCAAGCTGTCCAAATCAGCTTCCGATATCTCTGTAACTTCCGCATATTTTTTAAGGGTTGAAATGAAAGTACTGTTTGTGGCGTCACCCATTTTTACATACGCTATTTTTTGATTTTCCATTTCCTTGATTGGCAAAATAGAATTTGTGTTTTTTAGAACAGTGACGGCATCCTCGTACAATTCATATTGCAAGGCATCGTTTTTTGAAGAATTAAGATCTTGATACAAATTCGCTATTTCTATAGGTTTATAAGAATTTAAACCCGCCAAGTATTTAAATTTCAGGATTTTTTTTACGGAGAAAGCCACTCTTTCTTCCGTCAACAAGGAGTCTTGATAGGCCTGTCTAAAAACTTCAATTGCTAACGGTACATCTTTAGGAAATAATAATACGTCATTACCCGCCATAAAAGCTTTTAGATCCACTATTTCTGCTTTATTAAAGTCGTTAACTGCTTTCATGTTAAGTGCATCGGTAAAAATAAGACCATTGAAACCTAGTTCTTTTTGACGGGTATTAGTAACCACATTATAGGAAATCGAAGACGGGTAATTCCTTCTTGATTCCAAACTCGGCACATTTAAGTGCGCCACCATAACGGAAGAAAGTCCCTGTTCAAACATTTTCTTGTATGGGTAAAACTCCATGACTTGTAATCTTTCCTTCGAAAAGTTTACTGTAGGTAGGCCTTTGTGAGAATCCGTTTCGGTATCACCATGGCCTGGAAAATGTTTTCCGGTCGCAAAAACGCCTTCACGCTGCAGCCCTTTCATTATTGCGGTTGCTCTTTCGGTCACTTTATATTTGTCTTCACCAAAGGAACGAAAACCAATAATAGGGTTTTTGGGATTGGTATTAATATCGATCACCGGGGCAAAATTAAACTGCAGTCCAAGCCTTTTACTTTGCTCACCAATTTGAACCCCCATTTTTTCAATGAGTTTAAGGTCTTGAACCGCTCCAAGGGTCATATTATAAGGATAACTATAAGTTGAATCCAGTCTCATACCTAGTCCCCACTCCGCGTCATTCCCAATAAACAATGGCACTTTTGATTTATCCTGAAAACGATTGGTCAATTTAGCTTGACGCACTGGTCCGCCTTGAAAGAAAATCAAACCTCCAATTTTATTTTCTATTATGAGTTTTTCAATGATGTTACAATCCGCATCGTCCTTGTCTGAATAAGCAGCGACCATAAACAACTGCCCAATTTTCTCTTCCAAGTTCATTGAAGAATAAACACTGTCTACCCATTTTTTTCCGTTATCCGATAGATCAAAATGAGTTGCTTTATTCTGCACTTGTTCAATGTCCGCGGTAACGGCCTCGGTAGGAATATGGGAAAAGACGACCTTTGGCTTATTTTGTTTTATGCCACTACAACTGGCTATAAAAAAAAACAAGACATAGAGAATATAAATTCTGATGTCTAGATTTTTCATTAAGGTATCTTTATTTTAAAAAAAACGACTATGCCAACTATCAATTGCGGTAACTTCCCAAGATTCATTGTACTCTTGTATATTATTGATTAAGTTATTGAAAACAACAGTGTTTTCAGTAACAGCTTTGTCCTTTACCATTTTTTTGAAGTCAATTAACGGCTTATGGGCTATGTGTTCACCCAATTTGAAAGTCACATTCATTTTATCCAATAAATCAACATTGTATTTCTTTTCCAAACCTTGTATAAAATCCACAGACGAATCTATCGAACATCCAGTTGCCGCCTGAACCTCTTGATCAACAGCAATAATTATAAAACGATTGTACCTAAGTTGGTACGACGAGGAAAGGCCAGTGCCATGCGCAGCCCAATTTTCAAGAAAAGATTTTAAGCCAATTTCGATTTCTGAAAATTCAGCGTCCGAAAATTTGCGATTGCATTGATAGATCCATATTCTGGATTCTTCAGGAAGTGTATTAAAATCTACTAGCATAATAAAAATTTATAATACAAAAATAAGGCTTTCAATTTAGATAACTAAACCTAGGTCGATAAAAAATTCATTCTATTATGAAAAGCATTAAAAAAAAGCATCTCGATCAACTACAATCGACACTAAAAACAAAAAGAGGTTAAAACGAATAACGTTTTAACCTCTTTTATATCTATGCTGTCTTAACTACAAATCTTCCGCATTAGCAATTAACTCGGCAATGTCCATTACTTTTACATCTCCCTCTTTCTCTTTGTTTTTTACACCGTCAGTCATCATTGTATTACAAAACGGACAGCCCGCAGCTATAATATCAGGTTTGGTTTCTAATGCCTCTTCCGTCCTTTCTATATTGACTTCCTTGTTTCCAGCTTCTGCATCTTTAAACATTTGTGCTCCACCAGCTCCACAACATAATCCATTAGCCTTAGAACGTTTCATCTCAACTAATTCGACATCGAGCTTACGAATTAAATCTCTTGGAGCTTCATACACTTTATTAGCCCTTCCCAAGTAACATGGATCATGAAATGTTATTTTCTTTCCTTTAAATTGTCCTCCCTCGATTGTCAATCTTCCGTCATCTAAAAGAGATTTCAAAAACTCAGTATGATGCACTACTTCGTATTTTCCTCCCAGTTCTGGGTATTCGTTTTTTATAGTATTAAAACAATGCGGGCAGGCAGTGACAATTTTTTTTGCCTCATACGCATTCAGAACTTCAATGTTCATCATGGCCTGCATTTGAAACAAAAATTCATTTCCAGCTCTTTTAGCAGGGTCTCCAGTACAACTTTCTTCCGTGCCGAGCACTGCAAAAGAGACATTTGTGCGGTTTAAAATTCGGACGAATGCTTTGGTTATTTTTTTTGCTCTATCATCAAAACTTCCTGCGCAACCTACCCAAAATAAAACCTCTGGTTGTTTCCCTTCGGCTAGCATTTCTGCCATGGTAGGCACTATTAAATTCTCTGACATATATATATATATTTAAAGTTTAAAAATCAAATTTCAAATTTTTAACAATCTGAAATCTAATATTTATTGGTGTCTGCTGTAATCATAAACTCGAATGCTAACTTAATTATCTAGAATTATAACAGTTTGTTTTTAACCTATTTATAATAAAACAACCCTAAATACAATACTAGGAGTGCTTTTACATGGTATTAGTTTTCGTTTTTCCAATTTAACCTATCCTGTTGGCTGTATTGCCATGGAGCTCCATTATTCTCAATATTGGTCATCATAGCGTTTAAAGGCATTGGAGCAGCACTTTGTTCCATGACTAAATAACGTCGCATGTCCATAATAATAGAGAGAGGACTTATATTTACCGGACATTCCTCAACACAGGCATTACATGACGTACATGCCCAAAGTTCTTCAGCTGTAATATAATCATTCAACAAGGTTTTGTTGTCTGGAATAAAAACACCCTTATTAGCATCAATATTTTTACCCACTTCTTCCATTCTATCCCTAGTATCCATCATAATCTTCCTAGGCGACAGTTTTTTACCAGTTATATTGGCTGGGCAAGCAGATGTACATCGGCCACACTCGGTGCAGGTATAGGCGTTTAACAGTTGTACCCAATTTAAATCCTGAATATCACTAGCCCCAAATTTACTCGGAACATCACCTTCAGTGGCAGGAGCAGCAGCGAAAGGATCAGCGTTAGGATCCATCATCATTTTAACTTCATTACTTACTGCTTCTAAATTATCAAACTGCCCTAAAGGGTTTAGGTCGGCGAAATATGTGTTTGGAAAAGCCAAAAGTATGTGTAGGTGTTTCGAAAAATACAAATAGTTCATAAAAACTAGAATCCCTACAATATGTAACCACCAGAAAACTTCAAAAAGAAGCATCACCAATTCATTTGACATTCCATTAAATATAGGTTCAATAAACTGACTTATTGGAAAAGAACCAGCTTTTATAAAATGGGAAAAACCACCTGGTACGTTTTGTAAATGTAGATCAGATGCATCCATCAGTAAAAACAATGTCATTAAAACAACTTCAAAGTAGAGTATATAATTCGCGTCATTTTTAGGAAACCCTTTTAAATCACCCATTGCGAAACGTCTTAACTTTATTACATTTCTTCTTATCCAAAAAACAACTACAGCAACTAGAACCAATACCGCCAATATTTCAAAAGAGCCGATTAAGAAATCATATGATGAACCTAGAAAAGCAAAAACTCTATGCGTGCCAAATAAACCATCAATGATTATTTCTAGTAACTCAATATTAATAATTATAAATCCTAAATAAACAACAACATGAAGCGCTCCAGCTATCGGCCGTTTTACCATTTTGGATTGTCCCATGGCAATCATAGCCATGTTTTTCCAACGCGCACCCGGATTATCATTCCTGTCTACTTCTATGCCTAGATTTATATTTCGTTTGATTTTTTTTATGCTAATAAAAAAATAACCAAAACCAATAATCAATAATATGGCAAATAATATATTGTCTAGATAGCTCATTAAAATTAGTTTTTATTTTGTGAAATCGTGTCTTTAACTGGTGCTTTATAAGGTTTGTCCTTTTTTCCAAAAAGAGAAATATTTACATATCTTGTAGGGTGTAGTCGAACATCTTGCAGCAACAACTCCAACTCTTGAGAAGTTTTATTTAAGTTGTTATACAAGGCATCGTCATTCAACAATTTACCAATTGTCCCATTACCAGATTTTAGTCCATTCATTATATCGTCAACTTTAGCTAGCGTTTCGTTCAGCTCTTTAACCGTTTTGCCCAAGTCAGCTTTATTTAATGAATCGGATATTTTTGAAAAGTCGTCAGAAATATTGTTAAAGTTGCTGACAACTTCTTTTATTTGAGCTCTATTTTCGTCTAAAATTGCATTCATGCTCAGTGAAGCTTCATGGAACTGCACCATAATCGCACTCAATTCACTTAGGCTTTTTCCTATATCATCTTGAGTTTTCTTATCTAAGACATTATTGATCCCGGTAATTAGAACATCCGCATTAGCTATTATTTTTTCTAACTCTTGTTCTATTGGAACTAATTTACCACCAACAGTTTCAGTAAGGCTCAACCTTATTTCTCCTTTCAGTCTTTGACCATCTACTGAAATAGATTTGTCTTTAAAATTTGGCTCAATTGCAATCTGTTTTCCTGAAATAAAGCCCGGTTCATAGATAGCTGCAACGCTAGACTTAGAAATTGGAAAATCAGTTTTGATTTGCAGTTCAACCAACAAGTTTCCCGTATTTGGCTCTATTGTGATATTGTTTACTCTACCGATAACTAATCCATTTAGAGTTACTGGAGCAGATGTAGTTAAACCTTCAACCGTTTCATACTCTACAAATAGTGTCACGTAACTGGTAAGCAGGTCTCTTCCTTTTAAAAAACTATATCCCCAAATAAATAACAATATAGATGCAATAACTAAGATTGACGTTTTTATTTCTCTCGTTAATTTCAAAATGTAATTGTTTTTGACAAATTTAATATAAAATAATGGACTTGTTATAATTTAATTGCTTCTTGCAAGTTAATCTTTTTGCCGTTTTTGAACGCAATCAAAAAAGCAGATCCGTAGCCGTTTTCTTTTGCTTGATCCAGTAGCTTCATTGCTTCATTATAATCTGCAGTTTCCCCATACATGTATCTATAAATGCTATTATCAAAGTCAATAGAAATATTGCTTAATCCTTTAAAGTTAGTAGGTTTCAATTCCATTTTTCTGCTACTTGCCGAAATTTGAACTTTAAAAAGAATATTAGAACTAACTTGCTTAACTATTGGTTTTTTAGGTTCAACCGGAGTTGAGCTGTCTTTGCTATTATTTTCTATATTTTTTTGCGAAGGTCGTGTTTCGTTAGTTTCAACTCCGCCATTACCATAATACTCGTTTTTATAGCTGACGATTGCATCAGCAATCGCTTTGGCAATCTCATTTTGACCCTCTTCAGAATCCAATAAATTTCCCTCTATATAGTTTGAAATAAAGCCCATTTCCACTAAGACTCTTGGCATATAAGCCTTGTGCAGCACCATAAATGGAGCCTGCTTAACACCGCCACCTCTTATTCGTTTACCAAGTCCATCAAATGCATTTTCTATTTTACTTGCTAATGATATACTATTATCAAGGTACTCTTCCTGCATCAAAGTCAACCCAATCATTGTTTCTGGAGAGTTCGGGTCGAAGCCTTCGTATTTCCGTTTATAATCCTTCTCTAATGTAATAACAGAATTCTCCTTTTTGGCTGCCTCCAAATTAGAAGCAACCTTGTTCATACCCATTACGTAAGTTTCTGTCCCATCTGCGGCGGTATTTCTGTTTGCATTACAATGAATAGAAACAAAAATATTGGCATCGGCTCTATTTGCAATATTAGCTCTCTCAACTAAGTCGATAAAAACATCAGTTTTCCTAGTATATGTCACATCAACTTTCGAATTAGCTTCTAATAATTTGCCTACTTTTAACACAACTGCTAAAGCAATGTTTTTTTCAACATGCCCATTATAAACTGCACCAAAATCATGCGCGCCGTGACCTGCGTCTAAGGTTACTTTAAAGTTACTATTTTGACCAAAAGAATGACTGCTAGTCCAAAAGGACAGAAATAATAATACTTTTAAAGTGTTATTATTAATATTTATCAATTTCAAAATTTATTTATTTTTACTTATTTAATTATTATTCCAAAAACAACGGCTGGCCCAAGAAAAAAAATCGCTTCTATTTAAATACGATTACAAATGCATCTGGATATCCTGCAAGCTTAGCTTGTAACTGCATTTTTTTTGCTATTTCAATACTAGAAGTTTCACCATACATATATCTGTATATTTCACTGTCGAACGTACTCGTTATATTACTTAATCCTCTAAAATTACTAGGTGTTAAAGCTATCTTTTTAGAGCTTGCTAAAAGCTGCACCTTGTAGACGCTTTCTTTATCATTTGAAGCCGTGTCAGTAGGTAAAGTTGTTTTAGTATTTTGAATCGCTCTATCGACAATCCGTCCAGTTCCAAAATATTTCTTTTTGTATTCAACAATTGCGTTTGCTATTTGCAAGGCCATTTGATCTTGGCCTTCTTCTGAATTTAAAAACTCGCCTTCCTCTTTGTTTGATAAAAAACCGAGCTCAATTAAAACACTGGGCATATAAACAGCATCTAAAACCCATAGTGGTTGTTGTTTTATACCTCTCGAATTCCTCTTTAAATTATTTGTGAAATTATCTTGAATTTCAGTCGCCAATATGATACTGTTATTTAAGTTCTCCTCTTGTAAGATCGTCAACCCAATCAAGGATTCTGGTTTATTTGGATCAAATCCTTGGTAAGTATCTTTAAAATTATCTTCTAATAAAATAACAGAATTTTCCTTTTTTGCTACCTCTAGATTGAGATCACTTCGAGATAAACCCATTACAAAAGTTTCAGTACCACTAGGCTGAAAACTTTTGACTGAATTACAGTGAATAGACACAAATAAATTAGCATTCGCTTTATTTGCGGTTTTTGGCCTATTGGCCAGTTCAATAAATACATCAGTCGTTCGAGTATAAATAATTTTTAAATTATCTGTTTTTTCCAAAAAAGTACCCACCTTAAGAACCGTCTTAAGTGCGATGTCCTTTTCAGTGTATCCATGATAAGAATTTCCCGGATCTTTACCACCGTGACCTGCATCAAGAACTATTGTGAAGGTTTCATCATTTTGAGAAAATGCGGAAGTGGTGGTCAAAAACATAAAAATTATTATCAAACAACAATAATTGAATTTCATATGTAAAATTTAATTTTATTGGCACACTGGTACTTATTCTTTTATTTGATTATTTTTGCCAAAAAATAATCTGTAAGTTTGACACTTCAAAAAACAGACCATAGTTATACAAAAATAGCATTTAAACCTTTGCAGACAAACTTATTTAATATCGTTTTACTATCATTTTTCTTAACAATAGGATGTGGAAACTTATATTCTCAAGATATTTCAAAAGCAACAACCATAATACCTCCCCAAAAAGAATCAACAACCTCTAATTCAGTTGTTAATGACGAAGCAAAAAAGATTGCAGATACTAAAACAGCAACTGATTCTATCATAAAAAAGGATATCAACAAGTCCGCTAAAGTATTTCTTGACGGAAAAGTAAAATACAAGTCGGAACAATATGCCCGAATTGATCAAAAGAAAAAACTCATAACACTCTACGACAAAGCCGAACTATACTATCAAGACATTGAATTAAAGGCAGGGATAATTGTATTGAATTACGAAAAAAACGAAGTGTATGCCGGAAGAATTAAAGATTCTACAGGTAAATATAGCCAATACCCCAATTTTAAGCAAGGTGATAATGTGGTGGAACCCGATTCTATCCGTTTTAATTTTAAGACAAAAAAAGCACTAATATGGAATTCCAGATCAGATCAAGGGGAATTTAAAATTAAGGCTGAAATTACAAAAAAAGAAAACGATTCTGTTTACTTTTTGAAAGGAGCACGATTCTCAACTTCTAAAAATATTGATAATCCAGAATACTATTTTCAAACCAATAAAGTAAAATTTATTCCAGGAAAAAAAGTAGTAACAGGATTAACTAATATGGTCATCGCAGACGTCCCTACTCCAATAGCCTTACCTTTCGCTTATTTTCCAATGAGTAAAGAGACTAATATATCCGGAATAATATTACCCAGTTACAACGACTCTAATAACAGCGGGTTTTCGCTACAAAATGGAGGGTATTATTTTGCTTTAAGCGATCATTACGACTTAACAGTGTCAGGAGATTATTATACAAATGGAAGCTACGGAATGCGTTTTGAGTCATCTTATGCAAAAAGATACAACTACCGCGGCAATCTGAACTTCAGATTCGAAAATTTAATAACGAGTGAAAGAGGTTATCCTGATTATCTAAAGCAAAATATTTATAATCTACAATGGTCTCATTCCAGAGATTCAAAAGCAAATCCAAACTCTACTTTCTCAGCCTCCGTGAACCTAGGAAGTAGTAAATACTTTAAACAATCGATAAATCTAGCGAATATTGGTTCTAATCTAAATAATACGTTAAACTCCTCCATTTCTTATTCAAAAACATTTAATACCGTGCCACAAGTGAGAATGTCACTATCTGCTACACACTCACAAAACACGCAAACGGAAGTGATTAATATGACGTTGCCTACACTTCAACTTAGTGTCGACCGTATTTATCCTTTCGTAGGAGATGACGGAGTTAGAAAAGGATTTATTAAGAATATAAATTTGCAATATAATTTAAACGGTAGAAATACAATTACCACTACAGATTCATTATTCTTTAAGCCACAAATGTTTCGAGATGCCCAATTAGGTATGCAACACAGCATACCTTTAAGCACCAATTTTAAAATGTTTAAATATTTTAGCGCATCAACTTCTTTGAACTACGAAGAAGTTTGGTATGCCAAAACAATTGAAAGAAATTATGACGCCAATCAAAGTAAAGTCGTAGACAAAACCGTGAGTGGTTTTGATGCCTTTAGAACCTACTCTTTTTCCTCCAGTATAGGAACCACGATTTATGGAACGTTCAATTTCGGCGAAGACAAAAAAATACAAGCAGTTAGACACGTCATGCGACCATCATTATCTTATGGTTATACCCCTAGTTTCGAAAAATATTATGACACTTATGCTTTAGACGCAAGTGGAACCACAAGTAAACAGTATTCCCGATTTGAAGGAGGGATCTATGGAGCCCCAGGCTTAAACAACTCTAAAACAATGGGATTTGACTTAAGTAATACTATTGAGGCTAAAGTAAAAGACAAAGACAGCACAAAAGTTGAAGCCAAGAAAGTTATGTTACTAAACAATTTAAATTTATCAACTAGCTATAATTTAGATGCAGACGGCGTCACCTCCCTTGCATGGTCACCAGTCAGAGTTAGTGGTGGAACTCAGTTGTTAGATAATAAAATGAATGTAAATTTTGGAGCAACCCTAGACCCTTATGCTATAGACAATTCTGGAAACCGAATTAATCTTTTTAATATTAATAACGGGGGAAGCCTATTTAGGATGACCAGCGCAAACATGACCTTGAATTACTCACTCTCAAGTAAGGATAAAGACGGCGCGAAGAAAGATGAAAATGATCAAAGCCAACGGAATGGGGGGCGTCGGGATGATCTATTCGGGCAAAATACTGTGCTAAACGACAATACCAAAAGCCAATTCGACGGAAGTGAAGAAACAGGAGAAGACAAAATATCGGAGTTTTTTAATTCCAAACTGCCTTGGGACATGACATTCGCCTACTCACTAACATATGGAAACAACAATAGAGAAAAAAAAATCATAGGAAACTCCATAATGATTTCTGCCAATGCTGATTTGACACCCAAATGGAAAGCTGGAATATCTACCGGTTATGACTTCGTACAAAATGGAGTTACCTTCACCCAACTGCGTTTTGAGCGCGACTTACTGAGTTGGAGAATGGACTTTAATTGGAATCCATTTGGAACTAATGCAAATTGGGGCTTCTTTATTGGGATAAAATCAGGTGTCTTAAGTGACATCAAATGGGACAAACGAAGTACAAACACAACACGCTAACTTCTCAGTTTTCTATGCCGGAAAAAATTTCAACATAATTTCAATATCAAACAATAATCCAATTATAGCATGAAAAAGATAATTTTTACAGAAAAAGCACCAGCTCCTATCGGTCCGTACAACCAAGCCGTACTTGCAGGAAACACTCTTTACACTTCCGGTCAGATAGCACTAAATCCAGAAACAGGAGCACTAGTAACGGAAAGCATCGAAGCCGAAACACTGCAGGTAATGCAAAACATAAAAGCGGTACTAGATGCTGCAGGAATGACATTTGAAAATGTGGTAAAAGCAACTATCTTCATTATGGACATGAATGATTTTGGCAATATAAATACCGTTTACGCTTCTTATTTTAACGAAAAAATCGCTCCAGCGCGTGAAACTGTTCAAGTGGCCTGTTTGCCAAAAAATGTAAATGTAGAAATTTCAATGATTGCCATACTATAATCTAAATTTCAACTTTACTAAGTTCTAAAAATGTGTCTGTAAAATTCAGGAAATATTCATGAATTTCAGGACAGGACAATTTAGACTAAAAAAACCGCTTCAATCTAAAACTGAAACGGTTTTTTTATATCTTCCAAAAATATTTAAATTCTATAATTCCATTGTAATTGCATTTACTAATAGCTGGGCCGTTGCTTCATTTGTAGCTATTGGCACATTATGAACATCACATACACGAAGTAACATATTTATGTCTACTTCATGAACATGGCTGGCCAAAGGATCTTTAAAAAACAAAACCATTTTTGTTTTTCCCTCTGCAACTCTAGCGGCAATTTGAGCATCACCTCCGAAAGGTCCCGAAAGCATTTTTTTAACTTTAAACCCTGCACTTTCAGCTTTACTGCCGGTTGTCCCAGTTGCTACGAGTTTTATTTTCTCGTTTTGTAAAATGATAGTATTTTTATTCAAAAACTGCACCATATCTGCTTTTTTACCATCATGGGCAATAATTGCTATTTCCATAGTTACCCTTCTTTTATTTATTTGCTATGTGGTATGCAATTAGTCCGTCAATTGGCCTACGTAAAACATTTCCAAGTTTCATATCATACTTATCAAAAGTCTGTTGTAACTCATCTTTCAGATAGAAAGCAATAGATCCTACAAAGTGAACGGGAACTTCCTTATGATTGTCATATTGTCTTATGTAGTTTTTTACGAAAGACTTCATTCCTTTAAAAATAATCTTCTTGCAAAACTCCGTGTCTTTATGCTGAATTAAAAACTTAGCAAAAGTTGCCAAATACGCATTTGGATTAGGCTCTTTGTATAATTTACTCTTAATGAAATCAGGGTCTAAATTATATTCCTTTTCAAATTCTAATGCCAATTCCTGTGGCATTTTATTGAAATAATATTTTCTAATTAATTCCTTCCCGAAAATATTACCACTACAATCATCCATTACTATATAACCCAATGATTGCACTTTTTGATGTAATTCTTTACCGTCGAAATAACTACAGTTTGATCCTGTCCCTAAGATACTCACAATTGCTTTTTCGCCCTTAGGAGTAGTAGCATAAACAGCTGCATAAGTATCCTCTTCTACTGAAATAATTGCGTTTGTAAAATAGTTTTTAAAAACTTGAGATAGGTTAAGCTTCATCCTATCAGTTCCGCAACCTGCCCCATAAAAAAATAGATGACTTGCGTTTTTCTTGTTTTGCAAAATATCGAAACGATCATTTAAACGTTGAATAATATCATCTGCCTCAAGCACCTCTGGGTTTAGTCCCAAGGTTTGTGTCGTAAACAACAGCTTACCATTATCATCTATCGCTATCCAATCGGCTTTCGTAGAACCACTATCAACTATTAATCTCATCTTTTAAGGTTTTGGGTTTTTGAACTTTGGTTTTGTTTCTATTTTTTGATCAAAAAAATATCTTTAAAATTTAAATTGACACAATATAAGAATAAAAAAGAAAAATCCCGTTAAAATAAAATAACGGGATTTGCAAATATATTAAAGATTATTTTAATGCAGAAATGTGTACAGCTAAATCAATCAATTTACTTGAATAACCGTATTCGTTATCGTACCAAGAGATGATTTTAAAAAAAGTAGAATTCAATCCAATTCCAGCATTAGCATCAACAATTGAGGTTCTTGGGTCAGAAACAAAATCTTGAGAAACAACTAGATCTTCAGTATATCCTAAAACACCTTTCATTGTAGTTTCAGAGGCTTTTTTCAATACCGCCATTATTTCTTCATAAGAAGTCTCTTTAGCAACTTTTACGGTTAAATCTACGGTAGAAACATCAGTAGTAGGAACACGGAAAGCCATCCCAGTTAGTTTTCCATTCAATTCAGGAATAACTTTTCCTACTGCTTTAGCAGCTCCTGTAGAAGAAGGGATAATATTACATGAAGCAGCACGTCCACCTCTCCAGTCTTTTCTAGAAGGACCGTCAGTAGTCATTTGGGTTGAAGTTGTAGCATGAACAGTAGTCATTAAACCCTCAACAATTCCAAAGTTATCATTAATAACCTTAACCAACGGAGCTAAACAATTGGTTGTACAAGAAGCATTTGAAACGATCAAGTCAGAAGCTAAGGCTTTATCATGATTTACACCCATTACAAACATTGGAGCATCACCAGATGGAGCTGAAATAATTACTTTTTTTGCACCACCTTTGATGTGCTCATTTGCAGTTTCAATAGTAGTAAAGAAACCAGTGCACTCAGCCACTACATCAACATCAACTTCATTCCATTTCAAGTCAGCTGGATTTCTTTCTGCAGTAATACGAATGTTTTTTCCGTTTACAAAAAGTTGTCCTTCTTTAACTTCAACTGTCCCATTAAAACGTCCGTGAACTGAATCATATTTCAATAAGTAAGCTAAATGATCAACGTCTAATAAATCATTGATTGCTACTACCTCAACATTGTCTCTATTAAAAGACTCTCTAAAAACAATTCTTCCTATTCTACCGAAACCGTTTATTCCTAATTTTACTTTTGACATTTTTTTATTTTTTGTTGTTTTTTTAACCTCTTCAGAGCCTAGTTTACCCGTAATAAACTTTGACTTCTTTTTATGTTGACATTATGTCTGAAACTCTCAGTAATTCTCTGTCTATTTCTGTTTTGCCTTTTATTGCTTGTTCTAATGGCGTCAATGTCACCTTATCATTTTGCAAACCAACCATATAATTTGATTTCCCTTCTAGTAAAGATTCGACCGCTTTCACCCCTAACCTACTGGCCAAAACTCTGTCAAAACAAGACGGCGATCCACCACGTTGCATATGACCTAAAACGGAAACTCTAACATCATATTCGGGTAAATTTGCCTCTACATAATCCTTTAATTCGAATACGTTTTTTCCGATTTTATCTCCTTCAGCGATTACCACAATACTTGAAGATTTCCCTGAGGCTTTACTTTTTTGTAATGAATCAAGCAATCTATCCAATCCCAAATCTTCCTCGGGTATTAAAATTTCCTCCGCTCCTGCCCCAATTCCTGCATTCAAAGCAATATGTCCTGCATCTCTCCCCATAACTTCAACAAAAAACAGTCTGTTATGTGAACTTGCTGTGTCTCTAATCTTATCGATAACTTCAACAACTGTATTTAATGCAGTGTCATACCCTAGTGTATGGCTGGTGCCAAATATGTCATTATCAATAGTTCCAGGTATTCCCATTACAGGAAAATCAAATTCAGTATTAAATATCAACGCTCCAGTAAATGTTCCATCTCCTCCAATTACCACTAGAGCATCTATTCCAGCTTTCACAAGATGTGCATGCGCTTTTTTTCTTCCTTCTGGAGTTCTAAACTCGAGAGAACGCGCAGATTTTAAAACCGTACCTCCTTTATTGACAATATTATTAACGCTACGTGGGCCCATTTCTTTGAAGTCGCCTTCAATCATTCCCTGGTACCCTCTATAAATTCCTATGCATTCAATGTTATGGTAAGCACAAGTTCTGACAACCGACCTAATGGCCGCATTCATTCCAGGAGAATCACCTCCAGAAGTAAGAACTCCAACTTTTTTTATTGTTTTTGGCATTATTTAAGTATTAAAGTGTAAAATTAGCAAACATATTGCACTTTTAGCATTATGTTTTTACTAAATAAGTTAAGCGAACTAAATTCAAACGTTTTCGTTAATAAGTTTTATTAAAAACAAAAAAAGACGGTTTTTTTCCACTAAAGTTGTTTTTTTTTATTTTAAATTGGTAATTAACTAATATTGAGCCCACATAAGATCCTTTCGCCTATAATTATCGAAAATTAATACTTGAAATTCAGACTCTGTTTTTTATGCTATTTGGAAAACCAGATACCCCTTTGCAATGTTTCGTTTTGAACAAATAATTTTCATCCGATAAATAGTCAAGAGCCTTCAAAATAAAATTAAATGAGCTCCATTATCTACATAGGTTCGTTCTAGGAAATGTACTGATTAAATTTAGCGTAAATTGTTGTCCACTAACAAACCTTAAATAAGAATTAATCTTCCTCGGGAATTATTGCTTCTAGGCTTTTCTTGGGGATTTCGGCCTGAGGACCTTTGGGCCTCGTAAAATTAATATATTCCGGGGCTATATTCGAATCTTGAAACTGTTCAGGAGCAGCTTTTTCGATCCCTAATATGTGACTTTTAAATATTGTATTGACCAGTTCTTTGAAAGTATCGAAATCTACCTCGTACGAAACGCCTATACCTTGAGTATACCCAATCCCTTGTCCTATATAATTAATATCGTTTTCCCTATTAAAAAGTCTCAGGTTAAGTGTTCCGTCTTCATTTACCCTATATTGAACTTCTAAATCCCCGACGATTGCAGACTCATTTATACCGCCAAATGGAACACCCACTTTTCCATTAATTGTTATCCTTTCATTAATTTTTGATGAAATGGTCGCTACAAATCTACCGTCTGTCTCCCTTCCTATCCTTCGGTCGGCCGAGATGTAATTAAGGCCAACCTTAAATTTTTCATTATCTGATTGAATTATCCCTCCTAATAAACTGGAAGCTGTTTCGAACAAGCTTCCAGAAAAATCAGACTGACTCACTCCTTCAGAACTTAAAAAACCACCCGAGGATAATAAATATAAAGCTTGTGTTTGTCGCACATCTTTATCGTTAAGTTT
Source organism: uncultured Flavobacterium sp. (assembly GCA_937773775.1). Classification (GTDB taxonomy): domain Bacteria; phylum Bacteroidota; class Bacteroidia; order Flavobacteriales; family Flavobacteriaceae; genus Flavobacterium. The sequence continues at coordinate 46,075 of CALJVL010000010.1, forward strand.
ATACTGAATCTCTGATTTTAATACATTGCTAACAGTAGGGAACTCAATATTGAAGTCAGGCTCGGGACTGGCCAAATCACCATGGATTCCAATAATTACTTCGACGGGAACTTTTCTGTTAAACGATGAGTTTTGCAATAAAACTGCCGGATTTGCGGTCGTTTTATAAACCGCTTCTAAATTCAATTGTGCCTTCATTGGGTTTCCTTCCCAAATAATAGAGCCACCCTTTCTTACATCAAATTTCTTGTCTACAAGTCCTCCATATTTGAAGTTATAACTCCCTTCATATGCCTGGAAATCTCCCCACATATTAAATTTACCCAATGTGTTGATCTTAAACAGTAATGAACCGAAACCTTTTCCTTTAATCCCATGCCCTGAATCTCTATCTAAAATTACTTCAATCTCAGCTTCGGGAGTGATATCGAGATCAAACTCTAACTCAAGCCCTCTATATCCTCGCATATCCTCGACGATTCCCATTTTTATATTATACTTTTCTTTTTCGGTTAAAAAATGAACGAAAGCATTCTCACTAACACTCTCAGCTGAGTTAATCGGTATTTTAATTTCAGTCCCTTTTTCGGATTTTGCCTCAACCTTAATAAACAAACCATTAATTGGGCCTTTAATCGTAGCTCTACCATCAATAAATGCAGTACCATAATAAGCAGCATCTTCTTTGTCTTTCGTGTCGAGTACGAGCAACCTTTGAGCTTCAATCGCTAAATCAAATTTCCAATCCGCAAAATTATTATGTTCAATAATTCCATTGAGTAAGCCTTTTGTGCCAAATTTTGAATCGGTTAATGTATTGTTTCTAAACAAAAAACTTTGATCAGTAAGATCCACAACTGATCGGTCATTTAATAAATAGTCTACATTCAAATAAGGTATCGTCAAGCCGGCATCATCTAGATAAAGACGCCCATTAATATCGGGCTTATTAACATTACCACTGATTGTGGCATTACCCGTAACCAAGCCCCTGATATGCGATACTACATCGCCGCCTAGTGAGTTTAGCAAGCCTAAATTAAATTTAGCCAGCTTTAAATTTATATCAAGAACCGTCTCTTTATTTACAATTTTGAAATACCCGTCGGCATTAAGAGATTCTAAACTTTCATTTTCTAATAAAGAATTTATCGTAAATTTCTCTAGATTTTGATCCCCTTCAATATCGAATTTGAAAACTCCAAGATCGGTTTCATTAATATTTAACTGATCTATCACTAATGATGCCGTTGGTTTATAGACTTCATTATTTTGTTTGAAATTTACTGCTCCATTTATGTTTCCATTAAATACAAATTTACTCGTTGCCGGAGTAATTCTAAACAAATCAACATCTTTAAAGCTTAATTTTAAATCCTTGTTTATTCTGTCTTTTATGGTTCCCTGAAGCGATATCGCCTGATTCTCATGAGAAAGTATGATGTCGTCTACATTGAAGTTTTTAAAAGACTTATCAAACACAATCTGATTGTTTGGAGTTTCATTTTCATTCAAATACCATAAGTAATCCTTAAATTTCATCTCGGACTTATTGATTCCTACAACATTTTCATTATTCTTATTTATGGTATGGTAAAGGTTCAAGTTAAAATAATCCTCCCCTTGTGAACCTCCTTTAAATTCAGATCTAAAGAATAAGGTGTCTTTCATCGTTACGTTTATTAAGCTGAAATCACGAATTTTATAGTATTTGGTTTTGATGCTGTCCAACTCTATATAAGCATTGTAAAGCGGATTTTTATTGTCTATAGATACGCGGATATTATCGAGTATGTTTTGCGAAGCGATAATTTGGGGCGAATTAAAATTGAGTTTAAACTCCTGCATATCAGACTTAATGTTTCCTTTTACAATTGTATTTGACCCTATGGAAATTTCAGGATAAAATATTTCAATTATTTTATTATAAATGCTGAAATTAAACTTCAAAAACTGCCCTTTATTTACCTTGTTGGGCTCGAAGTTTGTATACAAGCTACCCAAAGCGTTCTTAACTAACTTGCCCAATTGGTCAAATTGAAATTTACCCACAATTTCACCTTGAACAATATCAGGAGAATTTACCGCGATTGTTCGTATCCCATCTTGATCAAAACTGGAGTTTATGTTAAAGTCATCAAAACGGTAAGTGTCCTTTTCGTTTTGATATGATGTTTCTTTTATAAAAACGTTTCCTTCAAGGTTTTCAATTGTATTTCCACTCACTTGAACAATGACATCTCCTTTAAAAATTGAAATGGAATCCTTAACCAGTTTTAACTTGTGCAAATCTGCATTTTCAACATTGATGTGAAAATCATATTTATTATCCTTGTTGCTTAAATCCAGAAGCCCATCAAAATTCATCCTAAGATTCGGGTCGTTTACCGAAATTTGTCCATTATAATTAGGAGCCTTTAAATTTCCATTTAACACTATGTTATTATAAGTGTAGTCGTTAAAATCTATTTTGGTAACATCCCCTTTTACAGCGGTATTTAGATATTTTTCAGTGAAACCAATACCATCAACGTCGATATTCATACTTACTTTTCCTAAATCATTCCGTTCTAGTAAAGTTCCAACATCAAAATCTTCCAAAACAATTTTACCTAAATAAGACGCTTTGTCAATAATATCAATACGTTTCATCTCCAATTGAGATTGCACTTTTCCTAAATTGGTATCCATCGAAAAAGCAGCATCAAGAAAAGTTGCGCTTAACTGAGTATTTCCGACCAAAGAGAAATTCCCTAATTTTTTTAGCTCTTTTGGTAATCTTTTGCCGAGAACATTTGGAAGTAAGCGTACCAAGTTTTGATAGCTACTTGAAATGTTTTCAAATCTCCCGTTCATGTAAAATCTTTGTTCCTCTTTCCCAAACAGGTTTTTAAAGTTTATATCAGCGACTATCTGAGATTTATTGGAGTCGACAAGCACCAATTTTGTAACATTTAAATTGTTTAATGTTCCTTTAATTCTTGCTTTAATTGTAAAGTATTGGTTCTTGCCTAATTCATTATAAAAATGTTTGATATCGTTAGAAGCCAATCTTAAAGATTTAATCTTCGCTTCAAACTGTACCTTATCCGTAAAGTTCGAAAAGTCCTCTATTTTATAGTTTAAAATGACATCAGCTTTAAGTTTTGATTCCTTGGTAGATAAATCTAGTTCTTCAAGCTTTATACTTTTTTTAGTGTAACTAAACTTAGAACTTAAGTTCACAACATATAAACCACGATGGTCTTGAAAAGACATGCTATTAATCGTTGTTTTTACCGATGGACCATATATTATAAAATCGCTAATACTGGTATTGAGCCTTGCAAAGTCAATATCTTTTGGGTTTTCCTTATTCTCATCTGTCAATATAAAGTGCCCATTTGAAATGATTGCTCTATTTGACTTTAGCAAGAAACGTTTGCCAGATGATTTTCCAGATGGTTTTCCAGTATCAAAAGCATTTATGAATTTATCAATATTGGTTTCTTTTTCGTTCTTATAAGTTTTCAAATTAAACAACAACCCGTCTAAGCGTATAGTGCCAAAAATCAAATCACCGTCCAATATTTTTTTTCCTTCTAAAATATTGGTGCTAATAATCTTAGAGTAAATTAGTGTATCTTTATGATGGTCTAAAATTAAGACATTCTTAAATTTTACACCTCCAAAAACAGAAACTCTAATTCCTTCAATAGCAATATCAGTACCGTAGTCTTTATTAATACTATTGGCGAAATATTGGGCTATTTTAGTCTGAATAAAAGGCATCGAAAGAGCAATACCAAGTACCAATAATAGTACGATAAGCCCAAGAATAAAACGGAAAATTATTTTAATAAGTTTTTTGATACCTATCTGTTGTTATATTTTTTTAATTATTCAATTTGCCCAAGGAAAGAGCGGCACCTTTGATAAAAATTCTTTAATTTTGGCTGCGCCGTAAAAATAAAAAAATAAAATCGGCCTGTCAAATATAATTCAAAATTTGTGCCCTTTTATGCAAAATCCCGAGGTTTTTATTTTAGCAATTGAAAGTTCCTGTGATGACACAGCAGCAGCAGTGTTACTTAATGATAAAGTACTATCTAATGTTGTTGCAAATCAATTAATTCACGCTCAGTATGGCGGAGTTGTGCCAGAATTAGCTTCTCGTGCACATCAACAAAATATTGTCCCCGTAATTGATGCTGCGCTTCGCAATGCCAACATTAAAAAGGAGCAGTTGTCAGCCATAGCATTTACTCAAGGCCCTGGATTAATGGGGTCGCTCTTAGTTGGAAGTTCTTTTGCCAAATCAATGGCTCTAGCCCTTGAAATCCCACTTATTGCAGTAAATCATATGCATGCCCACATTTTAGCGCATTTTATTCGTGAAGAAGGATATGAAAAACCGAGTTTCCCCTTTTTGGCATTGACTATAAGTGGCGGCCATACCCAAATTGTAGAAGTGAAAGATTATTTTGACTTAACAATTATTGGAGAAACGACCGATGATGCAGTAGGAGAAGCTTTTGATAAAAGCGCAAAAATTCTTGGACTACCCTACCCTGGAGGCCCCCTAGTTGACAAACATGCGCAGTTGGGAAATCCCAAAGCTTTTGTGTTTACAAAACCAAAAGTACCCGGATTGAATTTTAGTTTTTCAGGTCTTAAAACAGCCATTTTATACTTTGTCCAGAAGAAAAAACTAGAGAACCCCAATTTTATAGAAGAGAATTTAAATGATATTTGCGCTTCAATACAATACACAATAATTGAAATTTTAATGGACAAATTAAAATTAGCCGTAAAAGAAACTGGCATAAAGCAAGTTGCTATTGGCGGAGGTGTTTCAGCCAATTATGGTATTAGAAAAACCTTGCAAGAAGCCGAACAAAAATACGGTTGGAAAACATTTGTTCCAAAATTTGAATACACCACCGATAATGCTGCAATGATAGGAATTGTCGGTTATCAAAAGTTTTTATCCCAAAAATTTGAAACATCAACCGTTGTTTCAAAAGCACGAATTCAATTCTAAGTTATGCAATTATTTCACAATCCAAATATCGACGAGACTACCGAAACCTTTTCTTTTGACAAAGAAGAAAGCAAACATATCATAAAAGTGTTGCGAAAAAAAGACAGTGACACCTTATTTGTAACCAATGGATCAGGCTGTTTGTTTGAAACTGAAATCACATTGGCTTCCGATAGTAAATGTACCGTTAAAGTTATTTCATTCGAAAAAAAACCAGCCTCAAAATTCCACTTGCATCTTGCAGTTGCACCGACAAAAATGAACGATCGTTATGAATGGTTTCTGGAGAAGGCAACTGAGATCGGCATTAATGAAATTACTCCTATCATTTGTGACCGTTCTGAACGAAAAGTCATCAAAAATGACCGCTTTGATAAGATTATTTTGACCGCCATGAAGCAGTCCAATGGGTTATATCTCCCCAAATTGAACGAAGCTGTTACTTTTAAAGAGTTTTTGAAACGTAAAAATGACGGATCACTATTGATCGCACATTGCGAAGAAACAGATAAGAAAACATTGAAACTAGTTTTAAAACCTAATGAAAGTGTCACCATGCTCATCGGTCCCGAAGGTGATTTTTCGGAGAAAGAAATCGCATTGGCAACAGAAAATAAATATGTACCGGTATCACTAGGCTATACCAGACTGAGGACAGAAACCGCAGCGATAGTGGCCTGTCACAGCATCGTTTTCTTTAATGAAGAATAACCCTATTTAGAAAGGAATTATGAAAAGAATATATATAGTTTTACTGTTAATTTCTATCGCTTCATTTTCGCAAGAAATTGCATTGGTAAAATATCGTGGCGGTGGGGATTGGTATGCCAATCCCACATCGCTTCCCAATTTGATTAAATATTGCAATGCTAACATCAACACCCACATAAACACAAAACCAGCTACCGTGGAGCCTGGAAGTCCGACTATCTTTTCCTATCCATTCCTACATATGACTGGTCACGGGAACGTTGTTTTTAGTGATTCAGATATAAGTAATCTGAATAAATATCTGCTGTCTGGAGGATTCCTTCATATCGATGACAATTACGGAATGGACAAGTACATTAGAAAAGAAATAAAAAAAATATTCCCAAACAATGACTTAATTGAAATACCTGCTAATCATGCCATCTTTCAAAAACCATTTCTTTTTACTAACGGATTACCCAAAATACATGAACACGACGGAAAGCGTCCTCAGGCGTTCGGAATCTTATCAGACAATAGGCTAATGTTACTTTATACATTCGAGTGCGACTTAGGTGATGGCTGGGAAGACCCAGAGGTACACAATGACCCGACTGCCGTTCGCGATAAGGCACTAAAAATGGGCGCTAATATTATCAACTATGTTTTTAATAATTAAAAATAAAGCCTTCAACTCCTAATAAGTTAATTATACTCTCATCAGGCTTAAGTCGCTTCAGTGTGTCCAAAAAAAATAGACCAAGAAAATATTTATTAGCATTTATAAATAGCGGAACAACTTGCATTTAATATTTTAAAAAAAAAGAACTCCTCTTAGAGTTTTGAAATGTGATAATTGTTACACAAATACCTAAACACAAGTGCAACATTAATCTTTAGTGTCAATTTATTGGCTAGACTCAAAAGCTATAATATCCTATAAAACCAGATGCTGCATATCAAACCTAAAGAGACCGCCATTACGCAATAAAAGAGCGTTGACTATAAGTATAAAAAAAATCATTTAAAAAAAATCTAGTGATACAATTATTTTAATCGTTAAAATATTTTTTTATTTGCTTTTTTTAATAAAAGTACAATTTACCTTGCTTTTATTAAATTATTGTTATGACGTCGAAAAAAAACACCACATAAGTATAGTTAATTTCATGTTAATATATTTTTTATAAAACTTGAAATAGAATTTGCATTTAAAGATTATTTGTTATAAAATTGTGTTATAATTAACCATTTCAAATTTTTTTAACAAACACCACAATTTATTATGAAGAAAATTATTTTATCCGCCGCCGCATTTATGATGGTGCTTTCTTGTCAAAATGACCAGACAGAACCTACGACTTCTGTAACAAATGCAATTTCAAAAAGAGACTGCGCCTCGCAAGACGTATTAGCGGAGCAAATGAAAGCCGATCCATCGCTAGCTTTACGAATGAATCAAATTGAGGCATTTACACAAAAAGCGATGTTAACCAATCGTCTTGTGAACGGGAAAATTGTTATTCCTGTAGTAGTGAATGTTTTGTACAGGACAGCAGCAGAAAATATTACTGATGCCCAAATTCAATCTCAAATCGATGTTCTAAATGCTGATTTCAATGCGACAAACTCTGATTTCAATAGCATTCCTTCTGAGTTTGCAGGAGTTGCCGCAAATGTTGGAATTACTTTCGAACTAATTGAAATTATTAGAAAATCAACGAAAAAATCTTCTTGGGGAACCAGAGATGTAATGAAAAATGGGAAAAGAGGTGGAATCGATGCTACGGACCCAACATCGACACTCAACATGTGGGCCTGCACCATCGGTGGCGGAATTTTAGGCTATGCACAATTTCCTGGTGGTTCTAATGCTACAGATGGTGTTGTAATTGACTCTCAATATTTTGGAAAATCAGCTGCTGCAAGCTACCCTTACAATTTGGGAAGAACTGGTAGTCACGAAGTGGGTCACTGGATGAACCTAAGACATATTTGGGGTGATGCTTCTTGTGGAAACGATTTAGTTTCTGACACCCCTGTACACAAAACTTCTAACTACGGAGTACCAACATATCCTTACGAAAGCACTTGTTTGCCTGCTCACAATGAAATGACGATGAACTATATGGACTATACCGATGACAGAGGCATGTACATGTTTACAAACGGTCAAAAATCAAGAATGTCCGCTTTATTTGTTTCCGGTGGAGCCAGATCCGGTTTCGGTATCTAACAGTCTCAAAACAATAAAAAATAAAAACTCGCTACTTGTTAGCGAGTTTTTTTATCTTAATACTGTCCCGTCCTGAAATAGCGATACACAAAACAGATCGTTATGGAAAAGAATACGAACTATGTTAAGCGTAGTCAATGTGACTACAGTATGTCATTAAAGCTTCAAATCGTCAGAGAGATTGAAAAGGGTAGCTTGTCTGTTACAGAAGCCAGGAAACAATATGGTATTCAATCACGATCAACGGTTGTTCAATGGTTGAGAAAATTTGGTAACTTTGATTGGGAAAACCAAACACCATTTAATATGTCAAAGTCTCCGGAACAAAAGATAATGGAGCTTGAAGCCAAAGTAAAACTTCTAGAGAAGCAGAAGTCATTCTTGGAACGACAAGCTTTTGTTGCAGATAAAAAAGTAATATTTTTTGATATGATGATTGATATTGCTGAAGAAGAATATCAAATAGATATACGAAAAAATGCTCCACCCGAACAATCGACCATTTTAGACAAAAAGAACAACAAACACTAGTGTTCGCCTGTTATTTGTCCGGGGTAAATCGACCCGTTTATTATCGCAAAATTAGTAGAAAGAGGAGTAAACAAAGCAAAGCCATAGAAGTGGTTGCTATGGTAATTGAAATCAGAAAATCAATGCCTAGATTGGGAACTAGGAAGCTTTATTATCTTTTAGCAGACAAACTCCAATTGATGCACATCGGAAGAGATATGTTTTTTGATATACTTAGAGCCAACCATCTATTAATACAGCCAAAACGTAGTTATCATATAACTACGAACTCTCACCATCGGTTTAGAAAATATCAAAATCAAATCCTTGATTTGGAAATAAATAGACCTGAGCAAGTCTGGGTATCGGATATTACCTATATCGGAAAAAGAGAAAAACCCTGCTACGTAAGCATTATTACAGACGCCTATTCCAAGAAAATTATGGGGCATTATGTTGCGGATAATATGAATACACAAAGTAGTGTTATGGCCCTTAAGATGGCAATCCAACAAAGGAAAGACAAGGAAATACCATTGATTCATCACTCAGATAGGGGATTGCAATATTGTGCCAATGATTACCAAAGCATTTTAAGTAAAAACGGGATACTCCCAAGTATGACGCAAAACTCTGACCCGTACGAAAATGCAGTGGCTGAAAGAATTAATGGGATATTAAAACAAGAATTTATGATTCATAAATACAGTCAAGATTTAAAAATAATGAAGTGTATCGTTAAAGAAGCAATTAATACATATAACCAACAGCGACCCCATTATTCTAATTATATGCTGACTCCAAATCAAATGCACTCACAAAACCAAATTAAAATGAGAACTTATAAAACAAAAAACAGCAGTAAACTTTTGCTTACTACTGTTTAATAATTGTACTTTTATTTTTTATTAATCCTGTATCGTTTTTTCAGGACTAGACACCTAAATAATAAATTACGCTATGATTACATCAAAAACCATTTCAAATGGTATTCTTCGCGCTTTATTAACAGTCGTACTGAGCAGTTTAATTTTTTACTTTTTCTATAAAATCCAGTCTGTATTAATTTATCTGGCGATTTCACTTATTCTAACATTGATTGGGCTTCCTATTTTACAGTTTTTCAAAAAGCGGCTAAAATTCAATCATCTTTTTGCATCTACTGCAACAATCGTTATATTTATACTTATTATCCTAGGGTTCTTAATGATGTTTATTCCCTTGATCTTATCCCAAGGTCACAACTTGTCGCTACTCAATACAACCGCAATTGAAAATAACATAATACAATTAATGAATCAATTCGCTTTGTTTCTAGATAGCTATCAAATTGATTCCTCTGCAATGCTGAAAGAGGCTAATATTACTTCAAAAATAAACTTTAACCTTATTCCCAATTTTTTAAATACAATTATCGGGACGATAAGTAGTTTTGGGATCGGTTTTGGAGCAGTACTGTTTATTACTTTTTTCTTTTTAAAAGACCGTGTAGTATTCATGAAAGGAGCTCGGAAATTAATGCCAGATAGTCATGAAGATAAAATTTTGAATTCTTTAGATAAAATCAATTACCTTTTATCTCGCTATTTCATCGGATTGCTATTGCAATTGTTTATTGTATTTATTTTATACCTGATCGTCTTAGTTATTTTTGGAATTCCTAATGCCGCTATAATTGCTTTTTTATGCGCTTTGTTAAATATTATCCCATACATAGGTCCAGTAATAGCATCAGTCTTAGCAGCCATTTTAACAATGATGAGTAATTTAGGTAGTGATTTTCAATCTGAACTTTTACCAACTACCATCTACGTTTTAATTGGATTCTGGATTATTCAAATCATCGATAACAACTTGTCTCAACCGATAATTTTTTCCAAAAGTGTTAGTTCGCATCCATTGGAAATATTCCTCGTGATATTGATTGCTGGTTACCTTTTTGGTGTTTTAGGCATGATCGTTGCCGTTCCCTTTTATACGATAGTAAAAGTAATAGGTAAAGAATTCTTTCCAGAAAACATGATTATTCGACTACTAACTAAAAACTTATAATTTTGGATTTAATGATTCTAAATCCAGAAATTCAAGCATTTATTGATAATAATATTGATACCCGAATTTCAGCTTTGGCTCTTCAAAAAAACCCTTTTCCAGATATGGAATGGATTTACATATTGAACCAAATTGAAGCTAAAGCTAAAGCTAAAGACAAATTAACTAGCTGGTTTTCCACAAAAAACATTATTTACCCCGCTAAAATTTCAATAGAGCAAACCTCTTCAGAAAAAACAGCTTCCTATAAAGCTTCAATAGTTTCAGGAGAATCACTAATCGATTTAACAGGTGGTTTTGGAGTAGATGATTATTATTTTTCAAAAAAAATAAAAGCTGTCGCCCATTGCGAGATCAATCCTGAGCTATCAAATATAGTTAAATACAATTTCGAACAATTAAAGGTAAAAAACATTACCTGCTATCGAGGAGATAGCTCATCAACTTTAGCAGCATTAAATAGAAAGTGGGATTGGATATATATCGACCCTTCTAGACGAAATGACTCCAAAGGCAAAGTCTTCATGCTTAAGGATTGCCTACCAAATGTTCCCGAAAACCTAGACTCCTATTTTAACCATTCGAATGCTGTACTAATAAAGACTGCACCTCTTCTCGATATTACTGCAGGATTAGCAGAGCTCAAATATGTGAAAACGATTCACGTAATAGCTTTGGGAAATGAAGTGAAAGAACTCTTATGGGAATTGCATCCTAATTATACAGGAAAAGTTACCGTCCAAACGGTCAACATCCTTAAAGAAAAAATAGAGTCTTTTAATTTCATCTTGAATGAAGAAATAAAAAGACCCACTTATGGCTTACCGATAAAATATCTATACGAGCCCAATAGTGCCATCATGAAATCAGGAGGCTTTGATGAAGTGGGATTGTTTTACAACTTGGATAAGCTGCACAAACATTCTCATTTATACACATCGAAAAAACTTATTTCTTTCCCAGGCAGAATCTTTCAAATTGAAGAATCCATTCCTTACAATAAAATTGAAATGAAAACTTTTTTACAGAATAAAAAAGCAAACATTACGACCCGTAATTTCCCAGACTCAGTTGAAAACATACGCAAAAAATGGAAAATAAAAGAAGGAGGATATATATATTGTTTCTTTACAACTGATATTAATAATGATAAAATTGTTTTAATTTGCAACAAAATAAAATAAAAATGAAATATCTAATTGCAGTCTCTTTACTTCTTTTTAGCTTTAACGCATTTGCGCAAAAACCATGCGACTATAGCACAAATGTTTCTGATTCCATTGGGGATTATAAATCAACCAAAGAATATATGATTTCCGAGAAAAATTTTGGTGACACTTCTGAATATGTCTTTTTTTCATTGGTCTTAACGGACAGTTTACCAACCTTAAATGTCCAGTTAATACAAAAAAGCAAAGGGTTTTTGAAAGCAAATTGTTTTGATAAAAACTCTAAATTGTTTTTACAGCTAAATAATGGTAAAATTATCACTTTACTTCATGTTGATGAAGAAAGCTGCGGCACAATGATTCGCGATGACAAAAGCTTTGACAATAGATTAACTATAGGCAACTTTATGTTTTTGAAAGGTAGTCTGGAAGAGTTAAAGAGTTCTGCTGTATCCTTAATGAGAATTAAGTATTTGACTGGAACAGAAGATTATGTTATTAAAAAAGAGTTTATGTCAGAATTAAACAATCAGGTTTACGAGCCTGAAACTTATTTCATGAATAATTTACGATGTATACAGTAATTATTCACAATCCCATTTCACATTCGATAGCTTGTCATTCAGGGCTGACTTTAAATTGTAATGCCACCATTCAGAATCAAAGGAGTTAAAGTTAGCCGCCGTCATTACAGACTTCAGTAACTTCCTGTTTTCTTGAACTGTCTCAGAAATATTAAAGTAATTATGGCTCGCTTCGATGCCGAAATAATCAAAAGGAGTTCCCATATCGAGTTCTCTCCCCCCGGCGTCAACCAAAGTGATATCAACCGCTCCTCCTCTATTATGAATAGATCCTTTTGCTGGGTCAGCCACATATATGGGATTTGAGACAATGTCCCACATCTTCTTTTGGACCTCTAAAGGTCGGTAGCAATCAAAAATCTTAATTCTATATCCTCTTCTGATAAATTCTTTATTGGCTTTAGTCAAAGCGATGACGGTCTTTGAACGTAAATAACATTCCGCACAATCATATACTTTAGCTTTTAGAAAGTTATCCTTGGTAGCGTATTTCATATCGTAAACAAAATTATCGCTATAATCCTTTAAATTCACAAATGTAGTATCACTTGTAACCCCTGTAGCATAAGCTCCATTTGAAGGACGAAGCACCTGTGCTTTGCAACGGACAAACAATAAAAAGAGAACCGTAACCAAAGAAAGTCTAAAAGAAGAATTCATAAACACCTATTTTTTATAAAAATAGAATAATTGATTTAATTATACGGATTATAAGAAACAAAAAAAACTATACTAATTAAAGTATCGGTTTTTGTAAACCCGATAGACTTATTCTCAAATCAAGTATTAGAATTTTTAAAAAATTTAGTTGAAAAAAAGCCGTAAGAAAACCCCTGAATTTCTTTAGAGGATTTTGGTACGACTGTGAACTCAATGTACTTGTTTTCAAACCAAGTATTGGAATTTCTAGCTGATTTTGTTGAAAATATGCCTTAACATAAAACTTTAAATTACTCTAAAGACTTTGGTTTAAATCAAATTGTTAATTACAAAATTTAAAATAACTAAAAAGGATAGATGATTTAATAACGGTTAGATGTAAACAAAAAAAATCGCACTAAAGGGAGACTTTAATTGGTATATTAAAAAAAAATCAAAACAATACCACAGTATCAATTACATGAATAACACCGTTAGAAGATGTCATGTCAACAGCCGTAATAACTGCTTTATTTCCTTTAGCATCAGTCAAAATTACTTTGTTTCCATCAATTGAAGCAACAAGTTTGCCACCTTGAACAATAGTAAGTACCGCTTTTCCGTTTCCTGCTTTAATAGCAGCCACAACAGCTTTACTTTCTAAATTTCCAGAAACAACGTGGTAAGTAAGTACTGATTGTAACTTTTTAATATTCTCTGGTTTCAACAAATAATCTACTGTGCCTGCAGGTAATTTTGCAAACGCGTCATTTGAAGGCGCAAAAACAGTAAACGGACCTTTCCCAGACAATGTTTCAACCAATCCTGCCACTTTTACAGCCGCTGCATGTGTAGTGTGCGCTTCATAAGAAGCAGCATTTTCTACAATAGTTTTTGAAGCTTGTGCAAAAGCACTTAAGCTCAATAAAGTTGTTAACACAGTTAACCCTAATTTTTTAACTAATTTCATTTATTTACGTTTTAATTATTTAATATAATTATTTATTGAGTGTGAATTTTGGGGTTATTTACCTTTTAAAACAGACTTTAAAAAACTATTGTAAACTGTTTTACTTTGAAAAAAAAGACAATACAGAATGAAATAAAGTATAAACAACAAACTATTCGTTGATCCAAAACTTCCCTTTGTCATGTTAAACTCTTTTCAGCATCTCATGTATTAAAACCTGACACAAGTTCAGGTTGACAATCTATGTGCTTTTTTGTTATTTAGTAATAAATTTTCCTTGCCGGTCGAAAAGTATTTGCATGTGCTTCTATAATTGTTTTTATTTCGGGAGAATAGCCGCCACCCATACTTACTTGAATAGGAATTTCAAATCTTTGACACAAAGACAAAACAAAAGTATTACGTTTTTTGCAACTTCAATTGTGCAAGATAGTTTACCCAATTTATCAGATGCTAAAATATCAACTCCCGCTAAATAGAAAATAAAATCTGGCTTTTGTTTTGCAAATAATTCAAGAAGAATTTCTGTCAAAATCGACTAATACTCTTGGTCTTTTGTATCGTCATTTGGTGCGATGTCCAAATCAGAAATTTATTTTCTGAAAGGATAATTTGTTTTTCAATGTATTGAAAATGTAAAAACTGTACTATTATTCGAGAAAAATTTCCGCCGTTCCGTTTCCTTGATGAACATCTACATCGATAATCACAATATTTAAAGCCAATTTATAATTTATTAATTATTGTGCCGCTATGGTTTGGTCATTTAACAAACAAAATGCTTCGCCAATGTTTGAAAAAGCATGATGAGTTACACCAGCAATGTTGAAAACGATTTTTGGTCTCGAACGCTTTCTCACATCCAAAAATTATGCCTTGGTCTATAATTAATTCTCTTTTAATCAATTTTTTAGAAAGCAGAAAACCTATTTTCCTTGCGACTTTTACATCTAAATTTAATTCTATTAATTGTAAAACATACTCCTAGGTGTGAACAGCCAAAACATCCTTTAAGTTGACTTTTTGAGGTTCAAAAAAATCTGTTTCAACAGCGGTTCCTTCAATTAATAGTTGTCATGGCAACAAATCATATTTCAAAATTGGAAATCGATGGCCGACGGGCAAAGGATATTTATAAATAGAGTGAAAAGCAGCCGGAAACACGTAAGTTAAGCTGATTAAAAAAATTAAAAAGTATTTACTAGTTCATCAAATTTTGAAACAAATTAATAAAATTTTCAACACGATAGACATCCATTAAGCCTTAGTGGACATGAATAGACATCGGTAAATTAATAGAACTACAAGAAAATTCTACTGTTCTAATATCTAGACTGCGATCATGAACGTGAACTGTATGCCCTCGTTTTTTATGGTAAAATGCTAAAAAAATTCCAATTATACCTGACCCGACAATTGCAATTTTTAATAAATTTTGCATTTAATCATAATAACGATTATTACAATTTAAACTATTTTTAGTCAAAAATTCTTAAAAAATATAATTTGTAATATCGTCATTTCAATTAGAAATAGTATTTAAAAAATTCATTTTTGTTTATTATTAACTTAAAAACATTAAACATTTTATATCTTTGTCTAAATTAAAACTATGAACAATTTTACACGAGACGACGTAGACAAAATGGATAAAGTAAAACTACTTAATCTTAGAAATTCGTGTACAGGTTACAAATCAGCCATTCTAATTGTTACAAAATCATTGTTAAACGTAGTAAATGTTGCTGTTTTTAGTAGCGTAACACACATTGGTAGCAATCCACCAATAATTGGATTTATTACGCGATCGTTAACTGTTAATCGCGATACCTATAATAACCTCAAAGAAAATTCCTTTTTTACTGTAAATCACATAACAGAAAATATTAGTAGTTATGCGCATCATACATCAGCTAGGTATAACGAAAATATATCTGAATTTGATAAGACAAATCTTGAAAAAGAATATAAAGAAACTATAGAAATTCCGTTTGTAAAAAACAGTCCACTTCAATTACTGTGCAAATATGTAAACGAATACCATATTGCTGAAAATGATACTGTTCTTATTATTGCAACGATTGAGAATTTATTTTTTGAAAAAGATTTATTACACAAAGATTTATGCCTGCAGTTAGATAGAACAAAAGTGGTTACTATAAACGGACTTGATGGTTATGCTTTGCCGCTATTAATTGATCGTTATGCCTATGCAAACCAGATGTACCAACTAAATCATTAGTAGGATATGGCTCAAAAAAAAATAAATCTACCTCAATAAATTTGTGTTACTTGTGGATTGCCATTTAACTGGAGAAAAATTGGGAAGAAGTGAAATATTGTAGCGAAAAATGTAGAAAATCTACATAAACTTTTAAAAATTCTATCTTCATTGATTCTTAAAATCTCATCGCAATTTATAAATTCGACAAAAAAAAAAAAATATGAATAACCTAGTTTGGTTTAGAAACGACTTACGTACTCAAGATAATAGCGCACTATTTCAAGCTTGTAAAAAGCAAGGAAAAGTAATTGGTGTTTATTTTCTTGACCCTCGGCAATTTGAAAAAAATAAATATGGCTTTAAAAAAACAGAAAAATTTAGAGCTAAATTTCTATTAGAAACGATAAGGGATTTAAAAAATAACTTGGCAGAGAAGAATATTTCGCTGCTCATTTTTCACGACATACCTGAAAATGTAATTCCAAAGCTAATTGCAGATTATCAAATTGATGCTATTTTTCTTCAAAAAGAATGGACCAAAGACGAAGTTCGTGTGAATGAAGCGGTGAAACAAAACATTGTAAATATTACTTTTAACGAAATTTACGATCAGTTTTTATTTCATCCATCTGATATTCCGTATTCAGATTTTAATAAAATTCCAGAAGTTTTTACTGAGTTTAGAAAAAAATGCGAGAAAGAAAGTAAAATTCGTCCTTGTGTAGAAATTGTTGCAAAACCAGCAGACAACTTAATCGAAACTTCCAATATAATTCCGAGTTTAGAAGATTTAGGATTGGAATCCTTTAAACTCGATAAAAATTCAGCTTTTCCTTTTCGTGGTGGCGAAACTGCAGCATTAAAGCGAATTGAAAATTACTTTTTTGAAACCGAAAATTTATCAGTATACAAGAAAACGAGAAACGGATTAATTGGTGAAAGTTACAGTTCCAAATTCTCTGCTTGGTTAGCAAATGGTAGTGTTTCTGCACGGACCATTTATTGGGAAATTCAGAATTATGAGCGGGAAGTTTGTAAAAACGAAGACACATATTGGTTGATTTTTGAACTTATTTGGCGTGATTATTTTAAATATGTTTCGTTAAAACACGGCGAAAAAATATTTAAATTAGATGGTATTTTGGGAAATCAATACGAATGGAAATCTAATGAAAAGGCGCTTCGTCAATGGATTAATGGTAATACACGTCAACCATTTGTAAACGCAAATATGATAGAATTACAACGTACTGGTTTTATGAGTAATCGTGGCAGACAAAATGTAGCGAGTTATTGGGCAAAAGAATGGGGACAAGATTGGCGTGTTGCCGCAGCCTATTTTGAAAGTATGTTGATAGATTTTGATGTTCATTCCAACTATGGAAATTGGATGTATAATGCTGGTGTTGGAAATGATTCACGGGATAGAAAATTCAACATTCAACGTCAAGCAGAAATGTACGATGCCAATGGAAAGTACCAAAAACTGTGGTTAAATCCTGATTTGTTTTAACTTACTCTACTTTCTGAGAGTTATTATTTGATTTAAAGATTCGCGCATTTACGTTACATAAAATTTATGAAAACACTCAGAATTATATTAGGTAATCAATTATATAGTATTAATTACTGGTATTTAAAAGATTAAGTAAAGAAATTTTTGAACGGTATTGATTTGTTTTCAAATCAAATCTTAGAATTTCTCGAAAATTTAATTGAAAAAATGCCGTAAAAAAACCCCTAAATTTATTTAGGGGTTTTTGGTACAATCGTGAAGGCAGAAGGATTCGAACCTTCGACCGCCTGCTTAGAAGGCAGGTGCTCTATCCAGCTGAGCTATGCCTCCATTGCTCATGTAAAAAAATTAGTCGGGGTGGCAGGATTCGAACCTGCGACCTCCTGCTCCCAAAGCAGGCGCGATAACCGAGCTACGCTACACCCCGAAAAACAATTAATTTAATATGATTTCTATTATTTAAAAATGATAGTTTCTAAACATAAGAAAAAAATGCGGAGGGACAGGGACTCGAACCCTGGCACCGATTGCTCGGTGACAGTTTAGCAAACTGCTCCATTACCACTCTGGCACCCCTCCAAGCTCAAAGAAACATGTCTTGTTTTGCGGTTGCAAATTTAGCACTTCTTTGCGTTACTCACAACTATTTTTATCCTTTTTTTTTTATGTTTTTAGACATTTTTATAAAAACAGTTCACAGTCAAACATATAGCCCACAAGAAAAACTACATTTGTTTTGAAAAAAATATAATACCTAAATCAAAATCAAAATTTGTATAAAAAAGATTAAATTTGCTATATAAACCAACATTATATAAGTTATGAGCAAAAGAGTTGTTATCGTTTCTGCCGTTAGGACACCTATCGGAAGTTTTATGGGTGGGTTATCTACAGTTTCTGCTCCCAAGTTAGGGGCGGCAGCCATAAAAGGAGCATTAGATAAAATAAATTTAGATCCAAATTTAGTTGATGAAGTTTTTATGGGCAATGTTATTCAGGCCGGCGTAGGACAAGCTCCTGCGCGTCAAGCAGCAATTTATGCTGGTTTACCTGATAGCGTAGTCTGCACTACAATAAATAAGGTCTGTGCATCGGGAATGAAGTCCGTAATGATGGCAGCACAAGCTATACAATGTGGTGACGCAGAAATTGTCGTTGCCGGTGGAATGGAAAACATGAGTTTGGCTCCGCATTACATGCATTTGAGAACTGGAACCAAATTTGGTCCCGCACCTATGGTTGACGGGCTACAAAAAGATGGTCTTATTGATGCTTATGACAATAACGCGATGGGAGTATGTGCAGATTTATGTGCCGCTGAATACAAGTTCACAAGGGAAGACCAGGATAAATACGCAATTCAGTCATATAACCGTTCTGCAAAAGCTTGGGAAGCTGGGAAATTTGATAATGAAATAGTTTCTGTAGCTGTTCCTCAAAGAAAGGGCGACCCTATCATGGTATCGAAAGATGAAGAATTCACCAATGTAAAAATGGACAGAATCTCTACTTTAAATGCTGTATTCACAAAAGACGGTACTGTTACAGCTGCTAATGCATCTACAATAAATGATGGCGCGGCAGCATTGATACTAATGAGCGAAGAAAAAGCCCTTTCATTGGGATTAAAATCTTTAGCTTTTATTAAGAGTTATGCTGATGCTGCTCAAGAACCAAAATGGTTTACAACTAGTCCATCAAAAGCACTTCCTAAAGCGCTGGATAAAGCAAATATAGCAATCAACGATGTTGATTTCTTTGAATTTAACGAAGCTTTCGCAGTTGTAGGATTAGCTAATTCTAAAATTTTAGGTTTAGATAATGATAAAGTTAATGTAAACGGTGGCGCAGTATCGCTAGGACACCCCCTGGGCTGTTCTGGTGCTCGCATTATTGTTACGCTATTGAATGTTTTAGAACAAAACAATGCTAAAATTGGAGCAGCCGCTATATGTAATGGTGGTGGTGGTGCTTCATCTGTCATTATTGAAAGAGCCTAAAAGCAATGATAATTTATGCGTTATACTGTTGAAGCTTATAACGCATAATTCTTAACTAATAAATAAACCTAAATGTTCGGAGTTTGTAATCTGGCTATAATCCCCCTCAGGGTTGAACCAAATGATAAAAGTGAAATCGTTTCGCAAGTTTTGTTTGGAGAACATTTTAAGATTTTGGAACAATTAAAACAATGGTCTCGCATCAAAATGCAATTTGACGGATATGAAGGCTGGATAGATTCAAAACAATATCAAAGTATTGCCGAATCAAGCTACGATTTACTCTCTGAAGACCAGATTATTTTAAATTCAGATTTAGTAGAATACATTACTGGAGCATCTAATTTGTTAATTCCTATCCCATTGGGGTCTTCATTGTCTTTTATCAATCATATGGAGATGAATAAAAGCAACTTTGATTTTGAGGGTACCAAGGTTAATGGAGTTAAAGACAAAAAAAATCTAATAAAAACAGCCTTTTTATATTTAAATGCACCCTATCTTTGGGGTGGAAAAACGCCTTTTGGAGTCGATTGCTCTGGTTTTACTCAAATGGTTTACAAGCTCAATGGCTATAAATTATTGAGGGATGCCTCGCAACAGTCAACTCAAGGGGAAGCATTAAGTTTTATAGAAGAAAGCGAACCAGGAGATTTGGCTTTTTTTGATAATGAAGAAGGTAATATCATACATGTCGGAATAATAATGGAGAATAATTACATTATCCATGCCAGCGGAAAAGTAAGGATAGATCGACTAGATCATCTTGGAATTTACAATGCAGAGATTAATAAACACACACACAAACTCCGAGTTATTAAAAAAATAATATAAAAAAAACCTATCTGAAAATCAGATAGGTTTTTTTCTCTTAAGTAATAGGTTAGTTCATTTTAGCTTCTAACGCTTTTTTCTCAGCAGTCATTTCTAGCGCACTGTAAACGCCTAACAAAGTTTTTGAAACATCCTCGTTTTTAGGATCTACTTCTAAAGCCTTTACTAGATAAGGTATTACCGACTTAAATATTGCCTTTCTTTCTGCTTTCAAGACATCGTATTGCTTCATCTCTTTATCAGAAGTACCTAACTTATTCATTTTCTCAATAATTGCATTTTCGCTTTCTAACTTTAATGCTGCCATATTTATGTAGGCGTTAAGATATTTTGGATTAATTTCTATTGCTCGAGCGTAGTATTTCTCAGCTTCTGCAGTCTTTTTAGCGTTCGCACTAAGAACACCTAAATTAAAAACCAAGTCAGCATCATTAGGATTTTTAGCCAATACCTCGCCGACTAATTTTTTATAAGTTTCAAAGTCCTTAGTTTCCAAATATAGATTTGCTTCTGTCAAAATTAATGAAGTGTCTTCAGGATTTGCTTGCCTTGCCTCTGCAACCGCTTTTTTAGCTTCTTCTGTTTTGCCACTTTCCACCAAAATCAAAGCCATGTTTTTGAATATCTCCCCTCTTTTTGAAGGAATAACTTCATTTTTAGGCTGTTCATGCGTTCCCATTTTTACCATTCTATCTCTTTCCGCAACCGTGTTAAAAAGGTCTTCCTCAAGGGTCAATTTATTTACTGCTAAATAATTCGTTGCTTTTCCAGAATAGTTCAATCTCTTCAACTCATTATACATACTCATTGCTTTATCATATTCGTTGGCATTTACATAGGTAGAGGCTGCATAATAAAGATTTAAGGTGTCTTTTGTATCTAACTTATAAGCTTCGTATAATTTATCTGCACTAATAGCGTGTTTATCCACTTTTGAATCCGAAATGGCACTATTTATCAACTTATATTTAATCTTAGTTACCGACGTGGCTGCTTCACTTGAATATTTTGATTTTCCAGATGCTTTTTCCGCAGCTATTAAATCAAGATATGCCGCTGCTGCTACAGACAAGTTTTTATCTGCCTCTATGTTTTTATCTGCTAAATCTAAATACACGTTTCCTTTAACAAAGAAAAATTGAGCTTTTTCAGCGTCTGACGCAGCCAAAATTAAAGACTCCGCACTTTGCAAGATAGTTGCTGCTTCTTTAGACTCTCCTTTTTTCAAGGCTTTTTCGGCTGCTTTTATTTCGTTCTTTTGAGCAAAAGTAGCAGCAGAAATCAATAAAGCTGACGCTAATATTACATATTTACTTTTCATGGTATTTTTTGTTTTTTGTTTTTTGTTTAAAAATCGTTCTTGTTTATTGCAATTGCTTTGTTAATCTTCGTCTTCCTCAGAATCATCTTCTTCGATTTCGTCTTCCTCAGCTTCATCATCTTCAGAATCATCTTCGTCATCAGCTCCTTCTTCATCATCAGCTCCTTCTTCGTCTTCAAGTACTTCAAGAACAGGTTTTACCTTTTCGATAGATTCAGATTCAATAATATTTCCATCTTCATCAACTACGGTTTCTTCAACATCGTTTTTCATTACTTTCGTAACGGCGGCAATCTTATCATTCCCTTTAATATTGATCAGTTTTACCCCTTGAGTGGCACGACCCATAACTCTCAGGTCTTCTACAGCCATTCTGATGGTCAATCCCGATTTGTTTATTATCATCAAATCATCCGCATCAGTAACTGCATTGATAGAAATCAAATCTCCTGTTTTCTCTGTGATATTTAAAGTTTTAACCCCTTTACCTCCACGGTTTGTAATTCTATATTCGTCAAGACTTGAACGTTTTCCGTATCCTTTTTCTGCAACAACCAAAATCTCACTATTCATGTCATTAACAGCAACCATACCAATCACTTCATCATTGTCATCTTTTAGTGTTATTCCGCGAACTCCAGATGCAGTTCTACCCATCGGACGGGTCTTGGTTTCTTCAAAACGAACTAACTTACCAGACTTAAGCGCAAGTATTATTTGGCTTTCACCATTTGTTAATTTCGCTTCTAATAATTCATCCCCTTCCTTAATTGTTATTGCAGCAACACCGTTTACTCTAGGTTTAGAGTATTTCTCTAATGAGGTTTTCTTGACCTGACCTTTTTTAGTTACCATAATCAAATTATGACTCTTAATATAATCTTGGTCTTTTAAATCTTGTGTACAAATAAATGCTTTCACTTTATCGTCGCTCTCAATATTTATAAGATTTTGAATAGCTCTCCCTTTAGCGGTCTTACTTCCTTCTGGTATTTCATAAACGCGCATCCAAAAACATTTTCCTTTTTGGGTAAAGAACATCATATATTGATGATTTGTAGCAACAAACATGTGTTCTAAGAAATCTTGATCCCTTGTCCCAGCACTTTTTTGACCAACTCCTCCTCTATTTTGAGTCTTGTATTCAGATAAGTTCGTGCGTTTGATGTAACCTGCATGAGAAATAGTAATCACTACATTTTCATCTGCAATTAAATCTTCTATACTAACGTCACCACCAGAATATTCAATTATTGAACGGCGCTCATCTCCATATTTATCACGGATTTCAATAAGTTCTTCTTTAATCAATGCTATTCTTAAGTTTACATCAGCAAGTAAAGCTTTCAAATGCTGAATCAACTTCATGATTTCGTCGTATTCTGTTCTTAACTTGTCTTGTTCAAGACCTGTCAATTGACGCAAACGCATTTCTACAATAGCACGAGACTGAATGTCAGATAATTTAAATCTTTCGATTAATCTTTCTCTAGCTTCTTCAGTACTTTTTGAAGCTTTGATTAAAGCAATTACCTCATCAATATTATCTGAGGCGATAATCAAACCTTCCAGAATATGTGCTCTGGCTTCTGCTTTTTTAAGCTCAAATTGAGTTCTGCGAGTTACCACATCGTGGCGATGTTCTACAAAATAGTGTATCAGGTCTTTCAAATTCAACATTTGAGGACGACCTTTTACTATAGCAATATTATTTACACTGAAAGAAGATTGCAGCTGCGTATACTTGTACAAGGTATTTAAAACCACATTAGGTGTAGCATCGCGCTTTAAGATATAAACGATACGCATACCGTTTCTGTCAGATTCATCACGGATGTTTGCAATCCCTTCAATTTTTTTGTCGTTGACCAAATCCGCAGTACGCTTGATCATGTCTGCCTTATTGACTTGGTATGGAATTTCGGTTACAATAATGCACTCCCGACCTTCCACTTCTTCAAAACCAACTTTGGCGCGCATCACTACTCTACCTCTACCCGTTTTAAAAGCTTCACGAACGCCCTCATAACCATATATTATACCACCAGTAGGAAAGTCTGGAGCTTTTATATAATTGATTAATTCATCAATCTCAATATCATTATTGTCCATATACGCCAATGTACCATCAATCACCTCAGTTAAGTTGTGTGGTGGCATATTAGTAGCCATACCTACTGCAATTCCTGTTGCCCCATTTATCAATAAGGTAGGAACACGAGTGGGCATAACTGTTGGTTCTTCTAACGTATCATCAAAATTTAATTTAAAATCAACAGTTTCTTTATCTATATCCGCTAAAATTTCCTCTGAAATCTTGCGCATTCTAGCCTCTGTATAACGCATCGCTGCAGGACTATCTCCATCGACAGAACCAAAGTTACCTTGACCGTCAATCAATAAATAACGCATACTCCATTCCTGCGCCATACGAACCATGGCATCATAAACGGATGTATCTCCGTGTGGGTGATACTTTCCTAAAACTTCACCTACAATTCTTGCGGACTTTTTGTGGGACGATCGCGAGTTAACTCCCAAATCATGCATCCCAAAAAGTACTCTTCGATGTACTGGTTTCAAGCCATCTCTAACATCTGGAAGTGCTCTTGATACAATTACCGACATCGAGTAATCGATGTAAGCAGTTTTCATTTCATCTTCTATGTTAATAGGAATTAACTTTTCTCCTTCAGACATAAGTTGTTATATTAAAAAATTATATTAGTTTCAAAACGTGCCAATATACGCTTTTTTGAAATTTTTGATAGTGTTTTGACACACTTATTTTAATGAATTATCAACAAAGGGGAGCTCTTATTTTTTTCATAAATAAACTGTTTTATTTTGACTTTATTTAATCATTTTTTCGTCAATTAGCTGACATGATATCTTAAGGAACGATTTTTGTTTTACACAAGGTAATTCACTAAATTTACATATACAATCAACACATACATTATGGATGATAATTTTTCACCAAGAGTAAAAGACGTTATTACTTACAGCAAAGAGGAAGCTTTGCGACTAGGTCATGACTTCATTGGAACAGAACACTTGATGCTAGGTATCCTTCGAGACGGAAGTGGCAAAGCAATACAAGTATTAAACAACCTGTCTATTGATTTGGACCATTTACGTAGAAAAGTAGAAATACTAAGCCCTGCTAACCCTACTACAGAGACTAATATTGAAAAGAAAAACCTTCATTTGACTCGTCAAGCGGAGCGTGCCTTGAAAACAACTTTTTTAGAAGCAAAGGTATTTCAAAGCTCATCCGTAAGTACAGCTCATCTATTATTATGCATTCTAAGAAATGAAAATGATCCAACAACCAAACTACTGAATAAATTAAAAATTGATTATGATGTAGTTAAAGAACAATACACAAATATGACACCAAGCGAAGAAGAGTTCTTAGAGAACTTACCAAAAGCAACTGACTCATACAATGATGATTCAGGACAAGATGACAGTCTAAAAGAAGCCAATTTTAATAATCCCGTTAATAAATCAAACAAAAAGTCTAAAACACCCGTTTTAGACAATTTCGGCAGGGATTTGACCGAAATGGCTGAGGAAGGAAAATTAGATCCTGTTGTAGGGCGAGAAAAAGAAATTGAGCGCGTCTGCCAGATATTAAGCCGCCGTAAGAAGAACAACCCACTGCTTATTGGTGAGCCAGGAGTTGGAAAATCTGCCATTGCTGAAGGTTTAGCGCTACGTATCATACAGAAAAAAGTTTCTAGAATACTATTCGGCAAGCGCGTCGTAACTTTAGATTTAGCCAGCCTAGTTGCCGGTACTAAATATAGAGGGCAGTTTGAAGAACGTATGAAGGCGGTAATGAACGAATTGGAAAAAAATGATGACATTATTCTTTTTATAGATGAGATTCACACTATTGTAGGCGCTGGCGGGGCTACTGGTTCCTTAGACGCATCCAACATGTTTAAACCGGCTTTAGCAAGAGGGGAAATCCAATGTATTGGAGCTACTACCCTTGACGAATACAGACAGTATATTGAGAAAGATGGTGCTTTAGAAAGACGTTTTCAAAAGATAATTGTGGAACCAACTTCTGTTGAAGAAACAATCACAATTTTGAACAACATAAAAAACAAATACGAAGACCACCATAATGTTATTTATACACCTGATGCTATTGAAGCCTGCGTAAAATTAACAAACAGGTATATGTCTGAACGTTTTTTGCCGGACAAAGCAATTGATGCTTTAGATGAAGCAGGTTCACGTGTACATATCACTAATATTGAAGTTCCTAAAAAAATTCTTGATTTAGAACGTCAGCTGGAAGATATTCGAGAATTAAAAAATGTCGTTGTCAAAAAACAGAAATATGAGGAAGCCGCGAAGCTTCGCGATGATGAGAAACGAATCGAAAAAGAATTGGCTATAGCTCAAGAGCAATGGGAAGAAGATGCTAAAAATAACCGAATCGAAGTTACAGAAGACAATGTTGCAGATGTAGTATCAATGATGACTGGAATCCCAGTAAATCGTATCGCACAAACAGAAAGCAACAAGTTAGCTAAATTACCCGAACTTATAGAAAGTAAGGTAGTAGGTCAAAATGAGGCAGTAATGAAAATTGCTCGATCTATACAAAGAAATCGTGCTGGCTTAAAAGATCCCAATCGACCAATTGGATCATTTATATTCCTAGGTCAAACAGGGGTAGGAAAAACACAGTTGGCTAAAGTCTTGGCTAAAGAATTATTTGATTCTGAAGATGCTTTGGTACGAATTGACATGAGTGAATACATGGAGAAATTTGCCATCTCTCGTTTGGTTGGTGCACCTCCAGGATACGTAGGTTATGAAGAAGGTGGACAATTAACTGAAAAAGTTCGTAGAAAACCATATTGTGTAGTTTTATTAGATGAAATTGAAAAAGCACATCCAGATGTTTTCAATATGTTATTGCAAGTTCTTGATGATGGATATCTTACTGACAGTTTAGGTCGAAAAATTGACTTCAAAAACACTATTGTAATAATGACTTCTAATGTAGGTGCCCGACAATTAAAAGATTTTGGTCAAGGGGTTGGTTTTGGTACCGCTGCTAAAGTAGCACAAGCTGATGACAATTCTAAGAGCATAATTGAGAATGCCTTAAAGAAAACATTTGCACCAGAATTCCTTAATAGAATTGATGATGTAATCGTATTCAACGCTTTGGAAAAACACGATATTGATATAATTATTGAAATTGAATTAAAAAAATTATATACTAGAGTGTCTGAATTGGGTTATAATTTAAGCCTCTCGGATAAAGCAAAAGCATTTATTGCAGAAAAAGGTTTTGATAGGCAGTTTGGCGCACGACCACTAAAAAGGGCAATTCAAAAATATGTAGAAGACAGCCTTGCTGAGGAGATTATTACCTCTAAAATAGCTTCAGGTGACGATATCTTCATGGACATTGAAGAAGGCGCACAGGAATTGACAGTAAAAGTTAATAAAGCTGAACAACCTACAAAGCAGTAGATTCTCATTATTAATCATAAAATAAACCCGTTCCATTTTTATAGTGTAACGGGTTTATTCTTTATAAAATTTATTGTTAATATTAAAAACAAATATTTACATTTGAATTTTATAATTGCAGGTCAAACTATATAATAATATGTCACAAAACAAAGTAATTCTAGGTAGTGAAGAATGGTGTTCCTTTCCGGAATTGGGCATCCCCACAATAAAGGCTCGTGTAGATTCAGGTGCAAAGACATCTGCGTTACATGCCATAAATATAGCCCCTTTCATCAAAAACGAGACTAACTGGGTTAAATTTGATATCAACCCGATTCAAAATAATCTCAAAACAGTTATCCACTGTGAGGCTCCTTTAATAGACAAACGTATTGTGAAAAGTTCTAGCGGATTTCGCGAACAGCGATATGTTATCCAGACTAGCTTAGAAATTGGAGATTCAAAATGGCCTATTGAAATGACGTTAACTAATCGCGATTCAATGGGGTTCCGCATGCTTCTGGGGCGTGAAGCGATGAGCGGAAGAGTTCTGGTCGATCCAGAACAACAATATCTTTTGGGCCAACCCACATCTGAAAACCTTAAAGAATTGTATAAAAATTCCGCAAAAGCGAGCACAGGCTTACGAATAGGTGTTTTAGCAAGCAACCCTGAATTATACAGCAACAAAAGAATCATGGAAGCCGGTGAAATGCGCGGTCACGAAATGCATTTTTTAAACATTAAGGAGTGCTACATGAAACTTGATGCGGAAACACCGGAAATTCATTATCGAGGCGGAATAATTCTCAACCAATTTGACGCCATTATTCCAAGAATACGACCAAGTATGACTTTTTATGGATGCGCATTAACGAGGCAGTTTGAAGCGTTAAAAGTATTTTGTCTTAACTCCGCAAGCGCAATTACACAATCTCGCGACAAATTATATTCACTACAGTTACTCTTGAACAGCGGTATTGGAATTCCAACAACTGGTTTTGCCAACTCACCCCTAGACACCAATGATCTGATCAAGATGGTGGGAGGGCCACCACTAATTGTAAAACTACTGGAAGGAACCCAAGGTAAAGGAGTAGTTTTGGCCGAGACAAAAAAAGCTGCAGAAAGTGTTATCAACGCATTCAAAAGCTTAAATGCCAATATATTGGTACAGGAGTTTATCAAAGAAGCTAATGGAAAAGATATCCGTTGTTTTGTAATCGATGGCAAAGTGGTTGCATCTATACAACGTGAGGCAATGCCTGGCGAGTTTAGAGCAAACATTCATCTAGGCGGAACTGCATCGGTTATAAATGTAACTATGGAAGAAAAGCGTATCGCGATAAAAGCAGCAAAAGCTATGGATTTGAAAGTAGCAGGTGTCGATATCATCCGTTCTTCAAAAGGACCTTTACTACTAGAAGTTAATTCTTCTCCAGGATTAGAAGGAATCGAAGGGGCAACAAATAAAGATATTGCAGGTGAAATGATTAAGGCTATCGAAAAGAACTTCAAAATAAAATAAACCGAAGCCAATCTACATAAATTGTTGTTAACTTAGTTTTAAAAAAAAAAAAGATCCAATTTATAAAATTTGGATGGTTTTTTTTTAATCAAAAGCTATGAATTATTACAGAAATAGACTAAGAACATAGTAAATTAGGGCAGCTAAAACAGCCGACACAGGAATTGTTAATACCCAAGCCCATAACAAACTTACGGTTACCCCCCAACGTACCGCAGAAACTCTTTTTGTCAAACCTACTCCTATAATCGAACCTGTAATCGTATGTGTTGTACTTACAGGAATTTTTAAATGCTCTGTAAAATATAGTGTTAAAGCGCCGGCAGTTTCTGCGGCCACACCTTCAAAAGAAGTTACTTTTGTGATCTTAGAACCCATTGTTTTAACGATTTTCCATCCCCCACTTAACGTTCCGGCGGCTATAGCAGTATAACAAGCTAACGGGATCCAAACAGGCATCTGACCAGCAATGTTATCTTTAGGTAAAATTACATCAAGCCAATCTGGTAAACTTTCTTGCGCCACGCCGCTAGTATGAATATAAACAGCCACCGCAGCAGCAATAATACCCATTACTTTTTGGGAATCATTTCCACCGTGACCTAAACTAAAAGCTGCTGAGGATAATAATTGCATTTTTTTTAGCCATGATGCTGCTTGATTTAAATTTAAAGAACTAAAAATTAAACAAAACATACTTACAGACAAAACAATAAAAGCCACCAAAAACCATTTAATGTTATGCGCTTCACAAGCTACACTCCAAAAATGAGAATCAAAACGTGGTTCAGATATCGCATCATAGTACAACATTTGACTTTCGACAAACCAAATCGTTGAAGCGATTAGCAATAATGTAAATAACTTGGGATAAACACTTTTTTTTGAAGAGTATAAAAGCCAAATCGAAATCAGATAAGAAATCAGAGCACCTAGTAAAGGGGCTAATACGATAAAGGCAATAATGATAGTAACTCCAGAA
Source organism: uncultured Flavobacterium sp. (assembly GCA_937773775.1). Lineage (GTDB taxonomy): Bacteria > Bacteroidota > Bacteroidia > Flavobacteriales > Flavobacteriaceae > Flavobacterium. The sequence goes on from CALJVL010000010.1 coordinate 75,846, forward strand.
GGCATTCCGCCATCCTTATCTTCTTTGTACCAAGAAACCACCCCAAAACCAGCATGCGCTATTGCCGCACCGGCAAAACCGCCAATTAAAGTGTGAGATGAACTTGAAGGTATTCCTAGCCACCAAGTGAGTAGGTTCCAACAAATAGCAGCAATAACCCCTGCCAGAATAACCACGAGGTTAATATCCATTGTGTGTGCTGTCTTAGCAACAGTATCTGCTACACCAAAGCCAAAAACCCAGTATGCCAAGAAGTTAAAAAAAGCAGCCCATAGTACCGCTTGGAACGGAGACAACACTTTTGTCGCAACAACGGTAGCAATAGCATTAGCTGCATCATGAAAACCATTAATATAATCAAAGATCAAGGCCAATACAATAATAACAATAAGTAAAGTAAATTCCATAAGTGTAACTTAAGAAGTATCTGATTAGATTAAGAATTTTTTACCGCAATAGACTCTAAAACACTAGCCACGCTCTTACACTTATCCGTCGCAGTTTCTAAAACCGATAATACTTCTTTATACTTAATAATGTTTTTAACATCCGTTTCATTTTCGAATATTTCAAAAACAGCTTTATTATATACATTATCCGATTTATTCTCCAGCTTGCTAATTCTAGCACATGCCTCAGTAATCTTCTTGATGTCTTTTAAATTTCTTAATTCATTTACAGCCACACCAATATTCTGGCAAGCTTCGAGGTTAATTTCAGTCAATTTTCTTATAGACTTAGTAATCTTATCAACCTGATATAGACGCATTCTACTTGCAGCACCATGAAGATTATCCGCAACATTATCAATTTTAGTAATCAAAGAGTGAATGTCTTCCCTGTCGAAAGGTGTAATAAAATTTCTACTCAACTCAAGATTAGTTTGTCGAGTGATTACTTCTCCTCTTTCCTCTAGTTTGTCAATTTTTTGAAAAAGAACTTCTCTTTCTTTTAAAGGAAGGTTCACTGCATCATGTAAAATTGACGCTAGTTCGATTAAATTGTTTGAGGCATCCTCAAATAGCGGAAAAAACTTTTTTTCCTTTGGGACTAAAAATTGGAAAATACTATTTATTGACATTTTTATATATTTTTACACCGCAAATTTACTTCATTTTTGCGCTCAATCGGCACTAGCTTAATAAATCTTCTTCGATTTGGAAACTATTCAAAAAAGACACCGTTTTCCTCAATATCGTAATGCAAAATACGGTCTTCCTTTATGAATGAAACTTCTTCTCTGTAAGCAGCTAAAAACATTTCGATAAAATCGCTCGATTTCAATGGTCTCCTGTATTGAATGGCTTGCGCTGCGTTCATTAATTCGATTGCCAAAATGCGCTCGATATTATCCATTACTCGCAATGCTTTTGTAGCTCCGTTTGCTCCCATACTCACATGGTCTTCTTGACCATTGCTTGACACGATGCTATCAATACTAGCCGGTGTCGCTAATTGCTTGTTCTGACTAACAACACTGGCCGCTGTGTATTGAGGAATCATCAATCCGGAGTTCAACCCAGGGTTATCCACTAAAAATGCAGGTAAATTACGTAATCCTGAAATTAATTGATAGGTTCTTCTTTCTGAAATACTGCCCAATTCCGCCAAAGCAATTGCCATAAAGTCTAAAGCTAATGCTAAAGGCTGCCCATGAAAATTACCTCCCGAAATAATCTTATCACTTTCAATAAAGATATTAGGATTATCTGTAACCGAATTAATTTCAGTTTTAAATACTTTTTTCACATACTCGAAAGCGTCTTTTGAAGCACCGTGAACTTGAGGAATACAACGAAAAGAATACGGATCTTGTACATGTATTTTCTCTTGCTCAATAATTTCACTACCCTCTAAAAATCCTTTTACACGACTAGCTGTAACGATTTGTCCTTTGTGAGGACGTATAAAATGTATTAACTCATCGAATGGTTCGATACGACCATCGAACCCTTCCAAAGATATAGTTCCTATTAGATCGGCTAAATAAGAGAACTTATTGGCTTTCATTAAAATATGAGCTCCATAAGCACTCATAAATTGAGTGCCGTTCAATAAGGCCAAACCTTCTTTAGATTGCAATACAATTGGCTCCCAGTTAAAGCGTTCCATAATTACACTTGAATATACTTTTTTACCTTCAAAATAAACTTCTCCTTCTCCTAACAATGGTAATGAAAGATGTGCTAAAGGAGCTAAATCTCCAGAAGCACCTAAAGAACCCTGGGTATAAATTACTGGCAAAATATCGTTGTTGTAAAAAGCAACTAATCGCTCCACTGTTTGCAATTGTATTCCCGAATGTCCATAACTTAAAGATTGTATTTTAAGCAACAACATTAATTTCACAATAGCACTTGGAACCTCTTCTCCCGTACCACAAGAATGCGATTTTACTAAATTCTCTTGTAATTTTGACAAGTTTTCATTCGATATTTTCACATTGCAAAGTGAACCAAAACCAGTATTAATACCATAAATAGGTTCCGAGTGGGAAGCCATTTTATTATCTAAAAAATCACGGCATTTTTGAATGTTTATTTTGGCCTCATCAGACAATTCTACTAATTTATGTTGGGAAATAATTTTTTGTACTATTTCAAGGGAAAGCACCTCAGTACTTATGTAATGTGTATTATCCATCTTGCATTGATTTTTTGAGTAAACAAAATTGAATAAATCAATATTAGAAAGCAACTTATATCGTAAAAAAAATAAAAATATTGTAAAAAAAAACATTATTATAATGAATTTGATGCAGTAATTACAAGAATATTCTTCCTTAAATAGTAACGCAGTTTTTACAACTGTGGAACTGACTAAATCCACCCGCTACACACTCCAATTATTGAATACAATTATTACACGCAGTACATGAATAGCTTGTTAATCAAGCCGAAACGAGAACAATCTATCATTCGATTATAAAAAAAATTAGTCATAAGCACCTCTACTTGGCATATGGACTAAATCAAATATATAGATTGTTCTGTTAATAAGCTCGAAAAATGAGAAATAGTCAACAGGAAGCAAATTCTCATTAGATTATTAAAATATTCGCAAAAACTGAAAAAAGGTTTTTTGCTTTTTATAAAAAACTGTATTTTTGACAATCAATAATGAAACACAACAGATCTAAATATCACACTTCGATAATAGCCCAAATTCGGGTTGCACTATCTGTTACAACTACATTTACAGTTACAACTACTACCCCTTAGGGGTATACACTTTACATATAATCCTATCAAACTATTTTTCTTTTTTTAAAAAAGGGAATCTTTGGATGTATAAAAGAAGCTTGCATTTTCTAAATCAAAACGAATAAAATGAAAATATTAAAATTTGGTGGAACTTCGGTCGCCAATGCCCAAAATATAAAACGTGTCCTAGACATCGTATCAAATAAAGCAAAACTAGATAAATTAATTGTAGTAGTTTCCGCTTTTAGTCAAGTGACTAATTTATTGGAATTGGCTTCTAAAAAAGCGGCATCTAATGATGAAACTTATAAAGAGATTGTTTCCGATATTGAGAAAAAACATCTGGATGCTTTAAAGGAACTAATTCCCATTAGCGAACAAAGTGGTTCACTAAGCCACGTCAAGAGAATTACAAACCATCTGGAGACTTTATTGGATGGCTGTTTCCTTTTAGGTGAATTATCCAATAGAACATCCGATACTATTTTGAGCTTTGGGGAATTACTGTCGTCCTATATTATTGCCGAAGCGCTAAAGCAAAATTTAACAAACAGCAGTTATAAAGACAGTCGAGAACTGATTAAAACCAACAATTCTTTTGGAAAAGCAGCGGTAAACTTCGTAGTAACAAATCAATTAATCACTGATTTTTACAAATCGAGTGAATCGCAAGTTATAGTTATGCCGGGGTTTATTGCTTCCGCTCTTGACGGTATCAATACCACTTTAGGTCGTGGCGGATCAGATTATACAGCTGCAATTATGGCTGGGGCTTTAGACGCAACTGATTTAGAAATTTGGACTGACGTGAATGGAATGTACACCGCCAATCCAAAAATTGTAAAACAAGCCCAACCCATTGCGTCTATTTCATACCAGGAAGCCATGGAATTGTCCCACTTTGGTGCCAAAGTTCTATTTCCTCCCACTATTCAACCAGTGTTGAGAAAGAATATTCCAATTCATATCAAAAATACGTTCGAGCCAGAGGCAGAAGGAACTTTTATATCAAGCAATAGCCTTTCGAATGGTTCTCCCGTAAAAGGAATTAGCCATATCGAACACATCACTTTGATTACGCTTGAAGGACCAGGAATGATTGGTGTTTCGGGATCTTCAAAAAGACTCTTCGAAGTTTTATCACACGAAAACATAAATGTTATTTTTATTACTCAAGCTTCATCAGAACATTCCATTTGTATCGGAATTCTAAATTTAGATGCCGAAGCGGCTGAAGAGGCCATCAATAAAGCTTTTCAAATAGAAATTTTACAACATAAAATCGACCCTTGTATCGTAGAGAAAAATCTATGCATCATTGCTTTAGTTGGGGAAAACATGAAAAACCACCAAGGACTAAGCGGTAAAATGTTCAGTACCTTAGGAAAAAACAATGTTAATATTCGTGCAATTGCTCAAGGTGCTTCTGAAAGAAATATTTCAGCTGTAATCAACGAAAGAGATGTGAAAAAAGCATTGAATACCCTTCACGAACGCTTTTTTGAAGACAATACAAAACAATTAAACTTGTTTGTAATGGGTCTCGGTAATGTTGGAGAAAAATTCATCGACCAAATCAGCCAACAAAATAAATTCCTGAAGGACAACTTAAAAATAAACCTGAGGGTTATCGCATTGTCTAATTCCAGAAAAATGCATTTTGACGAGGACGGAATTAACTTAAAAACATGGCAAGCGGCTTTAGAGAAAGGAGAAACTGCTGATAAGGAAGCTTTCATATCTAAAGTAAAAGCGCTTAATTTACGAAATAGTATTTTTGTAGATATCACAGCAAACGAAAGTGTTTCTAAAACCTATGAGCATTTTTTAAGACAAAATATTGCAGTGGTGACTTGTAACAAAATTGCCTGTTCATCCGCTTATGACAGTTACAAAAACCTTAAAAATTTATCTCGAAAATACAATGCCCCATTCTTATTTGAAACAAATGTTGGCGCAGGTCTCCCTATTATTGATACGGTGAAAAATTTAGTTGCTTCCGGTGATAAAGTCAACCAAATCCAAGCTGTGTTATCAGGAAGTCTAAACTTTATATTTAATAATTTTGATAAAAACAATTCTTTTCATGATGTGGTAAAGGAAGCCGGTGTACAAGGATTCACGGAACCAGACCCGAAGATCGATTTGAGCGGAATTGACGTAGCCAGAAAGATTCTGATCCTGATTCGTGAAAGCGGATACAAAATGGAAATTGAAGAAATCGCAAATGAATCTTTTCTTCCCAAGGAATGTATGGAAACAGTAAATAATGAAGATTTCTTTAAATCCCTTATTGAACACGCTAATCATTTCGAAACAATTTTAGCGGAAGCTAATTCAAAAGACAGCAGATTAAAGTTTGTGGCTCATTTTGAAGACGGCAAAGCAAGCGTTGGATTGCAATTCATCCCAAAAGACCATCCGTTTTACAATTTAGAAGGAAAAGACAATATTGTATTATTCTACACAGATCGATACGTAGACCAACCTTTATTGATAAAAGGCGCCGGTGCTGGAGCTGCTGTTACTGCTTCGGGAATCTTTGCCGATGTGATTAGAATTGGAAACGTTTAAATTAGTTTAACGCTTCAGGTTGAAAAATCGTTTTTTTTTAACCTGAAGCGTTAAATCTCAAACAAAAAATCATGAACGAAATAAAAATATTTTGCCCTGCGACAATCGCGAATCTATCCTGTGGCTTTGACGTCCTTGGATTGTGTTTGGACAATGTGGGCGACGAAATGCTTGTTCGAAAATCAGACAAAAAAGGGATTCGCATCACTAAACTTGTGGGTGCCGACCTTCCGCTTGAAACCGAAAAAAATGTGGCTGGAGTTGCGGCTTTGGCCATGCTTGATGCCTTACAATCGGATGCAGGTTTTGATATCGAAATCTACAAAAACATCAAGGCCGGAAGCGGAATTGGAAGTAGCGCGGCCAGTTCAGCAGGTGCTGTTTTTGGTATCAATGAACTTTTAGGAAGACCATTTGAGATCAAAGATTTGGTTCCTTTTGCTATGCAAGGCGAAAAACTAGCTTGCGGAAACGCACATGCTGATAATGTTGCCCCTGCCCTACTGGGTGGTTTTACTTTGGTCCGTAGTTACAGTCCGCTGGATATCATAAAAATCGAAAGTCCGTCTGAATTATATGCCACCGTGGTTCATCCGCAAATTGAATTAAAAACATCGGATGCGCGCTCGGTATTGAAGCAAACGGTTTCCCTAAAAAGCGCCATTATGCAATGGGGAAACGTGGGAGGACTTATTGCTGGTTTATACACTAAAGATTATGATTTAATCGGTAGATCGTTGCACGATGAGATTGTGGAGCCTTTGCGAAGCGTATTGATTCCGGGTTTTGATCTGGTTAAACAAACTGCTTTAGAAAACGGAGCGCTTGGTTCTGGAATATCTGGTTCTGGTCCCTCAATTTTTGCTTTAAGCAAAGGGGAAGCTACTGCAAAGAAGATTGCCAAAGCTATGAGTGCCGTTTACGACAAAATAAACTTACCTTATGAAATTCATGTTTCAAAAGTGAATCCCGATGGAATAAGAATCTTATAATATTAAATAAAAAAAAGGTTTTTGATTAACAATTTTTGATTTCAGAAGTAGCTCCTGTTACGATAAAAATCAACAATCTAAAATCGTTAATCTCCAATCAGAAAGCATTTGTACCAATGAAATACTATAGTTTAAACCATAACGCCCCAAAAGTTTCTTTTCAAGAAGCCGTAATACAAGGATTAGCATCTGATAAAGGATTGTATTTTCCTGAAACGATAACGCCCTTGCCACAAAGTTTTTTTGATACTATTGAAAATTTAAGTAATGAGGAGATTGCTTTTCACGCAATTCAACAATTTGTAGGTAACGAAATTCCTGAAGACAAATTAAAAGAAATCATTGCTGATACTTTATGTTTTGACTTCCCACTAGTAGAAGTCGAAAAAGGAATCTATTCCCTTGAGTTGTTTCATGGTCCTACCATGGCTTTCAAGGACGTAGGCGCGCGATTTATGTCCCGTTGTTTGGGCTTCTTTAACAAAGACAAAAAAGACAGTAAAAATACGGTTCTTGTTGCTACTTCTGGAGATACAGGTGGTGCAGTTGCAAGTGGATTCCTGGGTGTGAAAGGTGTTGAGGTAATTATCCTTTATCCATCAGGTAAAGTAAGTGACATTCAAGAACGACAATTGACGACTTTAGGACAAAATATTTCAGCACTTGAAGTAGACGGTTTTTTTGACGATTGCCAAGATATGGTCAAAAAAGCATTCTTAGATGAGAGTTTGAAACATCATAATCTGACTTCGGCGAATTCGATCAATATCGCACGCTGGTTGCCACAGATGTTTTATTTCTTTTTCGCATATAAAGCCCTAAAAAAGCAAAAAAAAGCTTTGATTTTCTCTTGTCCGAGTGGAAACTTCGGGAATGTTTGTGCGGGAATTATCGCCAAAAAAATGGGCTTGCCTGTAGCGCATTTTGTAGCCTCTACTAATGTCAATGACACTGTGCCTCGTTTCTTAGAAAATGGGGTTTATGATCCAAAACCTTCTATAGCAACAATATCAAATGCGATGGATGTGGGAAATCCGAGTAATTTTATCAGAATTCAAGAAATGTACCAGAATAATTTAGAGGAATTCAAAAAGGATTTTTCTTCTTTTACTTTCTCAGATGCAGCCACTTTAGAAGCCATGAAATCCATTTACAATAAAAACGGCTACATTGCCGAACCGCATGGAGCTGTTGGTTACCTAGGATTAAAAAGAGAATTACAAAATCATAGCAATGCAATTGGGATTTTCTTAGAAACCGCACATCCAATCAAGTTTTTGGATACTGTGGAACCAACATTAAATGTAAAACTGCCAATTCCTAAACAAATTGAAAGTGTATTAGGAAAGGACAAAGTGAGTACTAAAATTAAAACCTACGAGGAGTTTAAAGCATTTTTAGGGTAATTCTTGAAACACTTCTTAAATATACAAACGACTGAGAAGACATTTTTCAGTCGTTTTTTTTATGGAATAATTTTATTTAATTGATTTTGAATAGAGATCTGCAAATAAAAACCAAAAATGAACTGTTCTTTTCTAATTTATAAAAAATTAGTTTTGGGATAAAATCGCATGGAGCAGACTCACAAAAAAATTATTAGCTAAATTAGCAAAACTATCTTTATTCTATCCTTACGGAATAACTGAGGAGAAAAATAAACAAAATTTAATAATATGATTTTATCAAATAGAGAAAACATGTCTGAAAGTGAAATGACTTATCTCGATTCTATATTAGAAAAAAGTTTAAACCTGAACACGATTCACTTTGGCAAAAGTCCAAGAAAAGTAATACAATACGATAAAAGACCCAATATGTATGGAGGCGACGGTCTGGTTTATCTACTCCAAATGTTCGCTGAAGGGGAGTTGGTTAATAACCGAATTGGAGCTTATATGATATTACCAACTGCTAACGATTCAGTGGGTTTTCACACGCATGGGTCCCGAAAAGAACAAGAATTGTACATTGTTATGGAAGGAACAGCTGAGTATCTTGAAAAGAAAGATTGGGAAAGTACTGAAAAAAAATATAAAGTAGAAAAAGGAAATATTACTACAATGCGAGGCGGTGGTTTTCATGGTTTAAAAAATATTGGGGATTCACCCTTAATTATTTTTGTAATAACAACAAACGAATAAAAGGAAGCTAGGAAAAAACAATGGCATAGCCACACAATATCCGAAATTGATCTCTATCGCTAGGCAGAACGTTTCATCATTATTACCATGCCAACCAAAATTTGATCAATTGCTGTCGCTTTATAGCATTTGTACTAGGCAAAATACTTATTTAGCATAAAAAGTAATTCCTTATTTTTCTATGGGTTTTGTAATGTAATCATTAGATCCTGCCTGCAACGCTTTTTCTCTATCACCACTAAGTCCAAAAGCAGACTGTGTTATAATAATTACATCCCTGTTTAACTCCCTAATCTCTATTTTTGGGTCATAGCCTTTCATGTCAGGCATCTGAACATCAATTAATTTTAAATCGATATCTGGATTCTCTTTGAATTTTTCAATTGTTTCACGTCCAGTTTTTGCTTTGATTATCTCTTTTCTAAAATCTTGTGCTGACTTTAAGATTAACTTTCTTGAAATAATGGCATCATCAGCAATTAGCATTTTTAAATTTGTTTTTATTTGAGAAATTCTCTTTTGCTCTTATAGCAAATATTTATTTTTCCCTCACCAAAATTACCCACAAAAAAAGCTACTAACTTACATAAAGTTAGTAGCTTTTTTTAGATCCTGATTTTAGATTAATGGTAGCAACAAGTCTGCTTTCATTCAGAGCACAAGGATTAGGTAGACTCTGTCTTTGAATCTATTCTGTGCTCAAAAAAACTACTATGATTAGTTTTCTTTAATATTCAAAAAAGCATTTTACAATTTATTAAACTTAAATTTTTGTCCGCCAATTGATGCTTCATACATCAGTCCGCCTTTTTGCATAGTGAACACCATTACGCCATCCGTATATTTTACATTTGCTGAGGCTCCTTCGGTTACTGCCACTGCCGAAACTTGGGCAGCAAACTCAAATTGGCTGTCTTTAAAACGCTCTAATTCCTTTTTTGACTCAAAAAATATGACCTCACTATACGCCTGCCCTCCTGCTTGGAATCCAATGGTTACTTGTGATAACTTAGCCATACCTATAAGCTTACCATACTCGTAAACAGCACCATTACCGGCTGCCCCACCAATGATAAAGCCGCCTTTACCCACATTAGGGAAAATGACATAGCCAGCCGATCTTTCAAAAATCGCTTTCAGAAGTGGATCCTCGTCAATAAATTCCCTCTTTGCAGTCTCGCTATCAGAGATAATGCTGTTTATTTTATCTTTCGATTGCCCTACTATAGACGATATGTTCAGCAGACAAGCCATTACAAAAACCCAAGTGATATTTAAATTTCTCATTTCTTAAAATATTAAATTATTAAATTATTTTATTTACTATATATTTAAAGGTACAGCTTTTTTACCCAATAAGTAGCGGCTTTGGCGGCTTACAGCTTTTAGAACTAATAATTTAACACCAAATTAAGTTCCTGTCTTACATTAAGATATTTATAATTCTGGCATTTTAATTTTGAAAAATTTCATGAATAGGAGCGTATACATTTATTACGACATTTTTGCGTAAGGGATTGCGGCGTTATCCTTTATTTTTTTCTTTCAAAAATAAAGATTAAGCCAAAAGCCCGACCCCAAAGCTGCAGATTAATACTTTTATAAAAAATCTTTCTGCTTTGGGGTTACGCCCAAAGCAGAATTAGAATAGAACAAAAAACTTATTCTGTTGTAGTTTTATTTATATTTGCTAAAATAAATTCCTACTACGACTAACGTAAATACCCATGATAACAAAAGCACTATTAGAAGATGTTTCGAGCTTAAATAAATTAATCAATTCAGCTTACCGCGGGGAATACTCCAAAAAAGGATGGACTACCGAGGCCAACTTGCTTGAAGGTAGCCGCACGAATGAATCAGAGTTAATTGAAATTCTTCATGACTCTAAAAACACAATTCTGAAATTTACTGAGAATGACCGTATTAACGCTTGTGTTTTGCTCGTTGAAAAAGAACAGCAATTGTATTTAGGGATGCTAACGGTTTCTCCGGAATTGCAGAATAGCGGTATTGGAAAAAAACTTTTGTATAATGCTGAAACACATGCTAAAGCATTGGGATTGAAAACAATTGTAATGACAGTAATATCAGCCAGAGATGAATTGATTGCTTGGTACAAACGTCATGGTTATATTGATACCGGAGCAAGAGAGGCTTTTCCTGTAGGTGACATTCATATTTCAATCTCAGAACAGCCTTTGGAGTTTATGGTGTTGAAAAAAAATATAATCTAATTTTAAGGCGAAAAAACATGTCTACTGAGGCGCATGTTTTAAAGAACGAACTCTTCAAATAGTCGCTGCGTCGTATTCTCTAAATCATCACACAATCCCGGATGCGGTCTTGAGGTTTGAATTACGGAACTACGCAAAGCGGTTAACCAACGAAAACGGGACGGAACATCCATCAATGCAATAGGCCCACCATCTTTGGTTCCATGTGCTACTTTTTCGAAAGCCAATAGATTCATTTGGATTTGTTCCACATCCGTTTCTGCCGAAAATAATAATGCTTTTTCTACATTAAAAGAATGAAGTACTTTTATAAATTTGGCTTTTTTGCAAAAAAGAACAATCCCTACATTGAGGAATTCTTCGCGCTCTACCTTCGGCACAACACGAATTACAGCATACTCATATAAGTTTTTCTCGTGCATTTTGTGCTTCCTTTATAAAAATTTCTGAATGATTTAGTCGGGTCAATAGAAACTGCAAATATATATTTCGCAATTCTGCTGCGGTGTCTTCGACCTCTTCCCACTGCAACCATTCCTCTGGTATTAGGTTTACGATAGCTTCTAACACTTCGGGAGTCAATAGTTTTTTGAAAGCGGTATCCGTTTCAGCCAATACTGAAGCCTGCGGCAATAATACGTGGTCTTTTATTAAGGCAAAAGGACTTTTAGCGTGTTTTTCCCAATTAGTCCAAATATGATGAAAATAAAGACTTGCCCCATGATCGATAAGCCATAATTCTTTATGCCAAATCAACATATTGGTGTTTCTGAAGGTACGGTCAACATTAGTGATGAAGGCGTCTAGCCAAACAATTTGTGATGCCATAGTAGGGTTAACAACCGTGACAACAGGGTCAAAATTGATAGCGCCAGAAAGAAAATGCAGCGCTAAATTCATCCCTTGACTTCCCTGCAATAAATCCTGAATTTCCTCATCGGCCTCAGTTCGTCCAAAAGCTTCATCAAGATTGGCAAAAACTAACTCCGGCATTTTCATACCTAAAGCTCGTGCAATTTCACCGCCAATCAACTCGGCGATTAATGCTTTGACGCCATGACCAGCACCTTTGAATTTGAGCACGTATTTGAAATCGTCATCGGCTTCCGCCAGAGCAGGCAGGGAGCCACCTTCGCGCAAAGGAGATATATACCGCGTTACATTTACGGTTCGAAGATTAAACTTGGTTTTCATATTCGGAATTTACTAAGGCACAAACTTACAAATAAGTTAACTAGATTTTACTGGAAGCATTAAATTACTGCTTGTTTTCTAAACTCAAAAAAGCTTTCCCTAAATATTTAATTATATCCGAAGCGATGAAGGTCTGCGTACCGGTTTCAGGCAAAGCGATATCAGCCGTAAGTCCATGAAGATAAATACCCAGCATTGCAGCATCCAACGGTGTATAAGATTGAGCCAATAAACCTGTAATAATTCCAGTTAAAACATCGCCACTTCCTGCAGTTGCCAAAGCGGCGTTTCCAGTTGTGTTTTTATAAACAGTTTCCCCATCAATAATATGTGTGGGTGCGCCTTTCATCACGACAATCAAATTATATTGTTTTGAAAACGCGATTGTTTTATCAAACTTATCTTCCTCCGAATTCCAATTACCTATTAATCGTTGCAATTCTTTCGGGTGTGGTGTCAATATAGTTTTTGGCTGTAACAATGCTAACCACTCTTTGTTAACGGCCAAAATGTTCAACGCATCAGCATCGATAACAAGAGGAGTTTTATTGCTTATAAAAAACCGGCGAACTGCTTTTTGGGTTTTAGGTTCTTGTCCCAAACCTGGACCTATTCCTATCGCCTGCGGTTTTATGTCGAATGCGATATTGGAAATGTATTTCTCACTTTCGTCCGTGAGCGTCATTACTTCTGGATTCGAAATTTGCAGGATCTGATATCCAATTTTAGGAACATAAGCCGTTACAAGTCCACAACCTGATTTAAGGCAAGCCTTTGAGGACAAAACAGCTGCACCCATCTTACCATAACTTCCCGCGATAATCAATGCGTGCCCCTGAATTCCTTTGTGCGCATTGGAATCAACGGGTTTGTACCGTTCTAGGATTTCTGTTTTATTTATAAAAAAGGGCTGCTTCATTTTAAATTATTTATTTAAAAATACGAAAATTATAGGAAACCGAAAATAATCATTCCTTTTCAGCAACATGGCATTCCATAAAACTGACGTTTCATATCACTTAGCTTGCGGCTACACTAAAAATATCAAAAACACTTTTTGTTATTCTTTTAAAAAACTATACTTTAGTCTCCTATAATTACTATTAAAAATAAACAGATGCAAAAAACATTATTTTTATTACTCTTAACTGGTTTTATAAATTACTCCAGTGCCCAACAATCTAATAAAGAAGAAAAAACTGCTGCCACAGAAGTTATTTCTCCAGCAAACCTGGTTTTTAATCCCGATCAAAATGTGATTACAGAGCACATTACTACAATTAAAGGACAAAAAGTGCCTTACAAAGCAACTACTGGTACTATGCCTGTATGGGATGAAGACGGAAAAGCTCTTGCAGGATTATTTTATACCTATTACGAACGCTCAGATGTGAAAGATCGAGCTTCCCGCCCACTGGTTATTTCTTTCAATGGCGGTCCTGGATCTGCATCGGTTTGGATGCATATTGCGTATACAGGACCCAAACTATTAAATATTGATGATGAAGGGTACCCGCTGCAACCATATGGAATAAAGGAAAACCCTTATTCTATTTTAGATGTTGCTGATATCGTTTTTGTAAATCCAGTAAACACTGCCTATTCAAGACCGACAAGCAAAGACATTCCAAAAGAAAAATTCTTTGGCGTAAATGCAGATATCAAATACTTGGCCGACTGGATTAGCGGATTTGTAACTCGAACTAATCGATGGGCTTCACCTAAATACCTTATTGGCGAAAGCTATGGCACCACGCGTGTTTCCGGCCTTGCGCTTGAATTACAAAACAAGCAATGGATGTATCTGAATGGCGTTATATTAGTGTCCCCTACAACTTTAGGAATAACTCGCGGAGTAGCTACTGATGCGGCACTTAAACTCCCCTATTTTGCTGCTACAGCCTGGTATCATAAGATGTTAGCTCCCGATTTACAGAATAAGGATTTGACTGATATGCTACCAGAAGTGGAGGACTTTACTATCAATGAACTTCTTCCTTCTTTAAGTAAAGGTGGCTCACTTGACGAGAAAAAGAAAAAAGAAATAGCCGCTAAAATAGCACGTTATTCTGGCATTTCGGAAAAAGTGGTATTGCAAAATAATCTAGATGTTCCCTATAATTACTTCTGGAAAGAACTGTTGCGTGATCAAGGATTTACAGTGGGTAGACTAGACTCCCGTTATAAAGGAATTGACCGCAAAGACGCAGGAGATGGCCCTGATTTCAATGCTGAACTAACTTCGTGGCTGCATTCCTTTACACCCGCTATCAACATGTACATTCGCAATGATTTAAATTATAAAACCGATTTCAAATACAACATGTTTGGTCCTGTAAACCCTTGGGATAGAACTAATGACGAAACGGCTGAAAATCTACGTCAGGCGATGGCGCAAAATCCTTACTTGAATCTTATGGTTCAATCTGGTTATTATGATGGCGCTTGTGATTATTTTAATTCAAAGTATAATTTATGGCAGATGGACCCAAGTGGAAAGCTAAAAGACAGAATGAGCTGGAAAGGATATAGAAGCGGACACATGATGTATTTAAGAAAACAAGATTTAGAAACGGCAAATGAAGACATCAGAGACTTTATAAAAAATTCACTACCGAAAATAGGAGAAGCTGCGAAGTACTAAGATTGCACTTTTCTGGGTAAAAAGACAAACCAAAGCTATTTTTTGATTTGTCTTTTTATTCCAATTAGGTTTCGAAGTTCTTTAATAAAAAGAATATCACAATAGATAGTTAGAAATAGCTCCTCAGTAGTATTGAATTTACAATTATAATGCCTTAAATCTGATAATTTTTCAATAAATTAGCCACTTCAAAAAATCATAAAAAAGCGATAATGAAAAATACTGCGCTAACGCACATACACGAGAGTTTGGGAGCAAAAATGCTACCATTTGCCGGATACAATATGCCTATTTTATATGAAGGGGTAAATGCAGAACATGAAACTGTACGTAACGCAGTGGGTGTATTTGACGTTTCTCATATGGGAGAATTCTTGCTTTCAGGTCCAAATGCTTTAGCTTTGATTCAAAAAGTTAGCTCAAACGACGCTTCAGTGTTAACTGTTGGTAGAGCGCAATATTCTTGTTTGCCTAACAATGAAGGTGGTGTTGTAGACGATTTGCTTATATACAAGATGAAAGAGGAGGAATACTTACTGGTTGTAAATGCTTCGAATATTGAAAAAGACTGGAATTGGATTTCGAGTCAAAATGATTTGGGTGTCGACATGAAAAACTTATCTGATGACTACTCTTTATTGGCAATTCAAGGGCCTAAAGCAGTTGAAGCAATGCAATCATTGTCTTCTGTAGATTTATCCGCCATTAAGTACTATCATTTTGAAGTAGCAGATTTTGCAGGATTAGACAATGTTATTATATCAGCTACTGGTTACACCGGCTCGGGTGGATTTGAAATTTATTGTAAAAATGAAGACGCTGAACAAATATGGAATAAAGTATTTGAAGCTGGTGCCCCTTATGGAATCAAACCAATAGGATTGGCTGCACGTGATACTTTACGTCTTGAGATGGGTTTGTGCCTTTACGGAAACGACCTAAGCGACACTACATCTCCGCTTGAAGCAGGATTAGGTTGGATTACTAAATTCACAAAAGAATTCACTAACTCTGAAAACTTGAAAAAGCAGAAGGAAGAAGGTGTTACTAGAAAATTAGTTGCTTTTGAAATGCAAGAACGTGCGGTACCTAGACATGATTATGAAATTGTGGATGCCTCAGGAACTGTTATCGGAATTGTAACTTCTGGAACCATGTCTCCTTCTATGAACAAAGGAATTGGACTAGGTTATGTTAGCCTTGCTAATAGTGCGGTTGATAATGATATCTTTATCCGAATCAGAAAAAATGATGTTCCAGCTAAGGTAGTTAAGTTGCCTTTCTACAAGAAATAAATTGTTTTTTGGTCAAAAAATATAAGTTCTCAAACTAATTTTTAAAATAATTAGCTTAACTTTATTTGACAAGATGACCACAATTTATGAAAACAATTTCACTGCTTTTGTTTTTGATAACATTTTCGGTTTTTGCCCAAAATGAAACTAAAACATGTGAAATACTTTCTAAAATAAATACGCTTATTCAAAGCGAGCATATTCTTCCAAAACCGATAGACGACAGTCTCTCGGTTTTTGTTTTTGATAAGCTTATTGATGAACTAGATCCCTCCCACAATCTCTTCCTAAAGTCAGAATACGAAACTCTTTCGCGAAAATATCGTTTTCAACTTGACGATTATATCAATGCTAAAAATTGCTCCTTCCTGACCGATATAAATAGTGTTTTTAAAGCTGGGCTAACGCGAAACAAAATTTGCTTAGAAGCAATAGCAAATGAAAGCCTAGATTATGACACAAAAGATACTATTCACTTTTACAGGAAATCAGTTCCGTTCTACCTGATGGAAAATCAAATTGAAAAAGTTTTGCTAAAGAAAATAAAATATGAGGTTCTAGATGATATCGCTTCAAAAATCACTAGCCTTGACTCCATTAAAGCTAACTTTAAGGCATTAACATCAGCATCAAAAAAAATAATTATAGAGAATGAACTTTGTAGAATAAATGCCATCCTACAAAGCAAAAGTGCTAATTCAGAAAGTGTCTTTAATCATTTCTGTAATTACTTTGACCCGCACACTGCCTACTTCAGTAATGACTCCAAATCAAATTTTGTTTCGTCTTTATCAAAAGAGCATCTGTCATTGGGATTAAATGTAAGACTAAATGAAAACAATGAAGTCATCATTTATGCTATAAACCCTAACGGCCCTGCGTTCCAAACAGGTAAAATTAAAAGAGGAGATCAAATTATTTCTGTTTCCAATAAGAAGGAAACGTACGACGTCTCTTGCGCAACGATAGAATCAATATCAACAATGATTGTTTCTAATAGCAATAAGACAATCATACTAACATTGAGAAGAAACTCAGGTCAAAATTTCGACTTTACTATTGAGAAACAACTCATAAAAGATGAGACAAGCACAGTCTACAGCTTTATCATCGAAGAAAAAAATGAAAAATTCGGTTATCTAAAAATTCCAAGTTTTTATGCCGACTTTGAAGGAAATAGCGGCAGAGGTTGCGCAGAAGACGTAGCTATGGAAGTGCTCAAATTACAGAAAGAAGATATTAAAGAACTAATTATAGATTTAGTTGACAATGGAGGTGGCTCCATTGAAGAGGCGATAAAGTTAGCAGGAATATTTATTGATTCGGGACCTATTTCAATTATTGTCGATAATAAACAGCTTTCCACAATAGTAAATGACCCATATACGGGCATGTTGTATAAGTATGCAATTGTTGTTCTAATAAATGGCAATACGGCATCTGCAAGTGAATTTTTCGCTTCCATTCTACAAGATTATAATAGAGCATTGTTGCTGGGAAGTTCTACTCTCGGCAAAGCGACAATACAAACTATAATGCCGCTAGACCAGAATGACAATGAGAATTTCTTAAAACTGACGATTAACAAATTTTATCGGGTGACTGGCAAAAGTAACAAGGCCTTGGGTATTACTCCAAATGTATTATTGCCGCAAATCTATGAAACAGTCTGTCCAAAGGAGAGCAATAGTCCATCTTCATTTAAAAATGACAGCTTGACAACACAGTGCCCTTTTAAGCTGTACATGAATACCAGTTGGTTTGAAAAAGCCGCAAACAACAGCAAAAAAAGAATTGCTTCCAATCCCTATTTCAATGAAATAAAACAAGTAAACAAAAAAATAACTGACTTAATTAATAAACCAAAACTACCACTACCTATAACTATTGAAGCTGTGTTAAGAGACCAGTTGGAAATCAATCGTTTATCCCTTGAAATTACTACCCTTGAGGCAAAAACTAATAATTTAAAGATCCATAACTCTTACTTGAATAAATTTCTTCTCAGCCTATATCCCCCTGAAAAAGAAAGCAATCAATTTCAACTGGAAATACTAAAAACAAATCAATTTCTAAAGGAGTAGATAAACATATTAGAAGATTTCAACTCTTTAAAATAGACTCAAAAGTGTCCATATTCCTTCGATTGAATGAAAAGAACAGCACTTCATCTTGGTAAGAGTAACTAATAGACGTATTTTTGCAACTCAATATAATAATTTAGAAATGGGAAGAGCGTTTGAATTCAGAAAAGGGAGAAAAATGAAACGTTGGTCAGCGATGGCCAAAGCATTTACCAGAATTGGAAAAGACATCGTAATGGCCGTGAAGGAAGGTGGGCCAAATCCTGAAGCCAATTCTAGATTACGTGCGGTTATACAAAATTCAAAGGCAGCAAACATGCCTAAAGAAAATGTGGAACGCGCCATTAAAAAAGCTACAGATAAGGATACTGCTGATTATAAGGAAGTGCTTTTTGAAGGTTATGCACCACATGGAATTGCGGTTATCGTGGAAACTGCCACCGACAATAACAACAGAACCGTTGCTAATGTAAGAAGTTGTTTTAACAAATGCAATGGAACGATGGGTACACAAGGATCAGTCGAATTTATGTTTGACCACACCTGTAACTTCCGAATCCCTGCTGAAGGATTAGATCCTGAAGAATTAGAGTTGGAATTAATTGACTTTGGCGCTGAGGAAGTTTTTGAAGACGAAGACGGTATTTTAATCTATGCCCCTTTTACTAGCTTTGGAACCATCCAAAAAGAATTGGAAAACAGAGGTTTGGAAATACTTTCTTCCGGCTTTGAAAGAATCCCTCAAATCACGAAAAAACTAACGGAAGATGAGATGGCTGACGTCGAAAAATTGATCGAGAAGCTGGAAGATGATGAGGATGTGATGAACGTCTATCATACTATGGAAGAAGCTTAGACAAGCTCGTTTTATACGAAACAAAACTCCAGTACTACTGGAGTTTTTCTATTTAATATTAGAATCCAATTCTAAATACACGAAAATGTTATTTCTCCTTTTAAGTATTTTATGTAGTGTTACCGTGGGTATCATCTTCAAAATATCTCGAAAATACTCAATCAGCACGGTGCAAATAGTGGCTTGGAATTATATTTTCGCAATTCTGTTATGTTATCTGTTATTCCCTCCCGATTTGAATGCCATAGATGCCAAAGCGCCTTGGAGTATTTACATAAGTCTTGGAGTTTTGCTGCCTGCCATTTTTCTTTTTTTGGCAGCATCGATAAAGTATATGGGTATCGTACAAACAGACGCTGCACAACGGCTGTCGTTATTTATTCCCATCTTAGCAGCTTGGCTATTGTTCAAAGAAGATTTTAACACGCTCAAGATTACGGCTTTTTTCATAGCCTTACCGGCAATATTACTTATACTTTCCAAAAAAGCAGAAAACAAAAACAACAAATGGATTTATCCTGCCATAGTTCTGGTTGGATTTGGACTTATAGACGTTCTTTTTAAACAAATTGCGCTATATACCAACTTAGCCTTTACAACCTCTCTATTAGTTATCTTTTGTATTGCACTGATCATTATGGTTGCAGCAGTAATCTATGAAGTTATCTTCAAGAAAGTCAGCTTGACCAGAGTCAACTTTATTTTGGGTGCTTTAGTGGGCGTATTTAACTTTGGGAATATCCTTTTCTACCTGAAAGCACATAAGGCATTTGCCGAAAACCCCTCTACAGTTTTTGCTGCGATGAATATGGGTGTAATTATCATAGGAAGTCTTGTGGGGATATTGGTTTTTAAAGAGAAAGTTAGTCGTTACAATTACCTTGGATTACTCTTGGCCATAGTTGCTATTGTGCTGATCACATTTTCTCAAATTCTCACTAAATAAAAAAATTATACTAAATCCTGTTTATAATTGGTATATTACTTCCCTAATTATTTTACAAACGAAGCTTTATTAGCATTACCTGGTTAAACGGAGGGTTATTAGCAAACACTTATCTTTTTATACTTTATAAAAACCTATAATTTTTTTACATGCTTGCAAGTTTATTATATTTGCTTGATTTTTGATAAATTCGGAGCCCTAAAAGCATGCGAGACTTTAAACTATGTGTGGAATATCACAGTTTAATAAAAAGAATATTATCACTTAATACAAAGGGGAAATTAGTTTTTTTTATGGCGGTTTTCCACCGAAATTAGCAGCTGATTTCATGTGTTTAACTAATCCGCTAAATACTCCTAATAAAGAATATCGTTCTAAGTAACGTTTTAAATTATAACATCTATGACAAACAACATTCTAATTGAAAATCAATATAAAAGAACAAGTTTATTTGAAAAAGAAAACGTTGACTATTTGGTTCGCATTTTAAAAAGATTCAATACCGTACCAAAAATAAATAATATCAATATTATTACCTCAACTAGTGAACCTACTATTTTCAAAATCGTTCCCAATAAATCGATTATAATTGGTTCGTCTTTTTTGAATAAACCCATTTTGGCCTTAGTCTATTTAAGATATGGTATCGAATGGCAACTGTGGTATAAAGCTTTGAATAACGAAAAAAAAGATGCTGTTTTATGCGATATAGCAGCACTTGAAGTGATTCGAATATTTTATAATTTACTACCTAAGGACGATAAAGAAAAATTAGAAAACCTAGATTATCTCTTAATTAATTTAATTAAAAATGATACCCGTTTAAATGCGGAATCTTTATTAAACAACGAAGAGCTGCAATCTTTTCATGATTTAAAAAGTTCAAACAAGGAACTTAAAGAATCTTGGAAACCTATTATTGAAAATCTAGCAAAACCTACAGAATACTTGTTGATGTCTGGAGGTGATCTTAGATTGAATATCGACGAAATTCATTTGCTAAACAAATACGGATGTCGCCCATTCCCAAGACCCGATGCTTTTACTTTTGCCTCATCAACAGCGACAAGTGTTTCAAATTTTGCCTTTGATAAAACAGATAAAGTTAGAAGTATATTAATTAGAAATAGCCTAAAAAATGGTTTCAAAAAGACTACACTAGAGTTTTCTGAATTACTAAAAAACAATCTTAGAAAAACATTCAAATTAAATGAGGAGTGTGAAATAATTTTTTCACCATCGGGTACTGACTCTTCTCTTCAAATAGCAGCTATAACACAAATTATTTTCGATAAAGACATTACACATATTTTGGTTGCTTCTGATGAAACTGGTAGCGGTGTTGCCGCGGCCTTGAAAGGATGTCATTTTGAAAATACTACTGCCTTAAATTATCCAATTAAAAAAGGTGAGAAAATTGAAGGTTTTAGAGATGTTGATTTAATTAAAATCCCTTTTAGAGATGAAAACGGCGCATTAAAATCATCCAATCAATTAGATGAAGAAGTATTTGAGGCTGTTTCTAGAACCAAAGATCTAGGCAGGCACGTAGTTTTGCATACGATGGATCAATCGAAACTAGGCTATCAATCTCCTAGTGATGAATTCATATCAAGACTAAATACACTTGAAAAATTATCAATTCAAATAATTGTAGATGGCTCACAGCTCAGATTAGATCCAAAAGACATACAAAATTATTTAAATAAAGGATACATTGTTACCATCACAGGGAGTAAGTTCTTCACTGGCCCTCCATATTGCGGCGCATTAATACTACCAAAAAAGGTCAATAAATTAATTCATTCTGTAAAAAACACATTGCCCAAAGGTTTAACTAAATATTACAATCATTCCGATTGGCCTACTTCTTGGTTCTGTTCAAATGAATTATCTGATGGTTATAACTACGGCTCATATATGCGCTGGAATGCGGCCGTGGTTGAAATGGACAGGTACTACAAAACACCTATTTTGTACCGAAATATGGGTATTGAGATGTTTTGCAATTTTGTTGATGACTCCATAAAAGAGGCCTGCTTTTTACAGCATATTTATGGTGATGAAACTAAAACGAAAAGTTATAGTAGTAAAGAGTTTGGAATAAGAAATATCCGTACCATTTTTCCTTTCTTCATTTTTAAAGATAATGAAGTATTGTCAGTTGATAAAGTGAAAAAATTATATACTTTACTAAATTCTGATTTATCAGATCAGTTTAAAGACGCTTCTCTAGAAATAATTCGACTTGCTGCTCAAAAATGCCATATCGGTCAAGCTGTTAATGTAAAATATACTAATGAAATTGAAAGTGCAATTTTAAGAATCAGTTTGGGTTCAAGAGTTATTTCTGAAAGTTGGGTCAATAGGGACATTAGTCTCTTTTTTAGAAATATAGAATCACAAATGAGTCAGATCACGATTACTATTAAAAAGATAGAGTTAATTCTTAGTAATCCTGAATTATTGGACTAAAAAAAGAAGTTTTCTCCATTTATGTCCAACAAAAAAGTCCCATTTGCAAAAGCGAATGAGACTTTTAAATTTATAGTTATTAACTTATTTTATCATTTCAATTTTTTGAACTTCTTCTTGGTTTACACTGTCAAAGAATCCTTGTTCGTTCATCCAATCATCGCTGAATACTTTACTCATATAACGAGAACCGTGATCTGGGAATATGGCTATAACATTACTGTTAACGTCAAATTCACCTTCTCCAGCATATTGCCTGATTGCTTGTAAAACAGCTCCTGAAGTATACCCAACAAACATCCCCTCTTTTCTAGCGATTTCTCTGGCAGAATGAGCGCTTTCTTCGTCAGTTACTTTCATGAATTTATCAATCATATCAAAATCGGTTGCGGATGGAATCAGGTTTTTACCTAGACCTTCTATTCTGTAAGGATAAATTTCATCTTTATCAAACTCTCTTGTTTCATGATATTTTTTTAACACCGAACCAAAAGCATCAACTCCAAGAATTTTAATATTTGGGTTTTGTTCTTTTAAGTATTTTGCTGTTCCTGAGATTGTTCCTCCAGTTCCGCTACAAGCAACAAGGTGTGTAATTTGGCCATTAGTTTGTTTCCAAATTTCGGGTCCAGTTGATTTGTAATGCGCATCAATATTTAACTGATTGAAATATTGATTGATATAAACCGACCCTTTCGTTTCTTCATGCAATCTTTTGGCTACACTATAATAAGAACGTTCATCATCTGCCGACACATGAGCTGGGCATACATAAACTTTTGCTCCTAAGCTGCGAAGCATATCAATTTTATCTTTGGATGATTTTGAACTTACAGCAAGGATACAATTATAGCCTTTAATGATACTCACCATAGCCAAGCTAAAACCAGTATTCCCCGAAGTAGTTTCGACTATGGTATCTCCTGGAGATAATATCCCTCTTTCCTCAGCATCCTCAATAATGTAAAGTGCTATTCTGTCTTTGGAGGAGTGCCCTGGATTAAAAGCTTCTACCTTTGCATAGAAATTACCTTCTAACTCTTCGGTCACTCTGTTTAGCTTAATGAGTGGTGTGTTACCTATTAATTCTAAAACATTATTGTATGCGTTTATTTCTTCTTTCATAAAAAAAAGTTAGGCAAATTCATCTTTGTTAGAACTCGAAACAGCACAAATTTAACAAAATTTTTTGAATTACTTTTTAATTTTTTCTAAATCTAATAAAAAGCTGAATTCCTTTGCCAATTCTTTAAGAGCTTCAAACCTACCAGACGCTCCTCCATGACCCGCGTCCATGTTTGTATCTAAAACCAAAAGATTATTATCGGTTTTTAAAGTCCGTAATTTAGCTACCCATTTCGCTGGCTCCCAATACTGCACCTGAGAGTCATGTAAACCAGTGGATATATACATATTAGGATAAGCTTGAGATATAACATTGTCATAAGGAGAGTAGGACTTCATATAGCCATAGTATTTTTTTACATTCGGATTTCCCCATTCATCATATTCCCCTGTCGTTAAAGGAATTGTATCATCTAACATTGTAGTAGCCACATCTACAAAAGGAACTTGAGCAATTACCCCATTATATAATTCTGGCGCCATATTCAAAACAACACCCATTAATAATCCTCCAGCAGATCCTCCTTCTGCATATAAATGCTCAGGTGAAGTATATTTTTCCTTGATTAAATATTTAGAGCAGTCAATGAAATCAGTGAAAGTGTTTTTCTTTTTTAATAATTTTCCATCTTCGTACCATTTTCTTCCTAAATCTTCTCCACCACGAATGTGCGCGATTGCGTAAACAAAACCTCTGTCTAATAATGATAATCTTGTTGACGAAAAATGGGCATCCATAGAATGTCCATAAGAACCATAAGCATATAACAAAAACGGATTTTTACCGTCTTTCTTCATACCTTTTCTATAAACTACTGAGATAGGAACTATGGTTGCATCCTTAGCAGTTGCCCATAAACGTTCTTCAATGTAATTCTCTTTATCGAATTTACCTCCAAGCACTTCCTGTTCCTTCTTGATTTCTTTGTCCTTCGTTTTCATGTTAAAATCAATGATCGAAGCTGGTGTGGCCATTGATTGATAGGCAAAACGCAGAATATCAGTATCGAAATCAACATTTGATGTTGGATAGACTGTGTAGGTTTCACTTTCAAAAGGCAAGTAATATTCCCCAATTCCGTTCCATGGCATGATTCGAATTTTATTCAGACCATTACTTCGTTCAGAAACAACTAAAAAATCTTTAAAAATATCAATATCTTCTAATAGAACATCATCGCGATGGGCAATAACATCTTGCCAATTCTCCATTGACGTTGCCGATTCAGGAGTCTTCATCAGCTTAAAATTAGTGGCTTTGTCTTTATTGGTAACAATATAAAAACTATCACCATAATGCGAAATACTATACTCTAAACCTCTTTTTCTTTTTTGAAAAACAGAGAACTTACCTTCCGGCTTATCAGCCAATAACGATCTAAATTCTGATGTTAAGGTACTTGAAGAGCTTATCAGAATATATTTTTTTGATTTTTCCTTTCCTACAGCCACATCATAAGTATCATCTTTTTCAAAATAAATCAACTTGTCATTTGATGTTTCGGTTCCTAAAATGTGCTTCAATACTGTATCAGAACGCAAAGTATTCTCATCTTGTTTAGTATAAAAAACGGTTTTATTATCATTTGCCCATGTAGAATTCCCCGTGGTATTTTCTATTTTATCCGATAAAATTTCACCCGTAAGTAAATTTTTGAATTGTAAAGTATAGATTCGTCTCCCCACTGTGTCGACTGCGTAGGTAGCAAACTGATTGTCAACGCTGATACTTAAACCGCTTAAATTGAAGTACTTTTTCCCTTTAGCTAGTTCGTTACAGTCGAACATAATCTCTTCTTTTGCAGACAGACTCTCTTTCTTCCGAGAATAAATAGGATAATCATTTCCCTTTTCAAAACGGGTAATATAATAATAGCCATTGTATAAATAAGGTACTGATTCATCATCTTCCTTGATCCTGGCTTTCATTTCCTCGAACAATTCCTTTTGAAATTCCTGCGTATGGGCAGTCATTTTTTGATAATATTCGTTCTCTTTATTAAGGTAATCAATGACTTCAGGGTTTTCTCTGTCTTTTAACCAAAAATAGTTGTCTATTCTAATATCTCCGAACTTTTCTAATATAGTTGGTATAACTTTAGCAACTGGTGGTTGTATCTTTTCTGTCATTTTTTAGGCTTTCAAGTTTTTAAAACAAGGTACAAAAATAAGGCAAAGTCAGCTCATAGCGACTGCATTTTTCGTCTTATTTAACATTGCGTATCATTCTGATTTTTTGTAATTTCGTAATTATATACTTTTAAAATTATCAAAATGGATTTAATGGGAATGATGGGAAAACTTAAGGAGACCCAACAAAAAATGGAAGAAACAAAAAAAAGACTGGATTCAGTTCTTGTAGACGAACAAAGTACGGATGGTTTATTAAAAATAACGATTACTGCCAACAGAACAATAAAGTCCATCACAATTGACGATGAGCTGCTTGAAGACAAAGAACAACTAGAAGATTATATGGTTTTAGTGATGAACAAGGCAATCGAAAAAGCAACAAAAGTAAATGAAGCGGAACTCGATGCTGTTGCAAAAATGGACATGCCGATGATTCCTGGAATGGAGAATATGTTTAAATAAAATATTATCAGGTTTAAAGTTTTAGATAATACTAAAACTTTAAACCTGAATTTTTGAACTAGATTGTTAGTTTTTCCAGAGTCTCTAAAACATAAGTATGCATGACCTCTCTATAATCGAGATGCGTAACAATTCTTAATTTTCCATGACCCATCGAACTTATAGAAATATTCTTTTGCTTTAATTTTTCGATCAAAACCTGATCACTGCAGTTAGCTGCCAATGAAAAAATCAAAATATTAGTTTCTACAGGCTCAACCGAAGAAACCCAACTTGCTTTATTAAGCACACTGGCCAATTCTTTAGCTCTTCTGTGGTCTTCTGCAAGACGTTCCACATTATTATCTATAGCATAAATTCCAGCTGCAGCGAGATATCCTACTTGGCGCATTCCTCCTCCTAGAATTTTACGTATTCTTAAAGCACGATGAATAGTAGCTTTATCTGCCAATAAAACAGAACCAATAGGTGCACCAAGTCCTTTTGACAAACAAACTGAAATGGTATCGAACAGTTTACCGAAGTCTTTTGGGTCTTGTTTTTTGACCACCAAAGCATTCCAAATTCGGGCTCCATCAAGATGAAATTTTAGATTATTGGCAACACAAACCGCCTTTATCTTTTTTAAGTCTTCTAATTCATAACAGGCTCCTCCACCTTTATTAGTCGTGTTTTCTACGCAAACCAAACTCGTTAAAGGACTGTGGTAAAACTCAGGGTCATTAATTGCTGCCGCTACTTGCTCAGCAGTTATCATTCCTCGCTTTCCATCGAGTAAACAACAAGAAACCCCGCTATTAAAAGAGGCACCGCCTCCTTCATAATGATAAACATGGGCGTATTTATCGGCTATTAATTGCTCTCCTGGCTGCGTATGCAATTTTATGGCTGTTTGGTTTGCCATCGTTCCTGACGGAAAAAACAATCCTGCTTCCATACCGAACATAGCGGCCAATTTTGCTTCTAATGCTATAACCGTCGGATCCTGTTTATAAACATCATCACCCACTTCGGCTTTAAACATATACTGCAACATTTCCTGTGTGGGCTTAGTAATAGTATCACTAATTAAATTTATTTCCATATTCTAAAAACTATATCTTATTTTTGTCCCACAAAATTACATAATTTATGACAACTACCGAACAAATTAAAGGTATTGTAGAGCGCCTTGGTGCGTTGAGGAGGTATCTTTGACGTTGATGCCAAACTAATTGAAATTTCAAACGAGGAAGAAAAGACTTTTGCCCCTGATTTTTGGAACAATCCAAAAGAAGCGGAGAGCATAGTCAAGAATCTTAGAAACAAAAAAAAGTGGATTGAAGATTATGATAAAGCAGTCGAAATGACTGACGAATTGCAATTAACTTATGAATTTCATAAGGAAGGGGAGCTAACCGCAGAAGAACTGGACGAGCAATACGCTCTTACAGAAAATCATCTTGATGCTATTGAGTTCAAGAACATGCTTTCAGACGAAGGGGATACCTTAAGCGCCGTATTACAAATAACGGCTGGGGCTGGCGGAACCGAAAGTTGCGACTGGGCCGAAATGCTGATGCGCATGTATATGATGTGGGGAGACAAACACGGCTACAAAATAAAAGAACTGAATTTCCAAAAAGGAGAATCTGCCGGTATTAAAACCGTAACTCTTGAGTTTGAAGGGGATTATTCTTTTGGATACTTAAAAGGGGAAAATGGAGTACACCGTTTAGTACGTATTTCACCTTTTGACAGTAATGCTAAAAGGCATACTTCGTTTGCGTCCGTATATGTGTATCCACTAGTTGACGATAGTATAGAAATTGATATTAATCCTGCTGACATTGAAATTACAACTTCCCGCTCCAGTGGTGCCGGAGGACAAAATGTAAATAAGGTGGAGACCAAGGTGCAATTAGTTCATAAACCTACAGGAATTCAAATTCAATGTTCTGAAACTCGTTCGCAACAGGATAACAGGCAACGTGCGATGCAAATGTTACGTTCTCAACTGTACGAAATCGAATTGAAAAAACAACAAGCGGAACGTGCAAACATTGAAGCTAGCAAAATGAAAATAGAATGGGGCTCACAAATCCGAAATTATGTGATGCAACCTTATAAGTTAGTAAAAGACGTTCGGACTGGTTACGAGACTAGTGATGTAGACGGCGTTATGAACGGTCAAATCGATGAG
Organism: uncultured Flavobacterium sp.; assembly: GCA_937773775.1. Taxonomy (GTDB): domain Bacteria; phylum Bacteroidota; class Bacteroidia; order Flavobacteriales; family Flavobacteriaceae; genus Flavobacterium. Next base: position 104,392 of record CALJVL010000010.1, read on the forward strand.
TTCCTGAAAGCATATCTCATGATGATGGGGCAAAAGGAAGAAGAATAGTTTTCCGTGGTCATCGAAAATTGTCATTCTATAAATTGTCACTTCGGCGAATAATAAGCTAAATTTAAATAAAAAGTCCCCCCAACTTTCGCATATCGAAATGTTGGGGACGATTTTTTAAACTTTCATGGCTTGCTTTGCGGATGTTGATAAGGGACTTTCTAAAAACCACTTTTCAAAACATTAAAATTTCCCTAATCGAAAGATTCCGGATGGTTACTTGATGTATCCTTTCGTTTATTAGGCGGTGATGTGAAAGTTTTTTTGTTATTCCAACTACAACCGAATATAGTTCCATTTCTTATTTTTTACTCTAAGGCCACAACAAATAGCTTTAGCTTTCTGGCTCACAATTTTAAATTACCAATATTCTAAGCTAATTTTGAGCTGTCTTGTAACTACTAATACATTTTTTAATTGTAGTAGTAATATAGGCTTGAGGACTTGAATGGCGCGACGAAAAAACACTAAAGACAGAAAGGTAAATCTATTTAAAAGCACTGCTTCTTGATTAGTCTAGACTCATTTATTGTGGTTTAACCTAAGCAATAAAAAAAACTAGGAATCAAGCATCAAAAAACGAAAACTGTTAAAAAAAACAAAATAATCCCTGCAAACGCACGCTTCTTCTTGTTATTCAAACGTTAATGTACTGATAATGTTTGCCTTTTACTCTAGAATAACCTTATCTTCGTATCTCAACAGTTGTATTTTACAAACCGCGGCATTTTATTTTTTCAATAAAAACCACTTGCTTCGTAAAAGAACCCTAAACTTCTGGTTGAATATTATAAACGCAAAACTATCTGTTTTGCATTATAAATAATTTTGGCAGACGCCAAAAAATTAATTTTCTTAAAATTTATAAAATTATGCCAATACAAACAACAAATCCGGCAACAAACAAAATCGTTAAATCATTTGACGAAATGACCGACAAGCAGGTAGACGATGCTATTGCACAATCTGCAAGCACCTTTCAGGACTGGAAAAAAACATCCTATTCAGAAAGAGCTGCTGTTTTGACTAAAGTGGCCTCTTTGATGAGAGAAAACAAAGCTGCTCTATCAACTTTGATTACCCTGGAAATGGGAAAAATTCTTTCTCAAGCAGAAGGCGAAGTAGAATTAAGTGCCAATATTCTAGACTATTATGCCAAAAATGGCGAAGCGTTTTTAGCAGACAAAAAATTGGAGCCTGAATTGGGCGAGGCCATTATTAGATCAAGCCCAATAGGAGTTTTACTGGGTGTTCAACCTTGGAATTTCCCTTTCTATCAAGTAGCTCGCTTCATTGCGCCAAATATCATGGTAGGAAATACAATCTTACTAAAACACGCCTCAATGGTTCCTCAATGTGCAATTGCAATTGAAGATTTATTCAAACAAGCTCAAGCGCCAACAGGACTATACACTAATTTGTTGATCTCAGGAAGGAGAGCATCAGCAATTGTTTCTGACAAAAGAATCAAAGGTGTTTCACTCACCGGTAGTGAAGCCGCGGGTGCAAGTTTAGCTGCAGAAGCCGGAAAAAGTCTTAAAAAGTCAGTTTTAGAATTAGGAGGTAATGATGCTTTTATTGTTTTAGAAGATGCTGATATCGACAAAGCTGTTGATTGGGCTGTAATAGGCAGAATGAACAATAATGGTGAAAGCTGCATCGCTTCCAAAAGAATTATTGCTGTTGAAGCTATCGCTGACGAGTTTATCGAAAAATTCACAGCTAAATTAGCAAAGATGAAAGTGGGCGATCCAATGGATCCAGATACAGAACTTGGGCCTTTAAGTAGTGAAGAAGCTTTACTACATTTATTAGATCAAGTTGAAAGATCAATTGCTGCAGGAGCTACCGTTTTGTTAGGTGGTAAAAGAGTCGATGGTCCAGGAGCCTTTATGGAGCCTACTATTTTAACAGATTTAAATCCTAAAATCCCTGCATATCACGAAGAACTATTTGGACCAGTTTCCTCTTTCTACAGAGCAAAAGACGAAGCTGCAGCAATTGTATTGGCCAATGATTCTGATTTTGGTCTAGGCGGATCCATCTTTACTAAAGATATCGAACGCGGAAAACGAATTGCAGATCAAATTGATTCTGGAATGGTATTTATTAATCACCCAACTTGGACACAAGCTGATTTACCTTTTGGCGGAACCAAAGGATCTGGTTATGGTAGAGAACTTTCTGAAATTGGAATCCATGAATTTGTAAATAAAAAATTAATTCGTGTTAGTGGAATATCTGATCCGTTCTAGAATGAAACAATAGCTAGAATTTTACATCTAAAAACAAAATATGTCAAAATTAAACGTTAGTCAAAAATTAATCCAAACGCATCTTTTACATGGTGAAATGATAGCGGGTCAGGAAATTGGTATACGAATAGATCAGGCTTTGCTGCAGGACGCTACCGGAACATTGGTCCAATTAGAATTAGAAGCAATGGGCCTTAAAAAAGCCAAAACAGAAGTTGCGGTTCAATATGTTGATCACAACCTATTGCAAACTGATTCTAAAAACGCCGATGACCATTTGTTTTTACTTTCGGCGGCACAAAAATTTGGTCTTTGGTACAGCCGTCCCGGAAACGGCGTAAGTCATCCGGTACATATGGAACGTTTTGGCAAACCAGGAAAAACACTCGTTGGTTCCGATAGCCATTCTTGTGCTGCAGGATCGCTAGGAATGCTAGCCATCGGGACGGGTGGCTTAGACGTTGCAGCTGCCATTGCAGGTCAACCCTATTTTGTAAAAATGCCAAAAATAATGGGTGTAAAACTCAGCGGTAAATTACCCGATTGGGTTAGTGCTAAAGATGTTATTTTAGAAATGCTAAGACGCTATGATGTAAAAGGTGGAGTAGGAAAAATAATAGAATATTACGGTGATGGATTGAAAAATCTGAGTGTGATGGACCGTCATGTTATTGCGAATATGGGTGCCGAATTAGGCGCCACAACTACTGTATTTCCAAGTGATGACGAAACCAAACGCTTTTTAATTTCCCAAGACAGGAAATCTGATTGGACAGAATTAGTTGCGGACCCAGAAGCGACTTATGATGAATATGCAGAAATCAATTTGGACGATTTAGTTCCATTAATTGCCTTGCCTACAAGTCCTGGAAACGTAGTACCTGTGAGCGAAGTTGCCGGAAAAACAATTGGTCAGGTTGTTATAGGCTCTTCGGCAAATCCTGGATTAAGAGATTTTTGGATTGCCGGAGCCATAGTAAAGGACAAAACTATCAACAGTGCAGTTTCGTTTGATGTCAATCCTACTTCCAGACAAACGATTCAAAACATGCTAAAGAATTTTACTTTTGCTAATTTGATAACTGCTGGAGCTCGTTTTCATCAATCGGGTTGTATGGGCTGTATAGGAATGGGACAAGCTCCCGCTACAGGAACAATCAGTTTAAGAACTATGCCAAGAAATTTCCCAAGTCGATCTGGAACAGAAGACGATCAAGTGCATCTGTGTAGTCCAGAAACGGCTGCTGCATCTGCCCTGACAGGAAAAATCACAGATCCTAGAGATTTGGAAAAAATATATGGCATGAAATATCCTGAATTTGAGAATCCTGAAGTAGAAATCATCAATACTGATATGCTCGTTGCTCCATTAGAAGATGTATCAGAAGTCGAATTACACAAAGGACCAAATATCAAATCGATTCCTGAAATCGAAGCTTTACAGCAAGACTATAGAGTTCCTATTTTATTAAAAATGGGAGATAACGTGTCTACTGATGAAATTTTGAAAGCTGGAGCCGACGTACTTCCTTTAAGAAGTAATATTCCTGAAATTAGCAAATATTCGTATAGTGTAATCGATCCTAGCTTTTACGACCGAGCCATGAAATCTAAAAAAGAATTTGGTGGACATATCGTCATTGCAAAAGAAAATTATGCCCAAGGTTCTAGTCGGGAACATGCCGCTCTTGCTCCTAAATATTTAGGACAAGTTGCTGTTATTGCCCAAAGTTACGCCCGTATTGCTTGGCAAAATTTAGTCAATTTCGGAATAGTGCCTTTAGAATTTATAAACGTTTCTGATTATGACAAAATGGAACAAGGAGATTTTATTCATTTTAAAAACCTCCGTGAAGATGTTGTCAATAGAAACAACATAAAAGTACTAGTCGAAAAAGCTGACGGAAGCACTTTAGAATTTGAAACCAAACACAGTTTAAGTGATCGTCAAATTAATGTCCTTGCAAAAGGAGGAATAATAAATGATTTCAGAACGAAACTATAAGTTGGTATTAAACAAGAATTACAATTAAGAAAACTTCATTAACTTTAGATTAATGAAGTTTTTTTTTTTAAAATATGAAAATATTATGAAAACGAAACAAATCGTATTAGCCGCAAGACCCATGGGAATCCCTAAATTGGACGATTTTAGATTTGAAAATATAGAATTAAACCCAATCGAAGAAGGCGAAGTTCTCTTAAAAGGATTATATTATTCCGTAGATCCATATATGCGTGGACGAATGAATGAAGGAAAATCGTATGTACCCCAATTTGAATTAAACGAAGCTATAGAGGGTGCCGTTTTGGCTACTGTGATGGAATCAAAATCGGATCGTTTTAAAAAAGGAGATATTGTTCTAGGAGCTTTGCCTTGGAAAGAACAAATCATTGCCTCCGAAAAAAGTCTACAAAAAGTTGAATCAACAGTAGAATCCCTTAGCTATTATTTAGGAGTTCTAGGGATGACGGGACTTACCGCTTATTTTGGGCTAATGCACATTGGAAAACCAAAAGCAGGAGAAACTGTGGTTGTTTCGGGAGCAGCCGGAGCCGTTGGGATTGTAGTAGGACAAATTGCAAAAATTCATGGAGCTCGTGTAATTGGAATTGCTGGATCTGATGAAAAAGCGCTCATGCTAAAAGAAGAGTTTGGTTATGACGAAGTCATCAACTACAAAACTAATAATGACATAAATGCCACAATTGCTAAATTGTGTCCAAACGGAGTTGATGTTTATTTTGACAATGTAGGCGGAAGCATTTCTGATGCAGTCATCCAAAACCTTAATTTCCATGCTAGAATTGCTTTGTGTGGACAAATTTCCTTGTACAACAGCACTGAAATCCCAATGGGACCGCGAATTCAACCCATGTTATTAACCCGAAGTGTATTAATGCAGGGATTTATCATCAATAATTTCCAAAAAGACTTTCCCGAGGGAATCGCACACTTATCAAATTGGGTAAATGAAGGAAAATTGAAATTTACAGAAACCATTGTTGAAGGTTTTGATCAATTGCCTACAGCTCTTCTTGGTTTATTTCGAGGAGAAAACAAAGGAAAAATGGTTGTGAAAGCATAATTAATTTGGAAGAAACAAAAAGAATACGAGTAAATCTATTCTTATAAACATTTATAATCCTACAGCTAGTATTTTACTTTTTGTAGGATTTTTTTATTACTTTCGACTCAAATAAATTTATCCCCCTTTTATGAAAAAAATACTTGTATTATTCGTATTGCTACATTCATTTCACCTCTTTGCGCAGGAAAAAATATATTATACTGAGGATTTTAAAGAGTTACCTAATATAGATGGGGCAACCTACTACAGTACTTATGAGAATAGCAAAGAAGGAACACTAAGATTAACCTATTACCTGGATGGAACGATTAGAAATAGTCATCAATTCTCGAATTTTCGTAAACGTATTTTAAACGGCACCTCCTCAAATTGGGACAAAAATGGAAATAAAGAATCTGTTTTGTTATATGTCAAAGGAAAAAAGGAAGGAATTCAAACTCTATATTATGAAAACGCTCAGGTAAAACGTATCGAGGACTATCACAATGACGATTTTATTGACGGTAGTTGTTTTGACGAAAATGGAACTGAAATTGCATTTTTCCCGTATTACGTAAAACCCGAATTTCCCGGAGGAATAAAAGAATTTTATAAATATGTTGCAAAAAACTTTAAGTCTCCTAATAGTGCCAAAGGAAGAATAAAAGTTGACTTTGTTGTTGAAATAGACGGTACTGTAAAAGATTTTAAAATAGCAGAAGGACTCAATTATGACATGAATGTTGAAGCTCTAAGAGTACTATTTAACAGTCCTCAATGGATTCCTGGAAAAGTTGATGGCAAAGATGCCCGCGTTAAATACAGCATACCTATTACGATAAAATAATTAACGAATTGACCTTGGAATTAATTTTAACCTTAAAGCCATTCAATTAGCGAAACCCCCTAAATTTAAAAATTGATAATGTATTAAAGCTTTTTTAATTATTGTAACGAAGCACTTCCTCTAATGAGTGTATGAAAAATAGAATTAACACACTGAATTACAATACTATAAAATCAACTGACAATTGTTTCCTAGAGCTCTGTTTTATATTTACTAAACATTAAACCTGAGTCTTTGCCCAAAACATACTGACAAACTTAATAATCAAAAACAACGTCTGTCCTAACTTAAAGCTAAAAAATCGCAAGTCAACAATAAACGGAAGAGATACCTAAATTAGGTCGTTACGCATTTGTTTTTATTCTTAATATAACTACTACTTTTAATATTGTTAAAGAATTAAAAAATATTTGGAAAAGAAAGTCTAAATCACTTTATTTGAAAATTATTCCCCAACCTAAACATTTACACAACCTTATGAAATCCTATTCCGTACAAGAAATAAATGAAGTCCTAAAAGGCGTTGTTTTGGGTAACACTTCACAGTCAATTACTGCTCCTGAGCAATTAGAAGATGCCTCTCATTCTGAAATTTCATTTATAGGAAACAAAAAATACGAAAAATTTTGGTCTAGTTCGAAAGCTTGCGTTGCAGTTGTTAATGAAGACATTTCCTTAGAGCCAGGAGACAACCGAGCATTTATAAAAGTAAAAAATGCTGATTTGGCAATGTCACAAGTCTTAGAACTTTTTGCAAAACCGATGCCTTCCTTTTCCGTCGATATTCATCCTACTGCAGTTATCGATAAATCTGCTGTTATAGGTGCTGGATCTAAAATAGGTGCTGGATCTTATATTGGACCAAATGCAAAAATTGGAGAAAACGCAATCATCTACCCTAATGTAACCGTTCTAGATGAATGTACAATTGGTAAAAATACGGTACTGTGGTCTGGAACAGTGGTTAGAGAGCGTTGTCACATTGGCAATAACTGTATTATACACCCTAATGCAACTATTGGAGCAGATGGATTTGGATTTCGCCCTTGCCCGGAAAGAGGTTTGGTAAAAATACCCCAAATAGGAAATGTAATAATAGGTAATAATGTCGAAATTGGCGCTAACTCTTGCGTAGATCGTGGGAAATTTAGCTCTACGGTTCTAGGAGATGGTTGCAAAATCGATAATTTAGTTCAAATAGGTCACAACAGTAAATTGGGACGTTTTTGCATTATGGCAGGACACAGCGGATTAGCTGGTTCTGTAACTTTAGGCGATGGAGTAATTATTGGCGGAAGCGCCTCTATAAAAGACCATGCAACATTAGGTAGTGGAGCAATAGTAGGCGCCGGATCTGGCGTTACCTGTGATGTCCCTGCTGGTAAAACAGTACTTGGCTATCCAGCAGTTGAAGCTAGGGATGCTCTGAAACAATGGGCAATTTTGAAAAGATTAGTAAATGATTCTAAAAAATAATTATTCCATATAGCTCGAACACTAATAAAATTTTAAAAGAAAAAGAAAATAGAAATCAAAATCTGTTTTCTTTTTTGCATTTATAATGATAGTAACCAAACTATAGAATCTAAACTAATCCAAATCCTGAAATTTATCTCAGCGAATTTTGTATTTTAGCTCTCTATTTTCTCACAAACATGATAACATTATGGATTTAAACTTCAATAAAAATGAAGATCACAATAAACTTTTACTTTCTCAACTAAAACAAAATTTTTCAAAAGTACGATTGGGAGGTGGTGAAAAACGAATTCAAAAACTGCATACTGAAGGTAAAATGACCGCACGTGAGCGCATCGATTACCTACTTGATCCAAAAGCAAAATGTATTGAAATTGGTGCTTTTGTAGGAGAAGGAATGTATAAAGAACATGGAGGTTGTCCTTCTGGTGGTGTGATTGTAAAAATAGGCTACATCAAAGGCAAACAATGTATTGTTGTTGCTAATGATGCTACTGTTAAAGCGGGAGCTTGGTTTCCTATTACCGCTAAGAAAAATTTACGTGCTCAGGAAATAGCAATGGAAAATAGATTGCCTATTATTTACCTCGTAGATAGTGCTGGTGTTTATTTACCGCTACAAGATGAAATTTTTCCTGACAAAGAACATTTTGGACGCATTTTTAGAAACAATGCACAAATGAGCAGCATGGGGATAACCCAAATTTCAGCAATTATGGGAAGTTGTGTTGCTGGCGGCGCTTATCTTCCAATTATGAGCGACGAAGCCATAATAGTGGAAAAAACAGGAAGTATTTTCTTAGCTGGAAGTTATTTGGTAAAGGCAGCCATAGGCGAAAGCATCGATAATGAGACATTAGGTGGCGCAACCACGCATTGCGAAATATCAGGAGTTACGGATTACAAAGCCAAAGACGATAAAGACGCCTTGGATAAAATAAAAAACATTGTTGACAAAATAGGTGATTACGACAAAGCCGGTTTCAGCCGTGTTAAATCTGTAAAGCCAGCACTTGAAGAGAAAGAAATGTATGGCATACTACCAAAAGCCAGAAATGAACAATATGACATGATGGAAATCATCAACCGTCTTGTTGACAATTCAGAGTTTGAAGCCTATAAAGACGGTTACGGCCAAACCATTATTACTGGTTACGCCAGAATTGACGGCTGGGCTGTAGGGATTATTGCCAATCAAAGAAAAGTGGTAAAAACCAAAAAGGGAGAAATGCAGTTTGGAGGAGTGATATACTCCGATAGTGCTGATAAAGCCACCCGTTTTATTGCGAACTGCAATCAGAAAAAAATACCTTTAGTTTTCGTACAGGATGTCACTGGATTCATGGTGGGTTCTAAATCGGAACAAGGCGGAATCATAAAAGATGGTGCAAAGATGGTAAACGCAGTAAGTAACTCCGTTGTCCCTAAATTCACAGTAATTGTTGGGAATTCTTATGGCGCAGGAAATTACGCAATGTGCGGAAAAGCATATGACCCACGATTAATCTTTGCTTGGCCAAGTGCAGAACTCGCGGTAATGGGCGGAACGCAAGCCGCAAAAGTTTTGGCCCAAATTGAAGCCTCTTCTCTCAAATCAAAAGGAGAAGAGGTTGATGAAGCCAAGGAAGCCGAATTATTCGCAAAAATAAAAGCCCGATACGACGAACAGGTTTCCCCTTATTACGCTGCATCAAGATTATGGACAGATGCGATTATTGACCCGTTAGATACACGTACTTGGATATCAATGGGTATCGAAGCTGCGAATCACTCCCCTATCGAAAAGAAATTTAATCTAGGTGTGATTCAGGTATAAATTCAAATAGATTAATAGATATTGTAAAATATTTATTAATCTTAAAAATCGATGAATTAAGGTAATTGAGCCCTTAATAAGTTCGGCGTGATATTTTAAATTTCAAACTAACTAAATAATGAACAAAACAGTATCGCTATTTTTGACAACAGTCTTATTAATGGGTTGTTCTTCAGCTTCAATAAAAAAGCATAACATTCATTTAAATCAATTAATAGCTGTCAACGATTTAAAAGCTGATGTAGATTACACCCATAATAAAATAAAACAGTTACACCCTGATTTATATAGATACATTTCTAAAAATGAGCTTGATTTAAAGTTTGACAGTTTAAAAGCGACTATCCGGAAACCAATGAACAGCGCAGCGTTTTACAAAAAAGTAAGTCCGACTGTGGCAGCCATTCGCCAGGGACATACTTATGCTTTTGCTCCAACTAAAATACTAGATAAAAAAAGAAACCAAAGCTCTTATCAAAAAAGGGACCGGACCACTTTCTCAATTTGAGTTTGGTTTATTTAATGATAAAATCTATGTTATTAAAAATAAATCAGACAATCCAACCATAAAAACGGGCAGTGAAGTTGTGGCTGTCAATGGCATAAAGCCCTATGATTTAATAAATGAACACAACCATTATTATAGCTCTGATGGATACAATAAGACCTTTAAAACCGCTAAAAACGGAGGTCGGTTTTCTAATTTTTTCTTCCATGATTATGGATATAAAGATACCATACAATACGATTTTAAAATAAATGATAGTATAAAGCTAGTAACGATTTTAAGACATAATAAAGACACAAGCGGCACCAAAACTAAAAAGATTGTTCCTGAAAAAATAGTTGTAGACCGTTTAATAGCAAAAGCAAATAAGCATAGGAAAAGGATTTCGGGTTACAATAAATCTGAAAATATTTACAATCGTAATTTACGTTTTATACAAAAAGACAGCAGTGTTGCGGTAATGAAAATTAATAGTTTTAGATCAGGAAATTATACAACATTTTACAAAGAAAGCTTTACTAAAATGCAACAATATAAAACGAATACCCTAATCTTAGATTTGAGAAACAATGGGGGTGGCGAATTAAGTGAAATTGAAAAGTTATATTCTTATTTATCTGATAGTTCATATGTTTTTTTAGACAAATCCGAAGTAGTGTCAAGATCTAGTCTTTTTAGAGCTGGATATTTTAACGGGGGGGCGATTGCCAAAAAGGCCATTAAAGCTGTTTTCGCTCCGTTAGTATATGGATATTTACTGTTAAGTGTTCATAAAAATGAAAACGGAAAAATCTACATTGCGAACCAATCAAAACTACGTAGAACAAACAAAAAAGCATTCAAAGGAAAACTATACGTACTTATTAACGGCGGTAGTTTTTCGGCTTCGTGTATTATTTCTTCTAATTTAAAAGGTTCCAAAAGGGCTACTTTTGTTGGAGAGGAAACAGGCGGCGCATTTAACGGAACAGTTGCTGGATTTATGCCTTTAAAAAAACTCCCCAATTCTAAAATACAAATACGTATCGGAACGATGTTGATTGCGCCCCATTTCAAAACAGATATTGAAGGTCACGGAATTTATCCTGATGTTGCCATTCAACCCACACTTGAAGATGCTATTAATGGAAACGATCCTGCGCTCAATTGGGTTTTAGAAGATATTAAAAGTAAATATAATCCAATATTAAATAAATAAATGTTCTTTTAAAACATAAAAAGCATCCTTTTAGGATGCTTTTTTTTTGGGTATTTACTGTTTTTATTTTAAGTTTTCCAAAATATCTTTCCTCCTAACTTTACCATTCTCCGTTTCCGTAAATTTGATAACATAAAAAACTTCTTTAGGTTTTTCATATTTGTCTAACATTTCAAAAGAGACCTCATCCGATGCTTGCTTTTCACCTTCTATAACAAGAACTAATTTTTCGCCTAAAATGCTATCGGGAATACCTCCTACGAAAAATCGAGAATGGATTCCGTTTGACAGCTTTTCTTCTATTTGTTCAGGAATCAACTTGATTCCGCCACTATTAATGACATTATCAATACGTCCCAAAAACACAAATTGATTCCCATTTATTATTTCGACTAAGTCATTGGTTATAATTGACTCTGAAGAAACTTTTGGAGCATCAATAACAAGGCAGTTTTTTTCGTTTTGCGAAATTTGGACATCAGGTAAAAGAGAAAAAGCCTTATCCCCTACTTTTTTTGCGGCGATATGTGTAATTGTCTCCGTCATACCGTAGGTTTCGTATACTTCTGTACTCACTTTTGAAAGCTTTTTTTCGAGAGGCTTGCTCATTTTAGCACCACCAACAATCATCTTTTTAACATTTATTAAACCGGCAAGGGAGTTTTGTGCCTGTAATGGAACCATTGCCACAAAATCATAAATTGTATCATTATTAGCTAAAGGATGGGAACTTGGCGCGACAAAATCAATATCAAGCCCTAGAATAAAACTACGCACGAGCATCATTTTGCCTGCAATATATTTAGTAGGCAAACAATAAAGTGCTTTGTCTCCAGGGCTCAGTTTAAAAAAATCACCTGTAGCTAAGGCGGAATTGACCATTGCTTGCTTTTCTGTCCTTATAATCTTAGGTTGCCCAGTTGTACCAGAGGTTTGTAAATCGATATAGGATTTTTCATCAAACCAATCCAGCAGAAAATCTCCTATAGATTTTTCAAATTCATCGCCTTCTTTGATCAAACAATAGGATACTCTGCATAAATCTTGTTTATCTAAATGAAACCCATTCAACTTAAAAAGGTTATGTACGTTTTTGTAGCTTAGCTTCTTCATTAAAAATTTGTTTGTTTTAAACATTACTTAACTCCTGTAACTCAATTTTACCAGTCAGTTTTTCCTTCCAACCGAACCACTGATATTTTCTGCTAAAGACATATAATATTATGGGGTAAATTACGATTACCGGTAAGATCACATCTAAACCTGCTTCGGGCTCTGAAATATCCTTAAAAATAGAATGCGTTTGAAAGGCAGACCAATCAGAAGTGATTAACAAAGCGCCTATTAAATTGTTTGCCGCATGGAAACCTAAAGCGAGCTCCATTCCTTCATCCATCAAGGTAATTACCCCTAGAAACAGACCCGTACCTATATAATAAACAAGAACAATATTCCCCATTTTCAGGACTTCGGGATTAGACAAGTGCATCCCCCCAAAAATAATTGAAGTCATCAGCAAGGGAAACCATCTGTTCTTGGACAGGTTGGCAAATCCCTGCATTAAATATCCCCTAAAAACATATTCTTCAGTACTAGTTTGGATTGGTATTAAAAGCGCACCGATAATAACTAGTATCGCAAAGGGTATTGGTTTAAAATTAATTATAAAATCATCAGGGCTGATAAAGTAAAAAAGTAAAGTGGAAACAACCGTGAAAATTGCCCATAAAAAAAACGCGAAAAAAAATCTAGACCAGTCCATTTTTTTTCTAGAGGTTGTGACGGAAAGCACGGTCTGATTGTGAAGGTATCGAACGACATAATATACGCCTCCTAGAGCAAAAACAAAAGAAATAAGAATCAAAAACAAGGTCACATTAGGTTCTAAAGAATGCATTATGTCCTCATTATTTGAAGAGTATGAGTCTCCATTTATCAATTCTTTATATTTAAAACCAACTAATAATGGAATCTGTCCAATAGTAGACGCTAATATGATTATCAATGAGCCAATCAAATATTTCCAAAACTTGTTTTCTGAATTAACACCTTGTTCTATAAACATTTATTTTTATTTAATTATGCCTGCCTTTAGACTTTCAAAGCCTATTTTTGTCCGTTCGAAAATAACCTTTTTATTGCATTCAAAAAAATAATATTCATGATAAAAATATACCATAATCCACGTTGCGGAAAATCGAGAAGTTGTTTAGCATTTTTAGAGCAGTCTGGACAAGACTATGAGATCATAAAATATCTCGAACAGCCACCTACTGGACCTGAAATAGTTTCTCTGTTGCAAAAACTGAATAAAAAGCCATTGGAATTAGTTCGTCAAAAAGAAAAAATTTGGGTAGAAAAATTCAAAAACGAATCTATGAATGATGATGAAATTATCCACGCCATGGTTTCTAATCCAATTTTGATTGAGAGACCAATTTTAATAAAAAAAGATAAAGCAATCATTGGCAGAGAGTTAGATAAAGTAACAGTATTCATTTAAGTCTTACTTAACTTAATTTAACAACTTTTGTGATTTGTCTATTAAACTATGCGCGATTTTTGCAGTCTTATTAATAAATAATCAAAACTAAAAAAATAATGCGTCATACATTAAATTATTATTTGACCCTCACATTGTTCTTCACATTCTTATTGAGCGTTGCTCAGCAAAAATCAGGACCGGCTGTTGAAAAAATAAAAATCACAGGAACCGTGATAGAGAAAATGGGCAAGCAACCTCTCGAATATGCGACAGTTACCATTATTAATTCAAAGAGTGCGAAAGTAGTAGCTGGAGGTATTACAAATCCAAAAGGAGAGTTTAATATTGATGTGACGCCTGGCGTATATATTATAAAGTTGGAATTTATTTCTTTCAAATCAGTGCTACTAAAAGACCAAAACCTAAAAAAAAGTACTAATTTAGGAATTGTAGCTTTAGCGGAAGACATTTCGCAATTAAATGAAGTTGTCATCCGTGCAGAAAAATCTACTGTTGAGATAAAACTGGATAAAAAAGTGTACAATGTAGGACAAGATATGCTTGTTAAAGGAGGAACGGTAAGTGACGTATTAGAAAACGTACCTTCCGTATCTGTTGATATCGAAGGAAACATAAGTTTGAGAGGTAGTAACAATGTTCGTGTTTTCATCGACGGCCGTCCTTCAAACGCCTTAAATATGGCAGAAGCCTTGCGCCAAATTCCTGCTGACGCTATTGATAAAGTTGAAGTAATCACTAATCCATCAGCCCGTTATGACGCTGAAGGTGGAGCCGGAATTTTAAATATCATCTTAAAAAAAGGTAAAAACCGAGGTTTTAACGGTTCTTTTATAGCCTCTACAGGAATCCCTGAGACCTATGGAATAAGTGCAAACTTAAACTACAAAACAGAGAAGCTGAACTACTTTACTTCTACTGGTTATGACTACAGAACTAATGAGGGTGGAGGTGTAACCGATTCACAATATTTCAATGATGACGGTTCCGTAAAGGACTACATTTATGAAAATCGGGACACTAAGAGAACTAGAAAAGGCATTTCCACAAAAACAGGTATAGAATGGATAATTACTCCACATACGTTCTGGACTAATTCTATTAGTTACAGACAAAATAGCGGTAAAGACGAAGATTTAGTTACTTATAATGCATCTGACAGCAATAAAGATTTTACCTCCACCAGCTATCGTTTAAACGATGGTAATGATAACGGAAAAGACTTTGAGTTTTCCTCTAACTTCATCAAAAACTTCGATGACGAAGGTCATAAATTAACTGTCGACGGATCCTATTCTACAAATAAAGATAATGAAGATTCGACCATTGACGGTGTTAATCTAACTTTTCCAGATAAAGGTACTTTTGGTACAACGCTTAATAATGAAATTCAAGAACAGTTTCAATTTCAAACTGACTATGTTTTGCCTACTGGTGAAGGAAGTCAATTTGAAGTGGGATATAAGGGAAATTTCAATACGCTAAATAAAGATTACGCTGTTTTCTCTAGCGATAACATAAATAACAGGGACAATTTTTTATCTAACACCTTAGAGTACAAAGAGAAAATCAATGCCCTTTATACACAGTATGGCTTCAAAGTAAATAAATTTTCTTATCTGTTTGGTTTGCGTTGGGAAGACACTAATATCGACGTAAACCTATTGGAGACGAATGAATATAATAATAAAAGATATAATAATTTTTTTCCGAGTGCTTTCGTCAATTATGAAATTTCATATCAAAGTAACATCGCTTTAAGTTACAGCAAACGTTTGTCCAGACCTAGAGGTCGCTTTTTAGACCCTACTCCTAATGTTTCAAGTAACATCAATATTTTTAGAGGTAACCCAGATTTAGACCCATCATTAACAGATAAATTTGATTTAGGATATATCAATCGTTGGGACAAAGTGACATTCAATACTTCCATGTATTTTGAAAACACGGTTGACGTGTTCTCTTTCGTACGTTATGAAAGTGGTAAGTTTGTGGATCCCCAACTAGATGCAGATGAAGAACCAATACCAGGTACTGGTACTCCAGAAATTCTTAGTACCCCCGATCAATATCGGAAAAGAACAAAGATTCGGGTTTGAGTTCACATTAAATTATTCTCCAAGCAAAAAATGGAAAATAAATAGTAGTTTCAACCTTTTCAACACCAAAACAACAGGGGATTTTACATATACAAACTCAAAAGGCATTGCGATTACTAAAAATCTTGACAACGAAGCTTTTTCTTGGTTTGCGAGAGTCAACTCTCGTTTAACATTACCTTACAAAATTGAATGGCAGACTAGTGGAACCTATTCTGGCCCCAGCAATACAGCGCAAGGAAGAGATTTAGCTCTATACGCGATCAATACTGCCTTTAGCAAGGATATATTAAAAGACAAAGCCACAATAGCTTTTAACGTAAGTGATATTTTCAACTCACGTAAAAGAAGATCTGAGACAAATTTATCAAGTGTAAGTAACTATAGTGAGTTTCAATGGAGAAAAAGACAATTCAATTTGTCGTTTACCTATAGATTGAATTCAAAGAAAACGGACAGGGATAAAAATGCCCCGAGAAATAATGACGATGACGGTGGCGGATATCAAGGATAATAAATGATTTAATTGGGTTAATTAATTCACAATAAGTGCGGGTTCGTTTAATTACGGACTCGCACTTTTTTTTCTAAAAATAAGGCATAAAAAAAAAGGACTCGTGCAAACGGGTCCTTTTTTTAAGTAACGATCAATTTAAACTGATTGTTCTTGCTTCTTTTTATCTCTTTTTTCTTTATATGCTTCCCAAGTTGCTCCACCTACCCAATAGGATACGAAAGTCACTAAAAAAAAACATTAACCAAAATCCTAATGTTAGGATTGATAAAAAAAGTAAAAAGCCTAAGTACTGTGAAAATTCAAACATGTTTTCCGGAATTTTTGAATGTAGGTACAAATGTAAGCGTAATATTTTTTCGTAGCAATAAAAATCCAAATCAATTTTCATAAAATAGTATTTATCCGTATTTTTGAGCACAATTATGAGGGTTTTGTACTGATTTTTTCAGGAGCTATTCCCGCTATTCGTTTCAATCCAGGTAAAAACCTGGGATTTCCACTGCTATCAGGGCTAAAAAAAATTCAAACAATAAAACACCATTACAATCAACAGAGATTAAACAAAAAATAAACACATAAATAAACACTAAAATGAAATTCAGAATAGAAAAAGACACCATGGGTGAAGTGCAGGTTCCAGCTGACAAATATTGGGGAGCACAAACAGAACGTTCTAGAAACAATTTTAAAATAGGTACATCGGCTTCTATGCCAAAAGAGATTATCGAAGGTTTTGCTTATTTAAAAAAAGCAGCCGCTTACGCCAACTGTGATTTAGGTGTTTTACCTGTAGAAAAACGCGATGCTATCGCAGCGGTCTGCGAGGAAATCCTCGCTGGTAAATTGGATGATCAGTTTCCATTGGTTATCTGGCAAACAGGTTCAGGTACGCAAAGTAATATGAACGTAAACGAAGTGGTTGCTAATCGCGCCCAAGTGCTCAAAGGTTTTGCTATTGGCGAAGGCGAACAATTCATAAAAGCTAATGATGACGTAAATAAATCACAATCCTCAAACGATACTTTCCCTACAGGAATGCACATTGCTGCGTACAAGTCAGTAGTAGAGATTACAATTCCGGCAGTGGAGAAACTAAGAGATACTTTACACGCTAAAGCTACCGAATTCAAAAGCGTAGTAAAAATTGGCCGTACACACCTTATGGATGCTACTCCCTTAACTGTTGGTCAGGAACTTTCAGGATATGTAGCCCAATTAAATTATGGCTTAAAAGCAGTTAAAAACACCTTAGCTCACTTGTCTGAAGTGGCATTAGGAGGAACTGCAGTGGGAACTGGTTTGAATACACCTGCAGGATATGATGTAAAAGTAGCTGAATACATCGCTGAATTTACCGGACATCCGTTCGTAACTGCCGAAAACAAATTTGAAGCACTGGCCGCTCACGATGCAATTGTGGAATCACATGGCGCTTTAAAACAATTAGCCGTTTCATTGAACAAAATTGCCAATGATATCCGTATGCTTGCTTCAGGACCCCGTTCAGGAATTGGTGAATTAATCATTCCAGAAAACGAACCCGGTTCTTCAATCATGCCTGGAAAAGTGAACCCTACACAATGTGAAGCTTTGACAATGGTTTGCGCCCAGGTTATGGGTAATGATGTTGCTATCACCGTTGGTGGAATGCAAGGTCATTATGAATTGAACGTGTTTAAAACCGCTTATGGCGGCCAACTTCTTGCAATCGGCACGTTTGTTAGGAGATGCTTGCGTTTCATTTGATTTGCATTGCGCTCAAGGGATTGAACCAAACTATAAACGAATCAAAGAACTGGTTGATAATTCATTGATGCTAGTTACGGCATTAAACACTAAAATAGGATATTATAAATCAGCTGAAATTGCCCAAACCGCACATAAGAGCGGAACCACTTTAAAAGAAGAAGCAGTTCGTTTAGGATACGTAACAGCTGAAGATTTTGATCTTTGGGTAAAACCTGAAGATATGGTAGGAAGCCTGAAATAAGCATCCAACTTCATACAATTAAAAAGCCCGCAACTTATCTAAATTGCGGGCTTTTTTATACTTATCCCTTTCTAAAATAAGGGTACAAAAAAAGCCTCGAATTTCTTCGAAGCTTTTGCTTTCTGGGTGGAAGACGGGGCTCGAACCCGCGACCCTCGGTACCACAAACCGATGCTCTAACCAACTGAGCTACAACCACCATTTGCTTAGCGGTTGCAAATATACAACATAAGTTTGCTTCTGCAAATAATATAATTAAAAAATTATACCGAATTTAGATCAAATCCCCTAAGCTATTGACTGCCAAATATCTTTCAACAGTAAAACCTTCAGCATGATCTACTCCAGCAAGCCTCCCTAAATCCCGAGAACGGTAATTAAGACTTTCTAAAAAGTTTTTAGATGAAATAGGCGACTATTTCATAGGTGAAAATTTAGAAGAAAATAGTTCTTTTTTTACGAGTGTCACAAAAGTGTCACAACATGAGTTATGAATTTAAAAATTTGAAAAAAGTTAAACTTGCTAACGGTAGAGTTGGAATTTCATTCTTCTATGATAACAAAAGGTATCGTTATTTTAATGGTAAAGCAATTGATACAAATTATCAACCAAACACCTGCAGGGCAAATCTAAAGGACAAACAACTTGAATTGATGTTGATTGCTTTCTCTGAAAAATTAGCAAAAGGGTGGCGTCCTACTAAAGGGTTCAAGCCTAAAGTAATTAAACCAATTGACATCAATCTCTACGAAGCTATTACATTAGCGATCGGGCAAAAAATGAAAATGGAATACAGCAATCGCTACAAAAAAGATTTAACTTCTGCATACAAAAAAGTTACAGAATACTTAATCTTAAAGGACTATAAAAAACTAATGTTGAGTGAATTCGATGTGAGTATAATAAAAGATTTACTAAATCATATTAGCTCATCCAAACGTGTGCAATTAAATTATAAACAAAACTATTCCTCCTTGCTGACAGAATACATTGAAAAGTATAAACTAGCTAATCCATTCCGCTTAATTAAATTAGTCAAACAAGAAGAAGTACTTCACAAGCCTATTAAAGATATAAAGTTAGTTTTCGAAGAACTCAGAGTAACAAATAGAAATTTACATCTTTGTTGTTTACTAGCCTATGGATGCTTATTACGCCCGCATCGAGAGATTAGAAATTTAACATGGGGAAATTTTAATGAAGACTGTTCTTTTATAAGCCTTTCAGGCGCTCAGAATAAAGGAAAAAAAAACAGAATAGTTCCTGTTCCCAAATTTGTTCAACAATATCTTGAAAAAGGAAACGAAGAGCACAATATTTTCACTAATTCGCTTCAGGTTTAAAATGAAGAGTACTTTAAAACGTTATGGGGTAGATTTAAAAAAGAATCTTTATTGATTAAAGTAGATAACACTCTTTACAGTTTTAGGCATACTGGAGCTATAAATGTTTATGAGAAGACTGGTAGTTTAAGCAAGCTGCGGCAAGTTATGGGGCATAGTAATCTCAGCGTATCCCTCACGTACTTAAGAGGCTTAGGAATCAAAGAATTGACTGTAGAGGATATGCCAGAATTATAGATTTTAAGCTCAATAAACCGTCAAAACAAACATTTAAAGCGGCTTGTTATGAAGATTGGTCTTGGGTAGAATAAAGAAGCAGATATAAATAGACAAAATTTGATACAATCGCTAACCGTTTAGGTTATTCAAATGGGTTAATTGCAGAAGTACTAGGGCACGAGTATGGAAATAAGATTATAAACATCTATTTGGACACATTTGATACTGATGTTCTAGATGTAATGCATAAGCATGTGACCATGTAATTATTTATCTATATAGAATGATAGATTTTGTCTTCTATAAAATTATACCGATTAAGTTAAACACTAAATATTGCTTACAGAAGAAATATTTTATGAAGTGGTAAGTATAAATGTATTAACGAATCATTGTTCACAACAAGACACAAAAATCCCCTACCAAATTTTGTCTCTGGTAAGCAGGATAGTGGATATGCAAATAAAAGCCGCAGTAATAGTTAAGCAACATTTTTAAAATTATTTTTCTGTTTCCAGAATTCTTCTATTGTTTTGTAATCTAAAGCGGAATGCCTTCTTTTTCTGTTGTACCAGATTTCAATAAATTCGAATATATCGAGTTCCATTTGCTCTTTTGATCTAAGCTTATTGCCATAAATCTGTTCCGTTTTTAAAGTTTTAAAAAAGCTCTCAGCTACCGCATTATCCCAACAATTCCCTTTTCTGCTCATACTTCTTGTAATCATTTTATAGGAATCAATCACATTGGTAAACTTCTTGCTGGCGTATTGAACATCTCTGTCGGAATGAAATACTAATCCTCTTACAATGCTTCGATTTTTAATAGCCATTCTCCAAGCCGCCAAAGAAGTTTCCTCTACACTCATCCCGCTGCTTAAACTCCAACCTATGATTTTTCTATCGTAGAGATCTAAAACGGTTGTCAAATATAAAAAGCCTTCTTTTACTCGGATATAGGTGATGTCCGACACCCAAGCTTTTGACGGTTCTGTAACCGTAAATTCTCTGTTCAAAACATTGGGAACTATTAAATACTTATGCTTGGAATTTGTTGTCACCTTGAATTTCTTGCTTAATTTGCTTCGTAAACCGAGTTGGTTCATATATTTGGCAACTGTAACCCTTGATGTTTTATTGCCTAAAAAAGCCAATTCAGCAGTCATTCTTGGACTTCCGTATCTCTGTTTCGAATCAAAATAAATGGAAGTTATTTTTGCTTTAACAAGTTCAGCTCTCTGTTTTCTATCTGAAACAGACTGGCTTTTCCATTGATAATAACTCCTTTGACCAACTTGCAATACTTTGCACATCTTTTCAATCCGAAATATCTTTTCATTATTTTTGATGAAAGTATAAATCATCGACCGTTTTTGGAAAAGATGCCTATTGCTTTTTTTAATATATCGCGTTCTAGTTCTGCGTCTTTGAGCTTTCTTTCAAGTTCCGTAATTCGTTCCTGTTCTGGCGTTTGCTTTAAATTGCCGTTCCCAGGAAAACTTCCTTCTCCGAACTCTTCATACTCTTTTCGCCACTTATATAACTGTGGAGCAGTAACTCCTAATTCTCTGGCCAGTTCTGAGATGTTATGTCTATCATAACTCAATTGAACGGCTTTCTCTTTAAAAGCTCGGTCATAAATTTTACGCACTTGTTTCATAAGTTAAAATTAAGGTTTTTTTCTTAACTTTTTATGCGGGTAAAGTTAGCATGTCCATAGTGATATTCTACTTTTAAAATCAAACTTATACAGTACTGTACATCATAAGAATTAACTTATTTACACCCACATTGGAAACCTAAAACCCCTGTTAATTCAGGACACTTATTACTCTGTGTTATGTTCCAACCTACTGCTTTCGTATTGATTCCATTTTTCAACCTATCGGAGAAACCTCACCACTATGTTTACCTATTATTTCAAGGCTGCAGCTACAATCCAACTTCTGAGCTGCTGTAATTCTTTTTTAGGAATCCTCAGTTAGACAGCTGTACAATCTGAATTATCAGAAAGGGTTGACTGCAAATTTAAAAAGTAATCTTTAAACATCCAAAAAAAGGAAGGGTATAACAGCAAAATAAAATAACTTTTTAGTTATTCAACAACACCTAATGTATATTTTTGTGTAAAGAAATTTATAATATATTACTAATGCCAGTCAAAAAAACTACTGAACAATTCATAGCTGATGCATTACATGTTCATGGGAATAAGTATAATTATTCCAGAGTGATTTATGTAAGTGGTAGTAAAAAAGTTGTTATTATTTGTAACGAGCATGGTGAGTTTTTAAAAACTCCTCAGTCGCACATTAAAGGACAAGGATGTAGAATTTGTAATGGTTATGTGGCTCTAACTCAACAATCATTCATAGAACGTTCTCATAACAAACATGGAGAGCTTTATGATTACTTTAAAACAGAAGTAAAATCAAAGCATGATAAAGTTGTAATCAAATGTAATATACACGGAGAGTTTGAACAACTACCGAGTAATCATATAAAAGGTAATGGTTGTCCAGAATGTGCTCAAATATTAAGAACAAAGAACCAAAGATACACATCCCAAGAATTTATCAATAGCGTTAGAACAGTTCACTTGAACAAATATGATTACAGCAAGGCCAACTATGTCAATAGTCAAACTAAGGTTGAAATAATATGCCAAATACATGGTTCATTCAATATGAAACCCAACAGCCATTATAATGGTCAGGGATGCCCTAAATGTGGAAGAATTGATGCAAAGAATAATATAGCTCTTGATTATTTTGTTTTTTTAGAAAGAGCTGAGTTAGTTCATCATAATCGTTACGTTTATCAAGAAGACACTTATGTAAACTATACCACCAAAATGACAATATTTTGTGATGAGCACGGTTTTTTTGAACAGACTCCACATTCTCACATATCGATGAAAACAGGCTGTCCAAAATGCGGAGTTCTAAATACTGCTAAAAAGAATCAAATAGGCTGGGAAGCTGTTTATGATTTATTTTTAGTAGCTCAAGGCGACAAATATGAATATGACCAAGGAACATTTGCTGATGTTTCAAGCAAAATGAAAATCAAATGCACCCAGCATGGTTGGTTTACTCAAAAACCATACAGCCATTATGGAGGTTCGGGTTGTATAAAATGTTCATTCGCTGAGAGCGGTGAAAAGCAACAAATCGGTTATAGTGAATTTGTAAAACGTTCAATGATAAAGCATGGAGATAAATACAAGTACACCGAGACAAACTACATTGATATTTTTACACCAATTGAAATAGGGTGTCCTAAGCATGGATTTTTTTTACAGTCCCCAAGAAACCATTACAGAGGTAGTGGTTGTCACAAATGTATAAGCAGTAGAGGTGAAACATTAGTTAGACTTATTCTTGAAGAACATAATATTTTATATGAAGAGCAAAAAAAGTTTGAAAATCTAATGGATAAAAATAAACTTCGTTGTGATTTCTATTTGCCAGAATACAATACAGTGATAGAATATAATGGACTGCAACACTATGAACCTATTTCTTTTTTTGGAGGGATAAACGGATTGATGCAAACTCAAAAAAGAGATTTGATTAAGTACACATATCTTGAAGCTAACAAAATAGAACTAATAATAATTAGGTTTGATAATAATAATCCGCTTGACTATCTATTAGAAAAGCTACAAATTCAAATTAAGTAAATATCGGCGATAAACAAGATGGACACATACCACCCCCTAAATCTTTCCTCTAAACCAAAACTGATACTTGGTATCATAAAAGAATAAATATAGCTATTAGTTGGTTATTTGGGGTATCTTCAACATATCACTAAAAAAATTATTTTCCAAAATTTTTTAACCAGTTTGGTTATTTTGGTGTGTACGTAAATCTTAATACGCATCCAGTCAAAACCCCCTGGTGTTATTTTCATGTTGGTCAGCACCCCTGGAGCATGATCAAGAGATGATATACTTAAATCCGTACATAGGTCTTAAAAATAAATTGAGATGCTTAAAAGTGGAACCGGTTTAAGCTACATACTAAATTTATTAAAACATAACAATGGCAAGACTACTGAAATAGACACTCACGTTAGTACGAAAAGTCTACAACAAATAAAAAGTCCATTTGCTGATTTATAAGATAATTATTATATATTTGATAATAGATAAGACTGACTCTAGTCAGACCTATCCACCCTAAATTGGGGTGATTGGTCTGATTTTATCAGACCTATATACTAGTTAGCAGCAACCAATCGCCGAACATAACCTAATAATTAAAAATATAAATGAAACTTAAAACTTTATTCATAATCATTATTATTTCATTCTTTATTCCAAATTTATCTGAAGCACAGAATGAAAACCTTTCAATGAATGGACATAATGTAAAATCTTCATTTAATAAAAAAGATTACCAGTTATACATTTCACTTCCTTCAAATTATAATCCATCAGACACAATACATTATCCTGTTTTATATATACTAGATGCCAACTATTCATATCCTTTAATTTCTTCTCTTCACAATTTACTAGATTCTAGTCAAGAAATAGAGAAAATAATAATTGTTGCTATTGGAGATAAAAACCAATCAAATACAACTTGGATATCTAGTAGAATGGCAGATTGCACTCCTTCAAATGATCCAAATGTAGATGCAGAAATAGCAAATGGACTCAACATACCTAAATCCGAAGTAAAAAGCGGAGGAGCAAAAGAATTTTTAGCAACTATCCGAACCAATATTATACCATTTATCAGTAATAATTACAAAACTAAAAATGATTATGGTATTTTAGGACATTCTATTGGTGGTTTATTTGCTGGTTATTGTTTAATTAATGCTCCTACTTTATTTAAAAGATATGGAATAAACAGTCCTTCTTTTCTTTGGAATAATCAAGAGATTCTATCTAATCAAAAAAACTTCATTACAGAAAATGACGAACTAAATGGAAAAGTTTTCATTTCCTATGGTAGTCTTGAACCTGAAATTATGCTTCCATCCATTAATTCATTTATAAATACATTGGAAGAACGTAACTACAAAGGTTTAAAATTAACTACTCAAATTTTTGAGAATGAAACACATACTTCTGTAGTAGCTGCTTCAACAAGTCATGCTTTGAAAGTCTTATATGGAGTTAAAAGAGAATAATGAATATATAAATTGGCAGCTGCTAACACACGCTACAAGCAATTTGGGCATTTGGCTTAATGGGAAGTTGGTTTTGTATTTGGAAGATATGGCAAATCCGAAGAATGGGCTTAATTTAGTCCCAAACTGCTTGTAGCGCGAGAACGTCAGGCTGTGAAAAAACCTCCTTTTTCCATTAAAAAGCTTCAATTTTCCTGTTCTACAAGTCAAATAAAGCCTTTTAAGAAGGCTCTTTTTTTAGGCTACTAATTTCATTAGATAATAATCAAGGGCGTTAGTTCGCTTTAAATACTCCGTTTTTAGCAAAAGCAAGACTTGTGCTCTGTAAGGTGTGTTCCATTTTTTGAGTTTGGCAATCAGATCAGGAACGCCCAGTATATTGATACTGCGTTTGATGTTATAAACCAGCATAATTAAGCTGTGTTCTCCGTTTACTTTTTCTAGTCCCGTTAAATTAGTGTGATTATAACCCCATTGTCTTTTTATAGTACCGAATATATGTTCGTTTATCTCTTGTCGTGTTCGGTATAATTGTGGGTTTTCCTGATAGCGTTTGTTGTTTTCTTCAACAGCTTGCGCGTACTGGCTCCGATCGATTTCCCGCCCTGCTGGTCTAGCAGTACAAAGATGTTTTACAAGACATTCCCGGCAGGCTGGGGTTCGGTATTTTTTAAATTGATAACTACTTTGCTCTGTTCGCCCACTTTTTTTATGCCACCTTCCTGTAGTTTTTAAAGTTTCTCCTTGGGGACACGTATAGCTGTCGTTTTCTGCATCGTATTTAAATTTGGCTACCAAGTAATCGGGTTGCGTAACGCTTTCTTTGCTTGTTCCTGGCGTAGGATGCGCTACAATGGTGCTGATGTTATGGTTTATGCATTGGGCGATTTCCCTTCCATTATGGTAGCCTTTATCCACCAAAACAGTAAAAGTATCTAGTCCCAAATTTTCCTTTGCTTCCAAAGCGATAGCTCCTAAGGCGTTAAGATCGTTCCGATTTATGGTGTGAGTAGCCACAACTAAATTATGCTTATTATCCACTGCTGCTTGGATATTATAGCTTATCTCAACTACTACTCCTTGAACTAAAAGGGCTCTCGCATCTTGATCGGTGGTACTTATTTGGGGTTGTCCACTCTCTTTTAGTTTGTCTTCTAGAAGTTCGTAGCGTATTTTATTCTTTTTTAATCGTTCTATTTTTTCTGCAATCTTTGTGATTGCAATGCTATTATCCTGTAGATCATTCTTAGCCAATTCGGCAAGATATTCTTGGGTTCGCTCTTCAATATACGCTAAGTGTCTCTCTATTTTCTTTTGGTTGAAGTTTGCTTTCTTACTGTTGTGCGCTCTGCTTTTTGTGCCGTCAATAGCGATGATTTCACAGCCAATTAGGTCAGCATCTTTAAGGAAAGAAACAAAGAGTTTAAAGAGTTTTTTTAATCCCAATGGATTTTGTTTTCTAAAGTCGGATATACTATGGTAGTTGGGTATGATTGCACATAAAAGCCATTGCAATTCGTTATTGCGAGCGCACTCCTTTTCTAGCTTTCTTGAGCTACGCAGCCCATTTAGATAACCATACAAATAGATTTTAAGAAAGATTTTAGTATCAAAGCTAGGGCGACCTTCCCCTTTAATGGTTTGAACAGAAAAACCTAAAGTTTGTAATGACAATGCTTCGACAAAAGCATCGATAAAACGAACGGGGTTTTCCGGTAAAATAGTGTCTTCTAAACTAGAAAAAAATAGCTGATTGCGAGGAGTTCCTGTGATGTGTTGCATCATTAAATATACAACTTTTCTTGCTTTAATATTCGAAATATACATTATATTTGAAAGAACATAACGACGGTTTTTTCACAGACTGACGTTGTACCTCATTATAAAAAACCACGTTAATAAATAAAAACAATATTTTGTATTTAAGTATTTGCTTAAATAATAAATAACTATAACTTTGTATTATGGAAAATAAATCTTGCATAAGACAACAAGCTGATATCAAACAAATAAATCGTTGCAAAGGCACAGTTTCGGAATTAAACGAATCGTTTGACTATTTAGCAAATGGACTTTCTTTAGTCGGAAATACTGTGCGACTGAAAATCCTTTACCTACTCTTTGAGGAAAAAAGACTTTGCGTTTGTGATTTAAGCGATATTCTCGGAATGAATATTTCTGCTATTTCTCAACACTTGAGAAAAATGAAAGACAGAAATCTATTAGAAACAGACAGAGAAGCTCAAACGGTTTTTTATTCACTCACAGTAGAATATGAAAAAATGTTGAACCCATTTTTTGAGATTCTTGATAAAAACAAAATTTTAGAAACGGTATGAAAAGTGAAAACAAATTAATTGGCGCAGGTTTATTAACTGCAATTACTGCTTCATTATGTTGTATTACACCCGTTTTAGCTCTAATCGCTGGAACAAGCGGAATTGCTTCAACATTTTCTTGGATAGAACCTTTTAGACTTTATTTGATTGTAATGACAATTTTAGTTCTTGCTTTTGCTTGGTATCAAAAACTAAAACCTCAAAAAGAAATTGACTGTGAATGTGAGACGACTAAAAAACCGAAATTTATTCAGTCAAAAAAGTTTTTAGGAATTGTAACAGTATTTTCAATTGTAATGTTGGCTTTCCCATACTATTCAAAGATTTTTTACCCAAACACAGAAAAGCAAATAATCGTAGTTGACAAATCGGACCTTAAAAAAACGGAATTTAAAATAAGTGGAATGACTTGTGCAAGTTGCGAAGAACACGTAAATCACGAAGTATATAAACTCAACGGAATTGTAAACTCAAAAGCATCTTACGAAAACGGAAATGCAATTATAGAATTTGACAAATCCGAAACGAACGAAACGGAAATTGAGAAAGCAATTAACTCAACAGGTTATAAAGTAACCGACAAAAAAGAAAACTAATGGAAATTCAATTAAAATCAGAAATTACTTGTCCAAACTGCGGATATAAAAAAGTAGAACATATGCCAACAAACGCTTGTCAATTTTTCTATGAATGTGAGAATTGTAAAACGGTATTGAAACCGAAAGAAGGCGATTGTTGTGTATATTGCTCATACGGACGTGTAGCTTGTCCACCAATTCAAGAAAACAAAAATTGTTGTTAGAAAAATAAATAACGAGGTACAACAGCCATTTGGCAAGATTGCGAATTTTGTGGTAAATTCACGTTTACGTTTCGCAATAAATTTTTTCTTTAACGGAAAATAATCGGTTACGAAGTTCGCAACCTAGCCAAGTGGCGAAACGTCAGGCTGTGAAAAAACCTCCTTTTTCCATTAAAAAGCTTCAATTTTCCTGTTCTACAAGTCAAATAAAGCCTTTTAAGAAGGCTCTTTTTTTAGGCTACTAATTTCATTAGATAATAATCAAGGGCGTTAGTTCGCTTTAAATACTCCGTTTTTAGCAAAAGCAAGACTTGTGCTCTGTAAGGTGTGTTCCATTTTTTGAGTTTGGCAATCAGATCAGGAACGCCCAGTATATTGATACTGCGTTTGATGTTATAAACCAGCATAATTAAGCTGTGTTCTCCGTTTACTTTTTCTAGTCCCGTTAAATTAGTGTGATTATAACCCCATTGTCTTTTTATAGTACCGAATATATGTTCGTTTATCTCTTGTCGTGTTCGGTATAATTGTGGGTTTTCCTGATAGCGTTTGTTGTTTTCTTCAACAGCTTGCGCGTACTGGCTCCGATCGATTTCCCGCCCTGCTGGTCTAGCAGTACAAAGATGTTTTACAAGACATTCCCGGCAGGCTGGGGTTCGGTATTTTTTAAATTGATAACTACTTTGCTCTGTTCGCCCACTTTTTTTATGCCACCTTCCTGTAGTTTTTAAAGTTTCTCCTTGGGGACACGTATAGCTGTCGTTTTCTGCATCGTATTTAAATTTGGCTACCAAGTAATCGGGTTGCGTAACGCTTTCTTTGCTTGTTCCTGGCGTAGGATGCGCTACAATGGTGCTGATGTTATGGTTTATGCATTGGGCGATTTCCCTTCCATTATGGTAGCCTTTATCCACCAAAACAGTAAAAGTATCTAGTCCCAAATTTTCCTTTGCTTCCAAAGCGATAGCTCCTAAGGCGTTAAGATCGTTCCGATTTATGGTGTGAGTAGCCACAACTAAATTATGCTTATTATCCACTGCTGCTTGGATATTATAGCTTATCTCAACTACTACTCCTTGAACTAAAAGGGCTCTCGCATCTTGATCGGTGGTACTTATTTGGGGTTGTCCACTCTCTTTTAGTTTGTCTTCTAGAAGTTCGTAGCGTATTTTATTCTTTTTTAATCGTTCTATTTTTTCTGCAATCTTTGTGATTGCAATGCTATTATCCTGTAGATCATTCTTAGCCAATTCGGCAAGATATTCTTGGGTTCGCTCTTCAATATACGCTAAGTGTCTCTCTATTTTCTTTTGGTTGAAGTTTGCTTTCTTACTGTTGTGCGCTCTGCTTTTTGTGCCGTCAATAGCGATGATTTCACAGCCAATTAGGTCAGCATCTTTAAGGAAAGAAACAAAGAGTTTAAAGAGTTTTTTTAATCCCAATGGATTTTGTTTTCTAAAGTCGGATATACTATGGTAGTTGGGTATGATTGCACATAAAAGCCATTGCAATTCGTTATTGCGAGCGCACTCCTTTTCTAGCTTTCTTGAGCTACGCAGCCCATTTAGATAACCATACAAATAGATTTTAAGAAAGATTTTAGTATCAAAGCTCGGGCGACCTTCCCCTTTAATGGTTTGAACAGAAAAACCTAAAGTTTGTAATGACAATGCTTCGACAAAAGCATCGATAAAACGAACGGGGTTTTCCGGTAAAATAGTGTCTTCTAAACTAGAAAAAAATAGCTGATTGCGAGGAGTTCCTGTGATGTGTTGCATCATTAAATATACAACTTTTCTTGCTTTAATATTCGAAATATACATTATATTTGAAAGAACATAACGACGGTTTTTTCACAGACTGACGTTGTGCGTCAGTTTGGAGCGACAGAAAACCGAATGAAAAAAGAATAATTAAATTTAAACACGAATAAAAAACAAATCCATTAAAATTTATGAAAACAAAAATTTCAACTAAAATGATAATAACTTTATCAATTTGTTTATTTACATTTTTTTCAAAAGCACAAAACGCAAGTGTCGAAAAATCAACTTTTGGAATTCAAATTGGAACTTTAGGAATTTGGGCACATCGAGAAGTGAAATTAACCAATGAAATTGCATTGCGAGCGGAAATAGGAATGGATGCTGGATTTTTTGGAGGAAGTTTTTATCCAAATAATGGATATTTAATGACACCTGTTATAACATTAGAGCCAAGATGGTATTATAATTTAGATAAACGAATTTCTAAATCAAAAAATATAACCGGAAACAGTGGAAATTTCATAACACTTCAAACAAGTTATCATCCTAATTGGTTTGTAATATCAAATTATGATAATGTAGAAATTGCTAACCAAATTTCAATAATTCCAACTTGGGGTTTAAAAAGAAATATTGGAAAACATTTTACATATGAAACTGGAATTGGAATTGGATATAGATATATTTTTGCTGAAAGTGCTGGATATTCAAGAAATGAAGGAGAAGCGGCAGCTAACTTGCATTTAAGAATTGGATATAGATTTTAAATAAAAAACCGAACGCACAACAGCAGTTTGCAAAAATGACGGGTTTTGGGCTTAATTTAAAGTTGGTTTTGTACTTGCAAAGTCAGTGTTTAACCGAAAGTTTATGCTTCCTTAATCCGCCACTTCTGCAAGCTGCGACACGTCAGGCTGTGAAAAAACCTCCTTTTTCCATTAAAAAGCTTCAATTTTCCTGTTCTACAAGTCAAATAAAGCCTTTTAAGAAGGCTCTTTTTTTAGGCTACTAATTTCATTAGATAATAATCAAGGGCGTTAGTTCGCTTTAAATACTCCGTTTTTAGCAAAAGCAAGACTTGTACTCTGTAAGGTGTGTTCCATTTTTTGAGTTTGGCAATCAGATCAGGAACGCCCAGTATATTGATACTGCGTTTGATGTTATAAACCAGCATAATTAAGCTGTGTTCTCCGTTTACTTTTTCTAGTCCCGTTAAATTAGTGTGATTATAACCCCATTGTCTTTTTATAGTACCGAATATATGTTCGTTTATCTCTTGTCGTGTTCGGTATAATTGTGGGTTTTCCTGATAGCGTTTGTTGTTTTCTTCAACAGCTTGCGCGTACTGGCTCCGATCGATTTCCCGCCCTGCTGGTCTAGCAGTACAAAGATGTTTTACAAGACATTCCCGGCAGGCTGGGGTTCGGTATTTTTTAAATTGATAACTACTTTGCTCTGTTCGCCCACTTTTTTTATGCCACCTTCCTGTAGTTTTTAAAGTTTCTCCTTGGGGACACGTATAGCTGTCGTTTTCTGCATCGTATTTAAATTTGGCTACCAAGTAATCGGGTTGCGTAACGCTTTCTTTGCTTGTTCCTGGCGTAGGATGCGCTACAATGGTGCTGATGTTATGGTTTATGCATTGGGCGATTTCCCTTCCATTATGGTAGCCTTTATCCACCAAAACAGTAAAAGTATCTAGTCCCAAATTTTCCTTTGCTTCCAAAGCGATAGCTCCTAAGGCGTTAAGATCGTTCCGATTTATGGTGTGAGTAGCCACAACTAAATTATGCTTATTATCCACTGCTGCTTGGATATTATAGCTTATCTCAACTACTACTCCTTGAACTAAAAGGGCTCTCGCATCTTGATCGGTGGTACTTATTTGGGGTTGTCCACTCTCTTTTAGTTTGTCTTCTAGAAGTTCGTAGCGTATTTTATTCTTTTTTAATCGTTCTATTTTTTCTGCAATCTTTGTGATTGCAATGCTATTATCCTGTAGATCATTCTTAGCCAATTCGGCAAGATATTCTTGGGTTCGCTCTTCAATATACGCTAAGTGTCTCTCTATTTTCTTTTGGTTGAAGTTTGCTTTCTTACTGTTGTGCGCTCTGCTTTTTGTGCCGTCAATAGCGATGATTTCACAGCCAATTAGGTCAGCATCTTTAAGGAAAGAAACAAAGAGTTTAAAGAGTTTTTTTAATCCCAATGGATTTTGTTTTCTAAAGTCGGATATACTATGGTAGTTGGGTATGATTGCACATAAAAGCCATTGCAATTCGTTATTGCGAGCGCACTCCTTTTCTAGCTTTCTTGAGCTACGCAGCCCATTTAGATAACCATACAAATAGATTTTAAGAAAGATTTTAGTATCAAAGCTAGGGCGACCTTCCCCTTTAATGGTTTGAACAGAAAAACCTAAAGTTTGTAATGACAATGCTTCGACAAAAGCATCGATAAAACGAACGGGGTTTTCCGGTAAAATAGTGTCTTCTAAACTAGAAAAAAATAGCTGATTGCGAGGAGTTCCTGTGATGTGTTGCATCATTAAATATACAACTTTTCTTGCTTTAATATTCGAAATATACATTATATTTGAAAGAACATAACGACGGTTTTTTCACAGACTGACGTTATGAGCCAGTTTTTTCCGAAATTCCGCAGACAATTTTCATTGAATTTGAAATCTCTTTTTCGCAAGAAAAGCACTCCATGCAAGAAAAAAAAATCGATATTTAAAGCAGAAGCCGAAATGTTGATTTTAAAATGCGGAAACGTAAATATTGATTTTGAACTGCCTAAACACGAAAGTTGAAACTTTGAAACCTCGAATTAAAACGCAAAAAGTCCGAGGCCAAAAAGTGGAGTAATTCGACTTTTTTTGAGTTTTTGAGCCCTATTTGTTAATTAAATCGAAACTAAATATTGAAGAAAATAACCTAAAAGTTTGCTGAATATTCAAAGACAAATTATAATTTCGACGAGAAACCGGCTCATAACAGCAGTTACACAAGATTTGGGTTTTGGGCTTAATCGAAAGTTTGTCTTGTACTTGGATGTTTTGGCAAAACCGAAAATCATCGCTAATTTCGTCCCAAACCTCGTGTAGCTGCGGGACGTTAGCTGAAACTTTACCAAAAAATCGTATATAAAATATGGAAGAAAACACAAGTAAAATAAATTTAATCTATGAACAATTTGTTCTTAACATACAAAGTGTTCAATTATTCTTTAAAAAGTTTTCAATTCTTGCTTTAGAAGAAGATAAATCTATTTTAATATCTAAAAAAGAGTATTTGGAGAAAGCTTTAAAAAAGACTTTCGGACAAAAAGCTTTTGAAGAAATGATGACTAAAATAGATGAAGTAGCAGAAATTGAAGAAATTGAAGTCAATACAACTACAGTTATTGAAGAAGAGAATATTAGTAAAACAAACTCTTCTGAATATAATAAATCCAACTATTATGATTTAATGATTCAGATGGAAAATGCTCCAAAGCTTCAAACTAAAAATTATGAAATTTTGGCGAATAGTACATTTCTAATTTTAAATAATTATTTTGAGTTTTTATTTGCAGATTTATTAACATTTCACTTTACGAACAATAGAAATTTAATTGGTGAAAAAAATATAAATATTTCATTAAATGATTTAAAAAATTATTCTACCATTGAAGAAGCATATGATGACTTTTTGTTTAAAGAAGTTGAAAAACTACTCCTTGAAATGACGTTTGAAGAAATAAAAAACTATTTTAAAAAATTAGATGTAAGCTTATCAGAAGACTTTATTAAATGGGATAATATAAATGAAATAAGAGAAAGAAGACATTTATTAGTTCACAATAATTCAATAGTAAATAAAAAATATATTGCAAAATCTAATAACCCATATAATTTAAATATTGGAGATATAGCCAAAATTGATGAAGACTATCTAAATAAATCTATCGTTGAGATTCAAGTTGCGGGAATATTGTTAATAATGAATTGTTGGGGTAAATGGGGAAAAAAACACGCTACAGATGCAATAATGGAGTTACTAACACTCACATTTGATTTACTAAAACAAAAAAGAAACAGAACTGCATCAAGAATATGTGAATATGTTGAAAAAAACATTAAGCCAAGTAATGATGATGAAGAGAATTGTATAATTAGAATTAAATTTAATTATTGCATTTCATTAAAAAGGATTGATGAAAAAAAAATATTAGAAAAAAAATTAGAAGAATTAAGAGTCGGCAGTATGTCTCCAATATTTGAAATAGCAAAACATATTTTAAGTGATGAATATAAAATTGCGATATCTCTTTTTAAAAACTCAATAACTGTTGATGAATTTATTATTGATGATTATTTAGAATGGCCAATTTTTGAAGAGATTAGAAATGATAAAGATTTAAATGACGAAGCTTTAGAACAATTTCGAGAAGTTAAACTATTGAACTAATAAAAGCTTCAGCTAACAGCCATTCCTATGTAAAGCATCATTAAGTTTTCAACAACTTTTAAGAGGGTTATATGTAAGGTGTTTTTCGAATATAGAATTCCGTTTCAGCGGCTTGTTGGAAAATTTGGAAACAACTTTTTGTCCGCTGAAAGCTTTGGACTGAAAAAGTTATTCTAACTTTTTCAATGATGCCAAGAATTAATTCCTCTTTTACTTCATACTATTTCTTTTTATAATCTTAAAGCTCACACTCCTATATGTGGTCTGCTTATGGCAGCCACCAGCATCGGTATGATTGTAAGAATAATAAAATAGCTACCGACTTTGAGATGTGGCTTCATTTTATGGAACCACCATGGCTGTTTTGTAGTCTATTTTTCTTGTATTGTTGAGCTTGTTAAGAAGGTTATTTTTATTGTTCTACTAACTCTATATTTCTATTAATTTGATAGGCGGTTTCGGTTTTAATAACTGATAAAATTCTGCGTGCCATTTTATGGGCTACTTTTATAATGACACTTTTTACGTTTTTACCTTGATGTTTCCGGTAATAATTTTGCATTTCGGTATCTTTTCTAATGGCTATCCAAGCCGCTTCTACTAAATAACTTCGTAACTGTGAACGACTCCTCGGAGTAATTCCTAAACACTTTTCTGACTCTCCACTATTATACATTCCAGGGACTAATCCGATGTAAGAACTAAACTGCCCTTCGTTATTGAACCGACGTAAATCTCCACATTCGGCTAAGATTACACTAGCTAGATATCCTCCTATTCCTGGAATACTTTTCAAAAGATTGTAATCTTTCTTATTATTTTTTCTACAATAAGCACGCATTTGATTGGCAATTTCTAAATATTCTGATTTGATAAACTTGAACATGCGTATTTTTCCTTGCAAGGCTAAATCACCACAAGAGCTACTGAATTTAATATCCTCTAACCACACAATAAAAGCTATACTCCAATTTGGATTATCAAACTCTTCAGGAACTTTAATTCCATGAAACAACAACATACTTTTGATATGTGATTTGGTTTGTCGCAGTTTCTTGGTCACTTGCGTTCTATGGCGCGCCAAGGTCGTAAACTGTTCATGCTCTTCTGTGGGAATAAAAACGCCTCTTAGAACACCTGATTTTAATTGATTGGACAAGTTTTTAGAATCTAAGGCATCTGTTTTTTGATAGCGCTCTTTATCTCCTCTCTTTACGTCTGAGGGATTAACAACTAGAACGTTCCATCCTAAGTTTAAAAAATAACGTGCTACGGAGAAGCCACAGCAACCCGCTTCATAAACTAAATCAACGGCATGATCTGGAAATGTTCGCTCCACATATTGATACAAATCCTCTGCATTAGAAGGTATAGAATAAGTCTTGTGAAAAAATAAATCTGTTTGGATAGAAACTGTCCAGCTTTTTTTGTGAATATCTAAACCAATGAATATCTTTGGAATAGAAAAGGCGTCTTGTAATTGCATAATCTTCGTTTTTAGTACTCTCAAAGTTATGCTTTTACATTGATGCTTTGATATAGCTGGAATTTAGTGGAATTGCCGTTTCGCATCACGTTTTCGTTAAGCCGAAAATTTAGCGATTACGAACTTCCAGCCATCTCAAAGTGGCATAACGTCAGGCTGTGAAAAAACCTCCTTTTTCCATTAAAAAGCTTGAATTTTCCTGTTCTACAAGTCAAATAAAGCCTTTTAAGAAGGCTCTTTTTTTAGGCTACTAATTTCATTAGATAATAATCAAGGGCGTTAGTTCGCTTTAAATACTCCGTTTTTAGCAAAAGCAAGACTTGTGCTCTGTAAGGTGTGTTCCATTTTTTGAGTTTGGCAATCAGATCAGGAACGCCCAGTATATTGATACTGCGTTTGATGTTATAAACCAGCATAATTAAGCTGTGTTCTCCGTTTACTTTTTCTAGTCCCGTTAAATTAGTGTGATTATAACCCCATTGTCTTTTTATAGTACCGAATATATGTTCGTTTATCTCTTGTCGTGTTCGGTATAATTGTGGGTTTTCCTGATAGCGTTTGTTGTTTTCTTCAACAGCTTGCGCGTACTGGCTCCGATCGATTTCCCACCCTGCTGGTCTAGCAGTACAAAGATGTTTTACAAGACATTCCCGGCAGGCTGGGGTTCGGTATTTTTTAAATTGATAACTACTTTGCTCTGTTCGCCCACTTTTTTTATGCCACCTTCCTGTAGTTTTTAAAGTTTCTCCTTGGGGACACGTATAGCTGTCGTTTTCTGCATCGTATTTAAATTTGGCTACCAAGTAATCGGGTTGCGTAACGCTTTCTTTGCTTGTTCCTGGCGTAGGATGCGCTACAATGGTGCTGATGTTATGGTTTATGCATTGGGCGATTTCCCTTCCATTATGGTAGCCTTTATCCACCAAAACAGTAAAAGTATCTAGTCCCAAATTTTCCTTTGCTTCCAAAGCGATAGCTCCTAAGGCGTTAAGATCGTTCCGATTTATGGTGTGAGTAGCCACAACTAAATTATGCTTATTATCCACTGCTGCTTGGATATTATAGCTTATCTCAACTACTACTCCTTGAACTAAAAGGGCTCTCGCATCTTGATCGGTGGTACTTATTTGGGGTTGTCCACTCTCTTTTAGTTTGTCTTCTAGAAGTTCGTAGCGTATTTTATTCTTTTTTAATCGTTCTATTTTTTCTGCAATCTTTGTGATTGCAATGCTATTATCCTGTAGATCATTCTTAGCCAATTCGGCAAGATATTCTTGGGTTCGCTCTTCAATATACGCTAAGTGTCTCTCTATTTTCTTTTGGTTGAAGTTTGCTTTCTT
>CALJVL010000011.1 GCA_937773775.1 uncultured Flavobacterium sp.
TAAGCTGTTCAATATCATCCCGTTCAAAAGTATTGACAATCACTTTTGCGACATAATCAACAGGGATAATATTTAAACCTGTTTCATCGTTGACGATAAAACGAACATTTTCTTGTTCACCTTTTCGTTGGGAAGTAAAGTGAAAAAATTTTGCTAAAAGATAAAAAACCATGTATTTTGGAATGAAATATTGGTTTTCGACTCCAAGCATTTTCCCTCCAATAACACTTGGTCGCAAAATTTGAAAGCCTAAACCTATTTTTTTACATTCTTGAGCTATAAAATTTTCCGAGTGGAATTTGGCGTTTTCATAAGCATTGCGATGTTCCGGCTTGAACCTTAAACTATGAAAATCATTAGCAATTATTCCTTTTCGGATTCCAGAAGAAAATGCGAGTACCGATATAAATAAACTTTTTTATAAAAGGATGAAAAATATTGAAAAGCGACTTTGTAATTTTAGTGTTTTCATCAAAAATTCTCTCTCGTTGTTCTTCATTAGTCGATAAATTTACATATCCAGCTGAATGAATAAAATAAGCACCTTTAATCTGGTTCGAAAAAGTATCTTGGATCGTAGCTAAATCAGTATCGATGATTTTAATGTATTCGTGCAGTTTCTCTATCCCTTTTTCTTTTATGATTTTAGGAGTATAACTACTCGATAAGAGCTCGTTTATTCTATCAAGAGCGGAGCTTTTTCCTTTATTTCTGGCGATAATAAAAAGTTTTCCATCAATTTTATTCGTGATAAAAAGCTCTAAAATTTCATACATAATATGAGAACCTAAAACCCCTGTAGCACCTGTCAGTATTATTTTCATTATTGAATTGTTGTAGAAATCACAAATGTAGTTTTAAAAAACTAAAATGATACTTTTTTAAAACTACAAATAGATGATATTAGGAAAATTAAAACTCCTTATTCTGAAGCGATTTTATTTAATGTATACGCAATTAGCTCATCAACAGCTTTGTAAGGATCTTCACTAAAGCTACCATTGGCGCGGTTAGCGATAATAGCATTTAGTGACAGTGCATTATGTCCTAAAAGTGAGGAAAGCCCGTATATTGCTGCTGTTTCCATTTCTAAGTTGGTGATTTTGTTGTCACCAAATTTAAAGTTGTCCATTTTAGAATTTAATGATTCGTCTTGAATGTTCAATCGTAGTACACGTCCTTGGGGACCATAAAAACCTCCAGCTGTTGCCGTGATTCCTTTGTGTATTTTGTCGCTTTCGATCATTTTTTCTAGTTTTTCCGAACAGGGAATTACGTAGGGTTTACCTTTGTGCATGTCCCAGTTGGTATGGTGTACAAAAGCATCTTCCATTTCTATATTCGAAATTTCATCAATCAAATAGGAGCGAAGCATATTGTCTAGGCCCAAGCCAAACTTAGACATAACGAAACTATCCACGGGAATATCAGTTTGTAACGATCCTGAAGTCCCAATACGGATGATATTTAATGACGTTAGCTTTTCTTTTGGTTTGCGGGTTTCCAAATCGATATTTACTAATGCATCTAATTCATTCATCACAATATCAATATTGTCAGGACCTATTCCTGTTGACATCACCGTGATTCTTTTGCCTTTGAAAATTCCAGTTTGTGTTTTAAATTCTCTTTTTTGAGTCGAAAATTCAATACTGTCAAAGAATTGGGTAATTTTCTCCACTCGGTTTTGATCTCCCACAAAGATGATATCGTGCGCAATGTGTTCTGGTTTCAGATTCAAGTGATAAACGCTTCCGTCTGGATTTAATATTAATTCTGATGATTTTATCATTATTTTTTAATTGATAGTTAATAATTGATAATGGACAATTGAAATAATAATTATAAATTATTCATTTTCAATTATCAATTGGTTTAGCCTCCCACACGTTTAACTTTGAATCCTTTTAGTTTCAATATTTCCATAATTTTATCGCGGTAATCCCCTTGAATTATTATGGAATTGTCTTTAAAAGTACCGCCAACGCTTAGTTTTGTCTTGATTTCTTTGGCCAAAATCTTAAAATCTTCGTCTGTACCTTCATATCCTTCGATGATGGTTGTGGCTTTGCCTTTTCTTTTTTCGAATTTGCAAATCATAGGTTCTTTTTGAACATATAATTCATGGGGAACTTCTTCCAGTTCTTCTTTTGGGGCAGGCGTGTGATCTGGAAAAAGGTTTTTTAACTGGTCTTGTAAGTCCATATTTTATCTTTTTGTATTATTCAATCGAACGCGGATGAGTCCTGTTACAGTGAATAGTCGCGGCTAATTATTAATAAGCGAAAACTCGTTTAAATCAGTTAACCCTGTTCTATTTCTTTTCAATCTATAAAAGCTGTCTCGTTTATATTGCAATGTTGAGCAAAAACAAAAAAGACATTAAGTAAACTCAATGTCTTTTATAACTAGAGTAGATTAAAGATTATTTTTTTATTAATCCTAAATCTACTAATCGTTCGTACAAATAATCACCAGCGGTGATATCTTCAAATTGTTTTGGGTGTTCTGCATCAATGCAGTTCTCTAAACTATTTAATGGCATGTCGCTGACAGGGTGCATAAAAAACGGTACTGAATAACGTGAAGTTCCCCAAAGTTCTCTTGGAGGGTTTACAACCTGATGGATTGTGGATTTCAATTTGTTGTTTGTATAACGAGATAACATGTCTCCAACATTGATTACCAGTTCATCTGGCTCGGCAATGGCATCAAGCCAGTCTCCGTTGTGGTTTTGAACCTGAAGCCCTTTTCCCTGAGCACCCATTAACAAGGTGATCAAGTTGATGTCGCCGTGAGCTGCAGCGCGAATAGCATTTGCAGGCTCTGAGGTAATAGGTGGATAATGAATAGGTCTCAAAATAGAATTTCCGTCTTTGGCAAAATTGTCAAAATGGAATTCATCCAAGCCTAAACGCAAAGCTAAAGCACGCAAAACAAATACACCTGTTTTTTCAAGCATTTGATACGCTTCTTTACCTACTGCATTAAAACGAGGTAATTCTTTTACTTGAACATTTTCAGGATATTCTGAAGCGTATTTTGAGTTTTCACTCACATACTGACCAAAATGCCAAAATTCTTTCAAATCCCCTTCTTTTCTGCCTTTGGCGTGCTCTGTTCCAAAAGAAACGTAACCTCTTTGACCTCCAATACCTGGAATCTCGTAGCTATGTTTTGCTTCAATAGGTAAAGCGAAAAAATTTCTTATTTGACTGTACAGTTCATTTACCAAATTGTCATCTAAAAAATGACCTTTTAATGCTACGAAGCCAATATCTTCAAATGCACTTCCGATTTCATTTACAAATTTTTGTTTACGTTTCGGGTCGTCCGAAAGGAAATCACGCAAGTCAACACTAGGAATGTTTTGCATACTATAAATATTTTTTAATAACTTAGAAGGCTGTTAAAGCCTTGTAGTTACAAAGGTATTGAATAATATTAGATTAGAATTTTAAAAGTGACAAACAACATAAAAAAATATAACAATTTTAATCAAAACTGTTATATTTTTTTATCTTTGAATCTCCAAATAAAGCCACAAAAATGAATTTTGACAGAAAAAAACTGACTGACGATAGCTTACTGAATTTATACAAAAGAATTCTTAAGCCAAGGCTTATTGAGGAGAAAATGCTAATCCTTATTCGTCAAGGAAAGGTATCCAAATGGTTTTCAGGGATTGGCCAAGAAGCGATTTCAGTTGGGGTAACAGCGGTATTAGATAGGGATGAATACATATTGCCCATGCACAGAAATCTTGGTGTTTTTACGGGCAGAGACATTCCGTTATACCGATTATTTTCGCAATGGCAGGGAAAATCCAACGGATTTACTAAAGGACGCGATAGAAGTTTCCATTTTGGAACCCAGGAGTACAAAATTATTGGGATGATTTCGCATTTGGGCCCTCAATTAGGTGTAGCTGACGGAATTGCGTTAGCCAACAAGCTGAAGAAAAACGGAAAAGTTACCGCTGTTTTTACTGGTGAAGGAGCCACCAGCGAAGGTGATTTTCATGAGGCATTAAATATAGCTTCTGTATGGGAATTGCCCGTTATGTTTATAATAGAAAACAATGGCTATGGCCTTTCGACTCCTACAAATGAGCAATACCGTTGTGAAAACCTAGCAGACAAAGGAAAAGGATATGGAATGGAAAGCCATATTATTGATGGCAATAATATTCTAGAAGTTTATAATTTATTGTCTGAGTTGAAAGCGTCGATGATTGAAAAACCACGTCCCGTTTTATTAGAATTTAAAACTTTTAGAATGCGTGGACATGAAGAGGCGAGTGGCACTAAATATGTCCCTCAGGACCTAATGGACCAATGGGCAATTAAAGATCCAGTCGAAAACTATCGAAAGTATTTAAAAGATATCGCAGTACTTACTGAAGATTTTGATACAGCTTTGCGGGCTGAAATTAAGAAAGAAATTGATGAAAGTTTAGCTTTGGCCAATGCAGAGCCAGAAATCGAAGCCGTGTTAAGTGAAGAATTAGAAGATATTTACAAACCATTTGATTTTGAAGTATTTAAACCTTCCGAAGAAAAAGAAAAAATTCGTTTTATTGATGCTATTTCAAGTAGTTTAAAACAGTCAATGAAACGTCATGATAACTTAGTTATTATGGGACAAGACATTGCTGAATATGGAGGTGCTTTTAAAATCACCGATGGCTTTGTTGCGCAATTTGGAAAAGAGCGGGTTATCAATACCCCAATTTGTGAGAGCGCTGTAGTTTCGGCAGGAATGGGGCTGTCCATCAATGGATATAAAGCGATTGTCGAAATGCAATTTGCTGATTTTGTCTCGACTGGTTTTAACCCTATTGTAAATCTGTTAGCCAAATCGCATTACCGTTGGTTAGAAAAAGCAGATGTGGTTGTAAGGATGCCATGTGGTGGTGGAACCCAAGCAGGACCTTTTCATTCTCAGACTAATGAGGCTTGGTTTACCAAAACACCTGGATTGAAAGTAGTTTACCCTGCTTTTCCGTATGAT
The DNA here is from genome assembly GCA_937773775.1 of uncultured Flavobacterium sp. Lineage (GTDB taxonomy): Bacteria > Bacteroidota > Bacteroidia > Flavobacteriales > Flavobacteriaceae > Flavobacterium. The sequence goes on from CALJVL010000011.1 coordinate 5,014, forward strand.
GCCAAAGGTTTACTAAATACTTCAATAAATGATCCGAATCCGGTAATGTTCTTTGAGCACAAACAATTGTATAGAAGCGTTTACCAAGAAGTTCCAAAAGAATATTATACCCTGCCTCTAGGGAAAGCGGCCTTGTTGAAAGAAGGGAACGAAGTAACCATTATATCTTTTGGAGCTGCAGTACATTGGGCCTTGGCTACCTTGGATAAAAACCCCAATATTTCAGCAGATTTATTAGACTTAAGAACCTTGCAACCATTAGATACAGAAGCAATTTTCGCATCTGTCAAGAAAACGGGAAGGGTAATTATATATCAGGAAGATTCGATGTTTGGTGGTGTTGCTAGCGATATTTCGGCCATGATTATGGAAGAGTGTTTTAAATATCTCGATGCTCCCGTAAAAAGAGTAGCTAGTTTAGACACGCCAATCCCATTTACAAAAGCACTAGAAGATCAATATTTGCCAAAAGGCCGATTCGAAATAGATTTACTGGCGCTTTTAGCCTACTAATGATTTAGAAAAAAAATGCCGTTCATTGAGCGGCATTTTTTTATATCTTTATTTTTCTGAACTAACCAAACATGAAAAAAATATTTGTTTCGATTCTATTGTCCATTTTACTATTTTCATGCAATAAAAAGTCGGAAACGATTGACTCCAAAACGTTGAATGAAGAATTTGACAATTACAAAGAAAAATTTGTAATTGACTTATGGCAGTTGAATCCCGATTGGGCTGCCAATCAAGGATACCACAAACTGGACAGCGTATTGGTCATTTCAGATTCCATAAGCATAAAAAAACAACTTGATTTTTCTCATGCGCAATTAGATTCACTGCAACATTATGCGATAGACGGCCTTTCAGATAATAATATAATTGATTATTATATCATCAAAAATCAGTTACAAGGCTCTATTTTTAGAATAGACAAGTTAAGATCATATCAATGGAATCCAGCCGAATATAATGTTTGTGGTGCTTTTGCCGAAATACTGAATGGAAAATACGACACTGCAGAAGTTCGTTTGCATAATTTTAGCTTGAAAATGGATGCTATTGCAGCCTATTATGAGGCCGCAAAAAGTAATATTAAGAATCCTACTCTAGAACATACTGCGCTTGCAATTGCCCAAAATTTAGGAGGACTATCCGTTTTTGAAAAGGACCTGCCAATCGCTTTAGCCAAAAGTAAATTGCCTGAATCTGAAAAAAAAGTAATAAAACACAAAGCGAAAGTAGCCATAAATGCCATTACAACTTATGCCAATTGGTTAAAGGGTTTAGACAACCCAACACCGCGTTCTTTTAGAATAGGGGAGGATTTGTATAAAGAGAAATTTAACTTAGACATTCAGTCAAGTTATAAAGCAGATACAATATTTAAAAAAGCGGTCAATCATAAAAAAGAACTGCATAAAAAAATGTTTATTTTGGCAGATAGATTATGGCCAAAATACATGAAGTCTGAGTTTAAGCCTTTAGATAGTTTGTCACTCATTAAAATGGTTATCGACAAGATCTCGTTGCAGCATACCACACCTAAAAACTTTCAATCAGCCATAGAAAAGCAAATTCCGGAACTAGCTGAATTCGTAAAAGAAAAGGACTTGCTCTATATCGATCCATCAAAGCATTTGGTTGTTCGAAGAGAACCCGATTATATGGCTGGAGTTGCTGGGGCTTCCATATCGGCACCGGGACCTTATGATAAAAATGCGAATACCTATTATAATGTAGGCAGCATGTCCGGTTGGAGTGTGGAAAAATCAGAAAGTTATTTACGGGAATACAATGATTATATTTTGCAAATTCTAAACATTCACGAAGCGATTCCTGGTCACTATACGCAGTTGGTATATAGCAATCAATCGCCAAGCATTATTAAATCCATTCTTGGTAACGGTGCAATGATAGAGGGTTGGGCTGTTTATGCGGAACTGATGATGTTAGAAAACGGATACAAAAACTCAGACGAAATGTGGTTGATGTATTATAAATGGAATTTGAGAACAACTTGTAACGCTATTTTGGACTACAGTGTCCATACTAAAAGCATGAGTCTGGAGCAAGCGATGAAACTACTTGTAAGAGAAGCCTTTCAGCAACAAGCGGAGGCAGAAGGCAAGTGGACTCGTGTAAGTTTATCGCAAGTTCAGTTGTCTTCCTATTTTGCTGGATACATAGAAATTTATGACCTTCGGGAAAGGTTAAAAATAGAACAGGGAACCAATTTTAAGCTAAAGCAATTCCATGAAAATTTTCTTAGTTATGGAAGCGCTCCTGTAAAATATATAAAAGAATTAATGCTGAAAGAGATTTAAGAATAATTAATTTTTTTGAGGCTTGCCACTTTTGTAATTCTAAAACTACTTAATATGCAGCATAGAAGTGAAGTATAAGTACAATGAAAGTGATTTGCAAGACCAGATAGGGTTAAGCATGTGTGATTATAGAGCACGTAATTACGACCATGGATTAGGCCGTTGGCTGCATGTGGATTCTTTAGCAGTGTTTTTTCTTGGAACATAATAAAAGGTACTGCCAAAGACTTTATATACGGAAGACATTTTCCTATGCCAATTATATAATAACATAGCGGAGCGATCGGGTTTATTTGTTGTGGATCAGGGACTAAAGGCTCTTGCATATTGTCCTGAAGAAATTGTGGAGGCAACTATTTTTTGTTCAATTTCGCAAGTGAAGCACTTTTTTAAAATGACGAAAAAATAGTATAACATATGTGTAATACTCTTTAAAAAAAACTGCTTTAGTATTATATTAACAATATCTTATGGAATCAAAATTTGGTTTAAAAAAGAAGGTAGTTGCTACTTTTTCATCTGAACAACAAAAGAAAGTTAATGGTGGGTGAAGAACTATTTCATCTAACGTTTGTTCAAATGGTTTTATTTGTTGTGCCAAACGTTACAAAATATCGGCGCAGTGCCTAATAATTTAAGAAATACTAAATCATAATTAAACAATGCGAAAATTAAATACACTCTTAGTAATAACTCTGATTTTTTTTATCCAATCAATAAATTCACAAAACAAAGAATTAATTACATCTATTAATTCAAATTTAATAGACATTGACAATTCAAATCCAGAATACCCTCTAAAACAACCATCCAAATTTAAAGATATATTTGAAAATGTAAAAATATTTGGTTTTGGAGAGGCTACACACGGGTCTAAAGAATTTGAGGATTTAAAAGTTAAGTTTTTTAAATACCTCGTTATTAATTGTAATGTAAAGATATTTGCAATAGAAGCAAATTACGGAAACTGTTTAGCAATTAATTCTTATATTCAACACGGGGAGGGTAATCCACAAGATGCTATAAATAAAATAGGATACTGGATATGGAATACGAAGGAAATATTATCCCTAATTGAATGGATGAAACTATATAATTCTACGCTAAGTGAAGAAAACAAACTAAGTTTTATAGGTATAGACGTAGCGAATTGTCAAAACACATCAGACATACTTTACAAACATCTACAAAAAAATTCTTTTCCAAATAATGAAAAATATCTTACGATATTAAGCAATTATAATTCAACCAATAATTTAAAAAATCTTAGAAAAAAAGATTTTGAAGAACACTATCTAGCATTAAAGTCCTTAGACTTAGAATTCAAAAAATTGAAAGACCCATATTTATATCAACTTAACAATTCTATCTTACAATATATTTCTATGAGGATAGATTATACGCAGACTCTTAGAGATAAACTTATGTTCGAAAATATAAATTGGCTAGTGGAAAATACTAATAGCAATATATTTATTTGTGCTCATAATATCCATGTTAGCAAAAAAAACATTTCATTTAACTCCCTAGGATATCACTTAAAAAACAAATATTCTGAAAAATATTATAGTGTTGGTTTTGACTTTGGATCAGGTAGTTTTAATGCTTTTGACATTAAAAGTAAGAAAATTAAAAAGTATTCTATTGATGAACCCTTAAAAAAAACAAGTACTGAGGTTTTCAATAACGCTTCTTCTAACATGTATTTTTTAGATTTAAATAAAAGTAGTTTTTCTCCGACTTTAAATAAATTTATAATGTCAAAATCTTTTCGTAGGGCAATTGGAGCTACTTATTCTGCTAAATTGGTTGAAAGCGAAAAAATGAAAGAATCCTTTGACGCAATTATATTTGTAAAAAAAACGTATGAATCGAGTCTGTTGAATTATTCATATTAAAATAATTTGTGCATGATTAGAATACTATTTATTTCAATATAAATCTAATATGAACGGAATAGCGTCCAATCCTTTTAGAACTGTAATTTGCTCCAATTTATTCCCCTTTCAATGCAACACACTAGTATTTGTTTATTAGCAACTCTGGTGCTTGCTTGCAGCGAGTGCCTACTTAAATTAAAAGATGAATTGTAGCGTTTTCAACGGAGTTCAAAAATATATATTCTAGCTTTAGTTATTTTATAAAAATAATAATTTATTTAAAAAAAATACTATCTGTTAATCAGTTTCGCTTTTTCTCTCATGATATCGCTAATTCTACGGTTTTCGATTTTGCTTTCGAGCCAGGAAATAATATCCAGATAAAGGAAAGCCCTTTTCTCATAAGTGTTTTTTTCCAACTCGATAAAACGTTCTCTCATTTTTATAAATTCCTTTTTAATATCTCCCGGATACAAAGTGTTCAGATTTTTCAAAAACCGAATGATTTCTTTTTGCACTTCATGCAAATCATTCATTTTTAATAAAAATTTATAAGTACTTTTCAATTGACTTTCTAAATTAAAATCTTTACCCATTTCGAAATGAACAATCAAGTAAAGAAGACGTGCAAAACACATCAAATCTTCGCGCATGATAAGATTCTTGTTGTTTATTATTTTTTCTAAATAATAAATAGATCCCGCATACTTCTCGGTTCCAAAATAGATACAGGCAATTTTGTAGTAAAACATCATTTCGTGATGCTCGTCAAGATGCTCACTATGTATTTTTATTTTTTCTAAAATCTCCGGAATCAAGTATTCACTTTCGTCAAATGAACCTTCCAGAATATGATAGTTTAATTTGTTGTTGTACAAATAAAGGAAAGACAAGGATGAAATGTTGTCGTTTACTGGAAAGCGCGGATCTGCTATGGTTTCTTCGAGTAAATAAAGATATTTTTTGAATTTTGTTTTGTATTTCAACATGAACAAGGATTCCAATAAATAGTGATTCCCCTTTATAAAAAACACTGGGTTCAGGAAAATCATGTTTGGATTGTCATAAAAAAGAGTCACCCATTTATAAGCGTATTTATAACTGGCCAAAAAATCCTGAAGCAAGAAACTACGCCAAAGGTTAGCGTTATAAAACCAATATTTTTCTCGAAAACCAAACTTATCCTTATCTATTTTCGAAATGTGTTTGTTAAAATAGTCCTCTATATAGTTATATTCCTCGTCGCTTTTAACATAACCAGTTTTGAGCATCATGCCATATAGCTGTAAGGATAAATTGGACAATTTGCTAGAAATCGTGTTGCGATAATTTAACTCCTTGGCTTGAATGACCAATTCGTCTGCACGCCCTTGAATACTTCGGGTAATGTATTGTGATTCGATTAATTTCTCAAATTCAACAATTTCAAAAGCCATGTACTTTTCGTCATTTTCTAAAGCCAGTATTTTTGTCTTATCTAATATTTTGAGGCTTTGCTTATATAGTCCTTTATTATACAAAATAGTTGCAAAATCTATTTGTTCTCTTAACTGATAACGAATGTTTTGGCTTGGAATATTCAAGCGAATACTTACTAGAATTTGCTTGTATAAATAGGACTTTAAATTAGATAACTGCACTTTTTTGATGATGCCACTTTTCAAAATAGGTTTCTCATCATAGACTTCAGATTTGTCTAAAATGTTGAATAATTCGATAAATTTTGTATTTGAACTTGTCTCAAGTCGACTTGCAAAGATCTTAAACTGCCTTTTTTCGGATTTTGAGAGGGATTTTATTAATACAAACAAGAAATCTTTTTGATGGTTAGCCATTGTATAATATAGAAGCTTAATTATAAGTAAATCAGTACCTAACAAAGTTTTTGACCCCTTTATAAACAGTATATCTCATTAATTTGAGTTTTATTTTATTGTAATGAAATCTAACTTTGTTATTGAGACGTGAAATTACATTAAATAAATGAAAATGAATAGAGAGAAAGTTCAAATTTTTGACACCACTTTAAGAGATGGAGAACAGGTCCCAGGATGTAAATTAGATACCAAACAAAAACTTGTTATAGCAAACCGACTGGATGAAATGGGAGTTGATATTATTGAAGCGGGGTTCCCGGTTTCAAGCCCAGGTGACTTTTTATCTGTTTCTGAAATAAGTAAAATTGTAAATAATGCCACTGTTTGCGGACTAACAAGAGCAGTAAAAAACGATATTGATGTTGCTGCTGCCGCTTTAAAACACGCTAAGAAGCCTCGTATTCATACTGGAATAGGTACTTCAGATTCACATATAATTCACAAACTAAACACAACAAGAGAAGACATAATTGTAAGAGCTAAGTTTGCGGTTTCTTATGCCAAAAGTTTTGTTGAAGATGTGGAGTTTTACGCCGAAGATGCCGGTAGAACCGATAATGATTTTCTTGCAAGAGTTTGTGAGGAGGCCATTAAATCAGGGGCTACAGTTTTAAATATTCCTGATACTACTGGGTATTGCTTACCAGAGGAATATGGTGCTAAAATTAAATATTTAAGAGAAAATGTAAAAGGAATTGAAAATGTGATTCTTTCATGCCATTGCCATAATGATTTAGGAATGGCAACTGCTAATTCTATTTCAGGTGCCGTAAATGGAGCGAGACAAATAGAATGCACCATTAATGGAATAGGTGAGAGAGCTGGAAATACA
>CALJVL010000012.1 GCA_937773775.1 uncultured Flavobacterium sp.
TGCTTCCTTTCGGGTCAGCAAAGATAATTACTTCTTTTATTTCTCACAACACTTTTTTAATTAAATTACTCTAATTTTTAAGTTTTGTTTTACACTAATAAGTAAGAACGCCTGCGTTGTTGCGGGTGCAAAAGTACCACCTTTATTCACTAATTCAAGCTTTCTTCGTGCCTTTTTTTGGCCTTTTCTTAACTTTAATTTTAAGTTGCTGAAATTAGGGCTTTTAAAAGTTAATGTTTTCGTCTTTATTCCCCCCTACATAGCCACAAGAGCGACTACCCGAAATAAACTAAGCAGTTTTTTTAAAGTTTGCGAGCTCTTTATACCAAACAAGAAAGTTTCGGGCCTTTCAAAGGCCCGAAACTTTCTTGTTGTTGAAATGATTTTAATCTTAGTCCTATATAATAAAGAGAGCGTTAGCGACATTTTGAAAATAGTTTTTTGAAAAACCACTCCCTAGCCCTGATAACAGTGAAAATCCTTAAATGCCGGGGTTAGGCACATAAGATTGTAGCGCATAGCAGGTAAGAGCTATAAAAAAAGCTCCATACCATATATCAAAGCTAGAGTACTTATATAGTATGAAGCATTATAGTTTCTCGTTCTGTGCTTTTGATTCCCAAAAACTGTTGAGACCATCAATATCAACCGGCTTTGCAGGCATTTGGTTTTGCAATCTTCCAGACTGAAAGGCTCTGGACAATATGGTCTCGATTAAAAAGTCTTCATTTACTTCATAAGGAGCATATTCTGTCTTTAAATTAATATCAAACATGCTTGCTGCAGTATTAGACCAAAAGGCTTTCCAACCGCTTTTTAATGTTCTTACCAATTCATAAGTCGTAGTACCTGTTTGTCGATAAATCAATTTTACCAAAATTCTTCCCTGACTACGAGACAATTTCTTGAGTTTAGCCTCGAATTCATTATTAAGGTAATCCTCGACGATCTTAAAATATTTTTTCTTTTCCTTATTTGTTGAGAGCCGTTCCATTCCTTTATTGAGAAGCGTTAGCCTTTCTGAAGCCAGTTTTGCGTAAGGATAAGTTCTATAAACCCTACTTTGAAGAATCATAAATTGTTTCCTAGCTTCGGGATCTAACTTTTCTTTAGAAACAATAATTTCTTCCAGCGCTATAGTGTCGTTTATAACATCATCGCTATTCGTAAGCTCATAGCCCATTTTTGTCCGTTCTGGGGTTACAACCTGTGCATGTACCGCAGTTGCTAAAAAAACAAACAGAACCAAAAATCTAATAATCTGCATACAAAGATATTTATTGTAAAATTATACATTAATTTCCTATCAACAATGAAATACTTATCATTGGTCTTAGAGTCTATTTCAATATTCACCGTAAGCATAGAAAAAATTATTTTTTTCCTTTCTACAAATAAACCTTAAGTCAATTAACTCTTAGTTTAAGTAAAACTTTAAACTACTATTTAAATGTTAAAAAAGCAAGAACGACGTTATGTTGAATATTTGATAACGTATTTCACTTGGTAGATGAGTATAGAAAAACACTTTAATTAAATAGTACATTTACTTACACAAAAAAACCAGAGCAGTACATTGCTCTGGTTTTTTATAATTAATAATCGTCAACTCATTATAAGAAGACTAAATAAAAGAATTCTATTTGTTTTCATTTGCCGGAACAGGAATCGCGTTTGGTACAGCATCTCCCACTCTATCATTAGGTAACTCACTAATTCTTTCAAATCTTCTCATATCAATCCATCGATGACCTTCACCAAATAAAGAATATCTTCGTTGAAAAAGAATTTCGCTTTCTAAAGCTGTAGCTGTTAGCGCTCCAAGATACCCACCTAAACCCGCAGCATTTCTAACTACATCAATAGCAGATTTGGCTTGAAGTGGATTAGATAAAATATTCGCTTCGGCATATAATAAAATTAACTCTTCATTTCTTATCAATGGTATTTTATCAACCAGTGACTTATAAATCCAAACATCGTAACTTCCAACTAATCCGCTAGCTCCTCTTGGACTATCTCGTAACACTACTTTATTAACTCTTGAATCACTAGCTACCGCGTCATTGATAAAACTAGAATGCGCCACTCTAACATTTGCTTCTTGATTTAGGGCAATATAAAGCGGGTTCGACAAATCTGCTCCAGATAAAGAGAAGGTATGATAAACACCCGTATTCATATCTCCAGAAAAATTCATAAAAGATCCTCCCAAAAGTGCAAGTACATTTGCGTAGTTCCCTCTATATGCTTCAACTCTGGCATTTAATCCTTTATTAAATTGTAAAAATGTTGAAGGCTTTCCAAAACCAGTATAACCAGAAGTTAATTTAAATGGAAAACTAGTGCCGCCTAAAGCTAAATCTGCGGCGGCAGAAACCAATAGATCGTTTATAGCTGTTAATGCCTCATCATAAGTTACAAATGGGCCTAAATTTTCAGGATTTGCAACATCTAATCTAATACCATTGGTATATTGAGCGTTCGCTACAGCTAATAGTTCGTGAGCCTTAAGTGTATTTAAAACCCCTCTAATTGAAGCAATTTCTTCAGCAGAAAAATCTGCTGTTGTATTTGCAAGACCTTCTAAAGCTAAATTAACATCTTTAACAGCACTGTATCTCGAGCTCCATGGGGTTGTTACATAGAATGTATTATTATCTAAATTTCCTGTTACTACGTCACCTTCAAAACGAGGATCAGAACTTGTAAAATAATAGTATTCTCGTCCAAAAATACTTTGTACATCAATTTGAGTATTCAAACCTGTTCTCATGTCTGAAAGCACTCCTGACACCGCTTGTGGCAACTCTCCTCTAGATAAATCATCAGATATTGATGAAGTACTAGCTCCGTTCAAACTTTCACCACCTTCTAGTGTACAAGACGTAAACGATAGAAAACCTATGGCAAAAATTATAATATATAATTTAATTCTTATTTTCATATTTCTTAATTTTTAATTTTTTAAAATTGAGCTGATAAATGGAACATAAATCTTTTAGATGAAGGAAAAGGTGTTACTTCAACTCCTGTTGATAAACCTGTACCACCAAAATTTGATACTTCTGGGTCATAACTATTGTACTTAAAAATATTAATTAAATTATTACCAGATACCCCTAATTTTATGTTAGACACATTCCCCTTAAACCATTTTTCTACGTTTACTTGAGGTACTGAATAATACAACCCTATTTCTCTAAGTCTTAAATATGATGCATCCTCAACAAAAGGTCTTGCATTACCATCAAAAAGTCCATTATCAATTCTATATTTACCATTTTTAATTAGGCCTTCCGGATCTACATTAAAACCGTCAAAATCAGCACTTGTTCCACCAAAATCAGATAATAATTTTGTTAAATTTATATTGTCTCCACCTTTTTTCCAATGCCATAAAAAAGATAAGGTAAAATCCTTGTAAACTAGTTGGTTGTTAAAGTTCATTTGGAAATCTGGTTCCGCATTTCCTAAAACCGATACTGGAGTTCCAGGTCCTGTTGTTCCAACGATTTGAGTTACACTTTTACCTTCTTCAATTTGAAATTGCCCTAAACTATTACCAAAACCTCCTAAATTGAAAGTAGGAACATTTAGCTCAGTCATTTCTGATTGATTTTTATACCAGCTAACACCCGAATTCCACTGAAAATCATCAGTTTCAAAAGCTATTACATTAATGCCAATTTCAAGTCCTCTATTTTCTAATGTTCCAGCATTTGTCCATTTATTAAAAAATCCAGTAGAGGGCTCTATTGCAGCATTTAATAATAAGTTTTCCACTTGTTTTTTATAATAAGTAAATTCTAATGACACACGATCTTTAAAAAAACCTGCATCAAAACCAAACTCTAACTCACTTTGTCTTTCAGGGGTAATTTCAGCATTTCCCCTTATGCTTGGAACAACAATACCCACATTACCATCGATGCTTGTATTTCCATAAATAGTAAATAATGATCCAAATGCAGCGAAAGTACCAGCTTCACCATACGCTACTCTTGGTTTAAATCTATTTACAATCTTATCTTCCCCCCAAAAATCAAAACTATGTAAATTAAGAGCTAAAGACGCTTTTGGATAATAGAAAAATTGATTGACATCTCCATTATTAGTTGATTTATCTCCTCTCATTCCTACAGTAGCTATTACTTTATCTTGATAATTAAAAGATTCTTGTACATAAAACCCAAAATCTTCTTGTTTCAATCTAAACATACTTACTGCTTGGTTAGCTGCTTGATCGACATTTGTCTCAGAAGCAATTAAATCTGATGCAGAAACTCGCACTACTTGTTGAGAAAACTGTTCATTAGTAATACCAGCTTGAGTTGCAAAGTCAATATTATTATTAGTTTTATATGTATGTACTAAAAAGGCAGAGTAATTAGCATTTGTATTGGTCGCAGTAGACACCGCCGAAACTCCATTTACACCCCCTTGATCTGGTCGCATAAATTGCAATTCTTTTGGGAAAATTACCGTTGACGATAGTGTATAATGATCAGCCCCTGCTTTTGCAACAAATTGCAAATCAGAATTTTCTCCTCTATATAGGTTAATATCTAAAGTTCCTCCTGTGATAAACCTTTTTACTGTTTCGTTATTAGTCATCAAATCTCGCGTTTGTAAAGGATTTGATGAATTGTTAGGATGGTCAGGATAGTTACCATTAGCATCAGGCATCAAGTTATCCCAAGGACGTGTAGCCGTTAAGGCAACACCTATAGTAGTTCCTGTATTATCATTGTTAAAAAATCCTCGATCAGCTGATGAATTTATATAGTTACTTACCAAAGACAATTTTATATCGTCAGAAAACTTATGATCAACATTTAACCTAAAAGAAGTCTTATCGTATCCTGTACGTTTAACAATACCATTTTCTTGGTTTCTCGATAAACCTGCATAAAATGTAGTTTTATCCGAACCTCCGGATATACTAACATTTGTATTAGATATAAATCCTTTTTCTCCATAGATTTCTTTTTCATAATCTCTTAACGTACCTGCTACCTCGGCAGCACGGTATAGTGCTCCTTCACCAAATTCACTTTCTGCTAAGGCTTCAGTCCAATTTCTTTGTCCTTGCAAATTAATGATTTCATTAAAACCAACTGATTGTGAAAAGTTTACTTTAGTTTTTCCAGATTTACCTTTTTTAGTTGTAATAATTATTACACCCGCAGCACCTCTTGAACCATATATCGAAGAAGCTGAAGCGCCTTTTAAAATTTCGATGTTTGCAATATCATCCGGGTTAATGTCGGCTATTCTATTTGTTGCATTATCTTGAGACGAGGTATTACCTCCTCCTGCTGCTCCTGAAACAGCGTTTAAACCTCCCGAGGCAATACTACTATTATCAATATAAATTCCATCAATAATATACAGTGGTTGAGAGTTACCATTAATAGAAGTAATACCCCTTAATTTAACCGACATTCCTCCTCCTGGCGCACCAGAATTTGAAGATACTAAGGCTCCGGTAAACTTTCCAGCCAAAGCACCGTCTAAGGTCTGAGGAGGTGTTACACCAGCTAAATCTTCCGCAGACAGAGATGCTACAGAGTTTGCTGCATTTGTTCTTTTAACGCTAGATGCAAAACCAGAAACAATAACTTGGTCTAAAGCAGTTGCAGATTCTGACATTTTTACATTTAAAGTAGCTATAGCTCGATCAACTGACATCTCTCGCGATTCATAGCCTAAGTATGAAAAAATGATTACTGCAGGAAAATTGTTAACGTCGATTGAATAATTTCCTTCAAAATCTGATGTCATCCCAGTGCTAGTACCTTTTATCAAGACACTTACGCCAGGGATAGCTGAGTTTGTTGTTTTATCTGTAATTTTTCCACTGATATTTTGTGCAAAAATGACACAAGGAAAAAAGAGCGCTAAAACTACAAGGTGTTTAAAAATAGTTTTTTTATTCATAATTTGGTTTTTAGTTAATGATCGCAATTTAACCAAAAAAAATGTTAATTTTCTTGCTGTTAATAATTATTTATCAAAAAAAAATATTTAAAACCTGTTTTTACAGTAATAAAAAATTAAACTATGTAATCAATTTAACAGACAGATGACGTAAGAATTTATGAAATCCTAAATAGACATCCTAGAATTTATTATCATACTTAATTAAGACAAATGTCAAGACGAAAGAAATACAACTGTAGCAGCAATGTCGTAAATTAGCAAAAAAAATATTTTATGAGCACAAAATCGATATTAAAAAAATCCTCTATCGCCTTTTTAGAGCAATATTTAAACAACGCATCGCCAACCGGTTTTGAAGCTGAAGGCCAAAAATTATGGATGGAGTATTTAAAACCCTATGTAGACACATTCATAACCGACACCTACGGAACAGCAGTGGGGATTATCAATCCAGACGCCCCATATAAGGTAGTGATCGAAGGTCACGCGGATGAAATTTCTTGGTACGTTAATTACATCACTGATGATGGGTTAATTTACGTAATAAGAAACGGTGGTTCAGACCATCAGATTGCCCCTTCAAAACGCGTTAATATTCATACTAAGAAAGGAGTTGTAAAAGGAGTATTTGGTTGGCCGGCCATACATACCCGAAAAGGAGAAAAAGAAGAAACACCTAAAATCAGCAATATATTTATTGACCTTGGTTGCGAGACTAAAGAACAGGTAGATAAAATGGGAGTTCATGTGGGTTGTGTTGTTACCTACCCTGATGAATTCATGATTCTAAATGAAAACAAATTTGTTTGTCGTGCTATCGATAACCGTATGGGTGGTTTTATGATTGCCGAAGTCGCTCGTTTACTGCATGAGAACAAAGTGAAACTTCCATTCGGACTGTACATCACTAATTCGGTTCAGGAAGAAGTGGGATTGCGTGGCGCCGAAATGATCACGAAAACCATCAAGCCGAACGTGGCGATTGTGACGGACGTATGTCATGACTCCACTACTCCAATGATCGATAAGAAAATTGAAGGGGAGACAAAAATTGGGAAAGGGCCTGTTGTTACTTATGCTCCTGCCGTTCAAAATAATCTTAGAGAATTAATTCTGGATACGGCCGAGGAAAAGAAAATTCCTTTCCAACGTCTCGCTTCTTCACGTGTTACTGGAACTGACACCGATGCTTTTGCTTACAGTAATGGCGGCGTGGCCTCGGCCTTGATTTCGCTTCCGTTGCGTTACATGCATACCACTGTTGAAATGGTGCATCGTGATGATGTCGAAAATGTTATTAAACTAATATATGAGACTTTATTGAAGTTAGAGAACAATGAAACCTATTCTTATTTCAAATAAGATTAGAAGTTAATTCAGCTACTATCTGGTCTAACAAACCGCAATTCATGTTTTGGATTGCGGTTTGTTCTATTAGATTTATGATATAAATAACCGGCAATGCAATTAAAAGCACAAACGACAGAGGACTACACACAGAAATTTTCTGATAAGTACAAGATGACTAACAAGTGGGTATACCTAAAGTTGATTTTGGAAAAATAGTTTTCCGCACTTTGATAAATGAAAAAACCGCAATTCTATTCAGAATCGCGGTTTTGTCTTGTAAGTATGTCTCTTCTTATTATCTACTTCCTAAATATGCCAAAACATTTTTCTCAATACGTTCATTGATATTTGAGATATCCGCTTTTATGAATTTTTCACCGAGAATTTTTTCATACAACTCGATATATCTCTCCGAAACTGTTTCAATATATTCATCACTCATATCGGGTATTTGTTGCCCTTCCAGACCTTGAAAGCCATTTTGAATTAACCAACGACGTACAAATTCCTTTGATAATTGTTTTTGTTCTTCTCCTTTGTCCTGACGCTCTTGGTATCTTTCTGAGTAAAAATAGCGAGAAGAGTCGGGAGTGTGAATTTCATCAATTAGAACAATCACTCCGTCTTTAGTTTTCCCAAATTCATATTTAGTATCAACGAGAATCAAACCACGATTTGCCGCGATTTCAGTCCCTCTTTGGAACAAAGCACGCGTGTATTTTTCTAAAATCACATAATCTTCTTCAGACACTATTCCTTTTAAAAGAATGTCTTCTCTTGATATATCAGCATCATGTTCCCCGCTATCTGCTTTTGTAGTAGGAGTTATAATTGGCATTGGGAACTTATCGTTTTCTTTTAATCCTTCTGGCATTGGAACTCCGCAAATGGCTCTTTTCCCCAGCGCATACTCACGGGCAGCATGTCCTGAAAGATAACCACGTATTACCATTTCAACTTTAAAAGGAGTACATAAATGACCTACCGCAACACTCGGGTCCGGGGTCGCTATTAACCAGTTTGGAACTATATCTTGTGTCAGCTCCATGAATTTGGTGGCAATTTGATTCAGAATTTGGCCTTTGTAAGGGATTCCTTTTGGTAAAACCACATCAAAAGCGGAAAGTCTATCCGTGGCAACCATAACCAAAAGTTCATCGTTAATACTGTATACTTCTCTTACTTTACCTCGGTAAACCGATTTTTGATTCGGAAAATTAAAGTCAGTTGTTATAATTGTATTGCTCATTATAGTTATTATGTTGTGTTGTTTTTAATAAATGCAAATTTAAAATTATTTCATACAGATTTACAAAAAAAATAGTTTTTAGTTACTCTTTTTTTCAAGCAGTGTATTGTTGAATAAATTAAGAATACGGCTGTATTCATCAACCCAAGAATACGTTTCTTTAAAACCATGTGCTTCCACTGGAAATGAGGATAAATTCCAATTTTTCTTTCCAAATTCGATAAAACGCTGAGATAAACGAACAATATCTTTGTATTCTACATTATCGTCTACCATACCGTGTAGCATCAGTAAATTGCCTTGCAAATTATCAGCAAAGTAGATTGGAGAACTTTTTTTGTAGGCATCGGGATCAGTTTCTGGAAAGTTAAGTATGTTGCCTGTATACCCGTTATTATAATGTGCCCAATCAGTTACGGAACGCAAAGCAGCTCCTGAAACAAATTCATTTGGCGTAGTGAGCATCGCCATCAAGGTAATAAAACCACCATAAGACCCACCATAAAGCCCAACTCTACTAGGAACTATGCCCATATTCTGAACCAGGTAATTTTTACCGTCTATCTGATCTGATAAATCTTTACCACCCATAAAACGGTAAATTGCTGTTCTAAAATCGCGTCCATAACCATCGCTTCCTCGATAATCAATATCTAAAACAGTGTACCCTAAATCAGTCAATAAATTATGGAACATGTATTCTCTGTGATAACTACTCCAGTAATTGTGCGCGTTTTGCAAGTACCCAGCCCCATGGACAAATACAATAGCTGCTTTATTCACTTTATCTGATTCTGGTTTGTATAACCTTGCATTTACACTAGTTCCGTCCTCCGCTTTGAAACTAACAATCTCAGGACTTCTCCACGAATACCCTTCAAACTCTTTTGTTGTAGAATGGGTTATCGGCGTTAATATAGCGTCTTTTTTATTTGCTGCGATATATAATTCCCAGGGCTTGTTTTTATAAGAGTAGCGAACTAACAAAGTACTTTCATCTGGAGAAATGCTAACTTCGTGAGCTCCATCTTTAGTTAAAATCGGTTGCATTTCACCACCCGTAACATCTACCTTATAGAAGTCTCTGTTTCCGGGGTGTGAAGTGTTAGTAGTTAAATAAAAATTGTTTTTATCTTCTGAAAGTCTCACTTTTCTCACTTCCCAATTTCCGTTTGTCAGTTGCGTTTTCTTATTGGTCTTTAGGTTATAAGTATATAAATGAGAATAACCTGTTTCTTCTGATTGAAAATAAATGGTTTCGTTATTACTCAAAAAACCCAAAGTTCCTGAACTGTACGCGTACGAAGGAATTCCAGGCCCGCCTATCCAAGCTTCATCATGTTGATGTTCGATTTCTTGAAAAGTAGCTTTTTCTAAATTCATTTTTACAATCCACCGGTCTTTATTATCCAGACTTCTAATCTCGGTAACAGCATAAGACCCACTTTCATTATAAGTAGGTTCTTGAACAAAAATCAGCTTATCTTCCTTTTCTTTGTTTTTTAAATTCTCATAGGAATTATAATATTCTGGTTTGTCTTGAATATGACTCAGTGAGGAAAAATCCACGAAGTAAACCGAATCTTGGGCAATTGAATAAATTCCGAATTTTGATTTGGTCAAATTTGAAGCTGAAACTTTCTCTTTTGTATTTACGGATTGATTGTATCCGTCTTTTGTAATGAAATTTTCCATTATTTCACTTTTTCTTTCATTAACTTCAACAAGTCGAAAAGTAGCATAAGTTCCTTTTGGATTTACTTTCAAACTTTCAAAACCTTCTTTTCCATAAAAATAAGGTTTAGGAAAGTCCGATTTTTTTTCATCAGCTTTAGCCTTGTTCCAATTCTTTTTTGCTTCCTGATCACGCACAAATTGAAACAATTCTTTTTGTTGATTATTTAAAAAAGTGTCTTTTTCAACTTCTTTATCCTTCTCTTTACCTGCTTTAAAATTAGTAAGCTGAACAATTGTTCCCTGCTTTGTATCAAACTGCTGCAGGTTCTCGTTTTGGGTAAAGAACAAAATTCCTGAATCTTTCCCTAATTGTAAACTAGAAATAGAGTTGGATTGTTGCAGTAATTTTTTTGTAGTTTTATTTTGGATAGAATAAGAGTATAAAGCCCCTTTTTCAATATAAAAAGCTAGATCAGAATTTGGTTTAGTTTTAAAATCTAATTTGGAAAAAGAAGCTTCTTTAGATGTTGCCAATTCGGGTTTTAGCATTCCCTTTTCCCAAAAGTATGTACTTGTTCCCAATTCATTATTGGGGTTCCATTCAAAATATATTTTTTTTCCGTCCAAGGACCAGCGTTCATTACTAGGTTGAACTCCAATAAAAGCATCGCCTTTCATGATTTCATCTAACCTCAGTTCTTGACTTATCCCTGATACCGTAAAAAATATAAAAGCAAGTATAAAAATATTTTTGATCATTTTTTGTGTGATTTAGTTTACACAAAAATACAATTTGAAAGCTATAAAAAAAATATTTCTTCTTTTTGAATTAATAAACATTAGAAACATTTCCGTACAACACTTTCTCTGATAAATATTTTGCTACACCATCATCATAATTCATAGCTATCACTTCAAGATGGAAAAGTTTGTTTTTTAAACTTTCAGGAGCATTTCCCATTAACAGTCCCTTTGAAGTGGCATTCAACATTTTCTCATCGTTATAGCCATCCCCAAAAGAAATAGACTGCTCAAAATTAAATTTTTCAATTTCCAATATCTTAGCAATGGCAAAACTTTTATCTACTGATTTATCCATAAATTCCAAGCAAAGTGGCAAACTGAATGCATGGCTAAAAAGATCCGGATATATCTTTAGAATTTGATCTCTCAATTCCATCAATTTTGAATGTCTATTATGTGTAAAAAACATTTTAATTGCACTGAGGTCCTTAATATTATTAAAATCTACCACTTCTGGCAAGTAATTTAATTCTGTTTGAAAACTATTTAGCTGCTCGCTATGTTTGTTTGTTTGCCATACATTTTCCTTAAATAACACAGTAGTTATATCTGCATCTATCCCCAAATCCAATACTGATTTTATGGACTCGCCATCAATGTTAAAAGAAAAAAGAAGTTCTTTCTGCGGTGAGTGAATCCGTGCACCGTTAGATGTAACTAAATAAAGAGGAAAGCCCAAGCCCGCTACAATAGGCATTGCATCAAGATGGTGTCGTCCAGTTGCAATAATTATCAAATAATTTTTAGCATGAAGTTCTTGAAAAACTGTTTTAGTATATTCTGATATTTTATGTTCGTTATTTAGTAATGTACCATCTAAATCGCTAATTACTACTTTAATTTTATCTTTCACTTCTTTCGTTTTCTTATCAATTTTTAATAAATACAAAAATATTCTATTTTAAACAGAATCCCAAAAATTGAGGAATAGTTTAATAAATGAAAAAACTGTTCTAAAAAGAAACTTTCACTAATAATCTCATTATTATATTCAATATGAACTATATCTTAAACAACTTTTATTTCAAAACTGATTGTCTTATTAATCTTCCAAATAAGCGATACCCCATTTTTGACCTAAGTAAACTAAGACTGCTGGCATCAAAACCGATGGTGTATCTCTTGAAGTTTTTAGCTGGACTTAGGGCAATTTTAAGTAACTCACTAACAATCAAAGGTTTTAAATCTTTGTTTTTAGAAGTCTTCGTTTTCAATATCAAATTAATTCTATCCATTAGAACATTGTAAGAGAGTAGTGACGAACGTTCCGATTTTACCACGTTTTTTTGAAAGCTGGAAGGAGTATTCCCAAATTGTACGGTTGAAACACTAATATTGAAGTCAATCAATTCATAGGCCATACACTCCGAAAAACTTTCAACAGCATGTTTTGTTGCGTGATAAAAGCTACCTAGCGGTAGATTCACCAAACCAGCAATGGAGGAGATGTTTATAAACTGGCCCTTTTGCTGACTCCGGAATACCGGAATGAACGCTCTGCAAACTTTTACCACACCAAGCCAATTGACATCGACAATCTTTCTGATTTTTTCATCTTCCGCTAATTCGACAAAACTTCTGTACCCTACTCCCGCATTGTTAATAACAACATCTATAGTTGTAAAATCCTCCAATATTTTCTTCTTAGCTACGGTAATACTTGCTGTTGAAGTTACGTCCATCAAATAACAAGAAATGTTCGTTCTCCCCCGCAGTTCTTTGCCGTGTTCCAGACAAAGCATAGTCGCAATAACATTCCATCCGTTTGCGGCAAAATATAAAGCGATATCTTTACCAATTCCGCCCGAAGCTCCGGTTATAATTACATTTTTCAATATGTATATTTTTTTTTCTAGTATTATTTTTAAGGATAGAAATTATACTTTGATTGTAAACAATCTTAAAAAAATCATTTATTAATCAAGAACGACCCCAGTTGGGGCCGCTAATTTTATACTCTCATTAATCAAGACTTCTACAACTTTGTTGTAATAAACCTGTCTAACTCTGTTGACCATAAACAGGCTATGCTGTTTAATCATTGTTCTCCGTGTATTTGTATGCATCGATCACTTTTTTGACTAATCTGTGTCGTACTATATCTTTATCATCAAGATATATAATTCCAATGCCCTCAATATCTTTCAAAATCAACAAAGCTTCTTTGAGTCCAGATATTGTTCTTCTTGGCAGATCAACCTGTCCAGGATCACCTGTAACCATAAATTTCGCGCTTTTCCCCATGCGGGTTAGAAACATTTTCATTTGTGAATGCGTCGTGTTTTGGGCTTCATCCAGAATCACAAATGCATTATCCAAGGTTCTTCCACGCATAAAAGCAAGCGGGGCAATTTGGATAATTCCTTTTAAGATATAATCTTCTATTTTCTCATTGGGTAACATATCCCTTAAAGCATCGTAAAGCGGTTGCATGTAGGGATCCAGTTTTTCTTTCATATCCCCGGGGAGAAACCCTAAGTTTTCTCCAGCTTCAACTGCAGGCCGTGTAAGTATAATACGTTTTACCTGTTTTTCTTTTAGAGCCTTGATAGCCATGGCAACACCAGTATAGGTTTTTCCTGTACCTGCAGGACCAACAGCGAAAACCATGTCGTTTTTATTTATGGCATCAACCAATAATTGTTGGTTAGGAGTCATCGCCTTAATAATTTTACCACCTACACCATGGACAAGAATTTTATCATTAACGAGATTTCTTTTATCGTCTTGATTGTCACCTAAAATTACACGTTCTATTACATTATTATCTATTGTGTTGTAGCGTGTAAAGTGAAGCATCAACCGTTGAAAACGTTTTTCGAACTCGTCAAGAATTTCCTTTTCTCCAAAAGCTTTTAAAGTAGTTCCTCGAGCAACAATCTTAAGTTTTGGATAATATTTTTTAATTGTTTCAAGATGAGTGTCTTGAGCGCCCCAAAATTCTTTTGGACCGATGTCTATGAGCTCGATTATTCTTTCGTTCAAATGTTGTAGTTTTATATAAAATTAATCAATCAATACATCTCAGGTATTTTGGCTTTAAACCACAATATTATTTGCCTAACTTATTTTGAATTTGTTTTTTCTTTTCTGCTTTATTGAATTTACTATTATTAGATTTGCATCTCTCAAATTTAATGAAAATTAGTTTTAGATTACACCAATAGTTATAAACAAATTTATGTCAATAATTACCCTTACTACCGATTACGGCTTGAAAGACCACTTTGTAGGTGCGTTGAAAGGGAAAATTTTATCTGAGTATCCTGCAGCTTCTATTATAGATATTTCGCATCATATTGACCCATTTAACACTGTAGAAGCAAGTTACATAATCGGAGCGGCTGTTTCTAGTTTTCCAAAAGGAACAGTTCACCTAATCGGAGTCGATATGGAATTGAACAAAGAGAACCAACATATTGTCATGCAATGGAATGATTCTTATTTTATTGCTGCAGATAACGGTATTTTAAGCATGCTCTCGCAAAAAATTGTTCCCCAAAAGTTAGTTGCTATAAACATTCATGATCGTCTGCAAAGTGATGCTACTGGTATGGATGTTTTTGTAAAAGTAGCTTGTCATATCGCTAAGGGCGGCTTATTAAACGTGATTGGTAGAGAAATAAATAGTATTCAGCAGGTATTTGAATTGAAAGCAGGAACTTCAGTTGACAATAATATGCTCAAAGGGCATGTCATTTATATAGACCATTTTGGTAATGTAGTAACCAATATAACAAAAAAACAATTCGTGGAGGTTGCCAAAGGACGCCCGTACGAGATTTTGATGAAAACCAAAAATATCAAAACCATTTTACCTAGTTATTCAGCAATAGCAAGCTCTGATAAATATCCAATTAAGAATTATGAAGGGGAAAAATTGGCGATTTTCAATGAAGCCGGTTTTCTCGAAATTGCCATTTTCAGAAGTAACCCTTCAAAGGTAGGTTCAGCAAATAGCTTGTTGGGGTTAAATTATCAAGATCTGGTTTCCATTCAGTTTAAGAATTAAGATTTTGAAGTAGAATAAACAACAAATCGCAGAGCTAGCTTGGCGGTTAAAAAAATAAAAAATGTTTGTACGAATAGTAAAAATGAGTTTTCACGAAGAAAAAATTCCTGCTTTCTTGGAAAATTTCGAATCGGTAAAATCAAAAATTCGAAGTGCCCCAGGGAATCGTTTTTTAGAATTATACCAAGACAAAAAAAATAAAAGTGTGTTTTTTACTTACAGTTATTGGGAAACTGAAGACGATTTAGAAAATTATAGAAAATCGGAACTCTTTACTACAGTATGGTCATTCACAAAAAAATTATTTAACGATAAACCCGAAGCTTGGAGCGTAGACAAATTAGCAAGTTTAAAATAAACTATTAATTTGAAAGTTAAACCTTAAACATTTCAAACAGTAAACAAAAAATATGAAAACCATTTTATTACATGAAATCAAATCGTTTTTTGGTTCGACCATAGGTTATTTGGTTATTGCACTGTTTCTTATTCTCAATGGATTGTTTCTATGGGTTTTTAAAGGAGAGTATAATATCCTGGATAGTGGATTTGCAGATATGACCCCATTTTTTAGCTTGTCACCATGGATCCTAATTTTCCTAATTCCGGCAGTCACCATGCGCAGTTTTTCTGACGAGAAAAAACAGGGTACCCTCGAACTACTATTAACAAAACCTTTGAGTATTTGGGAAATTGTAAACGGAAAATTCCTTGGTGCGCTCTTGTTAATCGTCATGGCCATCATACCCACATTTATCTATGTTGTAGCAATTTCAAGACTTGGTATGCCAGAAGGAAATATTGATATGGGGAGCACGATTGGTTCCTATTTTGGATTATTATTCCTTGTTGGGGCCTATTCAGCAATTGGGATTTTCACTTCTGCCCTATCTGATAATCAAATTGTCGCTTTTATCATTTCCGTGTTCATGTGCTTCTTTTTCTATTTTGGTTTCGATGGTCTTGCATCTATCTCACCCATTTACTCCACTATGATTAAAGCATTAGGAATGCAAGATCATTTTAAGAGCATGGGGCGTGGGGTGATCGACACCAGAGATATTCTTTATTTCATCAGCCTAACGGTTTTGTTCCTTTCTCTTACCGTTTACAAACTTAAATCTTTGAAATTATAATGGTAGCCATCAAGAAAAGTAACTTAAAAAACTTAATCCTGACCATTGGTGTTTTATTGATTGCCAATGGAATTGGAAATACGTTTTTCAACCGTTTCGATTTAACTTCGGATAAAAGATATACACTTTCAGACACTTCTTTAAAAATCATTGAGCAAATAAAAGAGCCTTTGGCCATAAAAATATACATGCAGGGGGAATTACCCCCTGAATTTAAGAGATTGCAGCAGGAAACACAGCAATTACTCGAAGAATTCCAGTCCTACAATAGAAACATCGTTTTTACATTTGTTGATTCATTGGAAAACGAAGACTCCAGTATGAACAACATCAAAGATTTATATAGAAAAGGGCTAACACCAGTAAATATAACTGTGGATGACAAAGGAAAGCAATCTCAAGCCATAGTTTTTCCATGGGCCATTGCGACCTATCATGACAAAGAAGTGAATATCCCTTTGCTAAAAAACAAAATGGGTGCTTCGACAACCGAGAAAGTGATTGGTTCAGTGCAAAATCTTGAATATTCAATTGCCGATGCTCTGAACAAAATCACTACAGGCAAGCAAAAAAAGATTGCGGTGATGAAAGGAAATGGGGAGCTACAAGATGTTTTCATGGCTAAATTCCTTTTGCAAATAAGGGAAAGTTATCATATTGGACCCTTTACCTTGGATTCGGTAGCCAAAAACCCAGTAGCCAGTTTAGAAGCTTTAGAAAAGTATGATCTAGCCATTATAGCAAAACCAACGGAAACATTCTCGGATTCCGAAAAACAAGTTTTGGACCAATTTATTATAAATGGCGGAAAAACATTATGGCTCGTAGATCAAGTGTCCGCAGAAATGGATAGTCTGTACAATTCTTCTGGATCAACTTTGGCCTACCCCCGAGATTTGAACCTAAATGATATGTTCTTTAAGTACGGCTTCCGCATTAATCCTGATATCGTTAAAGATGAGCAAGGAAGCCCGATAAAATTGGCTACTGGAGAACAAGGCAGTGCAACACAATACCAGGAATTCAACTGGAAATTCGCACCTCTGGTTTATCCAGTAAGTACGCATCCAATAGTAAAGAATCTTGGCGGCATCAAATTCGATTTCGCAAACCCTATCGACACTTTAAAAAACGGAATCAAAAAAACCGTTCTTTTAAAAACGTCCCAATATTCAAAAAAGATAGGTACGCCTGTCGAAGTTAATTTGGATATCGTGGCTGAAGAAACGAGTCCAAACCATTATATTAATACTGGAAATATCACTCTTGCTATTTTACTTGAAGGTTCGTTCCATTCCGTTTTTGAAAACCGAGTATTGTCGTTTGACCAAAAGAGTTTTAAAGCTACAAGTGGAAACAATAAAATGATCGTGATTTCTGATGGAGATGTGATCAAAAATCAATTAGATAAAAACTATCAGCCAGTAGAATTAGGCTATGATCAAAGATCCGGTAATTTATATGACAACAAGGATTTACTATTGAATTGCGTAAATTATTTACTGGACGATACCGGACTTATTAACATTCGAAGCAAGGATCTGGATTTGGCTTTATTGGATAAGGAAAAAGTATACGAAAACTATAGACTAACGCAGGTCATAACTATCGGACTTCCAATTCTAATTTTGACACTATTTGGCTTTCTTTTTAGCTACCTCCGAAAAAGAAAATACGCTAAGTAGATGTTAATAAAAAAGTTTCAATACTCGAATAGTTTACAATATATTTGTAAAATGTATTATGTTTTACAATTAAACTAAAATAGATACCTCAAAAAAATAAAATTAGACAGATGAAATTTATAGTATCGAGTTCGTACTTATTAAAGCAATTACAGGTTTTAGGTAATGTTATCAACAGCAGTAATACTTTGCCCATTTTGGACAACTTCCTTTTTGAATTAAACAATAATGAATTAACCGTTTCTGCTTCTGATTTAGAGACAACAATGTCAGCAAGCCTGGCTATAGATTCAACAAGTCAAGGAAGTGTTGCGGTACCTGCAAAATTGCTTTTAGAAATACTTAAAACTTTCCCCGAGCAACCGCTAACCTTTACAGTTGAAGAGAATAGTACAATTGAAATTAGTTCCAATTCAGGAAAATATGCTTTAGCTTACGCTCCTGGTGATGAGTTTCCAAAAGCAGTAAACTTAGAAGAACCGTCTGTAACTTTAGTGCCTGCTGATGTTTTAGCAACAGCTATAAGCAAAACAATTTTTGCTGCAGGTAATGATGATTTACGTCCCGTAATGTCAGGTGTGTTTTTCCAGTTCTCTCCAGAAGGATTAACTTTTGTAGCAACTGACGCACATAAATTGGTAAAATATGCCCGTACGGATGTTACAGCATCTCAGGTCGCTGACTTTATCATGCCAAAGAAACCTTTGACTATTTTAAAAAATATCCTTTCTGCTTCAGATGCAGAGGTAAAAATAGAATACAACGATTCTAACGCTACGTTCTCATTTGACAATTATATTTTGATGTGTCGTTTGATTGACGGGAAATACCCAAATTATGAGGCGGTTATTCCAAAAGAGAACCCGAATAAACTGATGATAGACCGTTCTCAATTCTTAAGTTCTGTGCGCCGTGTTGCTATTTTTTCTAATAAAACTACACACCAAATTCGTTTAAAAATTGCCGGTGCTGAATTGAACGTTTCTGCAGAGGATATCGATTACTCCAATAAAGCGGAAGAAAGATTGACTTGTGATTATCAAGGCGATGATATGCAAATAGGTTATAACTCACGTTTCCTTACTGAAATGTTAACCAACCTGCAGTCTGATATGATTATGCTTGAAATGTCGCTACCTAACAGAGCTGGTATTTTAACTCCTGTTGATGGTCTAGAAGATGGTGAAACAGTTACTATGTTAGTAATGCCAGTAATGCTTAACAGCTAAGATAGTTTGTAATGTTTGATTTTTGATAATCGAATACAAAGCTCAGCCTTTTATGTAAATACGCTATTAACTAAACCATTTATATATTTAAAAGAACCGCAATTTCCAATTGAAATTGCGGTTCTTTTGCTTTTACTTCAAATTAAGTTTTTCTTGTAAAAAGAAACTCACTTGCTAAATCACCCCCATCTTTTTCATCAGGAAAGTGGCGCTTTTATTTTTACAGATACCGTCGCGAAGTTTATAGTCAAAATTCAATTCGTCATTATGAATTTCAACCTCAAAACATTTATTAGTGAGAACATTTGGATATTCATCAGTTGTTAAGCATACTTCTATATCATGAGTAGCTATTGCTCCTATCGCTTTTTTTCCAATCATCTTTTTGACCACCTCGATTGTACCGTTTCTTTTGTCATCTGAATTTGTTCCTCTCAAAATTTCATCCAGTAAAACAAAAGCTGGGTTCAATTCCAGTTGATCCATAATTTGTTTTAGTCGTTTTACCTCTGCAAAGAAATACGATTCACTATCTGATAAGGAATCAGATAATCGCATCGAAACTAAAATAGGTAAAGGATGCACGGTAGCCGCGCTAGCACAAACAACAGAACCCATTCCAGACAACACCATATTGACACCTAAACTCCGAAGAAAAGTGCTTTTGCCAGACATATTAGAACCCGTCAGAATCATAAATGACTCTGGGTGAAAACTCACATCATTATCTACTCTAGTATTTGCATTTAATAATGGGTGCCCTAGGTTTGAAAAATCAATCTTGAAATCGGCATTTAATGTCGGAAATACGAAGGCTGGATTGTTATAAGAAAAATTAGCTAAGCTATTTAACATTTCGAATTCTCCGATAACTTCTAACCATTCTTCTAATGCTGATGCATGCTCTTTCTTCCATTCGATTAAACCTTTCAAAACATTTAGGTTAAAAAGAAAAGTTCCGTTAAATAATACAGCCGTAACGAAATTTGCAATCGTATCGTTTTTAGAAAACAAGGCTGACAATTGTTTCAGATGAATACTCGCGTTGGCTGTTTTGAATTTCAGTTTTTGCTGCAAAAATATTAATTTTGAAGATTCAAAATTTTCTTCTTCAATTTTACTAAGCAGCAAGCCGTAATTACCAATAACTTTATCAATGTTAGTAGAGTTTGCTATTTCTATTTTGATTCGCTTTAGAAGCGTCCCCAAAACTATTAGATTAAAAACAAATAAATAAGACAAACAGTTAACTAAAATAAGACTTGAACTAAAGAGATAGCTTAGAAAAAGCAATACAAATAAACAAGGACTAGCGTAAGAGATAAAAATACTCCATTTGGGCAACGACGCACTATTGTATCGGCTCCATTTTAATAATGCTTCGTAACTCGATTTAGTATCATTAGTGATTTTTGCCAAAGCCAAAAATTCGAGCCGCCATTCCAACTTTGCCGAAAGCTCTTTTACGGCAACTTGATTGTCTAAAATATCTTCGGAAGCGGACAAAACAAGTAATTGCTTTGCCATCGTTTTCTTTCCAATAAAAGTAGCCGTCCTGTTTAGACTTTGAAATAATGAATATTCTCCAAAAATATCTAGGTCATAAGCGTAAGGATGATGGAAATCATTAAATTCGATTCCGTTTTCAAAGGGTATTGAATTTTTATCTAAAAACGCAATCTCATCTTCATTGATTTTTACTAATGCCTCTTTTATTTTCCTTTTAAACAATAATTTGGAATGGAATTGCATTAAAAATATAAATCCCATAAAAAGGAAAGCGGCGAGTATTAAGAATATTGTTTCGTTTCCCTTCATATAAAAGTAAAGGGAGCCCAGAAAAAGCAAAATGCTTATCAGTCTTAAGAAACTGACACTATTGTATTTTTTATTGATTTTATTCAACTGTTCCGAATAACTTTTGGCCTTAGCGCTGTATATTTCCATATCCTGATTTAATGAAATACAAATATAGCGTTAGACAAATAAATAAGCTATTAGAATAAGCAGTATAATTTTCTGATAAAACTCAAAATAAATTAATCGATGGGAATGGCTAAAATCGGCACATCAAAATTATTAGCAAATTTCTTTGTCAAACTGGGATGGAATATTCCCTCGAAAAAGCTTCTTTTATAAGTAAGCATTGTTAAAACATCGATTTCTTGATATAAGATAAAATCTAAAATGGTTTCTTTAATCTCGTCAGTAGAAATCACAAAAAACTCAATTGGTTCATCTTCAAAATCTTTCTCCCATTTTTTAACGATATCTTTGTTAACGTCAGATGTATCCGTTTTCACATAGAGACATTTGATGTCCGCACCGGCCAATTTTGCTATTTCCAATACTTTTTTCAAGGCTTTTTTATCTTTAGATCGAAATCTAGTGGTAAAACCAATTCTTTTTGTTTTTTTGAACTTTGCTTCAAGCGGAATACATAAAAGTGGTACTGCAACATCTGTAAGAACTGCTCCCGTATTAGTGCCGGAAAAAAAAGCAGACCAACCCGAAGCTCCTTCTGTTCCCATGACAACGTAATCTATCTTGTCCTCCTTGATTGCCTTGTTAATATTAAAAATCAAATTACCATCCATAAGTCGATGTGTCATTTTGATTTTCTGCAAATTATGTTTCTCAGCAATAGCTCTAAGTTTAGGAATTTCATCTTTAAACATATCAAATTGCGACAACTCGACAGATTCATAGATGACCAAATAATTTTCCGGAAAAAACTGATTGTCGAATACAGGAAGTTCAAATGTATGCAACAAAACAAGCTCTCCTTGAACTATTTTTGCAAATTCTAAAGCATGTACAAATGCGTTATTAGCCACTTCGGAAAAATCGGTTGGGAATAATATTCTTTTCATCTTACAAAAGTTTTAGTGATACATTAACAAGCAGATCATTAAATTTACGCTATTAAAACGATAATTATTAACTTAATACACATTATTTGTTCTGTTGAAATAGTTGTTTTTTTTAAAAAATCAAGTCTTTTATTCTATCTTAACGTCAATCGCTTTGAATAGCTAAAATCGGAATGTCTATATCATGTTGCGATTTCTCACCATAGCTGGTTACAAATAAGCCTTCAAAAAATCCCTTTCTGCGTAAGTGTAGCTAAAATATAAAAAAACCAGAACGATCCGAGCTTAAAATTTATTTTTTTGATATTAAAAAAGGGCCTCTTTTAAAAAATAGATACTTCTTGAGATTCACTACCTTTGCAGCTTAGAATAAAAATATGTTATATAACGATTCAATAGTAGCATTGGCTACACCTTCAGGAGCGGGAGCCATAGCGGTAATCAGAATTTCCGGAAACGAAGCAATTACCATCGGCAACAGCGTTTTTAAGTCCATTAAAAACAAAGATTTATTAAAGCAAAAAACGCATACTTTACATCTAGGCCATATTATGGATGATACCAAAACCCTAGATGAAGTACTGGTTTCCATTTTCAAAGGACCTAATTCCTATACGGGCGAAAACACAATCGAAATATCCTGTCACGGCTCAACCTATATTCAGCAACAAATAATTCAGTTATTACTTCGCAAAGGATGCCGTATGGCCGATCCCGGTGAATTCACACTAAGGGCTTTCCTTAACGGAAAACTCGATTTATCGCAGGCGGAAGCGGTTGCCGATTTAATTTCCTCCGACAATGAAGCCTCGCACCAAATTGCCATGCAACAAATGCGTGGTGGTTTCTCGAATGAGATAGCCAAATTGCGTGAAGAATTATTGAATTTCGCCTCACTTATCGAATTGGAACTAGACTTTGCGGAAGAAGATGTCGAATTTGCCGACCGTACACAATTTCATGAATTACTAAACCGAATCGAGTTTGTACTCAAACGACTTATCGATTCCTTCGCTATAGGAAACGTAATTAAAAACGGTATTCCTGTGGCTATTGTAGGTGAACCCAATGTGGGGAAATCTACCTTATTGAATGCGCTATTAAATGAAGAACGAGCCATCGTTTCAGAAGTTGCTGGAACTACGCGCGATACGATAGAAGATGAATTGGTTATAGGAGGCATTGGTTTTAGATTCATTGATACGGCGGGAATTCGCGAAACTAAGGATATAGTGGAAAGTATTGGTATCAAAAAAACTTTCGAGAAAATAGAACAAGCACAACTAGTTATCTACCTAATGGATAGCTTAAAGTTTCAGGTTTCAGGATCGGAATCCATAATTGAAATTGAAAAAATTAAAAACAAATATCCGCTAAAACAAATTTTGATTGTTGCCAATAAAATCGACCAATTAAAGACAGATGAACTAGAATTACTTCAACAAGAACTTGAAACTTTAAACTTGAAACAATTATTTTTGAGTGCCAAAGAAAACATCGGGGTCGAAGAACTGAAGGACCAACTACTTTCCTTTGTAAATACCGGAGCCTTGCGCAACAACGAGACAATAGTCACAAATACGAGACATTACGACTCACTGTTAAAAGCTCTAGACGAAATCCAGAAAGTAAAATACGGACTGGAAACGGAGCTCTCGAGCGACCTGATGGCCATCGACATCAAGGAAGCTTTATATCACTTCGGCACGATTACTGGACAAGTCACAAATGACGAATTGCTAGGTAACATATTTGCAAACTTCTGTATCGGTAAATAAAAGTAATCTATGATACAGGGTACAAAATTGGTCACGACCCACATGGTTGGTGCTGCTATTTCGAATTATGATCGCTCAATCGTATTATGAAGTTAATCGCTTGTAATTGCTGTAAACTAAATAATCTTATTCTAAATCAAATCCGTTTTACGAAAATGAAACGGATTTTTTGGTAGAACAATTCGAGGGTTTTATTGGGTCACTTCATTTACATCAGACATACGGGACAGCATCATAATAGGATCTATAGCTGTTTTGTAAACCTCGGTTTTGTCTGTTTTGGCTTTCTCAAACACTGTGCCTTTGGCTAAATGATTGAGTATGGCATCAAACTCTTTGGCAGTAAAAGTAGTTTTGTTCAAAAGAGCCAATTGACTTTGTAAGATCCCAACCAAAGCGGCATCATCCTGTATAGTAGCGGACGCATAACTTAAATCCCGCAATTGCTTGATTAAGTTGTTTCCTAATAGGGCTTCAGATTGGTGGCTCATGTTATTCTGCTATAAAAATTTCTTGATACTTATTTTCTATGTCGTTAACTTCCGATTCTTTTAAATCTAAAAATTCTTTTTTTAAGGCCCGTTTTGATAATGCGCCGTTTCCTTGTTCTAAAAACCGAACCAATAACGCTACCATCGTATCGGGCATTTCATACGTATTGTCTAAGTATCTTTTAAACGCATCATAATTTTGAAGAAAAGTTACCTCATTAGGAATGACTCTATCTAAAGTGTCTTCTACACAATCATATAAAAATTCGGCTTGTTTTGTTGCGTCAAAATAGCGGTAAAAGTCTACAGTTCCATTTAAAACTTCCACATTATGATCCAGTGTTTCTTTCCATTGAATGTGATCTAATAAAGAATGAGAATAGGATTCTAAAACTGTTTTATAATCGTTTATATGATCTAAAATAGATGCCGAAACAGGAAAAATAACGCCTTGTTTTGTAAATTCTTTTTTGGCTAGAACATGATGGATGATGTACCGATGTAAACGCCCATTACCATCTACAAAGGGATGAATGAATACAAAACCAAAAGCTATGGCAGCAGCAGCCAAAACGGCATCATAAATAGGATCTTGCATGATTGCATTTGCAGTAAGCAAGCCATGCATTAAGGGTTCAATATCTTTTGCTGTTGCCGAAATATGATCTGGAATAGGTGCTCCTGTAGCTCTGTCGTGTTCTCCAACAAAGCCTGCTTTCTTGCGCAGTCCCATTTCCGTAAATCGGCTATTTTCAATTACAATTTGTTGCAATCGTTCTAATTCTTCTAGGCTCAACGCCGCACCTCCTGCTTGACCAATGGCTTTCCCCCAGCGCATGGCTCTATTGTTTCCTGGATTTTCATTTTCAAT
The DNA here is from genome assembly GCA_937773775.1 of uncultured Flavobacterium sp. Classification (GTDB taxonomy): domain Bacteria; phylum Bacteroidota; class Bacteroidia; order Flavobacteriales; family Flavobacteriaceae; genus Flavobacterium. The sequence goes on from CALJVL010000012.1 coordinate 25,102, forward strand.
AGTAAAAGAGGCCCTGGAGTCTTTTAACAATAAAAAAGAAGAGGCTCTTTGCACTACATCCTTATGAATATTGTTTAAATAAATGTCTTTTTTATTGGAAAGAGCCGCATTAATCTTCGCTTCTAATTTTTCTGTCTTAAAGATTAAAGGGCAAAAATCTACCGTTCCAGGAAGGTTGTTTGTTATTTTATGACGGACTGATTTTATGCCTGTAACACTATATTGCACTTTTTCATCCAGTAGTGGAACGTAATTTTTAATCGCTAAATCAGCAATAGGAAGTTCTGTTTGAAGTAACCATTCGCATAAAAACCAAATTTTTCTACTGTATTGGCCTGTTGGTTCTATTTGAAGTAAGCTCATTACCTCTTCTTCTGAAATTTTTTGAAATAGCGTTTTAAAAAACAACAAATTAACACCTTCATATTTTAGAGCAAATACAAGTTGATGAAATAGTGTTTCTTTTGGTTGGTGTCTTGGTGTGTATACTAACCAGTTTTCTGTGCTGTACTGCTTGTGCTTTTTACTGATGATTGCTAGTGCATGTGGTATGGGCAATTGTAGCTGCATCGCATCTATAATAGCGCCATAACCCACTAATGTGCCAGGCTCTGGAGTTGTTATGCCATTAAATACCGTTATATCTTTAGAAAATTGCATTTTATGTTTGTTTAAATTCTATCAAATATATGAAAAATAGGTTTTGTTTGTGAAAAATAGGTTTTAAATAATTATTTTGTGAAAAACAGGTTTTACTTGTAAAAACGCATACGATAACTAGATGAAAAACAAGTTTTAATACCTGCTTATTGTGAAAAACAGGTTTTAATTAAAAATAGCTGCTACCACTTTACACAAACAGTTGCTGTAACAAGCTCCTTATTGTCTGAACCAGGATTGACTTGATTTTCTTGATTACTAAATACGAAATCCTTTTTTTCCTTCTAATCCTTTTCAATCACGGTTTAAGACTATTATTATGCACTCTTTTAAATTGAAGACTTTTTGCACCAAAGTTAATTAACAACCCAATTTCGACATTATACGCTTCCAAATAATTAATGGCTTGCGCCAAATAAACACCTTCCATTTGTATTAACGCCTTTAGCTCCACCATAATGCACTTTTCTAAAAAAGATACAATCCTATCCTAAATAAATTTTAAGCACATGAAATTTATTTAGGACAGGGTTGGATAGTTAAAAACTTTGGAATGATGTTGCATAAGTATATTTTTAATAAAAAATACAACAAAATACATAAGCGAATATGCTTAAATTTGTAAAAAATAAATACAACAAGTCAACTTTTACAAATTCTTTAAAACGGGTTGTTAATGAGTGCAAATAAAATTAAAAATGAGCGTATCCAATAAAATTCCAGAAGTTTCTTTTTTTAAGTTTCTAAAGCATGCCAAAGCTATTTTACAAAATCCTTTACCATTTCACGCAAAAAACTTTGATACTTTAGGAGATATTTTTCGTTTAAAAATTGGTTTTGGAAAATCTGTTTTATTTTGTAGGGATGCTGGACTTTTACAACATGCGCTTCAAAAGAATCAAAAAAATTATACTAAATCTTATATTCAAACCAAAGATTTAGCAAAATATGTTGGAAAAGGATTGTTAACTGTTGAGGGAGAGCATTGGCAAAAACAAAGAAAATTAATTCAGCCAGCTTTTCACAAAGGCCAACTTAAGCTGTTGGTTGATACCATTCAAAAAACCATTTTAGCAGAATTAAAAAATATTAAAACTGGAAAACCGATGGATGTTTTTCCTGTTTTTAATGATTTGGCTTTTCAAACTGTTATCAAATCAATTTTCAATATAAACATTTCTGGTGCTGATATTGATTCATTGCAACATACCACAGAAGCTACTCAAAAAATGTTGGTTCAAGAACTAAGACAACCTTTTTTTGTTTGGTGGTTTAACCTTTCCGGTAAAACGAAAAAGCATTTAGACTTGACTCAAAATTCGAGAAAAATTTTAAAAAGATTGGTAGAAGAAAGAAAGCAAAGCAACGGAGATCATCATGATTTATTGGACATGCTTTTAAGTGCAAAATATGAGGATGGCTCTAAGATGGATGAAAATCAATTGGTAGATGAAATATTGATTTTATTTGCAGCGGGTCATGAAACAACTTCAAATGCACTTACTTTTACCTGCGAATTGTTGGCCCGAAATCCTGCAGCACAGTCAAAAATAGCATCTGAAATCAAAAAAATAAAAAGTGAATCTACGGATTGCATGCATTGGATAAAAAATGCGAGTTATACAAAATTAGTTATTGAAGAATCTATGCGTTTGTTTCCTCCAGCCTATTTTATAGACCGCGTAAATATTGAGGAAGATACTTATAACGGAATTGTTTTACCCAAAGGCTCGAATTTGTTGTTTTCAATTTATGAAATTCATCGTCATTCAGACTTTTGGAAACAGCCAAATGAATTTATTCCGGAACGTTTTTTAGATGAAAATATTAAGTTTTCAAAAAATTATTTTCCTTTTGGTGCGGGGCCTAGAATGTGTATTGGCAATAATTTTGCCATCTATGAAATGATTTTAGCAATTATTGCTTTGGTAGAGCAATTCGAAATTATTGAAAAGGAATCCCCTATTCAAATAAAACCATTAATTACGCTGAAACCAAACTATGCTATTTTGGAATTTAAAAATAGGATTTGATTGAAAGATCAAATTTTTAATTAAATTTCCACAAATCAAACTAAATTCTTTGTGAGGAAACAGTAGTTGCAAACTTGTTTAATTAGTAACAAACAAAAACAGAACTAAAAATTAATCAAAAAAAAAGTATCTTAAATGAATATTTTGAAATCAATAAAACCTTTATCAATCACATTTGTATTAATCATTTTTAGTACTGTCGCATTTAGTCAAAATTAGAGCCAAGAGAAAGAATAACAGAGCCAGACCATACAATTACTTCTAAGATATTGGGAAGGGATTATCAATTGTACATTTCTTTTCCTAAAAATTATTCGACAAAAGACAGAGTTTCTTATCCAATCTTATATGTTTTGGACGGTGAATGGGTCTTTCCCATAATCAGAGGAACAAGAGCAATTTTGGATTCGGAAAAAGAACTAGAAGACCTTATCATTGTGAGTATTAGTGATGCTGATTTTACTTTTAGATATCAAGACTATACGACATCTTTATCTACTTCTACAGATGAAAAAGTAAATAAAAGAAGTGATGTGCCCAAAGGCGGACTTATATCTGGAGGAGCAGATAAATTTCTTACATCTATGAAAACCGAAATAGTTCCATTCGTCGATAAGAATTACAAAACTAATTCTGATAGAGGTATTTTCGGTCACTCATTTGGGGGTCTGTTTGCAGCTTATTGTTTGGTAAATTCAGATGGCTATTTTACTCGATTTGGCATCAGTAGTCCTGCACTTTGGTGGGACAATGAGAAGTTATTAAACCAAGCAGTTACTCAATTCAGGGAAAATAAAACTTGGGATATACCGCAAACTAAAGTTTTCATTTCTGTTGGAGATAAGGAGCACTCTGGCATAGTACCAACGATGGTCAAGTACAGTAGCTATCTTGAGCAAAGTGATTACGATAATATAGAATTGAAGTGGCAAATATTTGAAGGAGAATCACATAATTCTATGTGGTCCGCTAACGTAAGTAAAACTTTATCTATTTTGTATGGTAAAAAGTGAGCGTATAAATAGACCTTAGGACCTCATAAAAACATTGTAACGCTGGATAGGTTTTCGTCGAGTTGCATGAACGATGAAACTCATGTTGAACAGAAAAGACAGCGAATTCGACGAACACCAAGGGTTATTAGAAGCTGAATTCAAGTTACAAATGCAACTTTTTGGTTAAACATATAATTTGGTGTTTCAAAATTAAATCTTTTTCTCGGACGATTATTTAATTTTTCTTGTATTTCTATAATTCTTTCGACGGTTATTTCTTCAAAAGAGGTCGATTTGGGTATATACTGCCTTATAAGTCCATTTAGATTTTCATTTGCTCCACGTTCCCAAGGACTGTAAGGATTTGCAAAATAGAAGTCAACTTCTAATACTGTAGCGATTTCTTGATGCATTGCAAACTCTTTTCCATTGTCGGATGTTATTGTAAACAAATAGGGCTTCCAGTTCTCTAATAATTCAATTGCCGCTTGTCTAACCAATTCACTTTCTTTAGCTTTTATTTTTTTCATCCTCAGTATTCCAGTGGCTCTATCGTTTATGGTCACAATGGCACCTTTGTGATTCTTACCGATTATAGTATCGATCTCCAAGTCTCCAAAACGTTGCTTTAAATCGACAATTTTAGGTCGATCTTCAATCAATCTTCTGTTACTCAAGACACCTCTGGAGTCTTTTTTACTTCCTCTTTTTCTATACCTTTTCCCAGTTGTTCGTAGACTTAAATACAAATTCCCCTTTTCTTTTTTATCTTTCCAAATATGTTGATAAATAGACTCTGTTGACACACATGACAATCCGTTTTTTGAGCAAACGCCTACTATTTGTTCTGGACTTAACTCTTGATGGAGGTATTCTTTAATCCGCTCTTTAATTTCAAGAGTTAAGTCATTTCTTTTGGTTTTGCTTTTTTGTCGTTTTTCATATTTTCGCTGAGCTAAATCAAAATCATATTTACCACTGCGTAAATCACAATTACGTTGAAGCTCTCGTGTTAAAACGGACTTGTCTTTTTTAATAACTATTGCTATTTCGCTTTTGCTGAAATTCTGCTCTAATAATACACTAATAGTATATCTTTGTTCGCTGGTTAAATGGCTCATTATTTACAACTTTGGTCAGGAGTGAATAAAGACAATTTATTCCATTCGAAGGAGAGGACTTTAATGTCCTTTCTTTTGAAAAAATTATCCAATCCCTTTTCCCGAGAGTTGCATTAACTAATTGAATCTAGCGAATAATATAAGAAGATTTTTAAATATTCGGATCGTTGCTGTTTTGCCTGGTTTACTCTTTATATACTTTTAGGCATGATAAGCTACCCATAAAACAGTTTTTACAGGCAACTGAGTTTTGGCTACTTCCAAGGGTAGTATTGATTTAAAGACTTGGGATAATCAAGGGAAAGCTAAAGAACGATGTTGATAGATCTGCAAAAATTGCAGTTTTCTAAAGACTTTGTACCTAAAATGTACCTCATAGCCTCCTAAGTACTGTAAAATAACAGATGTTACATTCTGTATCGGGGGAAAGTAAAATATCTTAATTTTCAAAAACCTACATCTCACTCAACTGACAAAAGCATACACAAACTCAAATCTATATTATATCCTAAAGCATATAATTTACGCTCTTTTTATATTCACAAATAAATAGAGCTTTGAACAGCCTAGTAATATTATAGTTTTACTAGACTACTTAAACATAGCTAGTCTAGTTTTCAATAAATTCAAATATTTTCCCTTCATTTCATCAGTAAGAAAAGAAATTTCAAGCAATTCCTTCCATTTCGGAGTTGCTTTTTTCATTTGCAGTAGAATAGTAGCTATTGTTTTATCATTGAGCTGCAGTCTTTCTTTAGCATAATAATCAACAAAATCAGCTGCTTTTAAATTGCTTTTTTTTCCTTTTAATGTCAGTGCTATTTCCTCCTCAGCGTTTTTAATTGCTATAGTAGAATTTAAGAAATCATATACAGGAGTGAGCGTTGTTTTACCATTTTTAGTAACTAGCGAAAAGTTTTTCAAATGCATATCCTCATTTCCGGTCAGATAGCAAAAAAGAATTCTTTTGAAAAAATCGGCTTTTTCAATAGTAGGAAAGGAACAATATTCATCAAGTACTGGAATCAATTTTTCCATTGTAAAACGATATTTTGTATCTCTTGTATTCCCCGTTAATTGAGCAAAATCTTCTGTAGCCACTTTTTTTCCTCTACCGTAACGGTCAAAACGTTTAATGAAATAAGATAAACTACCATCTTTGCCGTATAGCATCCCGTGAAACGGCACTTCTAAACCAAATACTTTCGCCATTCGCATAGTTACATCTTCATTTTCTGGTAATTGTGGAAATAAATCATTTTGTGGCTTTATAATGTAGGTCCCAAATTGGTCCACAATTTTAAATTCTTGATCCACTATTGAAATAGCCGCACTAAGCTTTGGTTGTACTCCCTGAATGGATAGCTTTTTAGCTCTATTTGCGGCTTCCTGACGAAGTTCAACAGCTGTATAGGGTAAATCATTTAAATAAGTCAGCTTAGGAGCTATCATTCGAAGTCCTTTTTCACTGTACTTATCCGTACCACACAATTCATAAGTGATAGGGCATCTATTCATCTTCCATCAATTTAACCGTTATTGCTCCCACTAAATCATTTCCCGTTGCTATCAATTGAGAGAAATAATCTTTCTTATCAATTTTCACAATACGTAGCAATCCCTCTAGCATTATACCCTCAGGCAATAGCCCTTCAAAAAAAGGAGGAAAAAATGTATAGCTATATTTTTTCTGAGTTGCAGGCATAGTCAATGAAACTGCTTCGCCATCATAATTTTTATCATACTCAAAATGATAGTCTTCAGCAGCTATTTCCGTTAAAATTCCAGCTCTTTTTCCGTGTGCAAATACAATTGCTCTTCTCATAATTATTTATTTAAAGGACTTTTGAATTCTACTTTAATATTTAGCACTCGGAGTACTGCAAAAAGATTGTTCAAACGAACTGTTTCTTTATTTTTTTCAATATCAAAAACAGTGGTCTTACCTACTCCAGCTAAGTCAGCTAGTTGAAGTTGTGTAAGTCCTGCTTTTTTTCGATGGTCTTTAATTAAAGTGCCTAAATCAAAATCATTCATTATATACTGTTTTAACGGTAAAAATATACAATTTAATGACATGTATGAGATAAATTATTAAAAAAATTATTATTTTACTGTTATGGCAGTAAAATAATTTTTAGAACGTAAGATAATATATAATTAAAATAACAAAAGGACTAGTTACTGTTAAGGCGGTAAAATTAATTAAAATATAAATGATAAATTTGTATCAGTGTTAGACTTGAATGAAAAGCAACTATACTTTGTATATAACAAAATTGAGGAAAAGTTGTCAAAAGCTAAGCGATTCATTTCAATATTTTCCCCATCACATAAAGAACGTGTTTAATCACAAAAACAAGGTATAGAACACAGCAGTTTTTGAATGAATAAAAAATACAAATTGTTTTTACTAACACTAAAGATAGTTACTTGATCAAAATCCGTATTTCTTTTGTACACCTCTAACCTTCTAACCCCTTATAAATAAAAAGAAATTAGATCTTGTATCGGGAAATAGTTGGTAGCTTGTTCGAAAGCTTTATCTAAACTTCAACCTTTCGATTTGTGTTAAACAGACAAAGTGCCTTTCCAAAACAAATCAATAAACCCTTATAGTCACTTAATTTTTTTACAGGTTCTTCAAAGCTGGCAACACGCCAAGAATAAATTTCAAAAACTTCAAAAATCGTTCCAAAAACTATCTTTTTTTTCGCATTCTTTTGTTTATTCTACCCATTCGTTAGAGAATTTTAGATCACGATCATTAATCAATTTAGGGATTAATTCCCAACCGCTCTGCGGCGAATTGGAAAAGACTCCAATGATGCCCAGTTGATCTGTGGAGGGGTAGTTCATCTTAAAAAAAATAACACCTATGCCTTTTTAGCTGCCTTAATCAAGTATATGAAAAAACACTTCAATATTATTATCGCTGGAGCGGGAGGTCTTGCCGAAGCGGTTGGCTTGCTGTTGATGGAATGGAGCGAGGTTACCCCAAGTCTATTCATCGGCAACCGAACACTTTCAAAAGCCCGGAAAGTAGCACGATGGATTGAAGAAGGAAGCACGAAAAAGGCAGAAATAAAAGCCTTCCTTCTGCCGGAAAACGACAATACTGACGAAATGCAAGAGCTATTCCTTAAAGGAGATATTATTCTTGACTGTCTTCCTGGTAGTCAGGCACCTAAAATTGCTCAGTTTGCCAAAGATTTTGGGATGCATTACGCCAATCTAACTGAATATGTAGACGAAACTGAAAAAATAATGAAATTAGCGTCTGATGCCAAAACAGGCTTCGTACTTCAAACAGGTTTAGCCCCAGGTTATATTGACTTGTTAGCCCATGGCTTGTTCCAACAATTTTGTAGTGATTATAGAGTCAACTCAGTTCATACACTAGAGTTTAAAGTTGGTGCGCTAACCAAGCATGCTGCTGCGCCTCATTACTAAGGTTTTACTTGGAGCCCCATAGGAGTAGCAACTGAATATTTGAAAGATACCCTCGTACTGCGCGATTACAATAAAACAACACTTCCTTCCCTTTCTGAAAGAGCGACTATTATAATTGATGGTATTACTTACGAAGAAGATCTGACTTCAGGAGGAGCTGCCGATTTGCCTGACGCATTAAAAGGTAAAGTTGGTATACTTGATTATAAAACTTTACGCTTTCCAGGACATTATGCTTGGATACAAGAACAAATTAATACTAAAGACGATACCGTAACTGCCATTCAAAAACTTCAGCACAAAATGGAAATTACAATTCCACACGTTGAGGATGACCAAATTATATTGTACGCTGCCGTTGAAGGTAAAAATATTGAGGTTGTTTTACGTCGTAGAGAGATAGCAAAAACTATACTTCCGCAAAAAGCCGGAAATCACAAACTGAGAGCCATACAAACAACAACAGCGGCACCTTTAGCGCAAGCAGCTCAATTACTACTAGAAACGAAGCCTAATGGCGTTATCTTACAAAGTCAGATTGATCCTATTGCATTTCTCAAAGGTAATTTTATTTCAAAAGTATATGGCTAAATTTATAAAAGCAGCGCAGCAAATAAACTAAAAGACAATATACACGAGTCCCATTAACGGCAATATATTTCTTATCATATTGCCAAGCTATATTTAGGAACTTTAACTGATTTTAGTTAATCAACCACTTTCAAGCTTATTCCATCGTCTTTTACTGAACTAGAATACCCATTACAGAGATAAATAAGTTGTTTGAACCTGTTATAATCGATATGAAAAAACGAATTAGGGTTGCAAAGAACCATACCTAAATAAATCAAACTCAGACAGCTTTTTATAAAATTTCATCCTACTTTTGCATAGAAAATAGTAGCATAAAAATGAGAACCTATTACATCAATAACGGCAATGAAAATGCTGGACCTTTTACGCTGGAGGAATTAAAAACCCAACAAATAAAAGAAAACACACTAGTCTGGTCTCAAGGTATGGACGAATGGAAACATGCAATTGACTTTGCGGAGTTTAAACCTTTTTTCACAGAAATTGTAGTTCCTGTGAAAAAAGCGACTTTTCCTCCACAAGTAAAACCAATAAAAAAAGGACAAACTGTTTTTGGGCTCACGAAAGCTTATTTCTTTTATGTGCTAGGATTTTTAGCAATAATGATAACCGTTTTTACTCTTACTATTATTCAGAATAATAAAAGAAATGAATTAGACCTGAAAAATAAGCAAACAGAGTTTGGTAACGTACAAGTTGAGCTACAACAAAAAGAATCTAATGAACAACGCATTCAACAAGAAATACAAAAAAGAATAGAAACTGAAAATAATAACAAAAGAAGAAAAGATTCCATTATTATTTGTCTTTCTGAAATCAAGATGTTGCTTATCGATGATAAAGAGAAGCTGGCTGAAGCTAAAAACAGTTTATCTGATGTCGAAAATTTTAAATTGTTACGTCCCGCAACGACCAAAGAAGAGCAGATTCTCCTAATCCAAAATGAGATCGAAAATTTGGAAAGAGAAGTTGATCAACTAGAAAATGAAGCCAATAGATTGTCTCTAATGCTAGAAAGGATAAATTAAAGCTTGTTTCAATAAGATACTAATCACATTTTAACCATCCTGTAATGCTCATTCGGGTATTTTGAGTCACTAAGACTTCATGAAGTAACTCGTCACTTTTAAAGAAAACTGTTTTGCCTTGTATTGGTGTGATTTTCTGATTGAAATTTTCTTGCTGAATTAACAATTCTCCTCCATCACTGGGCTGCCAATTACTATTCAAATAGCTAATCATCGAATATTTTCGACTTGGACTATTTTGAAACTGATCCAAATGGGGCAAATAAAAATCGCCTTTCTCATACAATGAATAATGAAATTCATAACCAGTAATACCAGTAAAACAACTCTCATTTAAATAACTTATAAAGTCCTCAATTTGTTCGAAAAAAGCATTTTCAGATGCATTGTTGTTCTTTTTATCAAGCCAAAAAATAGAATCACAACGAACGGCGCTATCATAAACAATAGCTTGTGAGTTTCCTGTTCCCGCAGCAATCAATAAGTCTTGCTGGTTTAGTGCTATTAAATTTTGCTTTAAGCTGTTTGCCAAATCATCACTTAAAAAATTTTCAGATATACCTACTTTATTATCAATATAGGTAGTAATCAAAGCTTCAAAGCTATTTTCCATTAGGTTTTCAGTAACCGCAAGTACGGTCGACCGTCCGAAGGTAGTACATATTCTACCACATCTGACATACTGGTACTATTATAGCTTTAATTAAAAAAAATAGCGCTTAGAAATTATTTTCTAAGCGCTATTAAATAATAACAGTATACTGTGTTTTAAAGTTTACTGATATAACTTCCGTAGGTATCCTTGAACTGATATCCGTCTTCCATCCTATCTTTACTCAGTTTTTTATGTTCGACCATTGCCCATAGAATAAATTCCTTCATGAATAATCGATCTTCTTTTTCTAAACCCGGTTGGTATTTCTTTATTAAAATTTCCAAAGGCACAATAGTTCCCAATATTCTACTGTATTCCTCGTCAGAACAATCATCTAGTAATTCAAAACCGCTTTCGGCAAAAAACCATTCAATCAGATCTGTATAAGCCGTTTTCTCGTCTGGTTTTTCCAGTTTTTCAATTTTGGGGAAATAACTAGGGAAAAAAGTCTTAATAGCGGCTCCTAATAGATTTTGCGCCACGGCTGCAGCTCCTTCCTGCTCTCCTTCGTATACTAATTCTACTTTACCAGTAATGGAAGGAATAATACCCATAAAATCAGATAATCGCACTGTTGTTTTATCGTCTCCAGATTTCAATGCTCTTCGTTCAGCAGTGCTCAATAAATTCTCAAAAGCAGTGATGCTCAATCTGGCACTTACACCACTTTTATTGTCGATATATTCGCTTTCACGGGCTTCAAAACTAATTTGTTCTAACAAGTCTCTTGCCAATGAAGGCACATGCACCATCTCGTTTTGAAAGGCGTTCAGTTTAGCTTCTTGTTCTGTAATCGTTCTTGCAATTTTTATCGTTTCAGGATAATGCGTTAATATTTGTGAACCTATACGATCTTTAAGTGGGGTTACAATACTTCCTCTATTTGTATAATCCTCTGGGTTTGCGGTAAAAACAAACTGCATATCTAGTGGCATACGCAATTTAAATCCACGAATTTGAATATCTCCTTCCTGTAAAATATTAAACAAAGCCACTTGAATTCTCGCTTGTAAATCTGGCAGTTCGTTAATTACAAAAATACAGCGATTTGCTCTCGGAATCATTCCAAAATGTATCACGCGGTCATCCGCATAGGACAGCTTTAAATTAGCGGCTTTTATTGGGTCAACATCCCCTATCAAATCGGCTACAGTAACATCAGGGGTAGCTAGTTTCTCAGAGAAACGGTCACTTCTGTGCAACCATGAAATTGGAGTGGCATCTCCCTTGCTTTCAATAATATCCTTCGCATAACGAGAAATTGGACTAAATGGATCATCATTAATTTCAGAACCAGTTACAAATGGAACGTATTCGTCTAATAATTCAACCATTTTACGCGCCAATCTGGTTTTCGCCTGACCACGAAGGCCTAACAAATTAATGTTATGACGGGACAAAATGGCTCGCTCCATTTCTGGAATTACGGTATTTTCAAAACCATGAACACCTTCAAAAGCAGGTTTTCCTGATTTTATTCTTTCTCTCAAATTGTTCCTTAATTCATCCTTGATACTTTTGCTTTCGTATCCTAATGCTTTTAGTTCGCCTAAAGTCTTTATATTTTCTATTTTCATGTTTTTCAATTGTCTTTGTATTTTTTATTCTATCCTCTTTATTCTTTATTCTATCCTCTTTTTTCTGCTCTCTTCTCCCTTTAAAACTTATTTAATCCTTTTCTTCCTGTTTGTTTCATAATCTTCAAAAATCATTTCACCAAGGCCTTTAAGTCCTGTATAAAAAGCTTTCCCTTGATTGGCTTCGGTAAATCGATTAACAAATTTCTGTAAATAAGGATCATTAGCGATCATAAAGGTAGTAATAGGAATATGCAGTTTTCGGGCTTGTTGCGCCTGACTGTAACACTTATCTACGATATACTCATCAAGACCATTACTGTTCATATAATAGGAACCATCACGTTCGCGCACGCAGCTTGGTTTTCCATCTGTAATCATAAAAATTTGCTTGTTAGTATTCCGCTTTCTGCGCAATAGATCCATCGCTAGTTGTAAACCTGCTACTGTGTTGGTATGGAATGGTCCCACTTTCAAATAAGGTAAATCTTTGATTTCAATTGTCCACGCATCATTCCCAAAAACCAAAATATCTAAAGTATCTTTTGGATAACGGGTGGTGATTAATTCTGCAAGAGCCATTGCTACTTTTTTGGCAGGAGTGATTCGATCTTCACCATACAAAATCATACTGTGACTGATGTCAATCATCAGAATGGTACTCATTTGCGATTTATACTGAGTTTCTTCAACAACCAAGTCGTTTTCGGTTAGCATGAAGTCTTCCACGCCATTATTGATTTGAGCATTTCGCAAACTTTCGGTCAATGAAATCCGCTCCAAACCATCCCCAAAATGAAATTCCCGAAATTCTCCGGTATGCTCATCTCCACCCCCAGATTGCTTGGTTTTATGATTCCCGCTGCCAGAACGTTTTAAATTTCCGAAAATTTGATCTAAAGCTTGCTGTCTAATAGCCCTTTCGGTTTTCGCTGTAATTCCAAGCCCTGAAGTTCCATCGTCTTTAAGCTCATCTCGGATGTAACCTTTTTTCTTTAAATCCTCGATAAAATCATCAATTGTATAATGTTCATCTGTGAGTTTATATTCCTTGTCCAATTCGCGCAACCAGTCAATGGCTTCGTCAAAATCACCCGAAGTATGGGTGATTAATTCCTTGAAAATACCAAAGAGTTTCTCAAACGGAGACTGATTAGGCGCTTCATATTGCTTAAAATAAAACCCTTTTTTATTGTCTTTTTCCATATCCCATAAAATTACGTCATTTTAAAATGTACTTCAACCAAACGGTTACTAATTTTAAGTTAAAACAGAAAGTTCGCTATATTAAAATAATTTGGGCGTGACCACGAGGGTCGTGCTGTCCGTTCTCAATCCACGCAAAACCTCGTGGGATTTCCACTTCCATCACTCACGCGATATCTAGTATTAAAAAAGTACTATTTCTAAAGATTTAGTAAAACTCACCGTCAACATAAAACCATTTCCCATCTTCCACCTTAAATGTTGAGTGTTCATGATGCATTTGCATCTGCATCTGGGAATCGAGATAAAAAGCCTTAAACCCAACTTTATTGTCTCTCGAGTATATTATTTTTAATTTTATCCATTGATTGCTTTGGGACCACTCAAGAATGTCTTTCTTATTATGGTGTTTGCGGGTTGAAGTATGGGTCGTTGCTACCAAATAGCCCGCGTTATGCGTGGCATATGCCGAATATCTAGACCGCATTAAAGACTCTGCCGTAGGTGCCATTTCGCCACCATTTATATACAGATTGCAACAATCATTAAATTTCATTTGGGAACCGCAATAGCATTCTGTCTCTTTCATTTTATCCACTTATTATGCTTGCCCATTAAGTGCCAGTATAGATTGCTGCAACTGATTCAACAACACCTGATATTTACTGATTTCGATTAAGTCTTCATCATCGTCAGAGTAGTCTAACAATTCATCTAATACCTCGCTTACATCAACCAACTTATTATTGGCTTCTTGAGCATTTCTAGCACCTATTAAATCAATTATTTCCTGAACGCCTTTTTTTAAATCTGTGAATTTATTATCATCCATGTTATTTCCTCTTATTTAGTTTCTGACGCATTCGTGTCATTGTATTTCTTTAGAATCTGTTTTAATTTTTCCTTACGACTAATCTCAGCCTGCTTTAACCTATCTTGAGCTTTATGCAACTTGTCGTTGTGCTTTTTAATATTTTTTTCGTTATTTCTGCTCATAATAATGTATAAATTAGACTTCAGAACCAGTTTTAGCACGGGAATATCGAATTAATACTTTTTTTGAATCTCTTAAAATATGATTCGCAACTAATTATTTACAAAGCTCGGCATATTTAATACAATAAAAAAATATTGAAAAACTAGAACAAATAAGTACCAGCCACTTAAAACTAGAGTAAGGTTTTAAAGATGTACTCAAACACTTAAGCCAATTCCCTCTTTATTTCTTCTAGCACTTTTTTGGTAAAAATCAATTCGGTTATGATTTCGTTTCTCAGATCATCAAGTTCTTCATATTCAAAATACTTGGCCCAAGACGTCAGATTGAGGAGGTTTCGTATTTGCTTTATTCTTTTAGTGGTTTCAAAACTATTGCGAAGAATAGCTTTACCATCGTAATCTGGATTATTTTTATGCTGATACTTGACTGTTTTTTTGATGTGATTCATCTCTATATAGTACAATTCATCCAAAGCATTATCGGGGTAAAAGCTAGTCCAAGAAGCAAAACCCAATTTAAATTTTGATTCCGACGCTGGTTCTAGGGCTTCCAAACGCCACTTACTATTGGCCAATCGTCCCCAATGATTTGACAATCGGTACATTCCTATTTCACTGTAATAGTAACTGCTACCGGATTTACTTTCATATTGAGCCGCTACTCCCTCAATTTCATTTATTAGCACTTCTTGGAACACACAGAAAGTGTTTTTAAAGGACTTAAAACTAGGGCGAAATGTTTTTTGCATGCGCAAATATAATCAGAATACGGAGAACCTAGCCAGACAACTAATATTTGATTAACTTTGCAATTCGAATTTTTTAAAACAAACAGACAATGACCAAAGCTTCAGAAGAGAGAATGTTACAAAAGGGAGTATATACCGGAATAATTGAAAAAGATGAAAACAACAATTACTTTTGCGGTGAGTTCCTTTTAGATTATAAAATGGTTATGGCCAAACATGTTGTTGGTGAGATGATTACAATTAAATCAATTATAGAAAACCCCAGCGACATAAGTTACAACAAGTACCAGAAAAAGTCGAAAAATTTCGATAAAGCCAATAACAAACCACAGCAATAGTATCTATTTTGATTAGATATTCCACAGAAAAAGAAGTAAACAGTCCTTTTTTAGAATATTTTTTAGTCTCCAACTAAAGAGTTAAAAAAAAGTGTACCTTTGCAAAAAATTTGTCGGGACGGAAATCACAGTATATTAATTTCTTATTAAAAGACAAGTAGTTACCTTATTATATGAAAAAAATAGTTGAATACCGCAAATTGCTAAATGTAGATAAAACTGCAGATCTAAAAGATTTGAAAACGATTTACCGTAACTCTATGAAGGAATGTCATCCTGATAAATTTCAAGGTGATGAAGCTGGATTAAAAGTGGCGGAAGAAAAAAGTAAACAAGTTATTGAAGCCTATCATTTTTTGGTAAGTATCAATCCTGAAACTACTAAACTAAATTTACCAGAATATACAGAAACAATTAACACAGCTACGATCAAAGATTACAAATTTGTTGAAGGTAGGTTAATCATCGATTTCTCTAACGGAAGTGTTTACGAATATATCAGTGTTCCTAAGGCTACTTACGTGAAAATGGTAAATGCTTCTTCTCCAGGAAGGTTTGCGAAAAGACATATTCTAAACTCTTTTACTTGGAGAAAAACATTGAATCAAGATTAAGCTTTTATAAGAAATGTAAAAAGCACTATTTAAAAAAGTGCTTTTTTTTTGCTATTAATTTGTCGTCCTATTTATTTCATATTACACTGACATAGTCATTAAATTCAATTTGAATCGCGTTCACTATTGTGCAGTAAACTTGTTTTTAGTACTTTAGCTATCCGAAAAAACAAATAAACATGACTACTTCATACAACCTTTATAAAGCACAATATAAAAAAGCAAAAGAAACACTAGATGTTTTAATAAATAATAGAACTAAAATCGAATTAAAACTGGAATCCGACCCAATTAGTTCCACTTTACATAAAGAACTAAGAAATGTGATTCTTGATATAAAAATTACACAAAATGAGTTAGAGCAAGCTGAATCTGACGTCAAACAATTTGAATTGTAATACTATCTACTAAAAACTAAGCTTTTCAAATATTCATTTTTGAAGTTTAGTTCCTCATTACTTTACCTATAATTGTACGCTATCAGCAGTCCCTTATTTTCTTCATCTTCTGATATTACGCTATAATTCAAATCTTCCCCTTACCTATTTTAGTTGTTTTTATTAAGAGCAAATAGTCAATTCTATCTTTCCTGCCATCCTAAACGTTACTTCTTTGAAATAAATGCTAAAGCTCTATGAATTCTATAAGAAAGAACGCAAATACTCCAGCACTTTGCAAAGAATTTAATGAAAAAATAACAAAAATTTAGGTTATAAAATTTATTGTACTCTAATAAATTTAGATACTTTTGCACTCTTAACTAAATTAACTAATTAACAATGAAAAAAATAATTTTATTACTTTCTGTTGCTATTGTTTTATTTTCTTGCAACAAAGTCGGAAAAGACGAATTCCTTATCACTGGTACAGCAACTGGTATTGAAAATGGTAAAACTATAATTCTAGAAACTCAAGACCCTACGACGGGCGCAATAACTGCTTTAGATACTGTAAAGGTAGAAAACGGAAAATTTGAAATTAAGGGTAAAATTACGGAACCTGCTTTCCACACTATCCTTTTAGAATCAGTACCAGGAAAAGCACCTTACGGAAAAATTCCTTTTATCTTAGAGAATGGAGAAATTACTATTGCAATAGATAAAGATAGTATTCAAAAATCTAAAGTTTCGGGTACGTACAGTAACGATGAGTATGTGAAATTTAATGAGGATATTAAAGTAGTTCAGAAGAAACTAATGGATTTTCAAACTCAAAATATGCAAGCGATGAATGAGGCACAACAAGCTAAAGACACTGCTATAATTAATAAATTAATGCAAGGGTTTTCAAAATTACAACAAGAAGTAGGGGAAGCATCTAAAGCAAAATATACTAGCTATGCAGAGACGCATCCTAAATCTTACATTAGCGTGTTAATTGTACAGGGTATGGTTAACGACCCAAGTGCCGATGCTAAAAAAACAGAAACAATTTATAACAGCTTAGACGAATCTTTAAAAAAGACTAAAGCTGGTGTAGCTGTAAAAGCAAAACTTACTGAAACAAATTCTCCTGCTGTTGGCGCTAGTGCGGCACCAGTTGGAGATCCTAACTGAACTTCAGATTTTTCTGCGCCTAATCCAGAAGGAAAAACTATTTCCCTTAAGGAAAGCTTAGGTAAAGTTACTATCGTAGATTTTTGGGCTTCATGGTGTGCTCCTTGTAGAAGAGAAAACCCAAATATGGTTGCACTCTATAAAGAACTGCACTCAAAAGGATTAAACATCATTGGAGTTTCATTAGATAAAGATGCCGCCAAATGGAAAGAAGCCATTGCAAAAGATAGGTTAACTTGGAATCAGGTTTCTAATTTAAAATTTTGGGATGAGCCGATTGCCGCTCAATATGAAGTCGAAGCTATTCCTGCTACCTTCATTCTCGATGCTTCTGGTAAAATAGTGGCAAGAGATTTAAGAGGTGATGAGCTTAGGATAAAAATCATCGAACTTTTGGCAAAATAATACGTATACTAGAACAAAATAAAAAAATCTCCCTAGTGGAGGTTTTTTTATTTTATTCAATACCAATACATTAAAAACAATACAAAAATTAAGTTCGAAATTAATTTGGAAACACGAAAACAGTTTCTATATTTGCAATCGATTACAACAACTAAGTGTTGTACTCAAAGGCCTCGGGGAGATACTCAAGCGGCCAACGAGGGCAGACTGTAAATCTGCTGACTACGTCTTCGTAGGTTCGAATCCTACTCTCCCCACTAAAACGCTGCAAGAAATTGCAGCGTTTTTTTTTGCACTTATACAGAACAAAACCTTCTTTTTCTTAGAGTTTAGCAAGCAATAATACTATTTGCTTTGCATAACTGGTTTAAAAAAAAATTCCCTCTTCTTATTCTAAGGAGAGGGAACTTTTGAATTTTATCTGTTAGAGCTTTTATTCTAAAATAAAACTCACACTTACATTTGCTGTTATTGTAATTTCTCCTTCAGCAAGTGTTTCACGAGTGCTTGAACTTTCATCCATTACCATTATTTTCATTCTTGCATAAACGGGCTGCGGCTGATAGTTTTGCGAATTATCTGTTATCGCAATCGCTCTCCCCACCGTTTGTGCTAAAACAGACACATAGTCTTCGGCTTTGAGCTTTGCATCCTTCATCGCCATCTTTCTAACTTCTGATTGATATTGTGCTGCTTTTGAAGATTTAAAACTAACATTATCGATTCTGTTAATGCCTTGCTCTACTATACTTTCCATCAATTCATCATACTTAGATAAATCTCTTAATAAAATTTCGATACTTTGAGTAGCTTTATAAGTTGTCTTCTTCTTTTCATTGTCAAAAATTGGATTTAAGGAAACGCGTTGTGTTCTATAATCAGCTGGTGCCAAATTCATCTTTTTTATGATGTTTAATACTGCTTCCACATGTTTATCGTTTCCCTTTTTAACGTCTTTAGCATCGTTCCCTTGTGTTTCCACGGTAGCTGTTATGGCGACTTGATCTGGAACGACCTTAATTATACCTTCTCCTGACACACTGATTTGAGGAAGCTGATTTACTTCCTGTGCGTAAGACATTCCCATAAATAATAGGGATAGAATTAATACTGCTTTTTTCATCTTGTACTATTTAAGTTGGTTATTGATGTGTTTTACTCAAATAACTATGCCACTATAGTTTGCCCATTTTGGCCATTCCAAAAAGAATAACTATTGGAATGGTCAACAAAACAACCATGAAGGTGTTTTCTACGAGTAAATTTGGATTAGTAATAAGAGTTATCAAATAGCCACCTATAGTACCTCCAAAATGTGCCGTGTGACACTATATTGTCATTCTTGGCTTTCATCCCGTAGATTGAATATAACAAATAGAGAATTCCAAAAAGATAGGCGGGAATTGGAATAATAAAAAAGAGACCCAACATCATATCTGGTCGCAATAATATTGCGGAATACAAAATACCAGTGACAGCACCCGAAGCACCTACCGCCCTATAATTGTAATCATCCTTATGAAACATAATAGTCAATAAACTGCCAAAAATTAAACTGCCAAAATAAACGATGACAAATAAAAATTCACCCATATAGGCAATAACAACCGGTGCGAAAAAATAAAGCGTGATCATATTAAAAGCCAAATGTGCGATGTCTGCATGCAGAAAACCTGAGGATAAAACCCTGATTTGTTCACCAGAACGAACGCTCCCCATGTGAAATTCATATTTCCTAAAGAAGGAATGATCATTAAATCCTTTATAGCTAAAAAGTGCATTTGCAACGATTATTGCAATTAATATTAAATTCATAAAGTTTGTTTATTGTGAATTACAAATGTAGTGATTCTCAAATACTCCATTAGTCTCTTCCTATAAATTATATGAATCTCCATTTTTGGCTTATATTTGCAATAAAAATTACTGCATGCAATTACTTATATTCATAATAGCTTACCCTTTTATCTGGGTGATTTCTATACTTCCGTTCCGAGTTTTTTACTTGTTATCGGATGTGTTATACCTTTTAACTTATTATGTTATTGGCTATCGTAAAAAAACAGTGCGGACAAATATAGCTTTAGCGTTACCTCATCTTAGCGCCGAACCAGACACGACTCTCAATAGAAAAAAAATCATATCGACACTTATGCGACATGTTTATGGAAATGACAAAAACCATGACCATTTCATCCGACGAAATGAACAAAAGATTCGTAGTTACAAATCTCGAAGTCATCAAAGAATATGAAAAAAAAGAAAAAAGCATTATGCTTTTGGCATCTCATTATGCAAGTTGGGAATGGTTAATTACCCTCAATCAAAAAATTAGTTACCAAGGCATAGGTGTTTACAAGAAAATCAGTAATAAATATTTTGACAAACTTATTAAAGATATTCGTTCCAAATACAATACTCAATTAGTGAATACTCGTGATACCATACCTTTAATTTCCAATAATCAGAAAAAAGGCATTCTTTCCATATATGCTTTAGCGAGCGATCAATCCCCAAAAGCGGATCGCATATTTCATTTTGACAGTTTTCTGGGCGTAGAAGTTCCCGTACATACAGGTGCTGAAATGCTCGCTAAAAAATATGACTTGAATGTTGTTTTTGCGAAAGTAAAAAAGGTTAAAAGAGGATATTATGAAGCAACCTTAATCCCTTTGAGTGAAGATGCGCAATCTGTTCCTGATTTTGGAATTACCCACGCTTTCATCAGAGAAGTTGAAAAACAAATTTATGAAGCACCCGAATATTATTTCTGGACTCATAAAAGATGGAAACACCGTCGCCAATAAGTCAATGTACATTGGGCTTAAATTAACTACTGTTATCAAAACATTTTATTAATTTTGATACTAATACACTATAAAATGAATTTAAAAATCAACAATAGGTTTAGCGCAGAACTACCTGCAGATAGTAATAAAACAAATGTACCTCGTCAGGTTAAAAATGCTTGTTTTTCATATGTCACCCCCAGAACCCCATCCAATCCTAAATTAATACATTTTACAGAAGAAGTTTCGGAAATGCTAGGTATAACCAAAGACGAGGCTAAATCAGTTGAATTTACAAATATATTCTCCGGAAAAGAAGTACTTCCCGGTACCCGCCCCTATTCCATGAGTTACGCTGGGCACCAGTTTGGAAATTGGGCCGGACAGTTAGGCGATGGGCGAGCCATCATTCTGACAGAAATAGAAAACGATCAAAAAACATATACCCTGCAACTAAAAGGAGCTGGGCTAACTCCGTATTCCCGAGGAGCAGACGGACTGGCCGTATTGCGTTCTTCCATTCGGGAACATCTATGTAGTGAAGCTATGTTTCACTTAGGTGTTCCTACCACTCGCTCACTATCATTAATGCTTACAGGTGATCAAGTGTTGCGTGACGTTATGTACGATGGTCATCCTGATTATGAAAAAGGGGCCGTGGTATGCAGAGTAGCACCATCCTTTATCCGTTTTGGGAATTTCGAGCTTTTTTCTTCTCAAAACGACCTAAAAACATTAAAATCACTCGCTGATTTTACCATTAAATACCATTTCCCTGAAATAAAGGAAACTAACAAAGAAGGCTATGTCCAGTTTTTCCAAGAAGTGGCTAACAAAACTCGTGAAATGGTCTTAAACTGGCAGCGTGTGGGTTTTTTACACGGAGTGATGAATACTGATAACATGTCCATACTTGGACTTACTATAGATTACGGCCCATACGGTTGGCTGGAGGATTACAATCCAAATTGGACTCCCAATACAACGGATCGTGAAAACCGCAGGTATCGTTTTGGGAACCAACCGGAAATTGCACTTTGGAATCTGTATCAATTGGCCAACGCATTGTACCCGCTAATTGAAGAAGCAGCTCCCTTAGAATCTATTTTAAATAGTTTCCAAACTAATTATGAAGTTGATTATGACAATATGATGCGAAATAAATTAGGTCTTTTTACCAAAGAAGAAAATGACAATCAATTGATTCATTTGTTAACGGAAAATTTACAACAGACAGAAACAGATATGACCATTTTCTTTAGGAAATTAAGTCAAATAAATAAATTAGAATCCGAGGAAGATGCTTTTTACCACATAACCGATTCCTTTTACAAAATTAATGAAGTTAAGGATCAGCTAAAAGAGACTTGGTTGTATTGGTTTACCCAGTATTTGAATCGTTTACGACAAGAAGAGCTAACTGATGAATCTAGAAAAGTAGCCATGAATGAGGTAAACCCAAAATATGTTTTGCGAAACTATATGTCGCAACTAGCCATTGAAGCAGCTGAAAAGGAAGATTACTCATTAATAGAAGAATTACATCTTTTATTAAAAAATCCTTATCAAGAACAACCACAATCTGAAAAATGGTTCGCCAAACGACCGGATTGGGCCAGAGAAAAAATTGGAAGTTCTATGTTGTCTTGCAGTTCGTAGCAGGCAACATAGAATTTATGTTTTATCAAAATCTCTTTCGATTATAATGAAAACCAGGTGTTGACCAATTCATCCTCAACTGGTCGCGACTGCTTATGTACAAACTCATTAGTGTCCCTGTTGTAATCATAATCCAAAGCCCAGCTTTTGTGGTTTTCTGCTAATAATTTAATACTATTACAAACGAATTCAATTTCGGCTGTAGTAGTTGTAGGATGAACGGACATTCTAATCCAACCTGGCTTTCTAATCAAATCACCCAAGGTAATTTCGTCTATTAACTTATGTGAAGTTTCCTGGTCCACATGAAGTAGAAAATGTCCATATGTCCCTGCGCAACTACAACCCCCACGAGTCTGGATTCCAAATTTGTCGTTCAGTAATTTCACGCCCAAATTAAAATGTAAATCCTCAACATAAAAAGAGATTACTCCTAGTCTATCCTGGTGTTGCCCCGCAAGAATTTTAATATTCAAAACATCTCCTAATTGAGCAAAGACATAATCAACGATTTCATGTTCTCGTTTCAAGATTTTATCAATTCCCATTTTTTCTTTCAACTGAATAACAAGAGCTGTTTTAATTACTTGTAGAAAACCTGGTGTTCCGCCGTCTTCTCTATCTTCAATGTTATCGATATATTTATGTTCGCCCCAGGGATTTGTCCACGCAACTGTACCTCCGCCTGGATTATCAGGAACTAAGTTTTGATATAATTTTTTATTAAAAACCAATACTCCAGAAGTACCTGGCCCGCCAAGGAATTTATGGGGAGAAAAGAAAATAGCATCCAAAAAACTTTCTGGATCTTCGGGATGCATGTCTATTTCCACATAGGGACCAGAACAAGCAAAATCGACAAAACAGAGTCCGTTGTGTTGATGCATTACTTTTGCAGCTTCGTGGTATGGCGTTCTTAACCCAGTTACATTAGAACAAGAGGTTATCGAAGCAATTTTAAAGCTTCTTTCTTTATATTTTTCCAATAGTATCTCTAGATTTTCTATGCTGAATAAGCCGTCTTCAGTAGAAGGTATCACCTCAACATCAGCAATGGTTTCTAACCAAGACGTTTGATTCGAATGGTGTTCCATATGCGAAATAAAAACAACTGGTCTTTTATCGGCAGGAATAGTTATAAAATCTTTGAGATTTTCTGGTACTTTCAATCCTAAAATACGCTGAAACTTATTGACCACACCGGTCATTCCTGTTCCATCGGTAATTAGAATATCATTTGCGCCAGCGTTTACATGATGTTTAATAATGTGTCTCGCTTTGTGATATGCCTTAGTCATAGCTGTTCCGGAAATTGTCGTTTCCGTATGGGTATTGGCTACAAATGGTCCAAACTCATTCATCAATTTTTCCTCTATCGGACGATACAGTCGACCGCTAGCAGTCCAGTCCGTATAAATTATTTTTTGTTCTCCGTAAGGGGAAACAAAATTCTGATTTATACCGATGATGTTATTTCGAAACTGTTCGAAATAGAGTTCTAACTGAGTTGGGGCTTCTTTAACGGTCATGACATTCATTTATTAAAGTCCAAAGGTATTGATTTTTGGGGACTTAAAAATTGGAACTTTTATAATAAGACGTTTTTGAAAATCATCATTTTTAACGAGCTTGAATATATCCATCTAAATATTTAAAAATAAATTGACATTAAATTAAATTCTCTCAAAAAAGGATTCACTAATTTGCATCCAAAACAAAATCATACTTATCTAACGACACATGAAAAAAATCCTTTTATCTTTTAGTATTCTACTGTTTATCAATTGCAAAAGCATCTCAAATGCCGACCTGAATCCTAAGGAAAAGAACTCTAATCAATATACTATTGCTTTTGGCTCCTGTGACAATCAAAGAATAAAGAATTAACTTTGGGAATCTATCGATGCAAATCATCCTTCCGTTTGGATTTGGGGTGGTGACAATGTCTACTCTGACACTGACGACATGCAAGTTCTAAAAGCTAATTTTGCCATTCAAAAACAAGATTCAGCTTACCTGCATTTTATAAAAAATAAAGTAATCCTAGGAACTTGGGATGATCATGATTTTGGTCTTAACGATGGTGGTCAAGAATACCGCTTTAAAAAAGAAAGCCAAAACTACTTATTTGATTTCTTAGATACTCCTAAAAATGCACCTGAAAGGAAACGAGATGGTGTTTATAATTCAAAAACAATAACTGTCAACAAACATCAAATAAAGATTATTATTCTCGACAGCCGTTATTTTAGAACGGAGCTCACTAAATCAAAAGACCCAAACAAAAGGTTTCAGCCCAATGTTAATGGTGAAGGAACTATATTAGGAAAAGAACAATGGCGATGGCTGGAAAAAGAACTTCAGTCCTCAAAGGCCGATTTTAATGTAATTGTAAGTAGTGTACAATTTGTATCTGACAAGCATGGCTTTGAATGTTGGGGGAATTTTCCTCATGAAGTGGATAAATTAGAAAAACTGATTGTTTCTTCTAAAGCCAAAGGGACTTTTATTGTTTCAGGAGATCGCCATATTGCTTTATTCTCTAGTAAGAAAGTACCTCAGCTTCCCTACCCTTTAATTGATTTTACGTCAAGCGGACTTACGCATACCTACGCCGCTTTTTCAGGAGAAGAAAATCCATATTTACAGGGAGAAGTAGTCAAAGAATTAAACTTCGGAATTTTAAAATTCGATTTCGATGCTCACAGTGTCCAAATGGAAATTCGAGGAAAAAAAAATAAGCTTCTACAACAACACATTCAAAACTACTAAAAAAACTAAATTTCAAAACCCTCTCAAAGTTCAACTCTGAGAGGGTTTTTTAAATATTAAAACTAGCAAGATTACAAATCAAATCCTACTGAAAATTGCCAAACACGATTATGCGCTCTGTTAGTATCATACAAATCGCCTAAGCCTAAATGATAACGTACTCCTAAACTTATTCCAGAATCAGTTTTAAAACCACCTCCAAAATTCATTCCCCAATCAAAATTGTTTGGATCATATTGTTGCGAACTATTAAACAAACCTTCATACTCTTCTTTATTAGAAATTGCTAATCCTATCTGTGGACCTGCTTCTAAAAAGAAGTTTCTGGAAGGATATGCTTTAAGCATCAAAGGTAAATTGATATAATCTAATTTTTGGGTAAACGTTCCATTAGCATCCTTTATCTCATATCCTTGTTGCGAATACAATAATTCAGGTTGAATAGAAAAGCTTTCGCTAATAAAAGATTCTCCATAAACTCCTATGTGAAATCCATGACGTTGTCCTGTTTCCCCACTGCCATCGTAATTTACTGCGGCCAGACTATATCCTCCTTTTATCCCAGCATTTGATTTAGGTGTTGTATTGTCCTGTGCATTCATCATTGGCATTACGCCAAGAAATAATGCTATTGTTAAATATTTGATTTTCATAATTTCACTTTTTTCTGTCGATTTACTTTAATCTTTCTTATTTTCCTCCGTTTGCACGAAGGTCTGCGATGCATTGTGCATCTAATTGTGGTGACGATCCTCCTGAAACCATATCGGAAATCCCGCCTCCTGACTCTACCATCCAATACATTAAACAGGTCTTCACATTGCAGTGTTTTTCATTTTCTGTATCTTCATGATCGCTTTGCAGAGCCGAACCTAAGTTGGTCAATCCTAGAATATGTCCAAACTCATGTTTGATTACAGTTGTTTCCACAAGGCTTCTACTTGGTTCAAGAGGACTATCACTTAAACCTTGAATTGTCTCTTCATAAATAACAAAAGAAGTGTTTCTATAAGCTGTACCTAAAACAACTCCAGTATCAGTATTACTAGCTGATTCTCCATCTACAAAAAATGCCCAAACCGCTATCTTGTCGGCTGAATTGTATTTGGTTCTATTGGCATCTTCAATTGCAACAATATCTTGATTCGTATACCTAGCTTTTCCTGGTGAAGCAATTGCTCTTTTGACAACAGTAATTCCTCCAGGTTTGTATGTTCTAGCATTCAGAAAAGAAACAAAATTATTGACAGAGGCAGCTGATGGCTCAAGTCCATCTACATATACCAATTCTACAACCATACTTGTAAAAGCGTCATCAGATAACAAGTCATTCGCAGAGCTTCCTGTTGCTTTTTGATTATTACTTTTTAGATTTCCTTCCGTCGAGATATCGTTTGTGCTATTCTCTTTCGAACAAGAAACTAGTAGTAAAATAGCCAGCGTTAATAGTGCAATTCCTTTTTTCATTTTATTTTTTTTCTGAATTAAATTTAAAGTACAGCAACTCTTTCTAGTTGCTGTACTCTAAACAAATTATTTAAACCAAACCATTCACTTTAAATTTGTTTCAACACTACGGTTACTGCAGCGTTCGTTTTGCTTTGCAATGAGATTGATGAAGCGTTAAAGCTTGTTACTTTCCAAGTATTATTTAATAAATTGAAAGACGCATTACCCGAAAAATTCAACTTCAAGAAAACATCTAGTTCTGAACTTACTTCATATGCTCCAGTTGCTGCTGTGCTTAAAGTATTTACTACCTTAATGGACATGTCGTTAGCAAAATCGATTGTAAAACCCTGGTAATCGTTTGCTTTTTCAACTCCCGCACTTACAAATGAGTCTACTTTGAACTTTCCGTTAACCAATATCATTTCTAATTTTTTTCCATTCTCAGCTGCTTCTGACATTGTCGCTTCAGTTTTAAGAGAAGCATTAATCGCTGCCTGAAATTCAGCATCACTCGAAACTGTACTTTCCGTACCATCAATAAACGTTACCGTCATTGGGTAATTTACAGAAAACAACTCCGTACTGCTTACATTAGACATATACGTATATAATTGTTGTTCGGATGTGATAACTATACTTCCCGTTTGTTCTGAACTTAAATTATAAGTTAAAATGGTAATAGGAAAGTTAACATTGATAGAAGAAATGGCGCCTTCTCCTGATGCCTCTGCAGACGAACAAGCAGTAAGAATAGCATTGTATTCTGTTTGATTGTTGACGACAACTTCAGTATAGTTGCTCAATTTAACTTTTAAAGGAAATTGAAGCGTTACTGAATCTTGATCATTGTTATATTCACCCAAAATAGAGATAACTTGCGAGTAACTGAATTGAGTAAACAGATTCACTTTAACTCCGTTCACTGTTGCTACTACAGGCAACACAATCGAAGAACAAGAAGCACCATCAATAAAATCATCAAATGAACCATCATACATTGAAGTACGTTTCATATTATTGGTCGTTGTTGAGTTTGCAGCATTCGTATTTGGCTTTTGACCTTGTACATCATCTACTTCGCTTTGACAGGATGTAAAACCTAATATTGACATCAATGCGATTCCGGTAATAGTTCTTAAATTTTTCATGTTTAATATTTTTATGTTTTCTAAGCGATGCTATAAACGCCTTTCTGATAGTAAGACAACCAATCTTCTTTCTACCCCACCCTCATTTTAAAATAAAAAAGATTTTTTTAAAAGTCGAAAGTAAATCTTCTCTCAAAAAAACATCCCCGCTTATAAATAGTGCTTGAATCAATAACTCTATATTATTACAAAAATAACATTTGAAAACCAATAAACGACTAAAATGCTTGATACTACTACCAAATCATAAATAGGACTATTTAAATAATTGTCCTTGTTCTATTAAAAAACATTTACTTTTACCAACTACTTAAAATGAATTGGTATTAAATGATCGACAATAAAACTAATCTTTGTGAGGAAACTCACTTTAATGACTTTTACATCAAAAATGTAAAGTCGGCTACGAATTTTGCATATTACAAATGTGGGGATAGTGATGCCGCTTTAGATTTAGTTCAAGATGCCTTTACTAAAATATGGGAGAATTGTTCCAAAATTGATTTTACAAAAGTAAAAACCTATTTACTCACCACTGTAAATAATTTATTTCTAAATACTATAAAGCATAATAAAGTAGTTCTCGCTTACGCCAAAGAGACTCCTAATCTTGACACAAACAATCAAAGTCCAGAATACTTATTGGAGGAAGAAGAATTTAAACTAAAACTGCAACATGCAATTTCTTCATTGACCGAAGCGCAGCGCGAAGTGTTTTTGATGAATCGCATTGACGGAAAAAAATACAGAGAAATTGCCGATATTTTAGGTATATCACAAAAAGCAGTAGAAAAAAGAATGTCGGGCGCCTTGAAAACATTAAAAGGGCAAATCGAAAACATATAAATAATTGATTCGAAGTAGGGCAAACTGTCAATGAGTTGTCCTGCTAGTATAGAGTTCTAAAAATGAAAAAAGAAAAAGAAATATTAAAATGGCTAAATGGCGATCTTTCCAGTGAGGAAATTGAGGATTTAAAGAAATCCGAAAGTTTTGAAACACTTGAAAAAATCGCACATTACGCATCCAACATGGAAACTCCAAAAGTGGATGCAGAAGCAGCCTTAGATCAATTTAAAGCTCGAAATAAAACTAAAAAAGAAACTAAAGTTAGAAGTTTAAACTTCAAAACACTTTATGGAGTAGCTGCGGCATTGGTAGTACTATTAACTAGTGCTTATTTCTTGTTTTACGCTACTTCAACTTCATTTGAAACTCAGATAGCGCAAACAAAAACATTCCAACTTCCAGATGATTCTGAAGTAGTATTAAATGCATCTTCAAAAATAACGTACAATGAAAGAAAGTGGGCTAAAAAACGCGCATTGACTTTGGAAGGAGAAGCCTATTTCCAAGTTAAAAAAGGACAAACATTTAGTGTAAATACCACCGATGGTATCGTAAAAGTACTAGGAACCCATTTTAATGTAAAACAACGCAAGAATTATTTTGAAGTGAGTTGTTTTGAAGGTTTAGTTAGCGTAACCCATAAAAACGAAACGATAAAATTACCAGCAGGAAAAACCTTTCGATTGATTAATGACACTATGGAAGCCGTCGCCGAGTCAAACGCAGAAAATCCTTCTTGGATGCAGCAGGAGTCAAGTTTTGACCGTATTCCGTTAGATCAGGTGATTGCAGAACTACAGCGCCAATACGATATTAAAATAAAAACGGAAGGCGTTGACACTTCAAAATTGTTTACAGGAAGTTTTACCCATAAAGATAAAAAAATAGCGCTCGATGCGATTACCATTCCGCTTAAACTAAGTTATAAACTAGAAGGCAAAACCGTTATATTTTACAACTATGGAGTTAAATAAATACTTACTTTATTTACTGCTATTTATAACAAGTATAACCCATGCCCAAAAAGCAACTGATAAAATACCGCTAACAGCTATTATAAGTTCGATAGAGCAACAGTTTGATGTAAAATTCTCTTATGCCGTCGAAGATGTAGCCGGAATTTCAATCGAAAAACCCTTAGCTACTCTAACGCTAAAAGAAACAATAGATTACCTCAACTCTAAAGTGCTTTTAAACTTTAAAGCCTTAGATAATCGCTATGTAACCGTTTCTGTACTTAATAAAACAATTCCAGTTTGTGGTACTGTCATTTCAGAAGAATTAAAAACGCCTCTTGCTGGCACTACAATACGCATAGGAAACACAATTACAACAACCAATAAAAATGGTTTCTTTACGATTCCTACTGTTCCAATAACCGAAACAATTTCAATTTCTTATCTTGGTTATGAAACAAAACAGTATACAGCCAATCAGTTATTCTCAACTAGCGAGAACTGTAAAAAACTGTTTTTAAAAACTAGTAATGAAGAACTCAATCAGGTATTGATTAATGTGTACTTGACACCAGGTTTACAAAAATACTTAGATGGAAGCACGGTTTTGAACACAAAGAAATTCGGAATTTTACCTGGATTAATTGAGCCAGACGTGTTGCAATCAATACAAGCATTACCTGGAGTCGAAAGCACCAATGAAAGTATTGCTAATATCAATGTGCGCGGAGGCACAAACGACCAAAATTTAATGATTTGGGACAATATAAAAATGTACCATTCGGGTCATTTCTTCGGACTCATATCTGCCTATAATCCCAATACAACCAATAAGGTAATTGTCACTAAAAACGGAACTAGCGCGGAATATAGTGACGGCGTTTCCAGCACTATCAATATGTTTACCAATGATAAAGTAAATCCTACTTTTTCAGGAGGTGCAGGAATTAATGGTATCAACACCGATACTTTTTTGACTATTCCCTTAGCTAAAAACTTAGAAATTGATATTTCTGGCAGGCGTTCCGTAACAGATCTTTTTGGCACGCCTACTTTCACCAACTATTACAAACGAAGTTTTCAGGATAGTGAGATAAATGCTGACAACAATCAAAACAACACCACATCCGACTTCTATTTTTATGATTATACTGCCAAAATTCTTTTTGATCTGAATGAAAAACACCAGTTCAGAGCCAATCTCATTGCTATTAATAACGAATTGGATTACGCAGAATATAATTCGAATGGCAGTAATTCAGAAAACAAAGCCAGTACACTTTCGCAAAAGAATATTGGGTATGGTGGAAACTGGAAAGCACAGTGGAATCCTAAATTCGGTACAAACCTCATCAGTTATTTTTCTAAATACAATATCGATGCTACCGACCTTAGAATAGAAACGGACCAACGGCAAACCGAAGCCAATGAAGTTCTGGAAACCGGCCTAAAGCTGAATGCACATTACAATGCTACCCAATACTTCAACCTATTAGCAGGATATGAGTTTAATGAAACAGGAATGCTCAACCAGACTACCGTTAGCGCTCCATCCTACTCTAGCACTAAGAAAGATGTTTTGGACAAACACGGTCTTTTTGCCGAAGGAGAATACCATAAAAACAACACCTATTTTAGAGTTGGTGTTCGCTTAAATTATTTTCAAAAGTTTGAAGAGATATTGGTTGAACCAAGGATAAACATCAGACAACAGCTATCTAGCGAATTTGCATTAAAACTGGAAGGTGAATTTAAAAACCAAACTGCAACTCAAATTATCGATTTTGAAGATGATTTTTTGGGCGTCGAAAAAAGACGTTGGGTATTAGTTAATAATGAAAGTATTCCCATCGCTACCAGCAAACAAGGATCGTTTGGAATGGAATTCAACAAAAACAAACTCAATGTCGATCTAACGGGTTTTTACAAAATAGTGGATGGTATAACCGCTTCGAATCAGGGTTTTTATAATAATTTTCAATACAAAAAAGCGTATGGTAGTTACACCGCAAAAGGAATTGAATTTTTGGCGAATAGGACTTCGGGGCAATTTAGTACCTGGGTAAGTTACACCTTCAGTATAAACGATTATCAGTTTGACAGCTTCACTCCTTCTGAGTTCCCAAATAACACTGATATTAGACATTCTACCTCTTTTGGAATCAACTATGACATCAACAGTAATTTCAAAGTCTCTCTTGGTGGAATTTGGAGAAATGGACAGCCTTATACCATACCTCTTGAAGGAAATGAAACGGTACAAAACGGCAATACGACAATGGTGAATTATGATTCCCC
Source organism: uncultured Flavobacterium sp. (assembly GCA_937773775.1). Classification (GTDB taxonomy): domain Bacteria; phylum Bacteroidota; class Bacteroidia; order Flavobacteriales; family Flavobacteriaceae; genus Flavobacterium. The sequence goes on from CALJVL010000012.1 coordinate 57,008, forward strand.
AAACAGCCAAAACCTCGATGCCTTTATGCGACTGGATGCTTCGCTGAGTTATAACTTCAATTTCACTACTGGCATAAAAGGAATTTTACGTGCAGGGATAATTAATATCACCGACCAAGACAACGTAATAAATCGCTATTACAAAGTAGATCCCAGCGATTCTAAAAACACAGTCCAAGTAAACAACAAATCCCTAGGCATGACCCCTAATGTCAGTTTTAGAGTGAATTTTTAAGCAAAAACAGTATTGTTCTTTATTCCTATTAACCATTATTATAAGAATAGTACTAAAAAAAAGGCTATTATTGCAAAAAAAATCTATATCTTCGATAGAAGTTCCGTTTCAAATAGCGACGATCCAACCTAATTTGTTTGTTTGTATAGTAGCTATTTTATGATGATTATAGACGAGTTGCTAGTCATTATAAAGTTCTTAATATTTATTATTTTAACTTTTTAAATAAAATTCGACTTCTAATTAATAATAAACTATTACTAAAAAATATAAATATGGATTACTTCTTTACAGGTTTATTTGCTTTGGCAGCATTTTACAGTATAAAAAATGTGAAAACAAAGAAAATGAAACAGATTTATATTGGACTATATACTTCACTATTTATTATTGGATTTGCTTATTTTTCCGGAGAGCACCTAGGAGAAGCCATTTACCATTTAACTCATTCCAATCAGTAAAATAATTAATTCTTCCAATAAAAAAACTAAAAATTATTGGAAAAATACTCAACACTAAAAAAATAAATTATTCTTCAAATTTGACTGAAGATAATTTAAGGCGAAAAATTGACGTCATCTTTGAGCAAAGTACCGCAAGCCTTTTTGGAAAATTTATAAGCCTTAATGAGTTTGCACTTTATGACAAATGACCTTATCTAAAGTGGTACGGAGTAAACTTTAAAAGAAAAACGGCTTGTTTACAGGAGAAAATAAAAAACAAACAATTTCCTTTACTGTACCACAAATGTACCGCATCAAAACTTGAGACAATTGATATTGATTCCGTTTCTCAAGCTTTATGCTTATTAGTCTCCTTGTTTATTCCTTATGAATTTAAAACAAAATTATCTCCCTCTTATGAGAAAGCCATTAAAGGGTATTATTTAAATTTAGAAAAATTTATTAGCCTTCAGGATTCTGAAAAATCTTATTATTTACCTTCAAAACAAGAATAGGCAATGGATGCTTCAGAAAATGAAATTTGGACTAATTATCAAAATGGAGAAAACCAAATTATGAAAAGCATAGAAGAGAAACAAGCACCTTTATGCTGGCAAAAATATAAGGGAACTTATTTGTCTTTTTTTATTGTTTGATGGTGAAGTGGTTTAAATCCTAAAACGAATATCAATCCATTCCTAAGGTAGTCACAAGATGACAAAACCTCGTCTAAGACTTTTAAAATAAATGTAATTAATGTACCTTGCTAACCTATATAAAAGTGAAATTATGAAAGAGAATAAAATGCTGAATTACATCAAAAATGTATTAGAAAATATGCCAGCCGGTTGGTTAAATCTAACAACGCATCGTCTAGACATTTATGATGAAAAATTAGCCAAAACACAATTTTTAGAAGAGTTTGAGCTATTGTTTAATGACAACAATTCTGAATCATCAGCACTCAATGTATTACACACTGCTTACGACTATATTCGATTAGGTCATCCGCTATCTTGTATACTAGAATGGGGAATTGCTAACTTAAATAATCTACAGGCAAAAAATGTAATAAGCTTTTCTTCAAAGACCGTTCCTGTTTTAGCAATTCTAAGAAAAAATTTATTAGATAATAAAAACACTCAGATTTTTTATACTGGAGAGTTACCCGAATTTTTTAATGCAGAAATACTGCGCTATGTTTATGGTTATAAATTTGACTTAAAGCATATTAATACAGTAGATGAGATTCCCGCATTTGATGGAAGTACCATTTTTATTTCACAACAAGATGAAATTAGTACTATTGCTACCAACCCAAACATAGACTTTTTTATCAATATTCATCCTCACTTTGGAAGTGTTTTATTAGTACAAGGCAAACAAAATGAAAGTTACATTTCAGAAATTCAACATGTACGTAGAAGAGAGACTATCGCAATGACGCCTACCAACTGTCTTGCTGCCTTAAATACTCTATTAGACCAACCTACTTTTGATACTAGTAAAAGTACCCTCAAGGCAAACAAAACCTTGGTCTTAGATTCAATTGTAGGGATTACTGGCACAACGACAAAGCCATTAGTTGCTTCTAGTGGACTATCTATTCAATATGCTATAATGATGGGGCTAGTTCACGATGCTTTAGAAAACCATAAAGGAAAATCAATAAAGTTTATTGTTCCTCCCAATTGTTATGGTGGTACAAATGACCAAGCAAGACGCGTCGCTGCTTGTATTGAAAATGTAGAAGTAGTCGATTTACCAGTCGATGGTGATAACGAAATGGTTCAAAGTATTGATGTCATTTTAGATAAAATGGCACATGAAGATGCTATCCCGTATATCATTGCAGAAATTCCAACAAACCCTCGAGTTGAAGTTCCAAATCTTATAAACTTAAAAAATGCTTTAAGTAAAGTGCGTAAAACTGCAATTGGTGAAGTCGCAATAGATCCTGTTTTTATTTTAGATCAAACATTTTGTCCTAACGTACATTTTTTAGGTGAAAATGAAATACTATCAAGCGTTAGTACCATTTCATATGTAAGTGGTTCTAAATTTCCAAGTGGTGGGCAATGTACTGCTGGCTACTGTGTAGGAAATCATAAAACGGAAGATTTGATGGAGAAAATAGAATTGCATCTCGAACTTTGCGATAACGAGGCTACCAATCTTCAATATGAAATATTAGCAAAACAATTGCCCTCAATGAATCAAAGAATTAAGGAGGCGTATACAAACACACGTGAATTTGTAAACTTTATCCACACGGCCTTGCCAGCGGCAAAAATTAATTTTGTTTCAGAAGAACTAGCAAATCAAGGATTTACCCCATCTGTATTTTCATTAGACCTTCCTACTAAAGGAAATACGGATGAAGAAAAAGAATCTTATAAAAGAGAATTAAATCTTAAGCTGATTAATTTAATGATTACTGAAATTCCTAATGAAAGTAAGTTCTGTGTGAGCTACGGTCAATTAAAAGGATGTTACTGGACGATACCTGCAACATCTACTCAAGGGACTACTAAAGAAGGTGACAAAGACTATATTGTTCGTGCTTCACTTTCTCCTAACATAGATTTGGAGCGCCATAAACAGGTATTTTTAGACTTTGTTAAACAAATATAACTAAGAGGGAGGCCTTATAGCCTCCCAATTTTTTCATATTATTAAGTGTTTTATTTTAGCATGACCTGCTAATGCTCTTGGTTCTTATTCAATAGCCGTTTTTTACAGAGGCAAAAAATATAGACGAGCAATTCCTCCTTGTTATAATTTCTCACGGCAATTGGTTCCCCTTATTTGTACCGGACAATTAGCACATTTTTAGCAAAAAACGGTTATATCGTAGCAATGTTAGAACATTACGAAAACAACCGAAACAATAATGAATTAGAAAAAAGTGTTTAAAATCTTCAATAGAGGCTGCGAAATCTTAGTTTGGCAATTGTAATGGCTCCAGCAGCAACTTACTACCTTCATGAAAGTTCCTTGCACCAAGTAAATATTCCCACCTTATTATTCATCGCAGAACGAGACCATTACACACCAAAAGAATGAACAGCAGATGTTATTTTAAATAGTGTTCCTGATAAATCAAAAGTGCCGCTCAAAGTTATAAGGAACGCAAGACATTTTTCATTTATTAGTCCATTTCCAGCAACAATGAAATCCCCAAGTTTCTCCTATAAACAGACCTAAATGACTTTGACAAAGAAGCATTTCATAAAGAGTTGCCATTAGAAATATTTAACTTTTTATAGTAAAAACTAAGTACAAAATAGTAGATGTGCAATAGCATTAGAAATCTAAATTTTTAGGTTTTAAAGCGCTTTTTCCCTAAGCGAAACCTTTCCCAAAACAGCTAATACTGCTCATGCCAACTAAAATTATCCTGAATAATTTGTGCTTTTTCTTTCTTTAAATAATCTAAAAAAGCGAGGGAGACAGGCGAGTGCTTTTTACCTTTCAGCCATATTAAACTCCAAGTTGTTTTAATAGGAAGCCCTTTAATTGGGATTATTTGTAGTTCATTATTTTGCAGTTCACTTCTTATTCCTATCAACGGCATGATAGAACAACCTAAACCAGCCAATAATGCTTGCTTAACTGCTTCGTTAGATGTTAGCTCCATTTTCTTTAGCACCGATATGTTATTTCGTTCAATAAAACTCACCATAGTTTGTCTTGTACCTGAACCTTTTTCTCTGAAAATTAAAGGCGAATCAGTGAATATTTCTGAAATGCTAACCCCTTTTTTAAATTTCGTTTTCATGTCGTTTACTAAGAACAACTTGTTTTGAAGCAAATCTAATTTTTCGATTTTCAGAGTATCAGGCAAGATTGATACCAGCGCAAAGTCGACTTCATTATTTACTAAACTCTCCACCACCTTATTCTTATTCGTCACATCCATTAATAATTCTATATCTGAATGTTGTTTCATAAAATCAGTGAGGAAATAGGGCATGATATACTTACCAGTCGACACCACTGAAAACTTCAGACGACCTGATAATTGTCCTTTATAGGCCGATGTTTTATAGTTGATTGCATACACTTGATTGATGATGTTTTCGGCAGCTTCGGCAATTTCCCTACCAAAATCGGTGATGTATATTTTCCTGCCAAGTACCTCTGTTAACGGTATTTCAAATTGATCTTGGAAATTTTTTAGTTGAATAGAAACTGCTGGTTGGGTTAGGTGCAACTCTTCTGCAGCCCTAGTTACACTTTCTGTTTGAACGATTTTCAGAAATATCTGTAATTGATGTAGTGTATAATTCATAAATAATTTTAATGGTTTACATTACAAATATAAATAAAAATTAATGAACAAAGTTTATGATTTTTGTAATATAAATTTAATCAGTTTAAATCTTACATATGAAAACAAACAAAATATTAAGTGCTTCATTAATTGGATTAATGTTCACTAGTTGCGCAATTATTAGACCAGGTGAGGTTGGTGTAAAACAAAATTTAGGAGTTCTTGCTAATGAGGTAAAATCTCAAGGCACTGTTTTCTATAATCCTTTTATTGGAAAAGTAATAAAAACCTCTATTCAAACAAACAACTTAGAGCTTTCCCTGAGTCTTCCTAGTAAAGAAGGATTGAGTATTACATCCCAAATTTCTATTTTGTATAAATTAGACAAAAGTAGAGTCCCTGATATTATCAGAAATATTGGATTGAACTATGAGTCCATAATTGCTAATGTATTTAGATCCGCTTCTGCAGATGTATGTTCTCAATTTTTCGCAAAAGATATGCATTCAGGAATGCGCGCAACAATTGAAAATGAAATCAAGAACAGAATGGATGAAATATTAGTTCCGCAAGGAATAATCGTTGAATCCGTTTTAATGAAAAGCATTCAATTACCTAATGGTTTATCAGCATCTATAGAAAGAAAGCTGCAAGCAGAACAAGATGCTATGCGAATGGAATTTGTTTTACAGCAGGAAAAATTAGAAGCAGAAAGAATCATAATTGAAGCCAAAGGAACTAGAGATGCCCAAAACATTATTTCTGAAGGCTTAACTGATCAAATTATTAAAATTAGAAGTATTGAAGCATTTAAAGAGTTGTCAAAATCACCTAATAGCAAAATCATAATAACAGATGGTAAAACGCCATTTTTAATTGACGGTAATATTTAGGAGGATGACAAAGATAACCATTGCAAAAGGACATGGAATAGGTCCTGCTATAATGGATGTCACTTTAGAAATAATTTTAGCTGCAGGCGCTGCAATTGAATTTGAAGAAATAGAAGTGGCTGAAAAAGTTGAAAATGCTTGGCTCAAAACCTTAGAAGATGGAGTTCATACTTATGATATTTTTAAAGAAGGCATCAGCAAAGAAAAAGTAGGGACAAAAGAATTTGCCAAAGCAGTAATTGCTAATCTTGGCCAAAAGCCATCCATTTTAAACCCAGTTTCCTACTCTACTAATTCTGCTTTAATTCTTCCAAAATACAAACGAAAACCTGCTGCGAAAAAAGACTTGGCTGTAATTGACATTTGTACATTGGAATGGAACGAACCAAAATAAATTAGCAGAAAAAAGGAAAAAAAAGAAAGTAGATCTATCAAACTTACAATGATTACCATCAAAGGAATCAATGTTTGGCCTGATGGTTTTGAGGAAATCTTTTGTACTGACCATCGGAGATGTCGTTTTAAGCCGAACGGAGATTCTGAAACAGAAAAAACAAATATTATTGAATTACTCTTGAGTGCTCTTAATGAAAATATAGAAACCATAAAAACTAAAAACCTATACTCATTTGATTGTAAAGCGTGATATTCGCTAAGACAAGACCAATAATTATTCAAATATAAAAGCTATAATAAATGTTACTATCTATCTCAAAAAGGAGCATAATCCTACTGAATTGATACAATTCCTATTAAAGGAAAAATTAATTGCCTGCGCTTCTATTGATAAAAATAATATATCCTATAATTTGAGGGAAGAGGCTTTTTCTGAAGAAGTTTATGATGTAATCACTGCGTTATCAAAAGCTTCATTATTCAATGCAATTGTGGCAGCGGTAGAAACAAAAATTGGAGCAGAAACACCGATTAACTCAACTCCAATTGTTGGTTCCAACAGATTATTTGACCACACCATTAAAGCGATTCCTATTTAAAGATTAATGTCGGGATCTTCGAGCTTATAACAGGAAGAATTTATCTCCATCGAAATAATGAAGAAAGCTAGAAGAGTTAAAGTTAAATGCTGTCAAAAAGAGCTGCTTTAATGAAGAAATAAAGTAAAACAAATAAGGAATCAATTTTAATTGATTCCTTATTAAACATCGAATAATCTATGAGAATTACAGATTTAAGAATTTGTGCAGCACTTATAATAATGATACTCCTTTTAGGATTATCTTTTATTTCAACAGATGCCCTTCATAGCGGACTCTGTGTTACACTGTCAATAATTATTGGCGCAATTATATTTAGACAACAATCGAACCAAAAGAATTAAGAAAAATGAAAAACACAAAAGAATTGAAACTTATTGACGGTCATTTCTCTCCTGATGAGGCTAGAGAAATATTAATGAATGTTTTCTTAGGTAAAATTGATTTTCATCAAAATAAAAACTTTAGCTCAGAAGAACGTTTTGGAAAACAGGACGTCACTGCCCTAAAGAGAATTCCTGAATTACAAAGAAGCATGGATTCTATATCTAAAATAATAGAAGAGGCAAAACAAAATAATGAAACCCTACAGATAACTTCTGAGGTACGGATAAGTCTATCTAAATCTTAAAAATTATGTTTGAAGGGAGAGACTTGGTTATAGCAACCAAACACAACAAAGAAAAAGTAATCGCACCAATTTTAGAACGTGAACTAGGCGTAAAGTGCTTTGTAATACCAGACATAGATACTGATGAACTCGGGACTTTTACAGGAGAAGTAGAAAGAAAAGAAGATCCAATAACAACAGCTAGAAACAAATGCTTGTTAGCTATGAAGCTAACGAACTGCGATATGGCTATAGCGAGCGAAGGTTCTTTTGGACCGCATCCATCCATTTTCTTTGTTCACGCCGATGACGAATTTTTGCTGTTTATGGACAAGAAAAACAACTTGGAAATCATAGTGAGAGAGATAAGTATGGAAACAAATTTTTCTGGCGCAATGATTACCAGCAAAACTGAACTTACTGAATTTGCCAACAAAGTGAACTTTCCATCACATGGCCTAATTGTTAGAAAGGCGGATACCGATTTTATTGAAATTGAAAAAGGCATCAAGAATTGGAGAAAACTAGCAAAGGTATACACCCATTTCATCAGGTTATACGGAAGCGTTTATGTAGAGACAGATATGAGGGCGATGCACAATCCATCTCGTATGAGAGTGATAAAAAGCGCCACCGTTAAATTAGCTACAAAAATAAAATCCCTTTGCCCCGATTGCAAAACTCCAGGCTTTGGCATAACCAACGCAAAGCAAGGGCTACCTTGCCAATTATGTAATTTGCCAACTCGTTCTACTTTAAGTCACATTTATAGTTGTCAAAAATGTTCCCACTCTAAAGAAGAAAAATATCCATATAATAAACATTGCGAGGACCCTACCTATTGCGATATCTGTAATCCCTAAAAAAACAGGCTTGGTTAAAAGCTAATATGAATAAAGTCAGCAAATCTCTAACATGTCATTACATAATTGCCTCTCTTGCTAAAATTTTTTATTACTTGGGTACGAAATAGCTATTGTAAAAAAGTACTATTATACCCTATTTCCTCTCGTGATTATTTGTAAGAATACTACTATCTAAAAATAGCTACTACTTCAAAAAAGTTATTTATATTTGACTGGTCTGTACTTTGCTATATCGACAATCAAACCAATTTTGCTCGTATGCTTGCTATTTGATAGCAACTATATAAATGGGAGCAACAATTTTAAAAATAATCGACCCTGAAAATGAAAAATTTTTTGAATTTGTAACAAAAAATGATTTTTTAAAATTCAAAACTAATCGATACAAAAATAGTATTAGAAATTTTAAAAAAGATTTTATAATTTTCATTTTTCTAACATCAATGAATTCAATTATAGAATGCAACTTTCTGGCAATAGAATAAAAATAATTTTATTAGTTTAATTTTGTTTCCTAGCCTCTGGCTTTTCAGATAATACTTTCTTTTCATATGGGTCCTCGATTCCAAAGTTTGTTTATCATAATAATTTTTCTTTGAAAAAGTTCTGGAACGTTTTATATATCCTCAAAAGTACAAAAAGTTCCCGTTAACCATAAAAAACGGATAAAAAACATGTTTTTTATCCGTTAGAATTAATCATTAATGCATAAAAAATAGTGGGTAGAGGATTTAAAAAAAATCATTATAATCTAGTACACTATTTTAAAGGGATTTATCTAAGATTATTATTTATCCACTGGAATAGCTCCCAATTGCTGCATAAACCATAAATTATCATCAAAATCTTGTTCTTCGATAATTTTTCCATCTTTCATCTTTACTAATGTTACTCCAGAAAGATTCATTGGTTTTCCGCTGTCTCTGGCAATTCCCTTAAAATTCCAATGCTTTACAATGTCATCTCCTTGTCCCCAAATATCAATAAAAGTAAATTTGATATCAGAAAACATAGTATGATAAACATTAAAATGTGCTTTAAAACCTTCAATACTTGTCGAAGTTACTTCTTCCTTCTGATTTTTAAGTCTTACATTTTTATCAAAATATTTTTCATTCACATATTCCATATCTCCTCCATTGTTAAAAATGTGATCCCATGTTGATCTGTACATTTTAATATTGGCTTCCGTTTGTTTTTTGGATGCCATTAATTTATCACATTCTTTAGAAGAAGACTGTGCAATTGAAACTGTCGCAAATGCTAAGATTGCAATTGCTGTAAATAATACCTTTTTCATCTTTTTGGGGGTTCTTTATATTTCTTACTCTTTTGGATTTTCAGATTACTCCCCGTTTTTTATATTAGTTTCTGGACTCTAATGTTTTTTTGTTTTATGCGTTTAATTTCGACCACTTTATTTTTTTTACAAAATATATTTACAAATATATACGTAATCAAATGGCTTTCGTGGTGCCTATTTCGACAATATACCATGTTATTTAAGCCATTTTAAATTGTAGGTTTACATCAAAAAAAAAAATGAACCATATTAGCATAATTGTTCCAAAAGGAAATGCCATCACTGGAACTATCGTGGCACCTTACAATTTGCTAAATATGGCTAATTCCTATTATAAAAAGATCAGCGGAGGAGATGAAATTTATTTCATAATTGATTTGGTCGGTTTAGATAAAGAACCTGTTTTATACCAATCTCTTTTTCAGATTACCCCCACAAAAACAATAGATGAAATTGAGAAAACTAGTTTAATTATTGTATCCGCCTTTACTGGGGCTAATCTAGAAAAAGACATAGAAATTAATTCAGCATTTGTTTCCTGGATAAAAAAGCAAAGGTTTGAAAACGGTACTGATATTGCCTGTTTGTGCACTGGTGCTTTCCTTTTAGCTGAAACGGGACTTCTAAATGATAAATCTTGCTCAACACATTGGATGACTCAAGATCATTTTAAACAAAGATATCCGAGTGTACATCTGAGACCTGAAAAAATCATCTGTGAGGACAATGGAATAATGTCTAGTGGAGGTGTTTATTATTTTCTCACACTAATGCTATATATTATTGAGAAATATTATGGGAGAGAAACTGCCCTTTGGTGCTCCAAATCCTCTGGGATAGAATTTGATCTCATCAACCAAAATCAATTTATGATTTTTAACGGGCAAAAAGAACATGATGATCATTCCATAAAACAAGCACAATTATATATTGAGAATAACTTTGAACAAAAATTAAATGTTGATGAAATCGCGAACATAGTTAAAATAGGTAGTAGGTCCTTCCTTCGGAGGTTTAAGAAAGCTACTTCTAACACCCCTCAAGAATACATCCAGCGCGTAAAAATAGAGGCTGCCAAAAAGAGTCTAGAATCGACAAATTTAAATATACAGCAAGTAATGTATAAAGTTGGTTATATTGATGAACAATCTTTTAGAAGCACCTTTAAAAAATATACTGGTTTATCGCCTTTAGACTATCGAAACAAATACAATCGGAAAATTATATTTACATGATTTTTTAAGCAAAAACCCTTTCAAAATCAAATTTAAAAGGGGTGTCTATTTGTAAAAATAGGAGATTAAATTCTTGCTATCGCTTTAATTTCGTAAATTATCCTTATAGCCAAAGTATCTGCCTCTACTTGTGAAGGTGCTTCTGTATAAATACGAATAATAGGTTCTGTATTCGATTTTCTTAGATGTACCCATTCATTTGCGAAGTCAATTTTCACTCCATCAATTGTTGTGATATCTTCATTTTTGTATTTCTCCGTCATAGCAACAAGAATAGCATCAACATCAATTTGTGGTGTCAACTCAATCTTGTTTTTACTCATGTAATATTCTGGGTAGGAAGCGCGCAAAGCAGAAACGGTCATTTTCTTGTTAGCCAAATGCGTTAAGAACAAAGCCACACCCACTAAACTATCACGGCCATAATGGGACTCAGGATAAATAATTCCCCCATTCCCTTCTCCGCCTATAATGGCATTGTTTTTTTTCATCAAGTCAACTACATTCACTTCACCTACAGCACTTGCTTCGTAACTTCCCTTATGGAGATTTGTCACATCACGCAAAGCACGAGAAGAGGACATATTCGAAACCGTATTTCCAGGAGTTTTACTCAACACATAATCTGCACAAGCCACTAGTGTATATTCTTCTCCAAACATTTCACCGTCTTCACAAATGAAGGCCAAACGATCGACATCTGGGTCAACCACGACACCTAAATCAGCTTTTTCTTTAACAACCAATTCTGATATATCAGTTAAATGTTCTTTCAGGGGTTCTGGGTTGTGAGGAAACTGTCCGTTAGGTTCACAATATAATTTCACCACTTCCACTCCCATCAATTCAAGTAATTTTGGAATGATAATCCCACCAGATGAGTTCACTCCATCTACTACTACCTTGAATTTCGCTGCTTTTACAGCCTCAACATCTACTAGAGGTAAATTCAACACTTCATCAATATGAATATCCATGTAGGCATCATTTTCTATTATTTCCCCTAGACTATCCACATCGGAAAAGGCAAAAGCTTCTGTTTCTGCAATAACAAGAATTTTTTCACCTTCAATTCCATTTAAGAATTCCCCTTTTCCATTCAATAATTTCAAGGCATTCCATTGTTTTGGGTTGTGGGAAGCCGTAAGGATTATTCCCCCGTCTGCTTTCTCCAAAGGAACCGCTATTTCGACAGTAGGTGTTGTTGACAAACCCAAATCAATTACATCGATTCCTAACCCTATTAAAGTATTCACTACCAGATTATGAATCATGGGACCAGAAATACGAGCATCACGACCTACAACAACTTTTAGTTTTTGATTGTCCGTATTAGTTTCCGTACTGTTTTTCAACCAAGTACCATATGCCGAAGCAAATTTTACGGCATCAACTGGCGTAAGGTTGTCACCCACTTTACCTCCTATGGTCCCACGAATTCCCGATATTGATTTTATTAATGTCATTCCCTATATTTTTAAATTTTGAGTAATTTCTTTATAACTTGAGCAAATATAATAATTGACAGTTTAAAAAAGTCAATTAGAATTCATAATTTAGGCGAATGAACTTTTTAGCACACATATACCTTTCGGGAGACAATGATTTAATTAAAATAGGTAATTTTATGGCTGATGGAATTCGGGGTAAGCAATTTGAAACTTTTCCAATGGAAATTCAAAAAGGAATAGCTCTTCATAGAGCTATAGATACTTTTACAGACGCACATCCCGTTTTTAGAACAAGTACGAAAAAATTACATAAACGTTACCATCATTACGCCGGCGTTATTGTCGATGTCTTCTACGATCATTTTCTTTCAAAGAATTGGACTAATTATTCCAATGAGGGACTTGATGATTACATACAACGGTTTTATCAGTCCTTGAATGACAATACCGCTATTCTTACGGAAAAAACAATCTACTTGATGCCCTATATGATTGAACAAAATTGGTTGTTGAGTTATCAAACAGTTAACGGGATTGACAATATATTAACCCAGATGGATAGCCGAACGAAAAACAAGTCAAAGATGCGTTTCGCTAGCGAAGAACTTCAGGAGTCCTATTTGGAGTTCGAAAAAGAATTTACTGTTTTCTTTGAAGACTTAAGAGCACATGCAAATGAAAAACTAATATCCCTGCAATAAATTTATAATGAACCATTACCATAAACCTACCCTTTCAATGAAAAAAATAGTACTACTGCTTTGCTTGGCTATTGTAAGCTGTAAGTCGAATGAAAAATCAATTGCTCCAACTGGTCTGCTAACAGATAAAGCCATGGTTGTCTCTGCTCGTGAAGAGGCCTCGGAAATAGGTGTTGAAATCATGAAAAAAGGTGGTAATGCCTTTGATGCGATGGTCGCTACGGAACTTGCGTTAGCTGTTTGCTATCCTCAAGCCGGAAACATAGGCGGAGGTGGTTTTATGGTCTATAGAAAAGTAAATGGAGAAACCGGCGCGCTAGATTATAGAGAAAAAGCACCACTGGCAGCTACTAAAGACATGTTTCTCGATAAAGACGGAAATGTAATTGAAGGTAAAAGTACAGCTACCGCATTTGCATCAGGTGTTCCTGGAACTCTTGCTGGTTTATTTGCTGTTCATAAAAAACATGGTTCTTTGCCTATTGCAGAGATCCTTGCTCCGGTAATCTCTTTAGCAAAAAAAGGAGTTATTGTGACCAAATTCCAAGCGAAAAGCTTAGCTGATTACAGGGCTACTTTCATCCAAATTAATGGGCCAAATAGTTTGTTTTCCAAAGAATACAATGTCGGTGACACGATTAAATATCCTGCTCTTGCACAGACTTTACAGCGAGTTTCTGATAACGGGCGAGATGAGTTTTACAAGGGAGAAACTGCTCAAAAACTAATTAATTTCTTAAAAAACAAAGGCGGGAATATGACAGTCAAAGATTTGAATGTCTATGAAGCAAAATGGAGATCGCCAATCACTTTTAAATACAAGAGTTTAAAAATCACTTCCATGTCACCACCAAGTAGTGGAGGTATTTGTTTGAACCAAATTATGAAAATGATTGAGCCTTTTGATATTGCTCAAATGGGACACAACAGCGTTAAAGCCATTCAAGTGATTACAGAAGCAGAACGAAGAGCTTTTGCTGACCGAAACTTTTATTTGGGAGACCCTGATTTTGTAAAACTCCCTGTTAAAGAGTTATTAGATTCTGTCTATCTAGAAAACAGAATGAGTGATTTTTCATTCGATAAAGCTTCAAAATCTTCCGAAATTGGCGAAGGAAAAATTCCAGGATACGAAAGCAAACAAACCACTCATTACTCCATTGTGGATTCCGAAGGGAATGCAGTTTCTGCTACAACAACTTTAAATGACAATTACGGATCTAAAATATATTGCGATGAATTAGGTTTTTTTTTAAACAACCAAATGGACGATTTTAGCGCTAAACCAGGTGTTCCAAACCTTTATGGGCTTACCGGTACAGAGGCCAATAGTATTGCACCAGAAAAAAGAATGTTGAGTTCTATGACACCAACCATCGTAGAGAAAGATAAAAAATTATTTATGGTCGTGGGAACTCCTGGCGGTTCTACCATTATTACATCCGTAATGCAAACGATATTGAATGTTTATGAATACGGCATGAGCATGCAAGAGGCAGTTAATGCTGCTCGTTTTCACCATCAATGGCTGCCAGATGAAGTCACATTTGAACCCAATTCATTTGATAAAGAACTATTGAGAAAAGTAAAAGAAAAAGGATATAAAGTCAACGAAACCAACAAGGAAATTGTAGGTCAGGTGGATGCGATTTTAGTCTTACCAAATGGCAAACTGGAAGCTGGAGCAGATAAAAGAGAAGATAACAAAGCGGTTGGATTCTAAATTACTTTTAACTGCTTCTGTTATAAAAAATAATATAAATACCCCAGAAATGAAAAAATTTATCGTTCTATTATGCATCCTTTCATTAGGTTGCAAGGCTCAAAATACTTCCTTAGAACCAACAGGACTGATCGCCAATAAAGCTATGGTCGTTTCGGCACGAGAGGAAGCTTCAAAAATTGGTGTTGAAATCATGAAAAAAGGCGGAAATGCATTTGACGCCATGGTGGCCACAGAATTGGCACTTGCAGTAGCCTATCCGTATGCAGGAAATCTTGGAGGTGGCGGTTTTATGGTATATAGAAAAGCAAATGGCGAAACAGGAACTCTAGACTATCGAGAAAAAGCTCCTTTAGCAGCTACAAAAGACATGTTCCTTGATAAAGAAGGCAACGTCATCGCAGGGAAAAGTACAAAAAGTCCATTGGCAATAGGAATTCCCGGAACGATTGCGGGAGTTTTTGCAGTTCATAAAAAACTAGGCTCTTTGCCAATGAAAGAAATATTGAAGCCCGTAATAGAATTGGCAGAACGCGGTGTTATAGTTACTCAAAAACAAGAAGAGCGTCTCGACAGCTACAGGCAAGAATTAATAAAAATAAACGGTTCCAATTCAGTTCTTTCAAAGGTATATAAAGAGAATGATGTAATTAAATATCCTACGCTGGCAAATACTTTAAGACGTATCTCAAAAAATGGAAGGGATGAATTTTACAAAGGGGAAACAGCAAAAACATTAGTTGCTTACTTAAAGGAAAAAGGAGCGATTATCACAATGGAAGATTTGGCTAAATATGAGGCCAAATGGAGAAATCCAATTACTTTTAAATATAAAAATTTGAATATCATATCGATGGCACCACCAAGTAGCGGAGGAATCTGTTTGGCGCAAATATTCAAGATGATTGAACCTTATGATTTATCGAACATGGGACACAATTCAGCGGCAGCCATTCAGGTTATAGTAGAAGCCGAAAGAAGAGCCTACGCAGATCGCAGTTTCTTTTTAGGCGATCCTGATTTTGTTAAAATGCCACTAAAAGCATTAATGGATGATACGTATTTGAAACAAAGAATGTCCAGCTTCAATTTAGATAAAGCAACTCTTTCCTCTGACATCAAAGAAGGAAAAGTAAATTACAATGAAAGTATGGAAACAACGCATTACTCGATTGTTGATCAATTTGGAAATGCTATATCGGCAACTACCACATTGAATGCGGGTTACGGGTCAAAATACTATTGCGATGCCTTGGGTTTTTTCTTAAACAATGAGATGGATGATTTCAGTGCAAAAGCTGGAGTGCCCAACATGTTTGGACTGGTGGGTAATCTAGCGAATA
The DNA here is from genome assembly GCA_937773775.1 of uncultured Flavobacterium sp. Lineage (GTDB taxonomy): Bacteria > Bacteroidota > Bacteroidia > Flavobacteriales > Flavobacteriaceae > Flavobacterium. Next base: position 73,082 of record CALJVL010000012.1, read on the forward strand.
GCATTGCTCCCGAAAAGAGGATGTTAAGTAGTATGACGCCTACCATTGTTGAAAAAAACGGAAAGCTTTTTATGTCCTTAGGCTCTCCAGGAGGTTCCACTATCATCACATCCGTACTGCAAACCATCCTGAATGTTGCTGAATACAATTTTAGCATGCAACAAGCGGTAAACGCGCCTAGATTTCACCACCAGTGGTTGCCTGACCTAATCACTTTTGAACCTAATACTTTCGACACAAAGACTTTTGAAACTCTAAAAGGAAAAGGATATCTAATTAGCGAAAAAACGACGCCAGTAATCGGAAAGGTAGATGCTATTTTGGTACTGCCAAGCGGAGCACTAGAAAGTGGCGCAGATTTCAGAGGAGACGACAAAGCGGCTGGTTTTTAAATTATGCTTTTCATCGCCCAATTAGAAAATACTTTTGTTGAAAAAAGTGATACCGAAAATGCTTTTGCAATGGCAAAATACATCAGAAATAAGTTTGATTTCTTTGGAATAAAAACTCCCAAACGAAGACAGCTATTTAAAGAAATGTACAAAGAAAACGAACAGGAGGTTGCCTCTAATTTAAGATCATTAGCAACTCTCTTATTTGAAAAAACACAACGGGAATTTCATTATTGTGCAATAGAGATTTTAACAAAGGAGCTTTATAATAAATATAAAAAGGATGATGCTGAGCTAATCGAAAAGCTGATAACTACAAATTCCTGGTGGGACACTGTTGATGCCATTTCAAAAAATATTCTGGGTCAATATCTAACCGAATTTCCAGACTGCACTACTTCAACTATATCTAAATTCTCAAATGCCAATAATATGTGGTTGAACCGAAGCGCTATTTTATTTCAATTAGGCTATAAAGACAAAACTGATTTCAGTTTACTGAAAGTAATCTGTATCAAACATAAATCTTCTTCTGAGTTTTTTATGCAAAAAGCAATTGGTTAGGCTTTACGAGAATATGCCAAAACAAATCCAACGGCAGTAAAGAAATTTGTTGCTACCAATGACTTAAAGCCTTTGAGCAGAAAAGAAGCTCTCAAAAACTTAAATTATGCTTAAATTAATAGTAATTTAGCACTTTCAAAAATAAATAAATGCTCAAGAAATTCCTTTCTAAACTAGAAATTTTAATTGTATGGTCCCAATCCATATTGACAGAAAAGCAATTTATTTTCCTATCTAGTGTATTGGTTGGTATCAGTTCCGCATTTGCAGTAATTGTTTTAAAGACTTTTGCCCACTGGGTTTTTTCATTCGCCACTTACATCAATGGAATTTTAAAGTTGAGTTTTATAAATAGTGTTTTACCCATTGCAGGACTAATATTGACAGTGTTTATCATAAAAAAGGTCTTGGGCGGTACTATCGAAAAAGGGACTTCCCAAATTTTATATGCAGTAGCAAAGAAAGCCAGCATCATTCAAAAAAAGCAAATGTACGCCCATATAATTACCAGTTCCTTAACTGTTGGTCTAGGCGGATCTGCGGGTTTAGAGAGTCCTATTGTAGTTACCGGAGCTGCTTTTGGGTCTAACTATGCACAGAAATACAAACTGAGTTATAAAGACAGGACTTTACTAATAGGTTGCGGTGTTGCCGCCGGAATCGCGGCAGCCTTTAATGCACCAATTGCCGGAGTTTTATTTGCTATAGAGTTTTTATTGGTCGATGTAAGTATTTCAGCATTTACCCCCATTATGATTGCAGCTGCAACAGGTGCTTTAGTATCTGAAATCGTATTGGACGAAACGATACTCTTAAATTTCAGACAACAACAAGTTTTTGATTACCATAAAATACCTTTTTATATTCTCTTGGGGGTATTAACCGGCTTCATGTCCGTTTACTATACCAGATATTTTCAGAGAACAGAGCTCTTTTTTCATAAACTTAAATTGAATCCCTACAAAAAAGCACTTGCAGGCGCCTCAATTCTTGCCGTTTTAATTTTTATTTTTCCAACACTATTTGGCGAAGGTTATGAAAGCATTAAAGTATTGTCAGACAGCGATCCAGGAAAACTACTAGAGAATACACTTTTTAGCGGTTTCAGAGACAACGCATGGGTTCTTTTGGCATTTGTGGGACTAACGATGATGCTCAAAGTTTTTGCTACCGGAATCACTCTTGGAGCTGGGGGGAACGGAGGTAACTTTGCTCCCGCTCTATTTTTAGGTTCTTATCTTGGTTACTTCTTTTCTAAAGCACTTAACTTGTCAGGTCTAACTCAGTTACCGGTCAGCAATTTTACTATGGTTGGTATGGCTGGAATTTTGAGTGGGTTGTTTCACGCCCCTTTAACTGCTATCTTCCTTATTGCAGAGATTACTGGAGGGTACAGTTTAATGCTGCCATTGATGCTGGTCGCTTCAATCAGTTTTGCAATTTCAAAACGATTTGAAAAACACTCCATGGACGTGAAAGATCTGGCGCAAAAAGGCCATGCTTTTACGAGCAATAAAGACACCAATGTGCTTTCAACATTAGACACCAATTCCATCATACAAACGGATTATTTAACAGTCTCGCCAGATGAAAATCTAGAAAAACTAGTCGATTTAATATCCCATTCCAATCAGGTTATTTTTGCAGTTGTAGACAAAGAAAAGCACTTATTAGGTATTGTACATTTCAACAATATTAGGGAAATAATCTTCAATACTTACAGGGTAAAATATACTTTGGTAAAAAACATCATGGCTGAGCCTACAGAGATAATCTACCCATTCAACAGTATGGAGACGGTTATGAATAAGTTTGAGAGATCAAAAGTAGCATTCCTCCCGGTAATAAAAGATGAAAAATACTTCGGATTTATCTCAAAATCTACAGCACTTGAAGCTTATCGTACCAAGCTGAAATCGATGACCATAGAATAACTTACTATCGGATAGAATAAAATTTAATAGTTCCCGATAATAGTAGTATCTTTGTGGCTATGTGGAAGATAGACTTAAACTATAGAGAAGAATTTCAAACAACATTTGATCGTTTGTATGAAAAAAAGCAAGTTTTGCAATCCAGCAGACCTTTGCCAAATATCGCCTTGAATAAAATAAAAGAAAGTATTTCTATTGAATGGACGTACAATTCAAATAGCATTGAAGGAAATTCACTGAGTTTAAGAGAAACCCAAATGGTTCTTCAGGAAGGCATTACAATCAAGGGAAAATCATTACGAGAACATTTTGAAACACACAATCACGACAAGGCGATAGATTACTTATTTTCGATTGTGAATAAGGATTATGTTTTACGCAGCATGGATATTTTATCTTTACATGGATTGGTATTACGTTCTATCGAAGATGACTTTGCAGGTCGCTTGCGCAACGGTGGCGTACGTATTTCAGGAGCTAATTTCGTACCTCCAAATGCCATTAAAGTTTCTGATTTATTAGATGAATTAATTGTTTTTATCAATACGAATCCTTTACAACTTAATGATATTGAACTAGCTACTGTTTTTCATCACAAACTAGTTTGGATCCATCCTTTTTTTGATGGCAACGGCCGCACTGTGAGGTTAGTAATGAATTTATTATTAATGCGTTGTGGATTTCCACCTGCCATCATCCTTAAAAATGACAGAAAGAAATACTATGAAGCACTCAATCAAGCCAATGGAGGCAATTATCAAAAGTTGACTCTTATGATGTGTCAGGCAGTAGAGCGAACGCTTAATATCTACTTGAATGCACTTCCAGGCAATGATAATGAATATATTGAAATTTCTAATTTAGTTCAGGAACCCAATATGCCTTACGGCCAAGAATACATTAGTCTACTTGCGAGACAAGGGAAAATTGATGCTTACAAAGAAGGCCGGAACTGGCTAACTACAAGAGCAGCCGTTGAGCAGTATATCAATACAAGAAAGAGAAAACGCTAACCACAATTAGCGTTTTTTTATATCCCATTTTAACATAAACTTCTAAAGTGTTCAATGAAAAGAATAAACCAAAAGGTTAACTTTGCTTTTTTCAAAATTATGTTAGATAAAGACAATACAATTGACGTTCAAGGGGCTCGTGTTCACAACCTTAAAAACATAGACATTTCCATTCCACGCGAAAAATTGGTAGTTATTACTGGTCTTTCCGGTTCCGGTAAATCATCTCTCGCATTCGACACCATTTACGCTGAAGGACAACGCCGTTACGTAGAAACATTTTCGGCTTATGCCAGACAATTTTTGGGAGGCTTAGAGCGTCCCGATGTTGATAAAATAGACGGGCTTTCTCCAGTTATAGCGATTGAACAGAAAACAACTAGTAAAAGTCCCCGCTCCACGGTGGGAACCATTACCGAAATATATGATTTCCTAAGGTTACTTTATGCCCGTGCGGCTGACGCTTACAGTTACAATACTGGCGAAAAAATGGTCAGTTATTCAGACGAACAAATTAAAGACCTAATCACCCAAGATTTTACTAACAAACGCATTAATATTCTGGCACCAGTAATTAGAGCTCGAAAAGGGCATTATGGCGAATTGTTCCAGCAAATAGCAAAACAAGGATTCTTGAAGGTTCGCGTGAATGGGGAGGTCCGCGAAATTACGACGGGAATGAAACTGGATCGTTATAAAACCCATGATATTGAAATCGTTGTCGACCGAATGCTAGTTGAGTCAACTGCTGACAATGAAAAACGTTTGAGCGAAAGCATTAATACGGCGATGCACCACGGTGAAAATGTATTAATGATTTTAGATCAGGATTCTAATGAAGTACGGTATTTCAGTAGAAACTTAATGTGTCCTACAACGGGAATTTCTTATCAAAATCCAGAACCTAATTTATTTTCTTTCAATTCCCCAAAAGGAGCTTGCGATCATTGCAATGGTCTTGGTACGGTAAACGAAATCAACACTAAGAAAATTATTCCAAATCCAAAATTGTCTATCAAAAGCGGCGGTTTTGCTCCTTTGGGAGAATATAAATCTTCTTGGATATTCAAGCAATTGGAAATCATTGGGGAAAAATATCGGTTCAAACTCACTGACCCAATCGAAAAAATCCCAGAAGAAGCCATGGAAATGATTTTGAATGGCGGAAAGGAAAAATTTACTATAAACTCTAAAGATTTAGGAGTAGCTCGTGACTACAAAATTGACTTTGAAGGAATTTCACATTTTATAAAAAACCAATATGACCAAAGTGGTTCCACAACAATTAAGCGATGGGCCAAAGAATTTATGGATGAGATAAATTGTCCTGTCTGCGAAGGTTCGCGATTGAAAAAAGAAGCAATGTTCTTTAAAATCAACGAAAAAAATATTTCGGAATTATGCAATATGGATATTTCTGATTTAACCGCTTGGTTCCAAAATTTAGACAGAGATTTATCCGACAAACAAAAACGTATCGCGACCGAGGTAGTCAAGGAAATAAATGATCGCTTGAACTTTTTGATGAATGTAGGTTTAGAATATTTGGCGTTAAGCCGAAGTTCAAAATCCCTTTCAGGCGGCGAGGCACAGCGCATCAGACTAGCCACCCAAATTGGATCACAGTTAGTTGGAGTACTTTATATTTTAGACGAACCCAGCATTGGTTTACATCAAAGAGACAACGATAAATTAATACATTCTTTAGAACAATTACGAGATATTGGAAATTCGGTTATCGTGGTCGAACACGATAAGGACATGATTGAACGCGCTGACTATGTGATTGACATAGGTCCAAAAGCGGGAAAATTTGGTGGAGAAATCATCAGCCAAGGAACTCCAGCTGAAACGCTACAATCAAATACCATTACGGCTCAATATTTAAATGGGAAAATGAAAATTGAGATTCCAAAAAAGCGTCGTGAAGGAAATGGCAAATTCATGAAATTGACGGGCGCAACTGGGAATAACCTTAAAAATGTATCTATTGAATTGCCTTTGGGAAAAATGATTTGTGTAACTGGAGTTTCAGGAAGTGGTAAATCGACCTTGATAAACGGAACCCTTTACCCTATTTTGAACGCTTATTATTTTAATGGTGTAAAAAAACCGCAGCCCTACAAAAAAATAGAAGGTTTAGAGCTTATCGACAAAGTTATTAATATAGATCAAAGCCCGATAGGACGAACACCTCGTTCTAATCCAGCTACATATACTGAATTATTTACCGAGGTCAGGAATTTGTTTACCAAGACCTCAGAAAGTATGATTAGGGGTTACAAGGCGGGACGTTTCAGTTTTAATGTGAAAGGCGGACGCTGCGAAACCTGCCAAGGATCAGGTGTCCGAACAATTGAAATGAACTTTTTGCCAGATGTTTATGTAGAGTGCGAAACATGTCAAGGCAAGCGTTTTAACAGGGAAACCTTAGAAATTCGATTCAAAGGAAAGTCAATTTCAGATGTTTTGAACATGACTGTTGATGAAGCGGTTCCGTTTTTTGAAATGATCCCTAAGATTTACCGAAAAGTAAAAACCATACAAGATGTAGGTTTGGGTTATATCACCTTGGGACAGCAAAGCACAACCCTTTCAGGCGGCGAAGCGCAACGAATCAAATTGGCAACTGAATTATCAAAAAAAGATACGGGAAACACTTTTTATATCCTTGACGAACCTACGACAGGCTTGCACTTTGAAGATATCAGGGTTTTAATGGGAGTCATTAATAAACTGGTGGATAAAGGCAATACCATATTAATTATCGAACATAATATGGATGTGATAAAACTAGCAGATTATATTATTGACATTGGCCCTGAAGGCGGAAAAGGTGGCGGACAAGTTGTTGCCAAAGGTACTCCCGAAGAAATAATAAAAAATAAGAAAAGTTATACAGCGCAGTTTTTGAAAAAAGAATTACTTTAGTATCGCAGAGTATGGGCCCTGGTTGCAATGGCATCCTTTTGCATGTTCCTTTAACAAGCAAAAGACACAATAAAAAACAGTAAGAGCTCTAAAAAACTGCAGTAAAAAGACATGGATATGAAATTAGAAGATTTCGATAACGATGAGGATAAAATAATCCAAGATCGATTAAAACAAAAAAATTGGAACGAGATACGAACCAATGATAGTTGGGCTATTTTTAAAATTATGGCCGAATTTGTAAACGGTTACGAAAATATGGGACGAATTGGTCCTTGTGTGTCCATTTTTGGGTCAGCCAGAACAAAACCAGAAGACAAGTATTATAAACTTGCTGAAAGTATTGCCTTCAAAATCAGTAAAGCAGGTTATGGTGTCATTACTGGTGGCGGTCCAGGAATAATGGAAGCAGGTAATAAAGGAGCACATCTGGGTGGCGGAACCTCAGTTGGGCTAAATATCGTTTTACCCTTCGAACAGCATTTCAACCCTTATATCGACGGAGACAAAAATTTAAATTTCGACTATTTCTTTGTTCGAAAGGTGATGTTTGTAAAATATTCCCAAGGCTTTGTGGTAATGCCGGGTGGTTTTGGTACTTTAGATGAGCTGTTTGAGGCAATCACCTTGATCCAAACAAAAAAAATAGCTCGATTCCCAATAATACTCGTAGGAACCAGCTTTTGGTCAGGATTAATCAACTGGATAAAAACAGTATTGATAGAAAAAGAACAAACAATAAGCCCAGACGATTTGAAATTAATTAAAATCGTAGACACAGAAGATGAAGTAGTAGAAGTTTTAGATAATTTCTATAAAAAATACAATTTGACACCAAATTTTTAAGCATAAAGCCGTCTTTCGAACGGCTTTATTTATGCTAATTTAACAACGATTGCAACTGTTTTTTAAATAAATAAATGTCTATAATCAGGTACTAAATTTAAATCCACATTTGAAATCATTTTATAAAATTGCGGTTTATATTCTGTTTTTATTGGTATCAGTAAAGCAATTTGCTCAACATCATTCCAAAATGATAGTTGAAGTAAATTCTGACACTAAAACCCTGAATATTCAACAGGAAATCACTTTTTTTAACGATTCAGAAGACTTCTTGAGTTCAATAGTTTTGAATGATTGGAACAACGCCTATTCGAATGTCAATTCACCGATGGCACAAAGATTTTCTGATGAGTTTTATCGCGGTTTCCATCTGGCAGATGAAAAAGAACTCGGCAGCACTACAAACCTGACCATTATCGACGACGATAAACTGTTCCTTTCTTGGGAAAGAACCGAGGAAAATCCGGATATTATCACTGTTAATTTAAGAGATAGATTAGCTCCTAATCAGAAAATAAAATTATACCTGACTTACATTGTTAAGGTACCCAGCGACAAGTTTACAAAATATGGCTACGACGATAACGGCGGAATGAACTTAAAGACCTGGTACCTCACTCCTGCCCGATATGAAAACCACGCTTTTATAAAATACAATAATGAGAACCTCGATGATATCGCCAACGGAGTTTCTGATTTTGACATAGACTTAAAACTATCAAAAGGCCTAGAAGTGACCTCCGATTTAAATAATATGGGGTCTATACAAAAAGGAGATTCTTCTATTTACAGATTATTCGGGAAGAATAGATCTGATTTCAGTCTATTTATAGAGCATAAATCCAGTTTTTACAGTTTTGATAATAAACCTCTTAAGGTAATCACTAATTTGAAAGATGAAAGAATTAGTGTCGCACAACAAGCGCTAGCACTTGATTGCATCGTCAATTTTGTAAATGATTTAATTGGAGAATACCCCTTTGATAAAATTGTGGTTTCTCAAGCTGATTATGAACGTAACCCATTTTATGGATTGAATCAACTGCCCTCGTTTATCAGTCCTTTTTCAGATGAATTCACATACGAAATTAAGTTCCTAAAAACGTACTTAAGCAGCTACCTAAAAAATAGCTTGCGATTAGACAAAAGGAAAGATGCTTGGATATATGACGGCATTCAAGTCTATGCAATGATGAAGTATATTGAAGAAAATCATCCAAACACTAAAATGTTAGGCAGCGCCGCCTCTTTCAAATTATTAAAAAGTTATAATTTGACAAACTTGGATTTCAACGAGCAGTACAGCTATTTTTATATGTTAATGGCTAGAAAGAATTTAGACCAACCTCTTGGAGACCCTAAAAACTCTCTTATTAAGTTCAATGAACAAATTGCAAGTAAATACAGGGCAGGCTTAAGCTTAAGGTATTTGAACGACTATCTTGGAGGAAAAGCAGTAACCAGCAGTATTCGCCAATTTTACTCAAAAAACCAAGAAAGTCAACTTTCAGGAGTACATTTTGAGTCTATATTAAAATCAAATACAGATAAAGACATTAGCTGGTTTTTCAATACCATTATAAATTCAAGAGACATCATCGATTTCAAATTTACAGAGGTGTCTAAAACGAAAGACAGCGTTTCTTTTTCCCTTAAAAACAGAACAAACACGGTAGTACCAATTCCTGTTTATGGAATAAAAAATGATGAAATCGTATTTAAAAATTGGCTGGATCCCACAGTAAAAGATAGCATCTTCACTTTGGAAAGAAAAGATGCCGACAAAATCGTAATAAACTATAAAAATGAAGTTCCTGAATATAATTTGAGAAACAATTGGAAATCCTTAAAAGGCTTTTTTCCAAACAATCGACCTATAAAGTTTGCGTTTATGAAAGACCTTGAGGATCCTAACTACAATCAAATACTATATGTCCCTACCCTAACTTATAATTTGTACGATGGTCTTTCTCCAGGCTTAAGACTGCATAGCAAGACAATACTAGACAAACCTTTTATTTTTGATATAAACCCCTCTTATTCTACAAAAGCACAAACGTTCTCTGGTTCTGCAGCATTGGTTTTTAATCAAAATTACAGAAACAGCAGCTTATACAATGTCAAATATTCGCTTTCGGGTAATTATTTCCATTATGCTCCAGATGCAACCTATCTAAAAATTAACCCTATGGTTCAGTTTCGAATACGCGAAAGTGACTTTAGGAATAACCGGAGCCAGTTAATCCTCTTGCGTCAGGTTTTGGTAAACAGGGAAAAGAGTGAAGTTATAACAGACAATTTCGCACAAAATTATTCGGTTTTCAATGCGAAATACTTCAATACTAACACGGAAATTACAGGTCATTTAAGCTTTATGGCCGATGTTCAACTTTCGGGAAAATTCGGAAAAGTAGCAGCAGAATTTGAGTATCGAAAACTTTTTGAAAACAACCGCCAAGTAAATCTGCGATTGTACGCAGGTAGTTTTTTATACAATAATACCAATTCTGATTTTTTTAGTTTCGCTTTAGACCGCCCTACCGATTATCTCTTCGACTATGGCTATTATGGGCGCTCCGAAAGCACTGGTTTCTTTAGCCAACAATTGATCTTGGCGGAAGGTGGTTTTAAATCGCAGTTAGACAGCCCATATGCCAACCAATGGATTACTACGTTGAATGGGGGTTACAATATATGGAATTGGGTAGAAGTATATGGAGACCTCGGTTTTATAAAAAACGAACGGCTAAGCGCGCGCTTTTTATATGACAGCGGTATCCGTCTGAATTTAGTGCCTGACTATTTTGAATTATACCTCCCTGTGTATTCCTCTAACGGCTGGGAACTAGCTCAGAAAAATTACAATCAGAAAATACGGTTTGTTATTACTTTATCGCCTAAAATATTAATCAATTTATTTAAACGAAAGTGGCTTTAATTACGGCTTATTTCTGTTTTATATTAAATTATTTGTAATTTTTAAACAATTTAACTAGTAATTATATAAAAATAAATATACTATAGGGTGTTTAATTATCAATAATTTAATTATATTTATTTCAATGAATTATGAAAATCGCTAGTTTTTAATTAAATTTGCAAACCTAAGTTATACTTTTCAACTATGATAAAAGAAAAAACCAATACAACATTAACATTCGAAGATTTTAAAACAGAAGTTTTAAACGACTACAAGATTGCTATAACAAGCAGGGAGTGCAGTTTATTAGGACGTCGGGAAGTGTTGACCGGTAAAGCTAAGTTTGGAATTTTCGGAGACGGAAAAGAAGTTCCACAATTAGCAATGGCAAAATTTTTCAAAAACGGGGACTTTCGTTCTGGTTATTATCGCGATCAAACATTTATGATGGCGATAGGTCAATTGACAGTACAACAGTTTTTTGCTGGATTGTATGGAAATACAAATATCGAACAAGAACCTATGTCCGCCGGTAGACAAATGGGAGGTCATTTTGCCACCCACAGTTTGAACGAAGACGGCTCATGGAAAGACTTGACCAAACAGAAAAATTCTAGCGCCGACATTTCTCCTACAGCTGGACAAATGCCCAGATTACTGGGACTTGCACAAGCTTCAAAGATATATAGAAAGGTTTCCGGAATAACCAAAAAGTCTAATTTTTCAGTTGATGGAAATGAAGTAGCTTGGGGAACAATTGGAAATGCCAGTACTTCAGAAGGTTTGTTTTTTGAAACTATAAATGCGGCTGGTGTTCTACAAGTGCCATTGATAATAAGTGTTTGGGATGACGATTATGGTATCTCAGTCCATGCAAAACATCAAACCACTAAAGAGAATATTTCTGAAATTTTAAAGGGATACCAAAAGGAAAATAATACCAATGGTATTGAAATACTTAAAGTAAAAGGTTGGGATTATTCGGAGTTGATAGCCACCTATGAAAAAGCATCTGCTATCGCTCGTGAAAAACACGTCCCGGTACTTATACATGTTGACGAACTGACTCAACCACAAGGCCATTCAAGTTCAGGCTCACACGAAAGATATAAAGATGCCGATCGTCTTGCCTGGGAACGGGATTACGATTGTATCAGACAAATGAAGTTATGGATGGTTGCAATTGACATTGCTTCTTCTGAAGAGATTGCTGAAATTGATTCAAATGCTAAAAAAGAAGTTCTTGAAGCTAAAAAAGCAGCATGGCGCCAATTTATAGATCCCATTGTTGCCGAACAGAAAGAGCTTGTTACTTTATTGGAAAAAATAGCTGCTTCAAGTAACAACAAGGAGAGCATCACGAAAATTTCTGCTGCTTTAAATGATATAAAAGATCCAATAAGAAAGGAAATTTTGGTAGCGGCACGTAAAACTTTGCGTCTTGTATTAAATGAAAGCGGGAAAGCGGAATTGTCGAATTGGATTACGTCTTATACGAAGAGTGGCCAAGAAAGATTCAGCAGTCATTTGTATTCGGATTCTGATATGAACGTACATACCGTAAATCAAGTATTACCTCAATATGCAGATAATGCTAAAGAAGACACGGATGGCAGAATGATCTTAAGGGATAATTTTGATGCCATTTTTACAAAGCACCCAGAAGCGCTAATTTTTGGTGAAGATTCAGGAAACATTGGAGATGTAAACCAAGGCTTAGAGGGTATGCAGGAGAAATACGGTGAGCTCCGAGTTGCCGATGTAGGTATTCGAGAAGCTACAATTATAGGGCAAGGAATTGGAATGGCATTAAGAGGCTTACGCCCAATTGCCGAAATCCAATACTTGGATTATTTATTGTACGCCATTCAAATCATCAGCGATGATTTGGCAACCTTACAATACAGAACGGGGGGCAGACAAAAAGCACCTCTAATCATAAGAACAAGAGGACATAGATTAGAAGGCATATGGCATTCTGGATCTCCCATGGGAATGATAATTAATGCCGTAAGAGGTATTCATGTATTAGTTCCAAGAAATATGACCAAAGCGGCAGGTTTTTATAATTCCCTTTTGGAATGTGATGAACCAGCTTTAGTAATAGAGTGCTTAAACGGCTATCGTTTAAAAGAAAAGATGCCTTTGAATTATGGTGAGTTCAAAACCCCAATTGGAGTTGTTGAAACGATGAAAGAAGGAACTGACATCACTTTAGTTTCGTATGGTTCCACTTTACGATTAGTAGAACAAGCAGCTCAAGAGCTTCAGCAAGCAGGAATTGAATGTGAAGTGATTGACATACAATCATTACTTCCATTTGACATCAATCATGATCTTGTAAAGAGCATAATAAAGACCAATCGTCTATTAGTAATTGATGAAGATGTTCCGGGTGGAGCATCAGCTTATATTTTACAACAGATAATTGAACAACAAGGCGGCTATAATCATCTGGATAGCAAACCACAAACTTTAACCTCAAAAGCGCACAGACCTTCTTATGGAACGGATGGAGATTACTTCTCAAAACCTTCCATTGAAGATATTTTTGAAAAAGTATATACCATGATGAATGAGGTTAATCCTTCAAAATATCCCAGTTTATATTAAAATCTGTTTAACTAAAAAGGAATCCCGTTCTTAAAAAGAATGGGATTCCCCTTTTTAAATTGACAAAAGCAATATACAATAAGTGTTGCAAAAGAAGCTACTGAGATTAACACTAAAAAAGAATCAAATGAGACTAATACTACTTTTGGTGGAGGTCATGCATAGATTAAAATCAAGAAATAACACTATTCATCTTAAATAAAAGTTATAAAGCCAGCATAAGTTTTTTATGCTGGCTTTATAACTTTATTTTGCGATTATAAAAAAAGAACTATGAGTATTTTAGAAGCACTCCTAAAAAACACACACGGCGTTAAAGTAATAGATAGCTCGATCGATTATAAAAACTACGTTCATATAGACTTATCTCCGGTCAACCATGAATTATCAAAAATCGATATTAAATGCGCAGTAAGTTTCGAAGAATATATTGAGCGGCATTTAACTTTAAATCAAGCTCTTGTAGCTTTTGGAGGATATAATGAAGAAAGAAACCTTTATCAACGCAGCAGCGTTTTCAAGGATGAAAAAACGGAGGAGCGGAACATTCATATCGGTTTAGACTTATGGATAAAAGCAGGAACTGCTGTATTAGCAGCTCTTGAAGGAAAAGTTCATAGCTATAATTTTAACACTGGTTTTGGGGATTATGGCCCCACTATCATCTTAGAGCACCAGCTTGAAAATCAAATGTTTTATACATTATATGGACATTTATCGTTAGATAGTTTAGATGGTCTTGAAATAGGAACTGTTTTCAAGAAAGGAGAACAATTTGCGACTTTGGGCGACGCAGCCATTAATGGTGATTACGCACCACATTTACATTTTCAAATCATAAAAAACATAGCGGATAAGTTTGGTGACTATCCTGGTGTCTGCAGCAAAAAAGAGTTGCCTTTTTATCTAGAAAATTGCCCAGATCCAAACCTATTATTAAAAATAACAACATAAAAGAATGAAGAAAGCAATATTTATACTGTGCTTGCTTATCCTTGCTGGATGTAAAGCAAAAAAAGTAAAACCAGTAAAAAAAGTAGAGAAAATAGAGATATTACAGCCATTAGAGGTAGAAGAACCTATAAAGCGTGAAGAACCTAAAACAGAAAAGATTGCTCTTTCAGGAGTTGATTTGACCCTAAAGAAAAAAGCTTACGAATTAGGAAAAAGAATGTTGATGACCTGTAACACTTCTAAATTCAGGCCCTATGATGAAAATGAAGCTACAGCATCTGTAATTAACAATATAACCGAGGATAGACTGTCTAAAACATGTGCTAATTATAGACAATGGTATGGCACTTTTAAAGACCTTGAATTAGTTGAGATATTTATAAATAATGTCGATCAAACCACCGTTTTCAGATATAAAGCTTTGTATACCAAAAAGGTAGCTAATAAGGAACTTCGTGTATTCATGAATGATGAAAATAAAATTTCCTCATTAAGAACATTAGACTGGGTTGATGTTTATGATAATCAATAGTGCTAATTAAAGCTCGGTGATGGTTTTTCCTTTTAATTTCTGAAAAAGGGTCGGTATTTGTACCAATTAAATTTTAAAAAATAGACTGTCTAACATTATTTTGCAACTCTTAAACAACTGTTCCGTAATAAATCACGACTCATTATTTCTTTTATAAAACAGTAAATTATACAAATTCTGCATTACATTGCACAAGTCTTTTTAATAAAAAAAAAGCATAACTTGTCCTTAATACATTTAAAAACAAATAATTTGAAATTATACATTAAGTACATGGTTAGCAGTCGCTGCAAAAAAGCAGTAAAAGAAGAGTTGAAAAAACTTGGATTGCATTTTATTGTTGTTGCTTTAGGAGAAGTTGAGATCATGGAGAATATGTCTACTGAGCAACTTCAAGATCTAAAACAAGGACTGCTTGAAGCAGGATTTGAATTGATGGATGACAAAAAATCTATGCTTATTGAAAAAATTAAGAATGTAATTATTGAAATGGTTCACTATTCTGATGAACCAATCAAAGTAACCTTTTCTGTTTATTTAAGTGAAAAGCTAGATCACGATTATACTTATTTATCCAACTTATTTTCTGAAGTTCAAGGAACTACAATCGAGCACTTTATTATTTCTCATAAAACGGAAAGAGTAAAGGAATTAATTATCTATGGAGAACTTAATATCACTGAAATAGCTTGGAAAATGGGCTATAGCAGTGTAGCACATTTGTCTACTCAGTTCAAAAAAGTCACTGGTCTTCCCCCCTCCCATTTCAAAAACATGAAAGATAAAAGGAGGAGTCCGATTGAAGAAATAGGAATAGAAAATTCTACTATCCAAAATAACGCAAATTAAAGTTATCAAGCGATCATGAAATTACTCTCAGAAAAAAAATTTCAACTTTATTATATTCTTGTCGCTATAATATTAGCTTTTATTCTATTGGTTTTCTGTTATAATAATCTGAAAGTAAAATCAACCAAAGAATCTGCAGAACTTGCGCAGGAAATACTGCGTAAAAATGACATTGTTCTTTTGGATATTCTTGATATTGAAACTGGCGTGAGAGGTTATATTATTTCCGAAAACGACATTTTTTTAGAAACTTTCAACAACGCTGTGAGAGCATTAAACAGGAACTTATCTTCATTATCGGTACTTACCAGCAATAATCCTAAACAAAATAATCAGGTAGGGTCCTTAAGAACAAAAATATCTGAAAAGATAATTTTAATTAGACAATTAATAGATGATCGGAATAAAAATTTATTAAACGACAATGAAAAAATAGCTATTCTTAAAGGTGGAAAAGTTATTACCGACCAAATAAAAAATATAATTTCAGATATTAATTATGACGAGTATAAGTTACTAAAACAAAGAAAAGTAGAAAATGAGAATAGTATTGAAAATTCTGAAACATTATTTTTCATATTATTAATTTTAATATTTGTGATTTTCACACTTGTCTTTGTGATAATGAAAAATTTAAAAATTAGAAATAATGAATTAGAAGCGTTTACAGCTTCACAAAAATTACTTTCTAATTATTCTCTTAGTCTCATTGAAGCGAGCCAAGATCCGCTAGTCACCATAAATATCACTGGTCAGATTACGGGTATGAATGAGGCTACTGTTAAAATAATTGGCTTTGACCGTAGAAAACTTATTGGTTCAGATTTTTTGGACTATTTTACTAATCCAGACAAGGCCCGAGAGGTTTATCAGGAAGTATTCGCTAAAGAATCTGTATCCGATTCCCCTCTTACCATACGCCATAAGGACGGTAAATTAACCGATGTTTTATTTAACGGATCCGTTTATAAAGACGATAAGGGTGACGTATTGGGTATTGTGATTGTGGCACGAGATATCGCAGAGCAAAAATGGGCTTTAGATTTACGAATTGCCAATAGAGAACTAGCTTTTCAAAATAATGAGAAAGAAAAATCAGCTGCTGCATTAGTCATTGTTAATGAAGAACTACTATTTCAAAATAATGAGAAAGAAAAAAGAGCAGCAGAATTGTACCTAGCCAATCAGGAACTGTTGTTTCAAACTAGAGAAAAGGAAAAAAGAGCAGCTGAATTAGTTATTGCTGGAATTGAACTTGACTTTCAGAACAAAGAAACAGAAAAGCGTGAAATTATAAATAAAGAGCTCAAATTACTGAGTGACGCCGCAAAATTAGCCTCGCAATATTCTCTGAGCCTGATAGAAGCAAGTCGTGACCCATTGGTTACAATTAGCATCGAAGGTAAAATTACTGACATGAACGAGGCTACTGTTAAAATTACAGGCCTGGAACGAACAAAACTTTTAAATTCCGATTTCTTTACCTATTTCACAGAGCCACAGATGGCGCGAGAAGTATATCAAGAGGTCTTTGCAAAAGGGTCCGTTTCAGATTCGCCATTGACCCTTCGCCATAAAGGCGGTAAATTGACAGATGTATTATTTAATGGATCGGTGTACAAAAACGAGCATGGAAATGTAATTGGTGTAGTTGTTGTTGCCAGAGATATTACACACCAAAAAATAATTGAAAGAGAGTTAATTGAAGCAAAAGTTTTTGCCGAATTAGCAACTGGAATTGCAGAAGAGGAAAAAAGAAATGCTGAATATGCAACCTTAATTGCCGAAAATGCTGTCAAAGCGAAACAGCAATTTTTATCAAATATGAGCCATGAAATTCGGACACCGATGAATGCCATTATCGGATTTACAAAAGTAGTATTAAAAACAGATTTGTCTGAGAAACAAAAAGAGTATTTAACTGCTATAAAAATGAGTGGCGATGCACTAATTGTTCTAATTAATGACATTCTTGATTTAGCAAAAGTAGATTCTGGTAAAATGACGTTCGAAAAAATTCCATTCAAACTAAAATCTTCTATTTCCTCGATGCTTCATCTATTTGAGACAAAAATTCAAGAGAAAAATTTAAAATTACTTACAAAATATGACTCTACTATTCCTACAACAATAATAGGAGATCCCGTTCGCTTGCACCAAATTATCTTAAATTTAGTTGGTAATGCAGTTAAATTTACTTCTAAAGGGACAATTACCGTAAGTGTCCGTTCAGTCGATGAAGACGAGGAAACTACAACAATCGAATTTGCAGTTACAGATACAGGTATTGGTATTCCGAAAGAAAAAATAAGTAAAATATTTGATTATTTTCAACAAGCATCTAGTGGTACTTCCAGAATTTATGGAGGGACTGGATTGGGACTTGCGATTGTAAAACAATTAGTAGAGCCTCAAGGCAGTACTATAAATGTTGAAAGTGAAGTTGATGCAGGAACAACTTTTAGTTTTATACTGAAATTCGAAAAAACTGACCTGGAGGCAGAATTAGATACAGAAATTCTTGAATTAGACTCAGATATTAAGAACATAAAAGTACTAGTCGTTGAAGATATTGCATTGAATCAGTTACTAATGAAAACGCTGTTGGACGATTTTGGATTTGACCGAGATATAGCAGAACATGGCCTAATAGCTATCGAAAAGCTAAAAAATAAAGACTATGATGTCATTTTGATGGATTTACAAATGCCGGTAATGAATGGATTTGAATGTACTGAATATATTAGAGAAAAACTAAATTTACAAATACCTATTATTGCTTTAACAGCGGATGTAACAACAGTCGATTTAGCAAAATGCAGGACCGTTGGAATGAACGATTATATTGCAAAACCAGTAGATGAGCGATTATTGTATAGTAAAATTGTAAACATAGTTAGAA
This sequence comes from uncultured Flavobacterium sp., assembly GCA_937773775.1. Lineage (GTDB taxonomy): Bacteria > Bacteroidota > Bacteroidia > Flavobacteriales > Flavobacteriaceae > Flavobacterium. The sequence continues at coordinate 91,532 of CALJVL010000012.1, forward strand.
AGGCTTCAACCATAAAATCTAATCAACTTAAAAGAAAAGATATACCGAAAGAAGAAAAATGTATCGACTTAGAGTACTTGAACATTCGAACGAAATCAAATCCAAAATTAATGATGGAAATGATCGCTGCATATTTAAAGCAAACACCCCCTTTAATAAAGGTCATGAGACAAAGTTTACAGAACAAGGACCAGGCATTATTAAAATCATCCGTTCATAAGATGATACCTTCTTTCTCAATAATGGGCTTGAGTCCAGAATTTGAAAATATCGCAAAAAAAATACAAGACTCTGCCATGGATCATAAAAATGTAGACGAAATAAATAATTTAGTTTTAGAGCTAGAAAATATCTGTAATCAAGCCTGTAGGGAATTAGAAATTGAATTTAATAACATAAAAAACACGAACTAATGAAAAATGAGAATAAAACAACAGTTTTTTTAGTAGATGATGACGCCGTTTTTTTAAAATCATTAGAAATAGAATTTATACATCACACTGACTATGTTGTTGAAACATTTGCAACTGGCGAACTTTGCATCGCCAATCTAGCAAAAATAAAACCTGATGTAATTATTCTTGATTATCAACTAGATGGTATAGATAAAGACGCTATGAATGGAATTGAAACTTTAGATAAAATCAAAGCAAAGAATCCCGAAATTCCCGTGATCATGTTATCCTCTCAAGATAAAATTGAAGTAGCCGTCAGCTGTATGCATCACAAAGCTTTTGATTATGTTGTGAAAAGCGAGACTGCTTTTTTAAGAATTCAAAAAAATATTGCTGCCTTCTTTCATTTTAAAAAAATTGAAAATGAATTAAAATGGTATATGGCTAGAATGTAGATTCTTGTTTATTACTCTAGTAAAAAATAAGATTACTTAAAAGAGTAAAACCTTGAACTTTAAGTACTTTAGCTGTCAATACAGAATCAAATTTGCTAATAAAAGCATGAAATTTAAAATATCACTCCGAACTATTAAGGGGCTAAACTATTTTACATATCCATTACTACTACATTTTCTCATTTAAAAAAGCATATAAAAATAATTCTGAATTCTACAGTTTATTAAATACCACAGAGACTTCACAATCAAATATTAGTACTAGATAAATATGTAAATTATATAATATTCTAATAAAGTTATATAACAAAATTTAAAATTAATATCCTCAAATTTAGCTCTTTATAGGCTGCTAAACTATAAAGTGATTTTTATCATTTCATCAAATAAATAAAGACCATGAAAACAGTAAAAAAATTAGGGATATGGATGGATCATTCAATTGCATATCTAATGGAATTCACAAATAATCCTTTTGAAATAAAATCCATTGAATCCAACTTTTCAATTAATGAAAAAAAATTAAAAACCTCGAAAATTTCGACGTTATTGAATTATCAAGAAAGACAAGTTTTATTCGATTATTACAATAAAATTGGAGAAGCGATAAAAAACTATAAACAAATCGTGCTTTTTGGCCCCTCTTGCGCAAAGATGGAGTTCTTTGATGTTTTGAGCGAAGACGAACGCTTTGTAAAAATAAAAATTGAAATTAAAGAAACGGACAAAATGAGGCATGCGCCAGCAACACGATTTTATTTTAGAATACTTTACAAAATCCTGATGGATCTTTTGATAAAAACCTCGTTTCTGCTAATTTAGAGGATCCCCATTGGGCTCAAAACCATTACCATAAATATTCGTTATTGAATAGTATAAGATTCAAAAAAAATCTCCAACAGTTATTTAAAACAGTCCCCGTTTTAAACTAATTCCTCCCTTTGTATAAGTACGGAAAAGTAAATACAATAAGGTGATATGGAAAAAATGACATCAGTCCTCGCTCATCCATAAGTTATTTATTTACATCTAAAATTAGTCTTTAAATCGTTTCTTCTATTTATGGGAAAACTTCCTTTAAAACCGTAAATATTACAATATTTATCTAAATTTTCGTAACACTTTACATACAATTACTGTCGATATGTGTATTAGATCAAATTTAATCGAATAACAGTATGCTTTTATCATATTTGAAATAAGATGGGCTATTTATTTAGAAATTTTGACAAAAGTGTAATAATATCAATCCCTAACAATAGAAATCATGAGCAATCTACTTTATACATTAGCAATAATTTTAATCATTTTTTGGGCAATTGGATTCTTTGCATACAGTTTAGGAGGCCTAATACACATATTACTTGTCATGGCCGATTATGCCATCTGAATTGACAACTATTGTAAATATCACTTGCTTTTATATCGCATTTTCAATAGCGCGTACTTTTTATTAAAACAGCATCATTTCTCACCCTACTGCATAGCTTCCCTATGATAATCTACTAGTTATTCATCTGAGTCGTTTCTTCATCTTGACTCATCTAATATTTGAGTTTAATCACCACTAATATGTATAATAGTTCTTTCCGTTGATTGCGCTTATTGATATCGTTTTTCCAGTCTGCTAGCCTTTGCTCTGTAGCAAGTCATAAATACAGCTTTCATCAGACAATTAAATTATAAGTTCTTTTTAATTTTTCGTACTTTTAATAGTTGTTAATAAAAAATAAAACTGAATTAAATATCTATAAATCAGTAATTTAAAATTATTTACCACTTAAACTTTTACTTCTGAAAGAGGTTAAAGTCGCAATAAAAAATCTAATTAATTTAAAAGCAAAGCGTACTTATCTCGCATTATTAATAATAAAAAAGGAATTACTTTCTTATTTGACTATTTGTGCCAAATGAC
>CALJVL010000013.1 GCA_937773775.1 uncultured Flavobacterium sp.
GGATTTTATCGTTTGTAATACTGATTCTCAGGCATTGCAAAGCAGTTCAGTTCCCAATAAAATTCAGTTAGGGGTAAACCTTACTGAAGGACTCGGTGCTGGTGCTAACCCTGATGTAGGGCAACAATCAGCTATCGAGAGTATTGCCGAGATTGAAAAAATGTTGGATCGCAATACTAAAATGGTTTTCATTACTGCAGGAATGGGTGGTGGTACCGGAACAGGTGCTGCACCAGTAATTGCTCAATTAGCTAAAGAAAGAGAAATTCTTACTGTAGGTATCGTAACCCTTCCGTTCTTGTTTGAAGGTAAAGTTCGTCAAGAGCAAGCTAAGATAGGTATCGAAAAATTACGCAAGCAAGTAGATTCTTTAATAGTTATTAATAATAATAAATTAAGGGAAGTATACGGAAATTTAGGTTTTAAAGCTGGATTTTCAAAAGCGGATGAAGTTTTAGCAACAGCCTCAAGAGGTATTGCCGAAGTAATCACCCATCACTATACCCAAAATATAGATTTAAGAGACGCTAAGACTGTTTTGTCCAATAGTGGGACCGCAATCATGGGGTCTGCTGTCGCTGAAGGCGAAAACAGAGCAAAAGAAGCGATCGTTTCCGCATTAGATTCTCCTTTACTAAATGATAATAAAATCACAGGTGCCAAAAACGTATTGTTGCTCATCGTTTCGGGTTCTAATGAAATCACTTTAGATGAAATAGGGGAGATCAATGACCACATTCAAACTGAAGCTGGACACAATGCCAATATTATTATGGGTGTTGGTGAAGATGAAACCTTGGGAGATTCTATTGCAGTAACTATTATTGCAACGGGCTTCGATATTGAACAACAAAACGGAATCGTAAATACGGAGCCTAAAAAAATAATTCATACGCTAGAGGACGAACAAAGAAGTGTTCATAATTTAACGAAAGATGCAGTTCCTGCATTCGACTTGAATAATGATTCTTCAAAATCAAATTCTGATGATAGAATAGTTTTTGAATTATTGGAAGACAAAGTTGTACCAGAGGCTATTGTTCCTGTTCCGGGAAATGAAGATTTATTGGCAATCTCCGAGTTTATTAAAAACTTAGATGTTACTTTCGAAATTGTTTCTCCGATTAAGGAGGTAGATTTTACTTTTACTGCCCCAAAAGTTGCTGAAGTAAAGGAAGTGCAACAGCCAAAAGCACCAGAAAGAGAAGAGCAAACTGTTTTTTCTTTTGATTTGCCATTTTCCAAACCAGAGCCCGTTTCGAAAATTGAAGAGGAAAAGCTGCTGTTTCAATTAACAGATGAAACACGTGACATCAAAGTGAATCAACCTGTTGAATTTGTTCCGGTAACTGAATTATCAGAAAAAGGGATCATTAAATATTCTCTTGAAGAATATATGGAAGCTGATGCTGATTTTGTAGCTGCTAAACCCGCTCTAAAAACCGTGGAAGAGGTTGTTCCAGCTGAGATGAACATTACGATGAAGCAAGTGGATGCATCTGTGAATACGGATTCTAAACTTGAAGAGATTTCTCCGATGGAAATGACAATCGAAGAAACATTGAGACTTAGAGCCGATGAAAGAAGAAAAAAATTGAAAGAGTTCAATTATAAATTTCATAATAATGTTTCTAAAATTGATGAGTACGAAAAAGAGCCTGCTTATAAAAGATTAGGAATAGACATATCAAATACAAAGTCAAATAATACAAATTCAAGAATTTCTGTTGGAACAGATAGCAATAACGATGTACAGTTGCGATCTAACAATTCCTTTTTGCATGACAACGTAGATTAATTAAAGTAATTTATATAGAGATAACCCGAAAATTGAATTTAATTTTCGGGTTATTTTTTTTATCTTCGCGCACACCTTGAGTGGGGTTATCAATTTGATTACATTCTAGCTTTGGTATAAAGATTTTTATACAATGGGGTATTCATAGGGCGTAAAAACGCTTCTGTCTGGTGGTGTTTAAAATCAAAAGAGAAGACCTTTTTTAAAAGGCTTGTGACTATTACCAGATGATAGCGACTTGGCTGAAAGACCTTGTTTTAAAGGTTTGCATTTCAACGATCAATTAAGGGATTATAAATTAACAATAAACAATATGAGTTTAGCAGTAAAAATCATGGACGATTTAAAAACCGCCATGAGAGCCAAAGATACAGTAGCACTAGAGGCTTTGAGAGCAATCAAATCGGAGATTCTTTTAGCTCAAACGGCATCAGGATCAAAAGAAGAAATAACTGAAGATGATGAGGTTAAATTACTTCAAAGATTAGTAAAAACCCGTAAGGAAAGTGCTAGAATTTTCACAGAACAAAACCGTATGGATCTAGCTGAACCAGAATTAGCGCAAATCGCCGTAATTGAAAAATTCTTACCTGCACAATTAAGCGAAGCAGAAGTAGAAGCCATAATCGCAACGATCATTGCTGAAACTGGAGCGACAGGTATAGCGTCAATGGGCAAGGTTATGGGATTGGCATCTGCCCAATTAGGAGGAACCGCTGAAGGAAAAATGATTTCTACAATTGTAAAGAAATTGTTAGTTTAATACAATATAGAGCTGTGGTTAACAGTTTACTTATAAAATCGTTAATCTATCTCAAAAAAAGGCTGCGTAGTTCAACTGGATAGAATATCAGATTTCGACTCTGAGGGTTGCAGGTTCGAACCCTGTCGCGGCCACTTTTTTAAATGCAACCTTTTTTTATAAGGGGTTGCATTTTTTATTAAATTATCGTAGTCAGTATTTAGTCAGTAGTTTTGAAAACTCCTCTTTTTTCAGAATAACTCAGTGAACTGAATAAATAAATTTATTGATTCAGTTCTAAATCGTTCTGCTAGTAAATTGATAAAAAAAAATGATTAATCAAACATTAAAAAGTATTTACTATTAATTCTTTTAGCTGTATAACTGATAGGTTAAAACCATTAATTACTGTACGTGCGCATATTTTTCAGAGAATCGAAAGAAAATCGTTATCGATTATTTAGACAGTTAGCAGAAGCTGCATTATACAATTAAATTAATTCGATGCTACTGCAATTTCTTTTATTTTGATTAAAATACAACAATAAAAATGCTACAAAAAGCATTATAATTTTGCCGTATGTAATATATTTGTAATGAATTTAATAATGAATACAAATGAAAGCAGTTTATATAATAGTTAGTGCCATAGAACAGGATATATCAAGTCAAGAAAATAATTTTGATGGTGCAAAAGTCTACGTAGACAAAGTTAGTGGTTCAGTAAAATTCAGTGATAGGGCGGAAGGAAAGAAGTTAATGCTAGATATTGAAAATGGAGATGTCACAGAATTACATGTTCATTCAATCGATAGACTTGGAAAGAATACTATTGATATTTTAAGTACAATTAACCTTGTCACTTCGTATGGTTGCAATGTTATTGCAGAGAAAGAAGGATTACAAATGTTAATTGATGGCAAAGAAAATCCAATGGCAAAAATGATGATTGGTATTTTATCAACATTGTCAGATAAAGCGCTAAAAGAGTGGAAAGATTATTAGGCGTACTCTATTGCTTTCTAAATGGTCAAGTTCTCTAATACAGAAAGTGATCAAATCACATACAGAATGTTAATTCGATTTTAATTGAAAAAGATTTAGTTCTATTAGTTGTGGAGTTCCTTTTGATGTTTATTGTTTGATCGTTGTACAAGATACTTGTCTATTACGGAAACTACTTTACAGGTAAAAATTGAACTACTGATTAGTGATAATATAATAAATTCAAAACGTGTAAGTTGACAATATTTAAGTAAAAAACCAAGGGAGTATATCAGTGAGACTATAAATATTGGTGCAATTATTTTAGTTCCTTTTTCAATATTGCGAAGGCGTTCTTTATTCTGCCTTAAGGTATAGTCTATAGAGCTTTTAGTCTGTATTTTTTCAAATTTCATCTTCACCTATTCGATTAAATTTCTTACAAAGTTACGCCGTCATAAGTGCTTTCACAATACCCACTTTTAGTGATATTTAGAAAAAAAAATTCGTTCTAGTATGGTACGCCTTTTTAAGTATCATTTAAGATTAATATTTTTGTGTCTTAAGGATTTATAGAAAGTGTTTTATTTATGTTTTACATTATTCAATAATGGATTTGTGATTGTAGATTTTATTTCAAACTTATTAGGAATTACTTTCTCGGGGTGAATGTGTGTATTTTTTCAATGAATCAAGATTATTTTGAAACTATTTCGCCAAGTTTTACTGCGCTTCACTCAGTTCAAAATACCGCTTGTAATTTTCATCATTTCTGCCATATTCAGATATTTGTTGGTCATCATTTTTTATGCTTTTTTCTATGTAGTCGTTAGGTTCTTTGCCCCAATACCAGTTTTAGAATTTCAATACTATCTATACCTTTAATTTCTTTATCCTTCTCAAACTCTAAATATTGAATTTTTAAATCAATTTTAGTGTCACCCAACGTTTGAAGACATTAAAAAAGTGTTCATTGATGATGCTACTCGCCCGGGTCAGATAGTCAAATTAGATGCTGCACATGTGCGTCAGATACGGACATAATCAATATATTTCAATTGATTAATTCTATACACAATTGTAAGACAGCTGCGACTTGTAATATATTATTGATAGTGTATAATATTTTTAGCTTTTGCCATCGCAGCATGTTAGTCGGGTTTCGATTTTATAAGAATGATTAATCAATCTTGAAATTAATTTACAGGAGCAGTTACAATATTGTCCAGAATTTTATTAAGGTGCTTAATATTATTATGTATTATTTCAAAAGGAGAAGTTGCTTCAATATTTAACATTCGTTTCTCAAGTAATTCAATTGCGAGTTTTATTAGACTACTTGGGGGAGCCCAACTTAGTTGGGATTGCGAAAAGGAGCTGTTTTCTTTATCAATTTTTTTCCATTTCATTTGTTCTCCAATATATTGTGTTAGGTTGTGTCCAATACCGTGTAATTCATCTAGATTTCCTTGTTTATCATACAGTACTCTAAATTCCCAGTGCGTATAAATATAAATGCCATCAGCAGTGAGTTTCCTGATTATCAATGGAAATAATTTATTTGGGTTCTCTAAACAGATAGTTGAAACTTCGCTGTACTTTCCTTTGTCAGCAGGATGTATTGTAATATGAAATGGCAGTTCCAAAAACTCGCCATTTATGGGTAAAAAATCTTTAGCATAATTTTCATTTACATACGAATAGTTACCATCGGTAGTAGTTGCTACTAAATAAAACAAAGTTGATTTATCTAGGAGATTTTTTGTGAGTACGATATGGTTCATTTTTTTTTAGATTGGGGCTCTACAAAGGTAGTATTTTTCATGCTTTATTTAAAATAATAAGATCCTTTGAAATGATTTTTAGATCATTTTTATGACGATATTAAGACAATATCATAATTTTATAAAAGGTAGTGAAATTCTGTTTAAAACTAGTCCGCGTGCTTTGATGCTATTTAAGTTAAAAGAGATTCAGTTCTATTATTTTTCAAACTCCTTTCGTAGTTTGGTTTGTGATTATGAAGCAAAATATCTACCCAATAATAGACTAGTAACACGAGTCAAAACCCAACTAATTATTAGGGATGAAATAATACGTTGAAAACGTGTATTAGGATTATATTTAAGTAAAAAACCAAGGGAGTATATGAGTGATACTACAAATACTGCAATAGTTATTTGATGTTCTTTGTAAGTAATTCTATTTCGTTCTTGATATAAAGTGAAATTCGATTCTCTGGAGTTTCTATCGTAAAGTTTTGCAGCTCTTTTTATTTCTAAATTAGGGATACTAGATTCCTCAATATTTTTATACTGACTTTGTACTCTTTTTTTTCGATTTGCAGTTTTTTCTTTAATTATCATAATAGTTTATTCTAATTCTCTTTTTGTTCAGCCTGGTTTTCTATGATAGTGCCCTAATTTATGTACTTTAAAAAGCTCTATTTTAATGAAGTTTTAAATGCTAATAACACTGGTTCCCTTTGCATTCGTAAATCTGATCTTATTTAACTTGCTATTTATGTTTCCAATATTGTGTGTAATCTCTTCTATTTATGTTTCAATATTTGAGTTAGTCTATTGTTCAGTTAGATGCGTTCTTTAGATTTGCTCGAAGACTTTACAGTCTGTTTTGTAATGCTGATTTAATTATTAGTACTTTTAAGATATTATTGCTGTCTTGAAACTTTGATTTTAGTTAGTAAGTCGCAGTGTCTTGTTATGGCTATGGCTGCGTAAATTAATTTCTAGAGATCTTTACAATATTTTTAATAATGTCATCAAGTTGCTCAGTGCTTTCTACGATCATAGCGCAAGTAGAACTTGAGTCAATTTTTAATAATTGCTCGTCCAAAAACACATTAGTAAGCCCCAATATATTAGTTAACGGAGCACGAATTAGGTGAGACTGCTGAAAAATAATTTTTTCTATGATTGCTCTTTTTTCTTGATTTTCTTGTTGCGCGTCTTTAAGTTGCCTTTGTTTAGCAACATATTTTGTTATATTGTATCCTATGCCGTAAATTCCCGAAGGATTTTCATTACCATTTTCATGTAATGCTCTACATTCCCACTGCGTGTGAATATAGGTACCTGCTGTGTTTAGTTTCCTAATGATTGTTGCAAATACCTGATCTGGATTAGCAAGACAGCTAGCCCTGATTGTGAGGACTTTTTTTATATCATTAGGGTGCATTGAAGTATAGGATGATTGTCTAATAAAATCAGTGCTTGCGTGTGAAAAGGTTGCAGCGAACTTTTCATTTACTTATAAATATTCACCAGCCGTATTAGTCGCAGTTAAATAGAACAAAGTTGATTTGTCTAAATAACTTTATAGAGTCTAGGAGGTTTTTCACTTATCTATCATATTTCATCTTCAGAGATAGAAAGTAGTTCCTTATTTAACAATTAAACACTTCATAAAAAATTAATATTATCATAATATAACGTATATAAACGGATTTTTTTGTTTTTCAACGAAAAGTGTAATTATATTTTTGTTAAAATATTATTAATATCTATTTAGCAAATTGTGGTTTTTCTGTTAATAGAATTATTTTATGGCGTTCTGTTTTATTTGAATTATTACATTCTTTTTTAGTTGTTAGTCTGTAGTAATTGACAATCTAATTATATGGTCAATACTTGACCACTACCGTGTAAGGAGTCTGTTTTTCGATTAGGTTTCAAGTAGTATTTTAAACCGCTACTGCTTAATAGAATCCGATAGTTTTTCTGTGAGGAAAGCTTTGATAGCAGTTAAGTCAAAATGTTTAGTTTTTGATGTACTTTAATATATTTCAAATGGTTCGGAACACGTCCCGATTTCCTTAAAAAGTATTAACTATTTATTTATGTAGGTTTGCTTTCTCTGTTTCTATCAATTGCTCAACTTCTGCTTAAAAACCTCATTTTTGTCTTAAATTCATTGTTTTTACTCGGTTCAACATAGAAGTCCTATTCCAGCTGAAAACGAATATTTTTTTAGCATCCGTTTACTAAAAATAATATGCCTTTTGTCCATAATGTTTTAATTTAAAATAACAGTTACTTTTACACGGGGTCAGACTCAACACAGTGCAAAATAATTGATTCTATACAGCTGCTTAGGATAGGGCATATTATAGTTATTATGATGTGATTTTTAGGTTACACGCCAACAACTGTTATGGTTTACTTTAAAAGTATAAGCTTGTTAAATAAATAAAATCAGCAACTATCTATTTAACAAAACAAGAAATTGTTTGTCTAAATGGGATATGTTTTTTTTATACTTTGTTGAGTCTTTATAATAGTAAGGCAGTTCCATTTTTTTAACTTCATCATAATCTCTATATTGAGGACTTTCCGTTAAGATATAATCTAACTTTCGAGAGTTCCTATCGTAATTTGCACGATGAAAGTCCGCTGTACCGGTTAGTCTCACGATGGAGTCCAAACTTAACTCATCAATGTCCTTTACTGTGAGACTTATAATAATACTATCATTTCCTCTACCAAGGCGACTTTTCATTTCAGAGCTGGATATTGCAGATATTATATTGTCTGGAAGTTTATTTGTACAGGATGCAACAGTTGTAATTAACATTAAAATGATTAAGGTTCTCATGTTTTATTTTTGAATAATAATCCTATAAATATAAAATATTTGTGCTGTTAATCCCATACCCACTTTTAGTGATATTTTAAATAGTAGAAATAGATAATATAGCTCGCTATTGAGTTTGGGACATTTTATCTTGATTTTTATAGTTTGATTTTCGTAGCCTAGAAGTGAATAAGCTTTTCGAAAAAGGAATGATTCATCTCTAGTATTTTATCGTTTGTTGTGTGGTGTCATGTAATAGTACTAAATAATCGAATCCTATGTTTTAATTCGGTTTCTTAAATGTGGTTTTATTTTAGAATTTATAAGTAGAGAAATTAGCTAATGTTTGTATTGCTAAATTTATTTTTAACATGCCGATATCTTTCTTTTGAGTATAATAATGTGCTTTTAGTATTTATTTTATTTTTTAAATCGTAATTTTAAAAAGAACATATAATTGCAGTATCATGAAAGAAAATGTACAGGTATCCGAGATTATGACCAAGAATATAATTAAATTGAATTTAGCTGATGAATTGACAAAAGCGGAACAGTTATTCAAAAAGCACAAAATCAGACACATTCCGGTTGTTGACGGTAACAAAATAGTGGGTATGTTGAGCTATACGGATTTGTTCAGAGTGTCCTATGCCGATGCCGTAGACGATTACGCAGATACTGTGGAGTCCATTATTTTTAATATGTTTAGCCTGCGTCAAGTGATGGTAAAAGAAATAGTAATTATTTCTCCGACTAGTACAATAAGGGAAACAGCGGCAATTTTATCAAAAAACGAATTTCATGCCTTGCCAGTATGTGAGGGAGAAGTTTTGGTCGGGATTGTAACTACAACAGATGTAATGAAATATTTTTTAGAGCAGTTCAATGGTTCGAAATAAAAGGCTCCAACCCATTAATAATTTAGGGTGGGCTTTTATTTATATCGTTGCCAACTGCTTCAATTCAGCAATAGTTGCTATTGGGTCAGTAGCTTTAAAAACATAGCTTCCGGCCACTAGAACATCTGCTCCGGCTTCTACTAATTGTTTTGCATTTTTGTTGGTTACTCCGCCATCTACTTCAATTATAGTTGATGCTCCTTTTCTAATGATCAAATCCTTTAATTTTTTGACTTTAGCATAAGTGTTTTCTATAAAAAATTGACCTCCAAAACCTGGATTTACACTCATGACACAAACTAGGTCAATATCATTAATGGTGTCTTCTAATAAATTAATGTTAGTATGTGGATTAATTGCTACTCCAGCCTTCATTCCTTCCGCTTTGATAGCTTGTAGCGTTCTGTGCAAGTGTGTGCAGGCTTCGTAATGTACACTAAGTATGTCAGCACCTAACTCAGCGAAAGTTTTGATGTAACGATCCGGGTCGACAATCATCAAATGCACATCGATTGTTTTTTTTGCATGTTTGTTAATCACTTCCAAAACCGGCATTCCGTATGATATGTTTGGTACAAAAACACCATCCATGATGTCAATGTGAAACCAGTCGGCTTCGCTTGCATTGATCATTTCGATGTCGCGTTGCAGGTTTCCAAAATCGGCTGCTAGAACAGAAGGTGCAATTATTGTATTTTTCATTGTGTAGTTGTTGTGTTGAGACACGGTTCAGCATGTCTTTACAGAGTTGTTGTTTTTACAAAATTAGGTTATTTAAAACAAACTGGAAAGATTTCTGATGGTATAAATGGGGAGTATTCGCTAGCGTTAATCCGCGTGAGGGATTGCAGCGAAAATCCTTTTTCTTTTTTCTTTAAAAAGTAAAAGATTGAAACGGAAAGCCCGGCCCAAAGTTTTTGCGGAGGGATACGCCAGGAGAGAAAATAGAGAATAGAGGTAAGAGAATCTGAAATGAATTCAGATTAAAAAAGTAAAATTCCTGATATCCGAGAGCTTTGCTCGAATGGACCGAGAGTTTTATTAATAAAAAATAAAACTCCGGTAATCAGCCGGAGTTTCAATCATCAATCAAAAAACGAACAGTCAATCAAACTGTTGTTTATTTTGAATTAAAAGATTTAAAATTTAAAAATTTTAATTGGGGATATTGTAAATTAACCTAGGTAGGTTTTTAAAATTTTACTTCTTGAAGTATGTTTCAATCTGCGGATAGCTTTTTCCTTAATTTGACGAACACGTTCACGCGTAAGGTCAAAAGTTTCGCCGATTTCTTCAAGTGTCATTGGGTGTTGGTCACCAAGTCCAAAGTACAAACGAACAACATCAGCCTCTCTTGGAGTTAATGTTTCTAATGAACGCTCGATTTCTGTACGCAATGATTCGTGAATTAATTCTCTGTCCGGATTTGGAGATTCACCAGAACGCAATACATCGTAAAGGTTAGAATCTTCCCTTCCACAAGAGGTGCATCCATGGATAAGTGACGACCAGAGTTTTTCATGCTCTCTTTTACGTCGTTGACTGTCATGTCAAGCTCTTTTGCAATTTCCTCAGCAGATGGTGGACGCTCGTTAGATTGCTCTAACAAAGCATACATTTTGTTGATTTTATTGATAGAACCAATTTTATTTAAAGGCAAACGTACAATACGAGATTGTTCTGCCAATGCTTGAAGAATCGATTGACGAATCCACCATACAGCGTATGAAATGAATTTGAATCCACGAGTTTCGTCAAAACGTTGCGCTGCTTTGATTAACCCTAAATTTCCTTCGTTAATTAAATCAGGAAGTGTAAGTCCTTGATTTTGGTATTGTTTTGCTACCGAAACAACAAAACGTAAATTCGCTTTTGTCAGTTTCTCTAGGGCTTTTTGATCCCCGGCTTTAATCTTTTGTGCTAATTCTACTTCTTCGTCAGCAGTAATAAGGTCAACTTTTCCAATTTCTTGTAAATATTTGTCTAATGAAGCAGTTTCACGATTAGTAACCTGCTTGGTAATTTTAAGTTGTCTCATGTTTTTGTCTCCTCAAGTTTTAAGTGTACAAGTAGTTATACGTATGGAACATCAAAAAAGTTACAAAAAAATAGAAAATAGTTAAAATTCCTGTTCCGGAAACAGTATTTAGACAATAAACACACTTTCCAAAAATAGCGATTGTTTAAAAGCCATGGATTACCATAATAATAGTTTCCAAGAAAATAAGATTAGAGATCTAAAAAATTTTCAACATTTTTACCATTCCACTGGCCTAAAAATTTGTAGGGAATAAATCTTGCAAACATCTCTTCTTTATACCATTTAAGTTTTCTGGTAAGACGGACGACCTCTTTGTGTTTTTCATTTTTATAGGCATAATCAATCATTTCTGCTTGAGTTTTCCATACGCTTAGTGTAGCTTGCTGTATTAAAGGCCATTCGCCAACACCGATTGATAGCGCTAATCCATCGTAACCTTCTAAACTTTTGCTCACATCACCAACTTTTCTCCAAAAGAAATCAATTTTGAAAGCCGAATACTTGCTCGTGTTAAAACCATAACGGGCTTATCTAAAGCCAAAGAGGCATGAGAAATAAAAGGTTGCTTTCCGTCCCATTTTCCGTGGGCTTCTGCTGCATGGGCAAAAACGGTGAATGACTCAGAGCTCCTAGATTTATAGTTGTTAAAAAACGAATTTTTTTCAAAAAAATTATTTGCATCTTTTTCGGAGACCCAAATACACAATAATGCATAAGTACCAAAGTTTGGTTTTGAACTAAAACCATTTTCAGCACCTGAGCCCAATAATTTGTAGAAAACTAATCCTTCAATATTTTTGAAATGAGCGTGTCCTAATTGCATTTGCGAAAATGCCCAAAGTTTGTTGGAAAAACTTTCCAATTTAAAAAAAGTACAGGTGGTTATTTGGCTCATGAGTTTGTGTTATATTTTGAGAGGGTTTGTGATTGTAAATTAGATTATTTTTTTTCAACCACTAAAATTTGAACGCCCAACGGAAATAGTTTTTCAAATACAAAAATAGGCGATGTAACCACTTTTAAAAGAACAAGCATCCAAAAATGATTAGACATATTCCCCGACCAATCTATCCCTTTTTTTTCCATTCTACTAAGCCACCATATTGTAAAAGCATCGAGGGTTCCATATCGCAAATGTTTTTTAATTTCCCATTTATCTTTTTGAAACAAAAGCGCAAAACCTTTATTAGTTAACAATGACAGGTGCCTTGGACTATGCCATCCTTGCCAATAAGATTTTTGAATTTTTGCATTGATGCTTTTATAATCAGGTATTTCAATAATTATTTGTCCTCCTTGTTTTAGACAATTATGGAGTGTTTCAATAGTTTGATGCGGGTTGTAGTCATGCTCTAAATAATGCCATAATGTGATTACATCAAATTCTGTCTTAGTGTCATAATCTTCGATAGAAACTTTTTTCAGTTCTAAGTTAGGATAGTTTTTACCTTTCCAACCCGAATCTGAAAAATCAATTCCAGTGCAATTTACTTTTGATTTTTGTTGCAAAAGTTCTAAAAAACTCGGATTACCACATCCCACATCTAAAATACTAAGATTAGGCTCGTTTTTTTTAAGATGCTTTTTTACAAAATTAACGCGCTCTAAATCTAACTTTTTTTGACTGTTATCTACAAAGGAAAAATATTTCCCCCATGCTAAAGAACCTCTGTAGGGTAAATAGTTTTCGGTGTAGTACTGCTCTAATCTTTCAGGCACTACGGGATTTGTTAGAAACACTGTTTCACAATTATTACAAACATTGAAAACATAAAGCTCAGTATTGGGCTCATGCATTAATGCATTCGTCGACATGTAATAAGAACTTTCGGTTTTTTTGCAAATCGGGCAATTGGCAGCATTTGTATGTTCCATTTGATAGTTTAATTTTATGTAAAGCCAATGAATTATCTATACGATAAACAAAAGCTAAAGCGCAAACTTAAACTAATGAGTAAGATATTTATTAATACGCGCAATGTGTTATGTGTAAAGGGTTTTAGACTGTTTAGAGGCAGCTTGAATGTATTTTTTCTTAATGATTAACATTCCAAAACTTTCGCCGCCTTCTTTTCCAGTATTTTTGTGATGCATTTTGTGTGCACGGCGCAACGCTAAAACAAATACATTTTTTGTTTTAGTAAAGACTTTGAAGCGTTGGTGAATTATCAGATCATGCACAAAGAAATAAGCTATGCCATAAGATAAAATACCAAAACCCACCCATGTGTACCACGCATTTTGGTTCATCATACCGAACATGATGAGTAACCAACTTGGCACTGCATAAATGATGAAAAATAAATCATTTCGTTCAAACCAACTTTTATGGTCTTTTTTGTGATGATCAGCATGAAAATACCACATAAAACCATGCATCACGTATTTGTGATTCGCCCAAGCAGAAAATTCTGTTAGTATAAAAGTGACTAAAACTATGCTAGTGTTAATTATTATTTCCATATTAAATAAATATATATAAAAAGGTGAAGAATATAATTTGTAAAATTAATATTATTAAAGACACAGTACGATTACCTTTGATAATTGTAGGGTAAAAAAAGTAAGATGTGAAGAAAGCAACGCCAATCCAACTCAAATAATTCTGTAAATCAGGTAATCCCCCTTCAAATTGCCAAAAATCAAGTTTAGGTGCCACTTGCTCAATAATTAGATCAATACCCGTTACGAGTAAAGCAGCCAAAACCAAAACAATTATTTTGTTTGTAAAGATACGACTTACTACTATGATTCCAGCACAAATAAGCATTGCCCAATTGATCGAAATGACCAGAGGAACATTAAGAAATTTATAACCTAATCCGTCGCCGTAAGAATATTTTCCAAAAATCAATCCTGTTTTTACTCCAACAACTTCAATAATAAAACCCAAAATTGCAATAGAAAAAAACGCAAATATAAATTTTTTGTCTGCTAATGGACTATGAATTAAAAAAACGAAACAAGTAAGTAACAATGTATAAGGTGTAAAAGGACTAAAAAAAGAAGGATTGACTACAAACCCAATTGAGCCAGAAATATAGACTAGAATTAAGAAATATAAAAAATATGTTTTGTATGTTTTTTTTCATTTCATTTCTTGTTCTACTATAATTTGACTAGCTATTTTTGCACTAAAAAGGCATAGCGGAATTCCTCCTCCTGGATGAACACTTCCCCCTACAAGAAACAAATTTTTAATACTTGATGAAAAATTAGCATGTCGTAAAAATGCGGCAAATTTATTATTGCTAGAGTTGCCGTAAAGTGATCCGCCAACAGAAGATGTTTGGTTTTCTATATCAATTGGACTTAAAGTACTTTCGCTAATAATGTATTTTTCGATATCTGTTTTCAACATCATATTGATTTTGTCAACAACATTCTTTCTAATAGCTGCTGCATAATTGATACTCTCACTTTTATTGTGCGGTACATTTACCATTACAAACCAGTTTTCGCAACCCTCTGGTGCATCATCTTTGCAATACTTTGAAGTAATATTGATATAAACGGTAGGGTCTTCTGTTGGAAATTGTTTTGAAAACAAATAATCAAATTCCTTTTTATAATCATCACTGAACAAAATATTATGCAGTCCTAATGCTGCAAATTCTTTGTTTATTCCCCAATAAAAAACATAAGCACTACTAGATTTTTCTTGTTGTAGTAGCTTTTTAGGGGTAAAAGAATTGGGCAATAAATATTTGTAGAGTGCATGAATATCTATATCGCTTGCCACAATGTCAAAGGGATAGCTGATACCATTACTTTTAATAGAGTTAATCTTATTATTAGATTCAACATTTAATGTTTCGACAGTTGTATTATATTTAATTTCCACATTAGCTTCTTCTGCTAGTTTGACCAAATGTGTCGTAATTTGATGCATACCTTTTTTAGGTAAGTAAGCACCAAGATTAAATTCTAAATGCGAAATCATATTCATTAAGGCAGGTGCTTTATAGGGATTAGAACCGTTATAGGTTGCAAATCGATTAAACAGCTGTACCGTTTTTGGATTCGAAAAAGTTTTTTCATTTTTTTTATGCATGGTACTCAATAAACCTAAGAACGGGGCCAGTAATATACCTTTTACTGTTTTAAGATTAATGAAATTTTTCAGCTGATGTAGCGATTGTTTCAAAAACAAATCTTCGGTAGTTTTAAAATAAAAAGCATTGCGCTTTATGTGTTTTAAAACAGTTTCTTTATTTTCATTTAATTTTAAATGTACTTCCGATGCAAATTCTTCTACATTAGCAGATGCTTTTAGTTGTGTTCCATCCGCATAAAAATAGTTAGTTATGACTTTTAATTTCTGGTATTCAAATTTATGCGAGCTCCCTTGCAAATCGGTCAATTCATCTATTAGCGCGGGCATAGTAAATAATGATGGACCTTTATCAAATCTAAATCCATTCTGATTAAGTTCACTCAATTTGCCGCCTGGGTAACTATTTTTTTCAAAAATGGTTACTTTAAACCCTTGATTTGCTAGTCGAATTGATAATGCAAGACCTCCTATACCAGCTCCAATCACACCAACGGTTTTAGTCATTTTTATTGATTAAATTAAGAATGTAAATTTAGTTTTTTTTCAGAGGAAAATTGTAGAACAATAGTTAAAAAAAATCCATAAATAGTAAACTAAAAAGCAAATATAATTAAATATACAAGTTTATACAACTATAAAAACCCAATCTCAATTGCACAAATTGGGGTTCGAATAAGAAGCATAACGTAAATTTGTTTTCGTTAATTTTTCTTGTATTTCTAATTGGCCATTGCTTTTATCTTTTGGGCTAGTTCGGCTTTTTCCTAAGAATGTTGTTTTACGGAGCGGATCAAAAACAAAAACCCCAATTCAAATGAATGAATAGGGGTTTTTTATAAATGAACCTTTAGTAAACTAAGATCTGATTACTCTTTTCTTTCCTCACGCGGAGGTCTTGGCATAAGTGCTTTTCTAGACACTTTTTCTTTTCTTGTTTTTGGATCCATACCTAAGTATTTCACTTGAAAAACATCGCCCATGTTCACAACGTCAGAAACATTTTCTGTACGTTCCCATGCTAGCTCAGATACGTGAAGCAATACTTCATTACCTGGCGCTTCTAGGTATTCTACTACTGCACCAAAATCAAGCATTTTGATTACTTTCACATCATATGCTTCATTCATTTTTGGTTTGAAAGTGATTGACTTAATTTTAGCCAATACTGCTTCAATTCCAGCAGGATCTGTTCCTAGAATTTCAATAACTCCTTCTTCAGTAGCTGGATCTTCATTGATAACAATTGTTGTTCCTGTAGATTTTTGTAATTCCTGAATCACTTTTCCACCAGGTCCAATCAATGCGCCAATAAAAGCATTAGGAATTCTTCTAGTAATAATTTTTGGAGCGTAAGTTTTAACACCTTCTTTTGGAGATGCTAAAGTTTCGATTAATTTTCCAAGGATATGCAAACGACCGTCACGAGCTTGCGCTAATGCTGCTTCCATGATCTCATATTTCAAACCGTCAATTTTGATGTCCATTTGACAAGCAGTAATACCTACAGAAGTCCCGGTTACTTTAAAGTCCATGTCTCCTAAGTGATCTTCATCACCAAGAATGTCAGACAATACAGCGTAGCGATCACCGTCTGTAATTAGTCCCATTGCAATTCCAGAAACTGGACGAATCATTTGGATACCTGCATCCATTAATGATAATGTACCAGCACAAACTGTTGCCATAGAAGATGAACCATTAGATTCTAATACTTCAGATACCACACGGATCGTGTAAGGGCAATCAGCAGGAATCATATTTTTCAAAGCTCTTTGCGCCAAGTTTCCATGACCTACTTCTCTTCTAGAAGTACCTCTTAATGGACGAGCTTCACCTGTTGAGAAAGGAGGGAAGTTATAATGCAAATAGAATCTTTCTTCACCTTGTTGAGACGGAGAGTCGATTTGGTTTGCTTCTCTAGATGTTCCTAAAGTTGCTGTTGCCAATGCTTGAGTTTCTCCACGTGTAAACAATGCTGATCCGTGTACAGATGGTAAGTAATCTACTTTACACCAGATATCTCTAATTTCTGTAGTTTTTCTTCCGTCTAAACGTGTTCCTAGATCTAGGGTTACATTACGAACAGCTTCTTTGTTAGCTTTTTTGAAATATTTAGAAACTAAATCTCCATTTTCTGCCAATTCTTCTTCTGTAAATAATGCTTTAACTTCTTCTTTTAATTCGTCAAAAGCAGCGGTGCGTTCTTGTTTTGAAGAACCTTTACTTGCAATCGCATAATTTTTATCGTAAGATGCTTCTTTTACTTTAGCGTAAATAGCTTCGTCTTCTCTTTCTCCGTCGTAAGTACGAACTTCTTTTTTACCAAAAGCAGCTACCAATCTTTCTTGTGCAGAAATTTGATTTTTGATATGTCCGTGTGCAAATTTAATTGCTTCTACCATTTCTGCTTCAGAAATCTCTTTCATCTCACCTTCTACCATTGCGATAGAATCCATAGAAGCTCCAATCATCATATCAATATCTGACAATTCTAATTGTGCACGACTTGGATTGATAATAAATTCTCCGTCGATTCTTCCAACTCTAGCTTCTGAGATTAATGTTTTAAATGGAATGTCAGATAAAGCTAAAGCTGCTGATGCTGCTAAACCTGCTAATGCATCTGGCATTACATCTTCATCAAAAGACATTAATTGAATCATTACCTGAACTTCTGCATGGTAATCGCTTGGGAAAAGTGGACGTAAAACACGGTCTACTAAACGCATTGTTAATACTTCGCTGTCACTTGGTCTTGCTTCTCTTTTGAAGAAACCTCCAGGGAATCGTCCCGCTGCAGCAAATTTTTCACGGTAATCTACAGTCAGCGGCAAGAAGTCTACTGGACTTGCTTTTCTTGCTGATACTACTGTTCCTAAAATAACAGTTTTTCCTATTCTGATTACTACAGATCCATCAGCTTGTTTGGCTAAATGACCTGTCTCGATCGTGATGATTCTTCCATCACCTAAATCGATACTTTCTACAAATAATTGTGGAATCATAAATTCATTTTTTTTAGTTAAACATGGGTTCTAGTTGTGTTGTAGTTGTTGTTTGCGTAGTTAATGCCTAAAACCCAATGAAAAACCAAACTTTTTTTATTATTATATAAAAACAAAAAGAGGCACTCGCGCGCCTCTTTTTTATATTGTTTATTTTCTAATACCCAATACTTTGATAATCTCACGATATCTGTTGATTTCTTTCTTTTTCAAGTAATCCAACAAAGATCTTCTTTTTCCAACTAGCAATACCAATGAACGCTCTGTATTATAATCGTGACGATTTTTTTTCAAGTGTTCTGTTAGGTGCGCAATTCTGAAAGTGAACAAAGCAATTTGAGCTTCTGATTTTCCTGTGTCTGTTTTTTCTCCGTGTTTTGCGAAGATCTCTTCTTTAACCTCTTTTGTTAAATACATTCCAATATTTGTTTAATGATTTTTATGTATGACTTGCATCTATTGAAAGTCGGCTGCAAAAGTACTATTTATTTTTTAAAGAAATATTTAAAAATCGAAATATTTAAGCATTAGAGACTCAACGGATATAATGATATTAATTTTCTGACTGTAGTCATTAAGCGGCAAGTGCATGAATGATTAAGTCTCTTTAATAAAGTTTAGCTATTTCTTGATTGACAAACTCTAAGAAACGTTCATCAGCTGAAGTAAATGGGTCCAAGACATGGCTGTCGATGTCTATTTGTCCAATATTTTCTCCATTTACAAAAAGAGGAACCACAACTTCCGATTTTACAGTAAAACTGCATGCTATGTAATTGTCTTGTGCTGCAACATCCGCAACAACAAAATTGTTATTAGAGACAGCAACCTGACCGCATATGCCTTTTCCGAAAGGTATTACCGTGTGATCGGTTTCTGCCCCTACGTATGGACCTAAATGCAGCGTTTGAGTTTCCTGATTTGCAAAATAAAATCCAACCCAGTTGTAATAGTCTATGTTATCTTGTAACAATTGACAAATGGCTAAAAGTTTTTCATCTCTCGAAAAGATAGTGTTTACTGTAATTGCAGTTACTTTTGGTTGTAATTCCTGAAATGTCATATCTTTATTTTTTTATACAAAAGTATTTAAAGTACCTTTCAAACATTATATAAATCTGTTAAAAAATAGACTTTGAAAAAATATTTTATTCAGTACAAACCTTTTTTACTTTTTCTGGCTAAATTTTTCATGACCTATATTGTTCTTGCTTTGATTTATCAAGGGTTTTTAGGTTTTTTTGAGGAGAATAAAATTGATTCGATAACTGAATTGGTCGCCGAAAACACAAAGCAGTTACTTACAGTATTTAATGTGGATGCCGATACTGTAAAAAATAATTCGGAGCCTTATATTAGATTGATGTACAATCAACAGTATGTGGCTAGAATAATAGAGGGTTGCAATGGCATTAGTGTAATTATTTTGTTTATTTCATTTGTAGTTGCATTCTCGGGGAAAGTGAAGTCCACTTTGTTTTTTGTTTTGGGAGGCAGCCTGTTTATTTACATGCTTAATGTAGCTCGCATTGCGGCATTATGTGTTTTGATGGATCTTTTCCCAAAGCAGGAACGATTACTACACGGTGTTTTTTTTCCGCTATTTATTTATGCTGTTGTTTTTATTTTATGGGTGATTTGGGTTAATAAATTTTCATTATATGCTAAAAAGACTGATGACTCATAAGTTCAGATTTATTTTTGTGCTGTTATTTGTTGTTTCGTTTGTCCTTATTCGGATCTATGAAGACAGCTTGTTTTACGATCCTTTCTTGAACTATTTTAAAAGTGATTTTAACGCTTTGCCTTTACCTGTTTACGACTCTGTTCGTTTGTTCATCAGTTTATTGTTTCGCTATGGATTAAATACGGTATTATCATTAGGCTTGATCTTTAGTCTTTTTAAAGATATCGGAATAGTTAAGTTCGCTGCGATTTTGTATGCTTTTTTCCTTGTGATCCTGGTTTTTTCTTTCTACACTACAATTTATTTTTATGCAGAACGCAATAACTTATTGCTTTTTTATGTTCGTAGATTCCTTATTCAACCCATATTTATCCTTTTGTTTATCCCCGCATTTTATTATCAAAAGCTTCAAAAATAATATTTTTTACGTATCTTTAATTGGTTTCATTTTATTGATAGTCAATTTTGTATGAAGATAAAAATCGTAAAAAACTCAGGAGAAGTTGTTGATTTTGATCCTGAAAAACTCAAAAAGTAATTGCTGAAATCTGGTGCAAGCCAGATCGTTGTCGAAGATATCTTAAATAAAATAGGCAAAGCGATCTATGAGGGAATTTCTACAAAACAGATCTATAAAAGGGCTTTCAGTTTATTGAAAAAAGAAGCGAATTCACATGCAGCACGATACAATTTAAGGGAAGGCTTGCGACTATTGGGGCCAGCTGGTTTTTTCTTCGAAAAATACATTGCCCGCCTTTTTACTGCTGAAGATTACATTACAGTTACTAATTTGATTTTACAAGGAAAATGTGTTTCACATGAAATAGATGTTATTGCCAAAAGTAAGGACGTTATTGTCATGATTGAATGTAAATTTCACTCTAGGAGAGAAGCCGCCTCTGATGTGAAAGTCCCCTTATACGTTTTCTCAAGATTTAATGATTTGAAAGAGAAGCAACATGTTGTTTTTTCATTAAAAGATACTATTTCTAAATGTTGGATTGCGACTAATAATCGTTTTACCTCAGATGCGATTGATTTTGCAAAATGTGCCGGACTCAACTTGTTAAGTTGGGATTATCCTAAAAATAACAGTTTAAAAACCAAAAACGACATCGATTCTCTTTATCCTGTGACCTGTTTGACTACGCTGTCAATTGCTGAAAAAGATAAGTTGTTAGTTCTAGATGTAATCTTGGCGAAAGAGTTAATCAGTAATCCGGATAAATTAGAAAGAATAGGATTGAGTTCTAGTAGAATAAAGAATGTGCTTAAAGAAGCACGAGAATTGAGTAAATGTATTTAAATTATCTAGTTCGTTAATTTATTAAACTTAATAACAAGATCATGAAAGTAAAATTTATTGGTGGAGCAGGAACAGTGACAGGTTCAAAAATATTAGTTGAAAGTAATGGTATACGAATTTTGATAGATTGTGGTCTTTTTCAGGGAATTAAACCTTTAAGAGAACGCAATTGGGAACCTTTACCAATTCTGGCTTCAACAATTGATTTTGTCCTCTTGACCCACGGTCATTTAGATCATTGCGGTTGGTTGCCGAGATTAGTTGATCAGGGCTTTCGTGGAAAAATATATTGTAGCGCTCCGACAAAGGCAATCGCAAAGCTTATTCTGCTTGATAGCGCTAAGATACAGGAAGAAGAAGCTGAAAAATCGAATAAAGCTAAATATTCTAAACATGAAGTTGCACAGCCACTTTATGATGTCGAACAAGCCAAAAAAGTGTTTGCTCTTTTTAAGGTTGTAAAAACAAATGAGGTGGTTCACTTAGACGCGGAAATCAGCGCTATTTTTTTCAACGCGGGTCACATTATTGGTGCTTGCAGTATTGAGTTAAAAATAGAAAATAAAACCTTGGTGTTTTCTGGCGATGTTGGTCGTGATAATGATGCTTTGATGTACCCGCCAACCAAGCCTAAAAAGGCAGATTATGTGTTTCTTGAAAGCACCTATGGAAACCGGCTGCATCTAATTTCAGACGTCAAGCTGGAGTTGGAAATGTACATTAACAATACGGTTGAAAAGGGAGGAACAGTTATTATTCCAAGTTTTGCAGTGGAGCGAGCGCAAATGGTGATGTATTTATTGTGGCAGCTCAGGAAAGAAGATAAAATTCCTAACATTCCTTATGTAATTGGTTCGCCTATGGGAGTGAGTGTGTTTGATATATTTTTTGATAATTTGAAATGGCATAAATTGTCAATCGAAGAGTGCGTTGCCATGGGTAAAATGTTTACTATGATTTCTGATTATAAGGATACTATTGATACAGTATACAATAAGCAACCTAAAGTAGTAATTGCAGCGAGTGGCATGGTGACTGGCGGAAGAGTGTTAAGTTATCTAGAACGCTATATTGAGTTGCCCGAAACTACAGTGGCTATTGTGGGATATCAAGCAGAAGGGACGCGTGGTAGGAAGTTGTTAGAAGGAGCCAAAAAGGCCATAATATACGGAAAATATTATCAAGTAAGGGCAAAGATCCTTGAGATAGAGGGCTTGTCTGCGCATGGGGATCAAAAAGATTTACTTAATTGGCTTTCGGCTTTGGAAACAAACCTGAAAAAGTGTTCTTGGTTCACGGCGAAAATCAACCTGCAGATGAGCTGTTAATTAAAATAAGAGAGCGATATGGTTTTGACTGTTCTGTTCCGCTGATGAGCTAAGTGTTTGAAATCTAAGTGGTCTAATTTGAAATTAATTATTCTTCTAGATAGAGGCCTTCGAATTGCATTAAATCTAATTTTTTTGAGGAAAACAGTTTATTTCTCTAATAAAAGCTGGAATGATCTGCTTTTGATTAATAATGATATTGAGTCGACCGTTAATTAAACTTTAAAATTATTCAATAAACTGTGGTTAAAATAAATTATTCCTTACTTTCACGCACGAATTAATTTAGCATAAAAACCCCAAGGAATGAATAGCTTTGATTGGAAGAATTTAATAGACCCTCTTTTTTATATTCAATTTGATGTGAACGGAATAAAACTAGGGATTTATATCGTATTATTTATAATTTTTGCAGAAACAGGATTGTTTGTAGGTTTCTTTTTGCCTGGCGACAGTTTACTTTTCTTAGCGGGAATTTATAATCGCGAATTGATAGAAAACATATTTTTTATAAACAGTGATTTTCTAAATGTCATTCTGTTGTCTACAATGATTGCAGTAGCAGGTATTTTGGGTAATATAGTGGGATATTGGTTTGGTTCAAAGAGTGGCTATTACTTATACAATAAGAAAGATAGTTTTTGGTTTAAGAAAAAATATCTTGTTTCGTCTAAAGATTTCTTTGAACGACACGGAGGTAGAGCCATTATCTTTGCGAGGTTCTTGCCAATATTCAGGACTTTTGCGCCTATAGTTGCTGGAATTGTAACTATGGATAAAAAGAAGTTTATGTTTTATAATGTTGTGAGCTCATTTCTTTGGTCTTTCACATTAATTTTTTCAGGACATTACTTGTATGGTTTCTTGCTTGACAATTACCAAATAGATTTAAAGGAACATATCGAACTTATCGTTATAGTATTAGTGATTATTACTCTTTCGCCAGTAATTTTAAAGTTTGCGAAAAAACGTGCTAAAACGGAAGATTAAATAAAAAAATCGGATTTAAAAGTTTGTTTTTATTTCCTATTAGATACTAAATAAAAAATCCGTTCACCTGTGGTGAACGGATTTTTTTATGATAAATGGTTTGAAATTACATCATTCCTGGCATACCGCCACCCATTGGACTTCCGCCCCCGTTTTCTTCCTTAATGTCAATCAAAGCACATTCGGTTGTTAATATCATCCCCGCAACTGATGCTGCATTTTCTAATGCTACGCGAGTCACTTTTTTAGGATCGATAATACCAGCTTTTAGCATATCAACATATTCGTCTGTTTTAGCATTGTAACCAAAGTCGCCTTTTCCTTCAGCTACTTTTGCAACAACAACAGAACCTTCAAGACCTGCGTTTTCAACAATGGTTCTTAATGGTGATTCTACTGCTCGAGATATAATTTGAATTCCAGTAGCTTCGTCTGCATTATCAGCTTTTATAGCGCTTAAAGCTTTTTTAGCTCTTAGTAAAGCAACTCCACCACCAGCGACAATTCCTTCTTCAACGGCTGCACGAGTAGCATGTAGCGCATCGTCAACTCTGTCTTTTTTCTCTTTCATTTCCACTTCAGATGCAGCGCCTACGTAAAGGACAGCAACACCACCAGCTAATTTTGCCAAACGTTCTTGTAATTTTTCCTTGTCATAGTCAGAAGTTGTAGCTTCCATTTGACCTTTGATTTGGTTTACACGATTTTTGATCATGTCAGCTTCACCAGCACCACTAACAACAGTTGTATTGTCTTTATTGATAGTTACTTTTTTTGCAGTACCCAACATTTCAAGAGTTGTATTTTCAAGAGTGTATCCTCTTTCTTCAGAGATAACAGTTCCACCAGTTAAAATGGCAATATCTTCAAGCATTGCTTTTCTTCTGTCTCCAAAACCAGGTGCTTTTACAGCAGCGATTTTCAAAGCTCCACGAAGCTTGTTTACTACCAATGTAGATAATGCTTCTCCATCTACATCTTCAGCAATAATCAATAATGGTTTTCCCGATTGCGCTACTGGCTCAAGAACCGGTAGTAATTCTTTTAGAGAAGAAACTTTTTTGTCATATAGTAATATATATGGATCCTCTAATTCCACTTCCATCTTTTCAGAATTGGTCACGAAATATGGAGAAAGATATCCTCTGTCAAACTGCATTCCTTCCACAACATCCACATAAGTGTCTGTTCCTTTTGCTTCTTCAACTGTAATAACACCTTCTTTTCCAACTTTCGAGAATGCTGTAGCAATTAACTCACCGATCACTTCGTCATTATTAGCAGAAATAGAAGCGATTTGTTTGATTTTATCTGAATCAGTACCTACCACTTTAGATTGTTTTGCTAAATCTGCAACGATTGCTTCAACAGCTTTGTCGATACCGCGTTTCAAATCCATCGGATTAGCTCCAGCAGCAACATTTTTCAGACCTTCTTTTACGATGGCCTGTGCCAAAACGGTTGCAGTTGTTGTTCCGTCTCCTGCTAAATCATTGGTTTTAGAAGCAACTTCTTTTACCATTTGAGCTCCCATGTTTTCCAATGGGTCTTTTAGTTCAATTTCTTTTGCAACTGTAACACCATCTTTTGTTACCGTTGGTCCGCCAAATGACTTTCCAATGATTACATTGCGACCTTTTGGTCCTAGAGTTACCTTTACAGCATTTGCTAATGCATCAACGCCGCGTTTTAGTCCGTCACGTGCTTCTATATCAAATTTTATATCTTTTGCCATTTGTTTGTTGTTTAATGTTTGAAAGTGTATGCTTTCAAGTTTGTAGAATGTTTGTTTTTTCTATTTTTTTGGAAACTAGACGATCGCTAGAATATCATCTTCACGCATAATTAGGTAGTCTTTCCCTTCTAATTTCAATTCAGTGCCAGCATATTTTCCGTAAAGAACACTGTCTCCGATTTTCACAGTCATTGTATGCTCTTTAGTGCCATTTCCAACTGCAACGACAGTTCCTTTTTGTGGTTTTTCTTTCGCGGTATCTGGAATAAAAATTCCTGACGCAGTTTTGGTTTCAGCAGCAACTGGTTCTATAAGAACGCGGTCAGAAAGTGGTTTAATGTTTAAAGCCATGATGTTATCTTTTTGTTTTTGTTAATGCATTTTAATGGTCAGAAATTGTGCCAGTCTCTAAAGTATGACATAATTTCTTATAAAAAATGCCAGCTTTGACAGGCTGGCACTAAGTATATTTTGCGTTATGAATTATTCTGCAGCTGGTGCATTTTGTACCGGTGCAACTGGAGCTACAGGAGCGGCAGTTTGTGTGTTGTCAATTATTTTGGAGTCCGAGTCGCTCAATGTTCCGGTGAAGCTTAAACTTGACAGTAAAATTAGTGCGATTAATACTGTAGCTAATGTCCATGTACTCTTGTCTAAAAAGTCAGTTGTTTTTTGAACACCACCCATTTGAGTTGATCCTCCTAAAGTAGAAGAAAGTCCGCCACCTTTAGGGTTTTGAACCATTATTACTACTACCAGTAGGAAACAAACTATTGTTATTAAAACTAAAAAAATTGAAAATGTGCTCATTGTTTAATTATTATTATGTTGTAAAATCTTAATATCCGCTATACGGTCAGCAAAGAAACTACTTTTTTCTGGATATTTCAAAATTAATATTCCATAAGCTTGAATCGCTTTTTGATATTTTTTTTGTTCCAAATAGACTCGGGCTAATGTTTCTGTCATTAAGTACGAATGATCCTCTTCATTAATGTCAATGCGTGCTGTAGAAGCTACTCCGTGCTTGACTGGAGATATCTTTGGGCTTGCTTGAATAAACTTATCGATTAATGCGGATTTTTTTGTCTTATTCTTTTCCTGTTGAACTGCTTTGTCGCTTTTTATTGTTTCATTCGTTCGGTCTATAGGTTGGGTTCTTGAAAGCTGAAGCCATTCCTGAAAAGAATGTTTTTCATTTTTCGAGAAATCCAAAGGCTTACCTAGAGCCAACATGTCTTCAGATTCTTTGTGAATTTCTTCAACTTTAATAGTGGAAGCCTCTTTAATGGACGTTAGCATCGATTGTTCTAAAGTATTCACTTTGAGTTCCTGCTTTCTTTCGGCAACGATTAGTTCATCATCAATTACATTTATATCAAGAAGTTCAAGCGTTTTCTTGTCGTATAAGTCTTTTTGAATAGCGATAAACGTAGCCGAAGTAATGAAATCAAACAAGACTGATCTGTCAATAGTATATGCAGCCGTTATTTTTAAAGCGGAGTTATACTTAAAACTATTTTGGTTGTAAATGCCTTTTAATCGCAAAGCTCTGGCGCTCTGAAAATAAGGAAACTCATCCAATACCTTTTCCAAAGCCTGCGTTTGGAGCTCGGTAATAGCATTTGGTTTGTTAATTAAGTAAGTATAATCCGTTACGTTCATTTTTTGACTGTTCAGTATTAAGTAATCGGTGTTTAGTTCCTGAAAGCTTCCGGAGGTATTCAGTTTTTGTTGTGCTTATAGTATTGAACACTAAAACGGCCACTGACAACTTTCTATTACCACTTAGCAAGTGATTCATTAAAGATGTCTTGGGTTATTCTTAGAAATATTTCATCTAACGCGGTATTCAAAGTTGCTCCGTTCAGTTGTGTTGTTGCTGGATAATCGTAAAAGAAATCAAATGTCTTCTCAAAATTATCAATTTCTTTATTTTTATTGGTAAATCGTACATTTACCCTAATGTTCAAACGGTTTTGGGATGCCTGTTGATCAGCGGTAGCTGTCATGGGGCTTATCCTGTAGTCAACGATTTCGCCCTCATAAATCAAATCGCCACCACTTTTCACCAAGTTTAAATTGGTTTGGTTCTGAATAAGATCCTGTAAGTTGAGTGTGAATGTTCTGTCTATTCCAGGTTCAATCAGATCTGAATTATTTTGAAAAAAATTAACTTGAAAGGTTTTTGCATCGATTTTGCCAGTTCCCGTAAAGTTGTAAACGGAACAGCTATTTAAAGTAAAAATTAATACAAAAGCAGTGATGAGGTGTAAGTTTTTCATTTTATATTTAAAATTCAAAGATATTCAAAATTAATTGACAATTTGTAATGAGCATTTATCAATACTTTAAAGGTCGAATTGTTTTATTTTTCGGTATAAAGTTCTTTCTGAAATGCCTAATTCGTCTGCAGCTGCTTTCCTTTTTCCCTTATTCTTTTCTAATGATTTTTTAATCATTTCAATTTCTTTTTGCTCTAGCCTCAAGACTTCTTCTTCCTCTTCAACAGTTTCTGCAAAAAGATAATTGTCTTCATTTTGCTGGTATGCTTCCTCTTTGTTTTGGCTAGAAAGCAAGGCAGTCCTAGGCTCTTCTTCGAAATCTATTTCGCTGTCATTTTCTTTGGAGCCATATATTTTGGTAATCAAGTTTTTATTAGTTTCCTGCACTTTAGAGCTACCGCTTTCCATTAACTCTAATGTGAGTTTTTTTAAATCATGCAAGTCGCTTTTCATATCAAAAAGCACTTTGTACAAAATTTCTCTTTCATTGCTAAAGTCGCTTTCGTTCTTTTTCTGCTTTATTACAGACGGGAAATTAGCACCTTCAGTAGGTAAATACGATTGTAAAGTTGCAGCAGTGATATCTCGATTGGTTTCCAATACCGAAATTTGTTCGGCTACATTTCGCAACTGACGAATGTTTCCGCTCCAGCGAAATTTTTGTAATACAAGAACAGCCTCTTCATCTAGTTTCAACGGGGGCATTTTGTATTTGTGCGCAAAATCAGCGGCAAATTTTCTGAACAGTAAATGGATGTCGTCTTTCCGGTCCCTTAAAGGGGGTAAAGGAATATCAACTGTGCTTAGTCTGTAATATAAATCTTCACGAAACTTCCCTTTTTCGATTGCGTCAAATAAATTCACATTGGTCGCAGCCACAATTCTCACATTCGTTTTTTGAACCTGTGAAGATCCTACTTTGATAAACTCTCCATTTTCTAGTACACGAAGCAGTCTGACCTGAGTTGTCAGTGGTAATTCGCCTACTTCGTCAAGAAAGATAGTTCCGCCATTCGCTACTTCAAAATAACCTTCTCGGGTACTGGTAGCTCCTGTAAAAGCTCCTTTTTCGTGGCCAAAAAGCTCACTATCAATGGTTCCTTCTGGAATTGCACCACAGTTTACCGCAATGTATTTACCGTGCTTTCTATGAGAAAGGGAGTGTATGATTTTCGGGATACTTTCCTTTCCTACGCCGCTTTCACCTACTACTAATACTGATATATCAGTGGGGGCAACCTGAATTGATTTCTCTATGGCACGATTCAATTTCGGGTCATTCCCGATAATCTCAAATCGCTGTTTTGTAGCTTGAACTGTATCCATGTTCTGTATTTGGTTTAAAGTTTTTTGGTTTAAAGTTTCAAGTTGCCTGACAAACTTTAAATTTAAACTTTTTTATAATGAAATAAAATGTTGTTACTGTTTTGGTTTTGTTGCGGTGTCTTCTACAGGAGCTGTTTTTTCAACTTGATGCTTTGGGAAATAGGTTCTGATAATGTAAAATGTGACTCCGAATCCAATTATAAATGTAAGTAAAGCTATTATTATGTTTTTTTTCAACATCTTATTTTATCTTAATTAATCAAATTCTTGGTAAAGTTTTCTAATTCATCTCGCTTAAACCAGTTGCTTCTCCTTTTAGAGTACCACTTGTACAGCTCGTAATTTTGACATTTACAAAGTCACCAATTTTATAATTCTCTTTTGGAAAAACTACGGTGATACTTTGTGAGTTTCTGCCAGAGAATTCTTCAGTTGATTTTTTAGAAACTTTCTCGACTAATACTTCGACAGTTTGACCAATAAACTCTTCAGAGCGTGACCAAGCATGTTTCTGTTGCAAGTCTACAATTTCTTGTAATCTTCTAGCCTTAATCTGATCCGTTACATCATCGTCCATTTTTCTTCCCGCTAATGTTCCTGGGCGTTCTGAGTATGAATACATATAACCAAAGTTGTACTTTACATATTCCATTAGACTTAAAGTGTCTTTGTGGTCTTGCTCGGTTTCGGTTGGAAAGCCAGCAATCATATCTTGTGAGATTGAGCCGTTCGGAATGATAGCTCTTATTTTATCAATCAAACTCATGTATTCCTCACGAGTATGCAAACGATTCATTTCCTTCAAAATTCGATTGCTTCCTGATTGAACGGGTAAGTGGATGTGTTTGCAGATATTAGGATGTTTGGCAATCACGTGTAACACACTTTCGTGCATATCTTGTGGGTTGGAGGTCGAAAATCGAATGCGCATTTTCGGAAAACTAACAGCCGTCATTTCCAGTAATTGATCGAAATCTACTGCAGTTGCCTTTTGTATTTCTGTGGCGGCGATGAAGTCTTTTTTCAAACCACCTCCGTACCAGAGATAACTGTCAACGTTTTGACCCAAAAGCGTGATCTCTTTAAAGCCCTTGTCCCATAAGTCTTGGATTTCCTTCATGATGCTGTGCGGTTCGCGACTGCGTTCTCGTCCGCGCGTAAAGGGTACTACACAAAATGTACACATATTGTCGCAACCACGAGTGATCGAAACCAAGGCTGTAATTCCATTACTCATCAAACGAACTGGCGAAATATCGCCATAGGTTTCATCTTTAGACAAAATTACGTTAATTGCATTCCTGCCTTCTTCTACTTCTTGCAGAAGGTTCGGTAAATCTTTATAGGCATCAGGGCCTACCACAAGGTCAACGATTTTCTCTTCCTCTAGAAACTGAGTTTTTAAACGTTCTGCCATACAGCCCAAAACGCCAACTTTCATTTTCGGATTAATGCGTTTCACGGCATTGTATTTCTCTAAACGTTTACGAACGGTTTGTTCTGCTTTGTCCCGGATGGAGCAGGTATTAACTAAAACTAAGTCGGCTTCTTCTAGAACTTGCGTTGTGTTGTATCCGTTTACGGATAATATGGAAGCTACAATTTCACTATCCGAAAAGTTCATCGCACAGCCATAGCTTTCTATAAATAGTTTTTTTGTATTCTCGGGTTTGTTCTCTAAAACAAGGCTTTCTCCTTGTTTGCTTTCTTCAATAATCTTTTCCATAGGTCACTTTCAAAACAGTGTTTTTATAAGTTGTCAAAGGTACAATTATTTGTATGAATCTGACAAGATGTCAGACGAAGAATTAACAATGTTTTAAGTCTAGGTAAGTATACGCATTCTATAGCTGACCTTTACTTTTCCTGCTATCTAGGCTAAGTATGAACGACGGTTTTGGAAATAAAAAAACTCTCTTAAAAATATAAGAGAGTTTTCAGCAAACAAGTTTGAACAAAAAAATTGAGAACTTAAAACAAACTAACGGCTAATTGTAATCTAGCAATTTTGTTGGCTGGATTCCACATTGCGGTTGCAGAAACTGGTAGCTTGTAATTTAACACCGAAATATCTTTGGTAAGTCTGAATCCCGTATTTACAATTCCAAAATCTTTACTTTGATCTGCTCTGTATAAATTTGAACTTCCATCAAACGCAAATACGCCTCCTACATAAAGGCTTACATTTACTTTTTGGTTTTCAACAACAGGATAGCTTAATTCTACATAAGTAGAGTATCTGCTGTTATAATTGTTGTTGACATCTAATTCACGATCATTCTTGCCCGTGTAAAGGAATACGTCTGCTTCAATGCGCATTGGGAATGCTTTTGGAAAACGATATGATGTTCTTAAGTCTATAATATGAGTGGTTGTAAGTTTGTCGTAATTAAATACTTCAGGGCTCGCTATTCCAGTGGTATTAAATAAATTCCATATTGCAATCGATAAATTATTTTTTTGGTACTGCACATAGTAGTTTATTTCTCGGTAGTCTCCGTCAAATCCCGCTCCACCCCAAACTCCAGTAGTGAAATGTTGATTTTTATCTAATGCTAAATGAACAAATCCCATGGCGGTCATTCCGTCGTTTATTACTAGACCTCTCCATAAATGGCTGGTTGCCACACCCACATTAAAGTCTAGTCTGCTCGGACTTGTGATCTCTGTTGCTGCATCAATACTAGCTGAAACAGTTGTTTTCTGGCCGTATCCTGCTAACCCTGTAAGTGAGATTACAGCGGCAATTATAAAATTTTTCATTTTTTATTTTTTAAAGTGGGGCTTTTAGGTAAGCATTAAATAAGATAACGCAGCTAAGCTTGATCCTATGATTGGTCCTACAATGGGAACCCAAGCATAGCTCCAGTCGCTGCTCCCTTTCATAAGTAAAGAATGTACAATTCTAGGGCCTAAGTCCCTTGCTGGATTAATAGCGTAGCCTGTCGTGCCTCCTAAACTTAATCCTATCGCCCAAACCAGAATTGCGACGGGTAGAGCTCCTATTGATCCTAATCCGATTTTAGCATCAGCAGCCACTGCAATGCTTACATCGGGACCGGCTAGATAAAAAATCACAAAAATAAGTACAAAAGTTCCTATGATTTCGCTAATCAAGTTAGAGGAATAATTACGGATCGCTGGACCTGTGCTAAAACAAGCTAATTTTCCGCCTTCGTCTTCGGTAGCAGCAAAATGATCTTTGTGTGATAACCAAACTAGGAATGCTCCAATCATGGCTCCAATCATTTGAGCTAAAACATAAGTTGTCACTTGACTCCAAGCAAATTTACCAACAAGCGCTAGTCCAAGCGTAACTATAGGGTTTAAATGCGCCCCGCTTACGGGCCCCGCAACGACTACACCCACAAAAACGGCAAATGCCCAAGCTGTAGTTATTACAATCCACCCTGAATTGTTTCCTTTTGTTCCTTTTAGAACTACGTTTGCAACTACTCCGTTGCCTAATAAAATCATCAACATCGTACCGAGAATTTCTGCTATAAATGGTGTCATCTGTAGTGTTTTTTATGAATTACATTTAGTCCTCGATCCAGTTTGAAGCACGTCCCACAGCTTTATGCCAGTTGTGTACTAATTTATCGGCTTCATTTCTAGACATTTCTGGATTAAATTCGCGGTCTATTGACCATTGTTCTTGTAACTCATCAACGCTATCCCAGTACCCTACAGCTAGCCCTGCCAAATAAGCTGCTCCTAAAGCAGTTGTCTCAAGTGTTTTAGGTCTTATGACTTTAAAGTCAAATAAATCCGATTGGAATTGCATCATTAGATTATTGGTAGCAGCTCCTCCGTCGACCCTTAATTCAGTTCCTTTTTTGCCAAAATCAGCTTCCATGGCCTTAACTAAGTCGTATACTTGGTAAGCAATTCCTTCAAGGGTGGCACGTGCAATATGAGCATTTGTCGTCCCTCTTGTAATTCCTACGATTGCACCTCTGGCATATTGATCCCAATGCGGTGCGCCTAGACCAGTCAGTGCAGGCACAAAATAGACACCACCATTATCTGGTACTTTTGACGCTAAAGTTTCAATTTCTTCGGCAGAATCAATCATTTTTGCACCATCTCTTAACCATTGTACCGCAGCTCCTCCTACAAAAACACTTCCTTCTAATGCGTAAGTTGTTTTTCCGTTAATTTTCCATGCTACAGTAGTCAGCAGATTGTTATCAGAATAAACTGGTTTTTCACCTGTATTCATCAGCATAAAACAACCTGTTCCATAAGTGTTTTTCGCCATTCCTGGTTCTGTACATAATTGACCAAATAGAGCTGCTTGTTGATCTCCAGCAACACCAGCAATTGGGATTTTTGTTGAGAAGAGAGTTGTAGCTGTTTCGCAATAAACTTCGCTACTTTGGTGTACTTCTGGCAACATTGCTTTTGGAATGTTGAATAATTCTAGTAATTCAGTATCCCATTCTAAAGTGTGAATATTTAATAATAGAGTACGACTGGCATTTGAAACATCAGTCATAAATTTTTCACCTCTTGTCAATTTCCAGATCAGCCAAGTGTCGACTGTTCCAAAACAAAGCTTCCCTGCTTCAGCTTTTTCACGGGCTCCTTCCACGTTGTCAAGAATCCATTTCACTTTGGTTCCAGAAAAATAGGCGTCTAGAACTAAACCTGTCTTTTTCTTAATCATATCTGCATGTCCTTGCACTTTCAGCTCGTCACAATATTTTGAAGTTCTACGGTCTTGCCAGACAATGGCATTATATATTGGTTCACTGGTTTCTCTATCCCAAACTATGGTTGTTTCTCTTTGATTAGTAATCCCAATAGCCGCTATTTCTTTTCCAGAAATTCCTACTTTTGCAATAACTTCTGCAGCTACACTAATTTGTGAAGACCAAATCTCATTTGGGTCATGTTCTACCCATCCTGGTTTTGGAAATATTTGCGTAAAATCTTTTTGAGATACACTTACAATATCTCCACTGTGGTTAAAGATAATTGCTCTTGAGGATGTTGTTCCTTGGTCAAGTGCTAAAATTAATTTGTTTTTCATAGTCGGCTTTTTTTTTCGGTTAGTTAATAGACTTATTAATTATTAATTTGAAATTCTGGTAAAAGAAATCCGTTTGCAAGTTTTTTAAATTGAACTGCTTGGTCTTTTGCCCAGGTTTCGTCGTATCCAAGTTCTTCAGCAAGCAATTGTGCTACTTTTTCTGAAACTGTTATCGCTGCACGAGCATCTAAGAATAACAGACGTACTCTTCTTGATAGTATATCGTCAATTGTTCTTGCCATCTCATGACGTATTGCCCAAACAACTTCTGCCATTGTATAGTCGTAATCTGGATGTAGCTTTTGTTTTAATTCAGGTCGTTGATTTTGTAATTCTATTATTTTTGGAATATCAGTTCCGTATATATATAGGTGATTTTTACGATCAACGGTGCTTGTTTTAGTATTTCCGTGAATCGATATGTTTTCTGTTTTACAGTTTCTCTTAGGTAGATGACGAACAGTGATAGCTTTGTTAATAATATCTTCGGCAATTTTTCGATACGTCGTCCATTTACCTCCAGTGATGGTAATCAGCCCAGTGTCAGAAACAATTATTTTATGACTTCTTGACACTTCTTTAGTACTTTTACCCTCCTTTTCAGGTGCAGCAAGCGGTCTCAATCCTGCGAAAACGGACAATACATCTGCACGTGTGGGTTTTTTTTCTAAGAACCTTTGAGCGGTTTCTAAAACAAAGTCAATTTCTTGTTCTAGTGCAATAGGTTCTAAACTGTGACTTTTGATTAAAGTGTCAGTTGTTCCAACAACAATTTTTTCATGCCACGGTACTGCAAATAAAACTCTCCCGTCACTTGTTTTAGGAATCATTAAAGCGTGATCACTGGGAAGGAACGATTTATCAAAAACAAGGTGGATTCCCTGACTTGGAACAATGTATTTTTTATAAACAGCATCATTTAACTTCATAATTGAGTTGGTGAAAACACCAGTTGCATTTATGACAGCTTTTCCTTTTAGATCAAATAACTCCCCAGTTTCTTGATTTTTAACCTGAACACCAGTTACTTGGTTGTTGTTATCTTTTAATAGATTTACAACTTTAGTATAGTTTAAAAGGCAAGCCCCATTTTCTACTGCGGTCTGAGCTATATTTATAGCCAAGCGTGAGTCATCAAATTGACCATCTTGATACATGACGCCGCTTACTAATCCTTTTTGCTCAATAGTGGGTAGTAGTTCAATTGTTTTTTTCTTTGAAATATATTTCGATTTACCTAAGCTTAATTTGCCGGCTAACATATCGTAAATGCTAAGTCCTATGGTATAAAAATAACCACCCCACCAATTGTAGTTAGGGATAACAAAAGATTGATTTTTGACAAGATGGCCTGCATTTTGGGCCATTAAACCTCTTTCTTTGAGGGCTTCTCTAACTAGAGATACGTCACCTTGCTCGAGGTAGCGCACTCCACCGTGAACTAATTTAGTACTTCTGCTAGAGGTTCCTTTTGCGAAATCTACTGCTTCAACTAGAATAGTTTTGTAACCTCGACTGGCAGCGTCAAGTGCAGTTCCAAGACCGCTGGCTCCACCACCAATGACGATCACATCCCATTCTTTAGTTTCATTTAATTTGGATATCTGTTCGTGACGTTTCATAATATATTCTTTTTGTATTTAAATCTTTCTTAAAACAAAGTAAGTGAAACTAAATGAAACTACAAAGCGAATTTTTATATTTTCCTATTTTATTTTTTTGTTTTTCGCATTTTTACTGTTAAAATATGATTATTACTTATTATTAGGTCGTTTTTTATTGGTTGTGAGTAGAGTGTTTACTGGGTACGAGCAGAAATAATTTGTGAATAGTGTTGCTTTGTATTAAATATTTAATGTTTAAATCGTAACCAAAAGAAAGTTGTTGATTCCTTCGTAGAATAAAGTGCTTCCGTAAAGTACTTGGGTTATATACAAGAATTAGGCTATTGGTACTTTTGAAATAAATATTGGTGGTAAATACCGGTTTTAGACCGAATAAAATAACACCAAAGAAAAGAGGCTGTTCGAAAGCTATTTTTCGGACAACCTCAGTTTCTTGTGTGAAAGTTCGTAATCAGTATTCGTTCTGCTTTTAGTATTTGCTCAATTTTGCTTTGAGCATGAAATCTTCCACTTTTTTGACCATATTATAACTCCCACAAAAGAATGGTGCTCTTTCGTGCAATTCCGTGGGGATGATTTCCATGATGCGATTATAGCCATCCGATGCTTTTCCTCCAGCTTGTTCTGCTATAAATGCCATTGGGTTGCATTCATAAAGCAGTCGTAATTTTCCTTTTGGCGCTGTTGTAATAGTTGAATATATGTATACTCCGCCCTTTATCATATTTCTGTGAATGTCAGCAACTAAACTTCCAATGTATCGCGAGGTATAAGGTCTTTCGTCCTCCTCAACTTGACAATATTTGATATAATCTTTTACTCCCTGTGGAAAATAAGCATAATTCCCTTCGTTTGTAGAATATATATTTCCGTCTTTTGGGAATTGCATATTGGGGTGGGATAAATAAAATGTTCCAATAGCTGGGTTCAATGTAAAGCCGTTTACACCGCAACCTGTTGTGTACACCAATATAGTTGAGGTCCCGTAAATGACGTAACCGGCGGCAACCTGATTGATTCCAGGTTGTAGAAAATCTTCTAGCGTCACTGGAGTTCCGATTGGAGTGATTCTCCTGAAAACTGAAAAAATTGTCCCTACTGAAACGTTTACATCAATGTTTGATGATCCATCAAGCGGATCTATTAAAACTACGTATTTATTTTTATGACTTTTATCGCTTCCCTCCACAGTTATAAATTCATCATTCTCTTCGGAGGCGATGCCGCATACAATTTCTCTATTTATGAGGGTTTGTATAAATACTTCATTAGCGTAAACATCTAATTTTTGTTGGTCTTCTCCTTGAATATTTTGAGCGCCTGCTGCTCCAATGATGTCGACCAGACCTGCTTTGCTTACTTTGTAATTGACTACTTTAGCGGCTAGACGAATCGAATTGATGATCCGTGATAATTCACCCGACGAATATTGAAAAGCAGCTTGATTTTCTATGATAAATTCTCCTAAAGTTTTATTGTGTTCCTTCATGATGAAATAGTTCTGGTTGTTTTTAGATTTTAATTTTTGGTTCTTGTGGTGTGTGTTTTGTTTAATACTTTTTCTGATATTATTATTAAAAAGGTCTATTTATTATATTTTGAAATCCCGCTAATCAATTGCCATTTAAAATTATAAATGAAAGGTTTCCGCCTGACAGGCCGAGTATTCGACTAATTAACCTCCTTTTTTCCAGTTTTTATAATTAAGATCTACCTAGTGTTGTACGAGGTGTCACTGTGCGCTGCCATCTAATTTAATGTCTTTACTTGGTGTTCCTTTCGCAACATTCGCAGCTTTAACAAGCGTTACTTTATAGGCTCGACCGGCGGAGTCAATTGTAACTATGAGTTAGCTAGTTACGACCTAAAAATATTTGTATTTAATCTCTGTAGCTTCGGTTTGCTTTATTAATGCTTGTTTTAGTTTTGATTTATATACTTTTTTATTTCAATATGCTTCGAATAGCAAACTTAATGAAACTAATTTATCTAAAATGAAGTTTATTTGTATATTTTATTTTTGTATCTTTCAATATCTAAAATATTAAATAAGAGGACTTATTATGACTATAATCAATAGAAGGCAAGAAGATATACTTAAAGAATTAAATCAAAAAGGATATGTGAATGTGGTTGATTTGTGTGAAACACATAATGTTTCAACCGTAACCATACGAAAGGACCTTAATTTTTTGGAAAATGAAAAACTATTACATCGTACGCACGGTGGGGCAAGTAAACAACCCATTTATGCTTTTGAAAGAGATGTAAGCGATAAAGAGTCATTGCAGGTAGGGCAAAAAAAGGAAATTGCACAAGAGGCATTAAAGTATATAAGCAATAATGATTATATTATATTAGGATCGGGCTCAAATATTCATTATTTGTCTCAAATTATCAAGGGCTTCCGTAAATTAACAGTGCTTACGCCTTCCCTAAAGGTTTCGTTAGAGCTTTGTAAAGAACCAAGTATTGATACAATTCAGTTAGGCGGAGATATTCGTAATAACTCAACTTCTGCTGTAGGGCCTATTGCTGAAGCTATTTTAGGGCAATTTTCATGTAATAAATTATTTTTGGGAGCAGATGGTGTTGATTTAGAATTTGGTTTAAGTACGTCTAACGCGCTGGAGGCTCATCTAAATAAACAAATGATTGACGTCGCCGAAAAGGTCATTGTATTGGCCGATTCAACAAAAATGAATATTAGAGGATTTGGTAAAATATGTAATTTGAATAGAATTGATGTTTTAATTACAGACAGCGGTATTGATAATACGACAAAAGCGAAACTAGAAGAATTAGGCATAAATGTTGTTATTGCCGGAAAAGACTAATTCTTGCTCCATAGTATATAGGTACAACTTGCGAAAGAAGTGGTTTTTATAGGTTTTAAGAGATACTGTTATTTAAGGTTTTATGGGTTCTTTTTTGGATGTGAAATATTTTTAAAATTTACAAAAGCCCAATATTTAAAAAAAACTTCTACTTTTGTCCGAGAAAAATAGAGCAATGGCAAAGAATTTAGTAATAGTTGAGTCCCCTGCAAAGGCAAAAACAATCGAGAAATTTTTAGGAAGTGATTTTCAAGTAGAGTCAAGTTATGGGCACATTGCCGACTTACCTTCCAAAGAAATTGGTGTGGATGTAGAGAATGGTTTTAAACCTAAATATGAAGTTTCATCTGATAAAAAAGCTTTAGTAACCAAATTGAGAGGTTTAGCTAAAAAAGCCGAAATGGTTTGGTTAGCAAGTGATGAGGATCGCGAGGGAGAAGCTATTTCTTGGCATTTGTCAGAGGAGCTAAAACTGGATAAAAGCAAAACGAAACGTATTGTTTTTCACGAAATTACAAAAGGTGCTATTCTAAAGGCAATAGAAAATCCACGTGAAATTGACTATAATTTAGTGAATGCACAGCAAGCAAGAAGAGTGCTTGACAGATTAGTGGGATATGAATTGTCTCCCGTCTTATGGAGAAAAATTAAAGGAGGATTGTCCGCTGGACGTGTACAGTCTGTTTCAGTTCGTTTGATTGTAGAGAGAGAACGCGAAATCCAGAATTTTAATGCAATTGCAAGCTACTCGGTTGTTGCAGAATTCACTAATGAAGCTGGAAAATCGTTCAAAGCAAAACTTCCAAAAAATTTCAATACAAAAAAAGAAGCGGAAGATTTTTTAAAGAAAAATGTAGGTTCAAATTATAAGGTTTCGGATTTAGAAACGAAACCAACCAAAAAATCACCAACGGGTCCATTTACAACCTCAACTTTACAACAAGAAGCGGCACGTAAGCTGTATTTGCCTGTTGGAATTACCATGCAATTAGCGCAGCGTTTATACGAAGCGGGATTGATAACTTATATGAGAACCGATAGTGTCAATCTTTCTAAAGATGCAATGGAGGCTGCTCAGGCCGAAATCATCAAATCCTACGGGAAAGAATTTTCTAAACCTCGCACTTTTGTCAATAAAAGCAAAGGGGCACAGGAAGCCCACGAGGCTATTCGTCCTACTGATATGTCGCGTCATACTGTGAATATCGATAGAGACCAAGCGCGTTTGTACGACTTAATTTGGAAAAGAACCTTGGCTTCACAAATGAGTGATGCGCAACTCGAAAGAACAAATGTCAAAATCGAGGCTACTAATCATGGAGAGTTATTTACTGCTTCAGGTGAAGTATTGCTTTTTGAAGGTTTCTTAAAAGTATATCTTGAAGGGCATGATGACGATGAAGAGGAGCAAGAAGGAATGTTGCCTGCAATGAAGATTAACGAAAAATTACAAAACAATTATATCACTGCGACCGAGAGATACTCTAGACCTCCAGCTCGCTATACTGAAGCTTCTTTGGTCAAGAAACTGGAGGAACTGGGTATTGGTCGTCCATCAACCTACGCTCCAACGATTTCTACTATAATCAATAGAAACTATGTAGAGAAAGGAAATCTTGACGGACAAGAAAGAAAATATACGCAATTGACCTTGCTGTCTGGAAATCTAGATGAGAAGGTGTTGAAAGAAAATACAGGATCCGATAAAGGGAAACTAGTGCCAACGGATATTGGGACAATCGTAACTGATTTCTTGGTAAAGAATTTCGGAAATATTCTGGATTATAATTTCACTGCAAAAGTGGAACAAGATTTTGATGAAATAGCCGAAGGAAATGTGGACTGGGCAGTAATGATGAAAGACTTTTACGATCAATTTCACCCAATTGTGAAAGATGTAGAAGCAAATGCTGAAAGAGAAAGTGGAGAAAGAATTTTAGGAAAAGACCCTAAAACTGAGAAGCAGGTTTTGGTTCGTTTAGGAAAATTTGGTCCAGTGGCCCAAATTGGTGAAGCGGATGATGAAGAGAAAAAATTTGCCAGTTTAATGGCAGATCAAAATATTGGAACCATTACTTTGGAAGAGGCATTAGATCTTTTTCTGCTTCCGAAGGATTTAGGAGAATATAAAGGAGAAGAGGTTCAGGTCAGTAATGGTCGTTATGGACCTTACATTCGTCATGGAGCTGCCTTTGTTTCTTTGCCAAAAGGAGAAAATCCTTTGGATGTAGATTTTAAAAGAGCGCAGGAATTAATTGACGAGAAAGCAATCGCCGATGCGCCGATTACCATCTATAAAGGAGAAGGCGTGCAAAAAGGTACGGGCCGTTTTGGTCCTTTTATCAAATGGGACGGATTGTTTATTAATGTGAGTAAGAAATATAATTTTGATAATTTATCGCAACAGGATATCGAAACATTGATTGAGGATAAATTGCAAAAGAACATTGATAAAGTCCTGCACAACTGGACAGAGGAAGGAATTTTAGTCGAAAAAGCGCGTTGGGGACGTTCCGTTATTACCAAAGGGAAAATTAAAATTGAATTGAGTAAAGATGTTGATGCGACAAAACTGACATTGGAGGAAGTTCAAGAGATGATTGCCAAAAAGACGCCTGCTAAAAAAACTGCCGTTAAAAAAACTACCGCTAAAAAAACGCCAGCTAAAAAAGTAGCAGCTAAGAAAACAGCAGTAAAGAAACCCGCAGTAAAAAAGAAATAAAATGGAATTTGACTTTTTAAAACCCATTGATTTTGATATTTTAGAAGAGATAAAAAAGTTGTCTTCCCAGCAATTGGGAAGTAAAGTCGTTTTTCATACAAGTAATCAATTTCCGGACTTAAACAAGATTAACATCGCTATTATTGGTGTTTTGGAAAATCGAGGAAACAATACGGCGACAGCAGATATTGATTTGTTAGCTATTCGAAAAGAATTATATAGCATGTTTCCCGGCAATTGGGACGGATCTATTGCGGATTTAGGAGATATTCTTCCAGGGAATTCAGCAGATGATTCTTATTTTGCCCTACGTAAAGTCGTTTCAGATTTAATTAAGAAGAAAATTATTCCAATAGTGATTGGTGGTTCTCAGGATTTGACCTTTGCTCTTTACAGAGCATATGACGAACTGGAGCAGATGGTAAACCTGGTCGCTATAGACAGTAAGTTTGATTTTGGAAAAGAAAATGAGGACGTTTCGGCCTCTTCTTATTTGACTAAAATTATCATTGACGAGCCAAACAATCTTTTTAATTATTGTAATATTGGTTATCAGACCTATTATAACTCGCAAGAAGAGATTGATTTAGTTGAAAAATTGTTTTTTGACGCATATAGATTGGG
Source organism: uncultured Flavobacterium sp. (assembly GCA_937773775.1). Lineage (GTDB taxonomy): Bacteria > Bacteroidota > Bacteroidia > Flavobacteriales > Flavobacteriaceae > Flavobacterium. The sequence continues at coordinate 41,623 of CALJVL010000013.1, forward strand.
GGAGATTTCTAATAATATAAGCTTGTCAGAGCCCGTATTTAGGGATGCAGACATAGTCAGTCTTGATTTAAGCTCTGTCAAATCCTCAGATTCAGGTAATTTTTCTACATTTACTCCTAACGGATTTAATGGGAAGGAGATTTGTTCCTTAGCAAGATATGCGGGTATTAGCGATAAAGTTTCCGTTTTTGGAATATTTAATCACAATGATTCAGTCCAAGAATCCGTATTGGTAGCTCAGATTATATGGTACTTTATAGAGGGGTTTCACTATCGTTCTAACGAATATCCTTTTGGTAGTAGAGAAAATTATATAAAATATATTGTGCCTTTAGAAGATGAAGTTTTGGTTTTTTATAAAAGTGACAAAACGGACCGTTGGTGGATAGAAATACCATTTATTTCAGATGGGAGTAATAAATTAAAAAGAAACACGTTGTTACCTTGTTCTTATGATGAATATTTAGGAGCGTGTAATCAGGAATTACCTGAAAGATGGTGGAAAGCACAGCTAAAAAACAGCATTTAGTAATTTATTTAGCATAAGTAAATTTTTTGTTTCAAAAAGAATCTTTATTCTAAAATAATTGTTTTATTAAAAAATAATAAATAGGTTTACATACGTAAAAAATAATGAAAATATAACCCCCAATATATATGAAGAAGTTCATTGCATTTATTGCGATTTTGTCCCTATTAATCAGTTGCGGTAAGTCTGGCGACAAAGGTGAATTGGTCGGTGTTAAGGGTGAAAAATGGCGTCCTGAAAAACCTTTTGGGATGACTTTAATTCCCGGTGGCGCATATATCATGGGTAAAGCAGATGGTGATGTTGCCAATATTCAAGATGCTCCTACAAAAACAGTAACGGTTCGTTCGTTTTATATGGATGAAACTGAAATAACCAATAGTGAGTACCGTCAATTTGTGGAATGGGTTAAGGATTCAACTATGAGAGTTAGGTTAGCAATCCTCGCGGATATGATGGGTATAAAGGCAGGTGATGGCAAAGGAAAAAATTCTGGTAGTATAGGGGATTTTGCTTTTAACGACGCAGATCCTGAAAAAATGACAGCCTATGATAAGTACATGTACGATAACTACTATAGTATAGGTACAGATGACAATCCTTATGCGGGTAGAAAATTAAACAGAGATGTTAAGTTAATTAAAGATCCTAAATTATATCCTGACGAATATTACGTTGAGGTTATGGATTCGATGTATTTGCCTTTGGAAGCTTCCTATAACGGCTTGCGAACTGTCGATGTAGACAAGCTTAAATTTCGTTATTCCTGGATGGATTTACAAGCTGCGGCTAAGGCTAAAGTTGGTAAAAGAAAAGATTTCATTAAAACAGAAGAGGTGAAGGTATATCCAGACACAACAGTGTGGATTAAAGATTTCGCCTATTCATATAATGAACCTATGCATAATGATTACTTCTGGCACAAAGCATACGGAGATTACCCTGTAGTAGGGGTAAAATGGACACAAGCAAAAGCTTTTTGTGCTTGGCGTACACTAAATAAAAACTCTTACATTAAAGCAAAAAAGAACGGGCATGATTTGATCAACTCTTTTAGATTGCCGACTGAGGCGGAATGGGAATATTCTGCAAGAGGCGGTTTACAGTCAGCGACCTATCCTTGGGGTGGACCTTACACTAAAAATGATAGAGGATGTTTTATGGCGAACTTCAAACCGAATAGAGGCGATTATGCAGCTGATCAAGCGCTGTATACTGTAGAGGCAAAGTCTTATGAGCCTAACGGATATAACCTTTATAATATGGCAGGAAATGTTTCTGAATGGACGGATTCGTCGTATGATCCAAATGCATATGAGTATGTTTCGTCTATGAATCCGAATGTATTGGACTATTCTAATAAACGTAAAGTAGTGCGTGGCGGATCCTGGAAAGACGTTGCCTATTTCTTACAGGTAAGTACAAGAGATTTTGAATATGCAGATTCTGCAAGGAGCTTTATCGGATTCAGAACTGTTCAGGACTATATGGGATTGCAAACAACCGGAAACGGGCAAAAAATTAAAAACAGATAAAAATAAACCCCCACTAAATTTAAAATCAAAAAGTTATGGCATTATTAAGTAAAAAAGCAATGAATTTCGCTTATGGAATGGGTGCTGCGGTTGTAATCATTGGAGCGTTATTCAAGATAACTCATATTGAATTTGGATTTGTAACGGGAAATCTGATGTTGACGATCGGTTTGTTAGTTGAAGCTGGAATTTTTGCACTCTCAGCTTTTGAAGATGTTGATAATGAATTTGATTGGACGCTAGTGTATCCAGAATTAGCCAATGGAAAAGCATCAGGAGCAAAAAAGCAAAAAAGTGAAATTCCTGCAGAAGCACAGGGATTGTTGTCCCAAAAGCTTGACGCAATGTTGAAAGATGCTAAAATAGATGGAGAATTAATGGCTAGTTTAGGTAATAGCATCAAAAACTTTGAATCAGCTGCTAAAAGTATAGCTCCAACCGCTGAGTCAATGGCCTCTACTAAAAAATATAGTGAGGAATTAACAATGGCTGCCTCTCAGATGGAGTCTCTGAATAGTTTATATAAAATACAACTACAGGGCGCTACAAGAAACGCGCAAATTAATGAGGAAGTGATTGAGAACAATATGAAGTTAAAAGAGCAAATGCAATCATTAACTACAAATCTATCATCATTGAATAATGTTTATGGCGGAATGCTATCTGCAATGAGTAACAAAGGATAATTAGTTTCGAACTATAAAAAAACAACTAACTAATTATTAGAAAATATGGCAGGAGGAAAATTAACCCCCAGACAGAAGATGATAAATCTGATGTACTTGATTTTTATCGCGATGTTAGCATTAAACATGTCCAAAGAAGTGTTGTCAGCTTTTGGAATGTTAAATTTAAAAATTGTTGAGTCAAATGCAATCACAGACCAAAGAAATGAAAGTTCATTTGCACAATTAGAACAAAAAGCAATTGACCAACCGGGACAATTTGGTGACAAAAAGCTTAAAGTCGAAAAGATAAGAGTAATCTCTAAAGAATTTAATGATTACATAGAAAACATTAAAACTTCAGTCATAAAAGGTTTTGAACGAGATTCTAAAGGAAATTTGCCTTTTGAGGAGATGGACAAAGGCGACCTAATTGATAGAATGTTTTTTACGGGTGATAAGGTGTCGAAAAGCGGGCAAGAATTTTTAGATAGAATTAACAATTATTCTGCTCAAATTAAGCAAGTTGGAGGTAGTTCTATTGCGGAATCTGAAATGAATAAAATAGAAGCTAGATTCGCTACAAAACCAGTTTTTTCGGAAAAAGCAGGTGCTAATTTAGATTGGATTGATTATCATTACAAGGGCTTTCCCTTAATAGCGACAATTACAAACTTGTCTCAGTTACAAGCTGATATCAAAGCGACTGAAAGTGATGTTATGAGTGGAATGTTCCAAAGTGATCTAGTTGCTGCTGCTTCTCTTACGGCTTATGAACCTATTGTTGTTCTTGATAAATCTGTTTTCTTTCAAGGGGAAGCAGTATCAGGTAAAATCATATTAGGAAAATTTGATCCGTCATTAAAAGCAAAGTCCGTAATCATCAATGGTTCGAACATACAAGCTATGGCAGGACAGGCAAAGTTTTCTTTTGCTGCAGGTAATATAGGCGACCATCCAATTACGGGTTCTTTTAACTTTGATGAAAATGGTAAGGTAGTTAGTTTACCTATAAGTGATAAATACGTAGTTGTTGCCAGACCTAAATCGGCGACAATATCGGCTGATAAAATGAACGTTGTTTATAGAGGAGTTGTAAATCCTATGACAATTTCATTTGCAGGAATTACTGCTGATAAAGTATCTGCTTCTGCTCCAGGATTAAGTTCTGCAGGCGGTGCTAAATTTAACATGAGTCCAACTTCAGGGAATGAAGTAGTGATTAATGTGACAGGTACATTACCTGATGGTTCTAAAGTTTCGGATAAAAAGACTTTTAGAATTAAAGGAATTCCTGGCCCTACTGGAACGATCAGAGGAGAGACAGGTGTTGTAAAAGGTCCTAAATCGAATCTTGAAATTGCTACAATAGGAGCTAAATTAGAGGATTTTGATTTCGAAGTTGGTTTAAATGTTGTTGGTTTTAATTTAAAAGTAACAGGACAACCTACCGTTGTGGTTCAAGGCGATAGATTAAATGCACAATGTAAATCAGTACTTGTTAAGGCAGGAAGAGGAGATCAGATAATCATATCTGAAATTAAAACGAAGCTAGTCGGAGCTGGTAACTATTTGTTACCAAGAACCGCTCCGGTTATTTTTGAAATACAATAATAAACAAGTTGCCCTGAAGGGTCGCCACATTATCTTATAATCATACCATGATGAAAGTTAAATTTTTTATAATAGTTATTATTTCTGTTACTGGTAGCATTGCATCTTACGCGCAGTCTAATTTGCTTAATGCTAAGATACCCGAGGAAGTAGGCCTTAAGTCTGCTGCTCAGCTAATTTCTGATAATGATAAGCCGTTAGCATATGGATATGTTCATGATAGAGATATCTTGATGGGTAAAACAGTTTGGGAAATTATAGATTTAAGTGAAAGAATTAACTTTGCTTTATATTATCCACTAGATGAAAATCTAGGTGCCGATAGAAGATCCTTGTATAATGTATTAACAAAAGCGATTAAAAGTGGTGAAATAAGCGAAGTGTATGCTGATAGCTATTTTAACACTAAAAAATCTTATAAGGACGTGCAGGCATCATTGAGCCGAGTTGACACTACTGACGCAGGTAGAGAACAAGTAAATGCAGGCATTGAAGTTTCGCCTCAATATATTTTGCGATCCGATATAACTGCTCAAGATGTTACTCAATATAAGATTAAGGGCTACTGGTATTTTGATAAACGTCAAAGTGAATTGAAATATCGTTTGCTCGGTATCTGTCCTGTTACCCCAGATGTTTACACAATGAACAGTGATGAAAAGGACTATATCGAATTGTTTTGGGTGTTTTTCCCATCAGCAAGAGCAGTTCTGCATGAGGCGAAAGCATTCAATAATCAGAATTCAGCAATGCTTATTTCTTTTGACCAAATATTGAATTCACGACATTTTAATAGTGTCATTTATAAAGAGGAAAATGTTTATGGCGATAGAGAGATTAAAGAGTATATGCCAAATAATTCGCAGAATCAATTGCTAGAAGCTGAAAGGGTTAAAGAAAAAATCCGTGATTTTGAATCAGATATGTGGAATTATTAATTTCAATTTTATCACAAATAAACAAAAAGAACTCTTGTCATATATGACAAGAGTTCTTTTTGTTTTACAGCAGCTTATGTTTGCTTAAGATTTTGGTGCACTGTTTTTAGTTTACATTATTAGTTACTTTTGTAGTATGATAGATTATTTAATAATAGGTTCCGGTTTAGCTGGAATCGCTTTTTCTGAAGTTGCCTTGCAAAACAGAAAGAGTATTTTCGTAATGGACAATAATTCTCAAAATTCTTCTAAGATTGCCGGTGGTTTGTACAACCCGGTTATATTGAAACGTTTTAGTGAAGTTTGGAAAGCAGAGGAACAATTACTTTTGATGGAGAGTTTCTATGATGTTGTGGAGAGTAAACTTAAGACTAAGGTCGATTTTAAAAAACCGATTTTAAGAAAATTTTTTTCTGTAGAGGAGCAAAACAATTGGTTTGCAGCCTCTGATAAAAAGACTTTAACGCCGTTTTTATCAACAGAATTAGTCACAAAGAAATATTCTGGAATCGAATCGCCTTATAATTATGGAGAAGTCTTGCAGACTGGCCATGTTGATACCGAAGTGTTATTAAAAAAGTACAGAGAGTACTTATTAAAGAGCGGTATTTTCACGGAATCCTCTTTTGAATATCGTGTTTTAGAAATTTTCCCCGATCATATACGATATAAAGATATTGAAGCAAAGAATATCGTGTTTGCGGAAGGTTTTGGGATGCATTCTAATCCATATTTTAGGCACTTGCCTTTAGACGGTACAAAAGGGGAGCTATTTATTATAAAAGCACCAGAATTAGTCTTGGACGTTATTTTGAATACCAGCGTTTTTATTCTTCCTTTAGGGAATGATTTGTTTAAAGTTGGCGCAACCTACAATTGGAAAGAGAAAACAAATTTGCCCACTGAAAAAGGCAAATTGGAATTAATTGACAGAATTAAAGAAATCATTACTTGTGACTTTGAAATAGTAGAACATTTTGCGGGTGTAAGGCCTACGGTAAAAGACAGAAGACCTTTGGTTGGCACTCATGCTGACTATCATTCAATTCATATTCTCAACGGGTTGGGGACACGTGGCGTTATGTTAGGACCATCTATGGCCAAAGAGCTTTTTAATTATATCGAAAACAAAATACCCTTGGATAAGGAAATTGATATAAAACGGTTTTTGCCTAAAGGTCAAAAATAAAATTCTTATTGTTTGAAAGTTGGATCATAAGAAACAAACATATTTATGTAAACATTTCTCGACCAGCGTAAAATGAACGGAAACAAAAGTATAAGTGAAATAATTATTGAAATAAAAGCGACTTTTAACGATGTTTTAAAGACTAAATATGAAATAATAAACGCCGCTATTCCAGCAGCCACATTTAGTCCATAACTTACATACATGGCTCCATAAAAAAACGAAGGTTCAATTTGATATTTTAATCCGCAATGACTGCATTTTTCATTCATTTTTAAAGTTTTCCCTAGACGAAGCGGATTTGGGTCTAAATACATACTCTCTTTCTGACATTTAGGACAAGTTCCTGTTAAAATACTATATAGTTTGGATCCTTTTTTTAACATTTGCAAAAAATTTAATTTTTCCTTTTATGGAGCTACAAATTTAAGCTTTCAAAATGGAATAAAATCATAATACATGCTTAATATACACAATTTATCTGTCTCGTTTGGCGGCTCTTATTTATTTGAAGAAGTTACCTTTCGGTTAGGTACTGGGGACCGCGTGGGTCTTGTAGGTAAAAATGGTGCAGGTAAATCGACCATGCTCAAAATTTTGGCAAAAGACTTTGCTCCGGATTCCGGCAGTATTGCCCAAGAGAAGGAAGTGCGAATGGGTTTTTTACGGCAAGACATCGATTTTGAGCAGGGTAGAACCGTGCTTGAAGAAGCCTACGAAGCATTTGTTGATATTAAAGTTGTAGAGAAAAAGCTAGAGGAAATCAACCATTTGTTGGTGACTCGAACAGATTATGAAAGTGACGAATACAGTCAAATTATTGAAGATTTATCTGACTACACCCATCGATTTGAATTATTAGGAGGGTATAACTATGTGGGTGATACAGAGAAAATACTTCTAGGATTAGGTTTTAAGAGAGAAGTGTTCAACAATCAGACAGAAACTTTTTCAGGTGGTTGGAGAATGCGAATTGAATTGGCCAAACTGTTATTGCAGGCGAATGATGTGTTACTACTGGATGAGCCTACCAACCACCTTGATATTGAAAGTATCATTTGGCTAGAGAGTTTCTTGCGTAATTATATAGGTGTCGTAGTAATTGTTTCTCACGATAAGATGTTTTTAGACAATGTGACTAATAGAACAATCGAAATTTCCCTAGGTAAGGCTTATGATTTCAACAAACCCTATTCCCAATATTTAGAATTACGACATGAAATTCGTGAAAAACAATTGGCTACCCAGAAAAATCAAGCTAAAAAAATTGAGGAAACTGAAAAGCTGATTGAAAAGTTTCGTGCCAAAGCTTCCAAAGCTTCCATGGCACAATCAATGATAAAAAAGTTGGATAAAATCGATCGTATCGAAGTCGATGAAGATGATAATTCTGTGATGAATATTTCTTTTCCAATTTCTAAAGTACCTGGTCGTGTAGTCATAGAAGCTGAAAAAGTAACCAAAAGTTATGGTGATAAGACTATTTTGAAAGACATCTCTCTTTTAGTTGAACGCGGAAGTAAAATTGCTTTTGTTGGGCAAAACGGACAAGGAAAGTCGACCTTTATCAAAGCGATTGTTAATGAATTTGAATACGAAGGAGATATAAAATTAGGGCACAATGTTCAGGTTGGTTATTTTGCCCAAAACCAGGCAGAATATCTTGATGGAGAGATTACCTTGCTTCAAACAATGGAAGATGCAGCAACAGACACTAACCGTTCGAAGGTGCGCGACATGTTAGGCTCATTCCTCTTTCGTGGCGATGATGTTGAGAAAAAGGTAAAAGTCCTTTCTGGAGGCGAAAGGAATCGTCTAGCGCTCTGTAAATTGCTTTTGCAGCCTATCAACGTATTAGTTATGGATGAGCCTACCAATCACTTGGATATTAAATCCAAAAATGTTTTAAAAACTGCTTTGCAAAAATACGAAGGCACGCTTTTGTTAGTTTCTCACGACAGGGATTTTCTTCAGGGAATGTCAAATATTGTATACGAATTCAGAAATCAAAAAATAAAAGAATACTTAGGTGACGTTAATTATTTCCTGGAACAACGCAACTTGGAAAACATGCGTGAAGTGGAGAAAAAAGATGCGTTAAAAGCTTCGGTATCTCCAAAAGAGAGTAACAAAGCCTCATACGAAGAACAAAAGAAAGGCAAAGCTTTGCAGAATCGCTTGAGCAAAATTGAAAGTCAGATCAAGCAACTTGAGAAAGATATTCAGAATGACGACAAAATGCTGGCCTCAAGTTATAATAAACATATTGAAGATGCTTCTTTCTTTAAGGCATACAATAAAAAGAAAGCGGAATTGGATAAGTTTCTCTCTGACTGGGAACTGGTACAAGAGGAAATTGACAACGCTTAATAAAAAATGAATGAGTAAGGATCTATTACCGGCTTTTTATTGGAAGCTTTCCAGCCTCATCCCGTTTCTACATTTTAAAAACGAGCTTCCTAAGTAGCTATTTTTACGCAAGAAATACAATGAGGCTAAGAAAAAGTTTTCATTTCCATCCAGACTATTGTTCTTAAATGTTCTAGGTTAAATTTTATTGCGCAATTAGGCCTATCTTTTTAGAATGAGATATAGCTTCCGAGCTATCTTTAAAGTAACATACTGCAATATCCATCGTTTGAAGGTTTTTCATCGCCTTGGTAACTTTTTCTTTTTTATTATGGCCGGTTTGCCTTATATAAATGGCTTTTACAGTTAAAGGAAAAATTTTGCTGATGGCTTCATACAAAAAAGGATCGTATTGTGAATCATCACCAATCAGGATATACTTTAAATTGGGATAAAATTCCAATATATGTTTTATTTTGTCGAATTTATGATTGTGACCGCCTCTATCTGTCCAAAAGAAATTAGTAAGACTTGTTTTTATATCTTTTAACAAAAAAACTGCTTTGGGTAGTTGGTGAATTTCTGTAAACGTCACTAAAAACCGATACAGATTCCATTCACTGCTGGAAACATAGAAAAAAGCATTTAATTCTCCTTTCTCGCTTCTTCCTGCCGAACTTAAAGCTTGAAAATGAGGAACCACATCTTCAAATACTTTTCTGGAGTTTACGTTTCTGAACAGTAAATAATATAATTTTTTTAACGGATTGATGGTGTAGGAAATCAAGAAAGTATCGTCAATATCAGATATGATTCCTAAATTACCTTTATGTGGACGTATGTAACTTTCTTTAGTTGCGATAGTGTTATTTTCGTGCATTATACTGACCTCATAATCATTCCAACCATAGGTATTGTTTTGGTCTAGAGGAATGCAAAATTTAAAGTAGCCATCAACTAATGTTTTCGTATGGATTTTAATACCATTATGCGTCAAATAGACATCGGCATTTGAATGTGTCTTCATACGAAACATACTAATAATTGAACTCGCATTTTTAAAATTTTTGTCTAGAAAATCGTAATCTTTAGTTTTGGTTGGTTTGAAAACATGGCCCATCACAATCAGTTCCTGCTCATTTGCATATCCTCTGTATAATTTTAAAATAGGTTTCATTTTGTTAATTACTTTTGAAGTACGCTGAAAATTAATTATTTTTAATCAATAAACGAAATATAAGCTTGAAAAAGAATGTAATAATGATTGCTAATCCTGTATCAGGAGGTATTGATAAATCAGAAATTATCCAAGCCGCAGCTAATTTCGCTGTTAAGGAGAATGTGAACTTGGTTTTATACGAAACTTCAGTTGATAACGATACTGCCAAAATCAAGGCGCTGTATAAAGAGTTTACACCAGAGCGCATTATTGTCGCCGGGGGTGATGGTACTATAAAGTTAGTGGCCGAAGCATTGGAAAGCGAAGATTTTATATTAGGAATATTACCCGCTGGATCATCCAATGGATTGGCTACAGACCCTGGCTTGCCTAAAGCTATCGAAGACAATTTGCCAATTGCTTTTCATAATGCTTTTTTGGAAATGGATGTGATAATCGTTAATGGGAAGAAGAGTCTGCATTTAAGCGATTTGGGACTCAATGCTACACTCATTAAAAACTATCATGAAGGTTCCATGCACGGAAGGTGGTATTATGCGTTGCAGGCTTTTAAGACATTAATAGATACGGATGTCGATTTTTCTGCGACGATATCTTGTAATAATGAGCTTACGGAGTATCAGGCGCGAATGATTGTGATAGCAAATTCAAAGAAATATGGAACGGGTGTTGTTATTAATCCGAAAGGAGTTATGAATGACGGAAAGTTTGAGATTATAATCTTGAAAAATCTAGATTTATTTGTTTTTGGAAAAATAATTACAGGAAACATGCCCATGGAGTCAGAGGACATTACCATTATTTCAACTGATAAAGCAACTATCAAAACAAATTTCCCTGTTAGTTTTCAAATGGATGGGGAGTATTACGATGCTGAAACAGAATTTAATATTGACTTGGCTCCAAAAAAGTTGAAAGCTGCTATTCCGAAACGTTTTTTCTAATTTTTAAAAGGATTGCGCTCTTGCCATTCAATTTTAGGCTCAAAATAGCTGAAGGTTTTTGAAACAAGTAGATTGATCAGAGGGTTGCTGTGTTTAATGAGTCCATACATGTGAATTGGTTTTGCGCCGACAGAGCTTTTGATCTCTAGAGCCGTCCTAGCAAAAACAATACGTTTGTGTCCTTTATTGATGGAATAACCAATCATATCGTACAGCATATTCAGATACAGCATTTTTTCACGTTGATACTTCTCATCATAACCGAGGAAGTAAGTGTCTATGTCATTTCCGTTTTTTATCAATGTATTGAAGCCTATTAATTCTTCTCCTACAAAATACCCATAAAAAAGGAAGTTGTCTTTTAATGATTTTTTAAAAATAATAAAATGATTGTCAGGCAAATAGAAAGTGTTAAATGGTGCGTTTTTAGCCACATTCATATATAATTGGTAGATTCTTGAATTGTATGTTGTGATTTCGTCAAGTGATAATTTCTTTTTCGAAATGCCATCTGCTTTTTTGCGAGCCCTTTTGTACTGATCTCTGTATTTTTTGTTGTTGTCAAGGATATAATCGTCAAAAGTTGTCCAGGACTCTTTAATCTGAAAAACCATATTAGGCTGAGTGGTAAATTTATAGAACGATTTGAATTGCGGAATGTCAAATGGCTCTATTTCAGATTTGGAAAAATCTTTAAAAATGGACAGGTGTATCTGTTTTCCGTTGCTGTTAAAAATTTTCTTTAACTCTTCTGCAACTGTTTTTAACAAAATCATTCCTTCTGATCTAGGTAATTTTTCACTGAAACAATAGCCGTTTTGGCCAGTTAACATATTGTTCCCCATCACTAAGACATTAGAGCTGAAATATTTGAAGACGATTTCACGAACCTTTGTTTTTAGGCAATGATCGCGTTCTCCAAAAGAATGAACATCACGTAAATCGATATACTGAGATAAAGCCAAACCAACCAATTCTTCATCAAGAAATAGACCTATGAACTGACAAGCCATATTTTTCGGAGCCGCGTCTTGTAATACTGTCAAATAATCTTTGGAAAGAAAGATGTTATTTATTGCTAAAGAATCCCAGGCAGAAGGAACGTCTTTCACATCGGAATAAATTTTAAAGGAAAAAGCTGAGTTCAATAGATAAGGAAATTAATATTTGTCAAAATTACCATATTAACTTAAAATAGGGAAGGATTGAACCAATTTTAATTAACTTTAAAAAAAAGAAAATATGGACATTTACAATAATGAAACAGCTCAGCCTATTTTAGAAGATTTGAAAGATTGGACTTTTAACGAGAAAGGAATTGAAAAGAAGTTTGTTTTTAAAAATTTCAGTGACTCGTTGGGTTTTATAGTACAAGTGGGACTTTTGGCAGAAAAGCAAGGTCATCATCCTGAATTGTTCAATGTATACAATAAAGTCAACATACGTTTGTCAACCCATGATGCCGATGGAGTTACCGATAAAGATTTTGATCTTGCAAAAGCGATAGAAAAGCTTATATAATAACGGGGTGGCTGGGGTTAACTATTTATACTATACCTTGTAATAAATTGGTCCTCCCATTATCAATACACCAACGATTCAAAAGCTTTCGTTTATTGTTTTATCTAAAAGGGATCGTTAGCGCCGATAATTAGATGCGCTACAAAAAATTGGTCGCAAAGATATTAGGCATAATGCGTTTTTAGGTTCTGAAATTTAGGCCTTGTACCATGTGCAGGGTCATCCCTGTTTATTTCGTTAAAATTGTAGAAAAACTTCATTCGGCATCAGTTAAATCATAATAGTTTGGTTTAACTGATGTTAGTACTTGGTATTAAAATCTGATGCCCAAAATGTTAGATTTAAAGCTTGGAAAACAGTTACAAGATGTTAGCTCTTTAACATTATTGTAGGATAAACACCCTTTTATTTATATAAATAGTGTAGTTCATCGATTAAGTTTGCTGATAAACTCCATTGTTAGTACATTTAATTAACCGAAATTGTAAAGTAACTCACTCATGAAAAATTTATTCACTTTTGCTTTAACCGTTTTAGCGTCATTTACGATGATGGCTGATGTTTCCTTTTCAGATAAAGCGGTGCTACTAAAACTGTATGAAGCCACTAATGGTGAAAACTGGACAACAAAATGGGACTTATCCTCTCCTGTTTCTACTTGGTATGGTATCGAACTAGACGGTGATAAAGTTATTGCAATAAGATTGGCAAATAATAATTTGATGGGGGAGATTCCTGCCGAAATTACAAACCTTGTAAATCTGCAAGAATTAAATTTGCATAAAAATAGTTTGTCTGGTACTATTCCTTCAGCATTACAAAACTTAAAAGAATTAAAGACCTTAGATCTTTCCTTTAATAAATTAGCGGGAGTGATACCAATTTCAATTTGCGAAATGGATAGTCTTCAAGACTTGGAACTTTACATGAATAGGATTTCGGGTGAGTTACCTGCTCAAATAGGTAAACTGCAAAACTTAGTGACGCTGGTAGTTTTTAACAATGAAATTGAAGGCCAAATTCCAAGCTCTCTTTATGAAATAAAGAAATTGAAAACATTATTGTTAAATAGCAATAAATTGGTTGGTAAATTAAGTCCTGATGTGGCCAATTTAGAAATGTTGGAAAATCTTAGTTTATTTGAAAACAATATGGTCGGTCAAGTTCCATTTGGATTGGAGAATTTGAGTAATTTAAAAGAGATGAATATTTCGTACAATATGTTTAGTGGTCTAACTTCAAGAAGACTGGCAATGTTAGATACTTTAAATATGACGATGTTAAATGATGAAGGGATTGCTGTCTTAATGAATGTGTCTATGGAAGTAGAAAGACCAGTGGTATCAGAAGACTAGCATTACTAGAATACTCTAGAAATTTGGATCGACATAAATACTTTAGTTGTTCTAAAATAAGTTAATGTTTTTAATAAGTTTAGTTAGTTTAAACCCGTTTTGCTTCCGCAGCACGGGTTTTTTTTATGGGAAAGAATGACTAATACTTATTAGTAGGAAATAGTTAAATGCAAAAAGCCTCATATCTCTATGAAGCTTTATTAGTAGCGGGAACTGGACTCGAACCAGTGACCTTCGGGTTATGAGCCCGACGAGCTGCCTACTGCTCTATCCCGCGATGTGCGTTTGTAATTTTAATAAAATTAACTTAGTAGCGGGAACTGGACTCGAACCAGTGACCTTCGGGTTATGAGCCCGACGAGCTGCCTACTGCTCTATCCCGCGTTGTTTCGGCTGCAAAGGTACAACGAAATTTGGCATTTGCAACAAAAATTTTAAAAAATGTTTTCTTTTTTCTATTGAGTTGATATAACTACCTTTGCAAATTAAATACTATAATACATGTCACATAAAGCCGGTTTTGTAAATATCATAGGAAACCCAAACGTTGGGAAGTCAACATTAATGAATGCCTTTGTAGGGGAAAGGTTGTCAATCATTACGTCCAAAGCACAGACAACACGCCATAGAATCCTTGGGATTGTGAATGGCGAAGATTTTCAAATGATTTTATCTGATACACCTGGAATCATCAAGCCAGCATACGAAATGCAAGCGTCCATGATGAACTTTGTCAAGTCCGCCTTCGAAGATGCCGATATATTGATTTACATGGTGGAGATAGGAGAGCAAGATTTGAAAGACGAAGCTTTTTTTAACAAAATAATACATGCCAAAATTCCAGTGCTCTTATTATTGAATAAGATAGATATTTCAAATCAGGAGAAATTAGAAGAGCAAGTAGCGTTCTGGGCTGAAAAAGTACCTAATGCTGAAATTTTTCCGATATCTGCTTTGCAGAATTTTAATGTTCCTGAAGTTTTTCAAAGAATAATTTCTCTTTTGCCAGAATCACCAGCTTATTATCCAAAAGATCAATTAACAGACAAGCCAGAGCGTTTTTTCGTTAATGAAACCATTCGTGAGAAAATCTTATTGAATTACAGCAAAGAAATTCCTTATGCGGTAGAAATTGTTACGGAAGAGTTTTTTGAAGACGAAAACATCATTAGAATCCGTTCTTTGATAATGGTGGAGCGCGAAACCCAAAAAGGAATTATAATTGGCCACAAAGGAGCTGCGCTAAAAAAAGTAGGGATGGATGCTCGTGCCGATTTAGAGAGATTCTTTGGGAAACAAATACATATTGAGCTGTACGTTAAGGTGAATAAAAACTGGAGAAGTAATGTGAATATGTTGAAACGATTTGGATATAATCAATAGTCTTCTTTAGCGATAGATTCTTTTGTGAGATCGCAGAAGAAACTTAGAAAGTTCTCATATAACCTCCTTTAGGTTATATGGGAACTTTTATGTTCAATTCAGTTAGCATTATTTGAGGATTTTCTTATCGTATTAAAATAGCTGTCGAGTTCTTTCAACTGATGACGACCTTATTTCCTGAGTAGACATCAATTTTTTTACTCTATTCAGTATAAGGTATGAGCTAATATAGTAAAACAATTGATATTTACGCTTTTTATTCTACCTTTGCAGAATATTTGAAATTAGGATTATGAATAACATTGTTGCCATTGTAGGCAGACCAAACGTAGGAAAATCGACCCTTTTTAATCGATTGATACAGAGAAGAGAAGCGATAGTAGATTCAGTTTCGGGAGTAACTCGTGACAGGAACTACGGAAAAAGTGAATGGAATGGAAAGGAATTTTCTGT
Organism: uncultured Flavobacterium sp.; assembly: GCA_937773775.1. GTDB lineage: Bacteria > Bacteroidota > Bacteroidia > Flavobacteriales > Flavobacteriaceae > Flavobacterium. The sequence goes on from CALJVL010000013.1 coordinate 57,278, forward strand.
AATCGATACGGGAGGTTATGTACGTGGGTCAGATGACGTTTTTGAAGGCGAAATCCGTAAGCAAGTAGAATTAGCTATCGATGAAGCAGATGTTATCATATTTGTAGTTGATGTTGAGGAAGGTATTACCCCAATGGATGATACTGTTGCAAGACTGTTGCGTAAAGTGAAGAAGCCTGTTTTACTTGCCGTAAACAAGGTGGATAACGCTATGCGTGAGAAAGATGCCATTGAGTTTTACAACCTAGGATTAGGTGAATATTATACTTTTGCTAGTATTTCAGGTAGCGGAACTGGAGACTTATTAGATGCATTAATCTTGTCATTTCCTATTAAACCAGAACCAACGCAAGAAGAAATTGAATTGCCGCGTTTTGCTGTTGTAGGACGTCCTAACGCAGGTAAATCAAGTTTTATAAATGCTTTAATTGGTAAAGACCGTTATATTGTAACAGATATTGCAGGAACTACCAGGGATTCGATTGATACAAAATTTGACCGTTTTGGTTTCGAATTTAATCTAGTGGATACAGCAGGGATTCGCCGTAAAGCAAAAGTAAAGGAAGATTTGGAGTTTTACTCTGTAATGCGTTCCGTACGTGCAATTGAACATTCAGATATCTGTATCTTGATTATCGATGCCACTCGTGGATTTGAAGGTCAGGATCAAAGTATTTTCTGGTTGGCCGAAAAAAATAGAAAAGGGGTTGTGATTCTAGTTAACAAATGGGATTTGGTCGAAAAGGAGACTATGTCAACAAGAGACTATGAAGAAAAAATCAGAGAAGAACTAATGCCATTTACGGATGTGCCAATTCTTTTCGTATCTGCATTAACAAAACAACGATTACTAAAAGCACTTGAAGCTACAGTAAAAGTGTTCGAAAGTAGACAGCAACGCATTGCTACATCAAAATTCAACGAATACATGTTGAAAGTAATTGAAGCTTACCCTCCACCAGCTACAAAAGGAAAATATGTAAAAATTAAATATTGCATGCAGTTGCCTACGAAAACACCACAATTTGTGTTTTTTGCGAATATGCCGCAATATGTAAAAGAGCCTTACAAGCGTTACCTAGAAAATAAAATTAGAGACAACTGGGACTTTTCAGGAGTGCCAATTGATATTTATATTAGGGAAAAATAGTTTTATTCCTGTCCTTATTTTAGAAAGTTTATTGAGTTAGTGATAACTCGATAAACTTTTTTACATTTATAAGAAAAATGGAATCGATAAATAGTAAGGTTGTCTGGATAACGGGAGCTTCAAACGGAATAGGGGAGGCTTTAGCTTTTACGAGATGTCGCAAAGAAACTGTAAACTCATCCTTTCGGCACGTAATGTTCAAAATTTAGAACAGGTAAAGTCGAAATGTGCCAATTCAGAAGTGGCTATTTTACCATTTGATTTAACTGATTTTGATAATGCCAAAAATCATGTCACGACCGCGATTTCATTTTTTGGAAAAATTGATATCCTCATCAATAATGGAGGTGTAAGTCAACGTTCGCTCCTAGTAGAAACTGATTTTGATGTGGATAAAAAATTAATTGAAGTCGATTATCTCGGCACCGTTGCATTATCAAAAGCCTTGCTTCCGCATTTTATACAAAACCAGAAAGGCCATTTTGTAACGATTACCAGTTTGATGGGAAAGTTTGGATCTCCATATCGTTCCGGCTATTGTGGCGCTAAACATGCTTTGCACGGGTTTTTTGACGTAATGCGTATGGAGCATCAAAAAGACAACATCGATGTGACGTTAATTTGTCCTGGTTTTGTCCAGACTAATGTAGCTAATAATGCGCTTACGGCTGACGGTTCAAAGCAAAATAAGGACGATTTCGCAACCTTAAATGGAATGGAGCTTCAATTATTCGCTAAAAAATTAGTAAAGGCGGTAGATTCTAAAAAATTCGAGGCATATATTGGAAGAAAAGAAGTTCTAGGTGTTTATTTGAAACGATTTTTCCCGAAGCTTCTGCATCGTGTTGTGTTAAAAAGTACGGTGCGTTAGTTTTATGTAAACATTTTATTTTACTGCACTAAAAATGAGACGTAAAAAAAGCTGCGATTTGCAGCTTTTTTATTTATTTAGTCTGTGGTTGTTTTACCAGCCACCGCTAGAGCCACCTCCAGAAAATCCGCCACCGCCGAATCCGCCGCCAAAACCGCCGCCTCCGCCGCCAAATCCACCTCCAGATGAACCGCCGCCGAATCCGCCGCCTCTGCCACCACTCCCTAGGCTACTCAAAAGAATAACATCAAGTAAACCAATACCTCCACCACGATTTCCAGAGTTTCCTCCTCCTCCTTTATTTCTTGAAATAAGAACTAGGATGATAACAATGATGATGATGAAAGGTAAAAAAGGGAAACCTCTTTCTTTATTTGCTTTTTTTCTTTCTCCCTTGTACTTGCCGCTAAAGACATCAAAAAGGGCATCAGTCCCCTTGTCCAGACCACGGTAGTAGCTGCCGGCTTTGAATTCCGGAATGATAATGTTTCGGATTATTTCTCCTCCAATTCCAGCAGTTAATCTATCCTCTAATCCATAACCGGGGTTAATGGCAACTTTTCGTTCTTCTTTAGCAATTAAAATAATAACGCCATTGTCTTCTTTTGCCTGACCAAATCCCCATGTTTGCGCCCATCTGGTGGCTAATTGACTTACATCTTCTCCTTTGAGACTCTCAATCGTAACAATAACGATTTGAGTGGTCGTGGAGTCAGAATAACGAATTAATTTTTCTTCCATTTGTTCTTTTTCTGATGCGCCTAGTATATTGGCGTAATCATAAACGGAAGTGGTTAAGCTTGGTTTTTCTGGTATTGTAAACTGCGCAAAACCTATTTGAGTAATAAAAAAACAAATAAGTAGTTTTAAAAAAAGTGAGCTATTTAATTTAGATATAATCATATTATCCTTTTGAGATTTCGTTTGATAATTCATTCGTATCATCTTCGGACCATGGAAAATGTTTTTTTAGTTCTTCTCCCGCTCTTAAAATACCGTCGATCAAACCTTGTTTAAAATTGCCGTTTTTAAAATGAGCGACCATTACGTCTTTGGTACTGTCCCAAAAATTATTTTGAACGACCTCATTGATACCTTGATCACCGCAAATCACAAAGGTTTTGTCTTCTACGGCCATGTAGATTAAAACACCATTTTTAAGTTGGGTTGCGTCCATTTTTAGTTCATTAAAAACTTCTAGTGCACGATCGTATGGATCTAAATTGGTTGTTTTTTCGAGGTGAACTCTAATTTCTCCAGAGGTGTTCTTTTCGGCTACAAGAATTGCTTCAATAATTTCTTGCTCTTCTTCTTTTGTTAAAAAATCTTCTTCTTTTGACATTTATTGTTTTTTTTACCTAAAGCTCACGAACGTGAAAGTACGTGAGTCCTAGGATTTATTTTTTATTACTAAACTAATTCCCTTTTGGGTAAGTTTTAAAATTTCACTTCAACTGGCGTCTCAGCTCCTTCAACAGCAGTGAAATAGGCTTGCTCTTTAAATCCAAATACACCTGCAAATAGGCTGTTTGGAAATGTTTTTATGTGCGTATTATACGGTTGTACCGCTTCATTAAAACGGGTTCTGGCCGTTAATATTTGATTTTCAGTGCTGGCTAGTTCGTCCTGTAACTTCAAGAAATTTTGATTTGCTTTCAATTCAGGATATCTTTCGACAGAAACCAATAGTCTTGATAAAGAGGAAGAAACTCCGCTTTGTGCTTTGTTGAATGCAGCTAATTGTTCCGGAGTAATGTTCGTAGGATCAATAGTTGTAGACGTCGCTTTTGCACGAGCTTCAATAACAGCAGTCAAAGTGCTTTTTTCGAAATCTGCAGCACCTTTTACGGTATTTACTAAATTCCCTATTAAGTCATTACGCCTTTGGTAAGCTGTTTGCACGTTTCCCCAAGATTGCTCTACGCTTTGATTTAATGTTACAGCATTATTGTTAATTCCTTTAACCCAGCTGTACATTCCAATAATGATAACGGCTGCAATAATCCAAGGCAAGAATTTTTTCATGTTTATTTAATTTTAAAGTTGATTTTTAATGTTTGTTAATTGTGTTCTTATGGTTTCTAATTTTCTAATAATTTCAAACTTATCTAGGGTTTTCTTTTGTCCCTCTTTCAGATGGGTTTTGGCACCTTCTAGTGTAAAACCTCTTTCTTTTACCAGATGATAAATCAGCTGTAAATTTGTCACATCTTCAGGAGTAAACATTCGATTACCCTTCGCATTTTTTTTTGGTTTCAGAATGTCAAATTCGGAGTCCCAAAAGCGAATTAGCGATGCGTTTACAGCAAATGCTTTGGCTAGTTCGCCAATGCTATAATATCTTTTGTCTTTTGAAAGTTCAATATGCATTTTTCTGTTTAAAGTTTAATGTTACACGTTTAAAGTCAAACCCTTTGCTATATAAATCCTAATTATAAATTAATCCAGTGACTGATTCTCCTGATTCGCCAATTTTGAAATAGCAACATATTCGACTGCTGAGATATTTCCGTAATAAAAATTTAGCGGATTCACTACTCTCTTGTCTTTGTGAACCTCATAATGTAAGTGTGGGCCTTCTGATCTTCCTGTGCTGCCTACGTAACCTATTATATCTCCTCGCTTAACTCTTTGTCCCGCCTTACAGTTGTACTTACTCAAATGTGCGTACAATGTTTCATATCCATAACCGTGCCTAATAACTACATGTTTGCCATATCCCGAGGCCGTGTTGTCCGCTTGAGAAACGATTCCATCGCCGGTAGCAAAAATGGGTGCTCCTATTTTGGCTGTAAAGTCCATCCCTTCATGCATTTTACGTGCTTTGGTGAATGGGTCTGTTCTATATCCAAAACCGGATGCCATGCGCTTTAGGTTTTCATTTCTGACAGGCTGAATGGCAGGAATGGCAGATAATAATTTATTTTTTTCTTTGGCCAATTTTAAAATATAATCTAACGACTTCGATTGGATTGCCAATTCTTTAGTAAGGATATCCACTCTTTTAGTGGTTTTTGATACGAGTTGCGTATTGTCATATCCTTCTAAAACAGCATATCGATTTGCATCTCTAAATCCCGATTTTCTTTCTTCTTTAGGTATTGGTGAGGTATTGAAATAGGTACGGTATAAATTATTGTCGCGGTCTTCAATTGCGGCTATTACATTGTCTATCTGATCCATTCGCTTAGTCAAAACGTCATAATTCAACTTCAAATTATCGATTTCGCGGATCAGTAGTCTGTCTTTTGGGGTGTCAAAATAGGGAGTGTTCAATAGAATGACAAAACTTAAAAATCCAAATAGGGCGGAAGCCACTAAAAACAAGGCAGCTATGCCAAACTTCTTTCGTTTTTTTATTTTTATTTTTCTATACGCCAGATTTTCCGAATCGTAATAATATTTTACCTTAGCCATATTTTAAAATACCCTATTTTTGCACTTTGAAAAGTGATGTTTTAACAAATTTAATGAATGTTTCATTTGTTATGGCTTTTTTGCAATAATAAATAAAATAATGTGCCTATTCCAGCTATTTGTTGCAAGTTCTCGATTGGTAATCTTTTTTTCTAATGATCCTGCAGGAGCTTCCTTTGGTCGCTCTGCCATATTAAGAAAAAAATAGATTCCCATATCTCGAAGCTTTCCACTACTATCTGGGGCAAAATAAATTAAAAGAGCGAATGATTAATAGATTGAAAAATTCAATTCTAACTAATTTTTTAATCTTTAAATATTTAAATAAAAACAATGAACTCAAAAGACGTACGTAAACAATTTCTAGATTTTTTTCAAAGCAAAGGCCATTTAATTGTTCCTTCGGCCCCAATAGTTCTTAAAGACGATCCTACTTTGATGTTCAACAACTCTGGTATGGCACAGTTCAAGGAATATTTCCTGGGGAACGCTACGCCAAAAAGTACTAGAATTGCCGACACACAAAAATGTCTTCGTGTTTCTGGAAAACATAATGATTTGGAGGATGTAGGTTTTGATACCTACCATCACACTATGTTTGAGATGTTAGGGAACTGGTCATTTGGTGATTATTTTAAAGAAGAAGCTTTGCCTTGGGCCTGGGAATTTTTGACTGAAGTTTTAAAATTAGACAAAGACCGTCTATACGTTTCCGTTTTTGAAGGAAATGAAGCAGAAAATGTACTTTTTGATCAAGAAGCGTTCGATATTTGGAAACAGTTTGTTCCCGAAGATCGCATTATCCTTGGGAACAGAAAAGATAATTTTTGGGAAATGGGAGATCAAGGGCCGTGCGGACCTTGTTCTGAAATTCATATTGATTTACGTACTGATGAAGAGAGAGCTGCTGTAACTGGAAGAAGTCTAGTAAATGCTGATCATCCACAAGTGGTAGAAATATGGAACAATGTATTTATGGAATTCAACCGGAAAGCCGATGGTTCATTAGAGAAATTACCTGCACAACACGTAGATACCGGAATGGGATTTGAACGTTTGTGTATGGCAATGCAAAATGTAACTTCAAACTACGATACGGATGTTTTTACACCGCTGATTGAAAAAGTGGAACAAATTACAGGATTAAAATATACTTCAAACGAAGTAAAAAATATAACCGAAGAGCAAAACAAAACGAATATTGCTATTCGTGTGATTGTAGACCATGTGCGCGCTGTAGCTTTTGCAATTGCCGATGGACAATTGCCCTCAAATACTGGGGCAGGATATGTAATCCGTAGGATTTTGCGTCGTGCCATTCGTTACGGATTCACTTTTTTAAATACTAAAGAAGCTTTTATTTATCAATTAGTAGCAGTTCTAGCGGACCAAATGGGCGATTTTTTCCCAGAAATAAAATCTCAACAAAACTTAGTGACTAATGTAATTCGTGAGGAAGAAGCTTCTTTCTTGAGAACATTAGACCAAGGCTTACAGTTGTTAGAGAATGTTATTGGGGAAACCAAAGGGAATGAAGTTTCCGGTGCTAAGGCATTTGAACTGTATGATACTTTTGGTTTTCCAAAAGATTTAACAGCCTTGATTTTAAGAGAAAGAGGTCTGGAATTAGATGAAGCAGGTTTTGATACGGCGATGTTAGCACAAAAAACACGATCGCGCGCTGCTTCTGAAATTTCTACAGAGGATTGGTCCGTTCTAATTCCAGGAAATATAGAAACATTTGTTGGTTACGATCAAACAGAATCAGAAGCGAAAATTACCCGTATCCGTAAAGTGGACTCTAAAAAAGACGGAGTTTTATACCAAATTGTTTTAGATAACAGTCCATTTTATCCAGAAGGAGGAGGCCAAGTAGGTGATAAGGGAAGTTTAGTTTCGGCAAATGAGACGATCCAAATTATAGATACAAAAAAAGAAAATAATCTTATTTTACATTTCACAAAGCAATTGCCAGAGAACGTAAATGCGATTTTTAATGCAAAAGTAAATACCGATTTAAGAGCAGCGACTGCTAAAAACCACTCTGCCACGCATTTAATGCATTTAGCATTACGTACTGTTTTAGGAACGCACGTAGAGCAAAAAGGATCATTGGTAAATCCAAAAAACCTACGTTTTGACTTCTCTCACTTTGCAAAAGTGACTGATGACGAATTGCAGCAAGTAGAAGACTTTGTAAATGCAAGAATTCAAGAGCAAATAGCGCTGATAGAAAGAAGAGATATACCTTTCACGCAGGCGGTAGAAGAAGGCGCAATGGCTTTGTTTGGCGAAAAATATGGTGACCATGTTCGTGCTATTAAGTTTGGTTATAGTATGGAGCTTTGTGGAGGAATTCACGTAAAAAACACTGCAGATGTATGGTATTTCAAAATTGTTTCAGAAGGAGCGGTTGCGGCAGGAATTCGCCGTATTGAAGCGATTACTGGCGATGCTGTAAAAGGCTTTTTTGCATCTCAGGAAGATTTATTAAGCGAAATTAAAGTCGTATTAAAAAACCCGCAAGACTCTTTGAAGGCAGTTGTTTCTTTACAAGATGAAAATAGCAAATTGAAAAAACAGTTGGATGCTTTGTTAAAAGAGAAGGCCCAAAACATGAAGGGAGAATTGGCAAAAGAATTACAAGAAGTTAACGGAATTCAATTCTTGGCAAAACAAGTTGATTTGAATCCCGAAGGTGCAAAAGACTTGGCGTATGAATTGGGTAATTTAGGAAATAACTTGTTTCTTGTTTTGGCAACAGCCGACGAAGGAAAACCAATGTTAAGCTGCTACATCTCCAAAGAATTAGTTGCTGATAGAAAACTAAATGCAGGACAAGTAGTTCGTGAATTAGGTAAATATATCCAAGGTGGAGGCGGCGGACAGCCGTTTTTTGCCACTGCTGGAGGGAAGAACAGTAATGGAATTCAACAAGCTTTGGAAAAAGCGATTGACTTCATCAAATAGAAGTTAAAAAAGGAAGAGGCAAAACTATTTATAAAGTAATACTGGTGAGGAAACTCGCCGGTATTGAGATGTGAATTTGTAATTATTTTAAAGATGTAAATCGTTCATTTTGATTTTGTATCTTTACAATCAGATTGTATCTATGTTGTTATTTTTCAGCAGGATACAATTTATTTTTTTAATAGTGTCTGAATGAAAAAATCAATAAGCATATTTTGGGTTTTGTCTGCATTTTTGGCGGTATTAACTTCTTGTTCCAAAGACAAGGATGATAATGGTAAACTGCTGAAACAATTAGTCGAGATTGATGCAGATGGAACATCGGTGACAACTGATTATAGCTATAATGGAAATGAAATAAAAAGTATTGATGGGGCTAAGCAGCGTACGGATTTCAGTTATATGGATGTGCTCATTACCAAAATTATAGTGTTAGATAAAACAAATCAAGAGGTCACTACCACTGAGTATAGTTATCTAAGAGGACAGTTAGTAAGCGCGAAGTCTGTAGATAACTATATAATAAATTACATGCCTAATTCAGATGGTTCAATTGCCTATGAAAAATTTTCCATAAACTCCGGAGGGGAAGAAGTTAAAATTTATCATGGCGTTTTATTTTTTGAAAATAAAAATTTGGTCAAAGACGAAAGGACATTTGATAATGCTCCTTCGGGAGTTACAGTTACCTATAGTGTTGACTTTGAGTATGACTCTAAAAACAATCCGTTTTATTCTATACTGGGATACGAAAAGCTACTGGAGCACGATGACTTTATTTCAGCAAACAATAGCTTAATAACTGTGGTCACTAATAGTTCTGCCCAAAATGATCAAATAATCTCTTCTGCCAATTTTTATAAGAGCACTTTCAAATACGATGAAGATGGCTATCCTACAGAAAGGATTTCAGAGGCTGTCATGCCCGTTAATGGAAATTCGGATTACTTGAAATCGAAGTACTTTTATTAATAAATTACTAAATTTTCAGAAATATTTAATAATGCAATTCAGATCTTTTGTTCCTATTCCTCAAAACAATTATAAAATAGATTACAGCTCTAAGATTGTTTCTATAGGTTCTTGCTTTGCCGTAAATATGTCCGAAAAGCTGGACTATTTTAAGTTGCAGCATGTCTGTAATCCGTTTGGGATTTTGTTTCACCCATTGGCGATTGAGAAATTAATCAAGTTTGCTGTTTCCGCAAAGCGATTCACAGAAAAAGATGTTTTTTTTCATAACGAACGCTGGCATTGTTATGATGTGCATTCGGATTTAAGTAATTCAAATAAAGAGGAACTATTAATATCCTTGAATACAATAATCAAATCTACTAAACTTCAATTACAAGAAGCTACGCATATTATTGTTACCTACGGAACTTCCTGGGTCTATCGAAATATAGAAAGTGATGCTATTGTCGCAAATTGCCATAAAGTGCTTCAAAAGCAGTTCAAGAAAGAATTACTAGCAGTTGATAAAATTCAAGAATCTATTTCCAATACACTGGAATTAATTCATTCCGTAAACCCCAATTGCAATATTATTTTCACTGTTTCGCCAGTGCGCCACATCAAAGATGGGTTTGTAGAGAATCAATGGAGTAAATCGAATTTAATAGCTGCGCTGCATCAGATTATCAATTTTCAATTATCAATTGTTAATTATTTTCCAAGTTACGAAATCGTGATGGATGAACTTCGAGATTATCGTTTCTATGCCGAAGATATGTTACATCCTAGCCAAGTGGCTATTGATTATATTTGGAAGCGTTTTAAGGAAACGACAATTGCAGAAACAGCATTCTCTACAATGGATGCCGTCGAGACAGTTCAAAAGTCTTTACAGCACAGGCCTTTCAATCCAGATTCAGAGAGTCATCAAAAATTTGAAAACAATCTCAAGGCAAAAATTAGTAAGTTGGTAGCTCAATATCCACTTATGAAATTTTAATTATGCCAAGAAGAGGGTATTAGTTATTATAGTTTTAAATAAGAGAACCGCTACTTCACCAATCAAACATTGCGAATTAGCGGTTGGTTTTTTCTTCACTTTAAATAGAGATAAATCAGTGAATCTGTGGCTAAAAAATTTATACGTTTTCTTTTTCGAAAATCAAGTCCAAACCTCCAGTGATTAAATGTGCCACCTCAGGCCTTCTTTGTTTTAAATTTTCAAGATAAACCAATAGTTCCTCTAGTAGTTGAGTTTCGTTTCTATCTTTCAAGAGTTCAACGATTTCAATAGTGAGTAACCAATCATTAGGATGATCTGCTTTTAATTTATTAAAAATAGAGACTAATGAAGTTTCTAAGTCTTTCGTTTCTCTTATTGAGCGAATGGCTTGGTATAATTTTTCCAGGTTAGCACGTTCAGCACTATGTTTGGCTTTAATCGTTTTGCTGGACGGTAGATTTGTAATCAAATCAAAACTATTGGCATCAGCCGGACCAGAAAAAGCCGAAACTAATTTCTTCCCCACTGCCATGTCATAAACGCCCCATTGCGGTTGAAACAAAATAGTTTCACCATGGGTTACAGTACAATTGTTCATACGGATAAGGATAATTTCTCCTCGCAAGTTTCTAGATCCCGTAACAATATTTCCTTCAACAGTAATATTACCTTCGAACTCTAGTTTTACGGTATTTCCTTCTGTTATGTTATAAGCACTTAAGTCTTTTGGGCTCATGTCCTCAATAGCTAGATTGATGCCTTTTAGTTTCCCTATTGGGCTACCAAAACCTTCTGGATGACTAAGTGTTCCGTGACCAACTAATTCTTTCTCTCGAGAAGCCAAATCAGTTTTACCTGTAGTTTGTATGTAAATAGGTTTGCCTTCATGTGCAATCACTTTAGTAAAAACACCTGAAACCTGCAAGCCTGTGCTTAATTCAATAGTTCCTAAAGCGCCAGATTCGATTAGTTTTTCTATTCCAGACAAACCGCCTGTTCGTAGTGCCATTTTATTAGCAAATTCCTCAAGTACTAAACTTAAATGTGAAAAACTAGGCGTTACATAAAGTTGTGGTTGTAGCTTAGTGATATCAAAATTCTGATTTGCGGCTGATAAATCATAAGGAAGTTTCTTCACTTTGTCTGTCATGCAATGTGCGCTTTCGCCTATGGAAGATAGCAAACCAGCGCCGTATATTTTTGGGTTTTCAACTGTGCCTATCAAGCCATATTCAACAGTCCACCAGTGTAAGTTTCTGATTTGCGCCATTTCAGACAATTCGCCCATATTATTCTGCAAATCTTCCACCGCCTTTTCTGCTTCGTCTATAGTTGCTTGTGGCGTATCTTCCGCTTCTTTTACAATCGAAAGTAGTCTAATGGCTTCATACATTTGATAATCTTTGTCGGATGAAATCGCTTTGCAGCCTATTTCTCCAAAACGGCGTAAATATTCCGCATACTCTGGCTTGGAAATAATAGGAGCATGGCCTGCACCTTCATGAATAATGTCTGGAGCGGGTGTGTATTCAATGTGTTCCAACTGACGTATATCCGAAGCGATAACCAGTACATTATAAGCCTGGAACTCCATAAAAGCATTGGGCGGAATAAATCCATCTACTGCAACAGCAGCCCAACCAATATCAGTAAGAATACGGTTCATACCGTACATACTTGGAATGTTGTCAATTTCTATTCCCGTTTTTTTCAAACCTTCGAGATAAGAATTATGCGCCACTTTCGAAAGGTAATCAACATTTTTGCGCATCACAAAACGCCACACTGCTTGATTGATAGGCGTATAGTCACTATAATCTTGAGGCTTAATAAATTGCTTCAAGTGTTTTGGCAATCGGTCTAATAACGGATTAGTTTCAATAGTTGCATTCATGTCGAAAACGTTGTAGTTAATATACAAAAGTACGAATTCTGGGAGCCATTTCCGACTTTTCATTGCAAGTTTTTGTAAAAGCTTTCGCTTCACCCGGGGTCAAGAGAGTTGTATTTGATGTAGAGCTGCTATTAATCTTAGTCCAATTCAAAAAGTAGAATTTGTGTTTTCTGTTTGTCAGAGAAATTATTGTCAGAAACGAAAAGTAAGGATTGTTTTCCATTTGCTAGTTTCGGGCCAAAAGTAATTCCTTCGATATTATCAATAAAAACACCTAAATCATCCATGTTTAGAATTAGTTTTTTTGATGCTGGTGTAAACTCTTGCCCTTTCAACGAAGCAGTGTCTTTTACATTTGTGGCATTGGTAAAGTCACACAAATATACTTTTATGGTGCATGCTTGTCGCCCTACAGAGTACGAACGCTCTACAACGAAGAGTTGGTTTTTAGCATAATACTGAATTGTTGCTATTCCGTTTACAGCAAAACCAGTTGCAGGGTTTGGTTCGTGTGCAATGGGATCTAAAAGGTAGGCGTATTGTGCGGTGTTTTTTCTGGATCGCACATCAAACCTAAATAAACGAATCATACCGCCTTTTGTTGTTTTCGCTGCCGAATCATCTTCGTACAAAGGTTCTTCGATATTGGCATAAAGCGTTTTGTATTTTTTGTCAAAAGTAAGTCCTTCTAGAACGCCATTATTTCGCGGTCCTTTTTCCTCTTTTTGCATGTTGAGGTTAGCAGGTAGCTTGTATTCATTTAGATAGTTTCCGTTTAAATCAGCTGTTTGCACTGTGGGGTTTTGCAGCACCGAAAAGTCTTTCGCAATAACACGAGCACCTTCACTGCTCCATACCACCGAGTTTGTTTTCGGGTTGTAACGCAGTTCTTCAGGATCGATAGATTCAGATGGTTTTGTCTCCCAATTGCTGTATTTTTCTCCGACTGCATTTTTTAATGAAACTACATTTTTAAATGCGATACTGTCGATTTTATTGGAATCCAAATGAATTTTGGCGGTATAAAAGCGGGCATCATTATAAACCGCTCGATCGTCGCAAATGAAATAAAACAAATCGTTTTTAGCATCATAATCAATACTTGATAAACCACCAACAACCGTATTTTTAAATTCTTTATTGAATGGGACTTCAATGGAGTTAATGAATTTTAGAAAAGGATTTGCATTTACTGTTTCAACAGTTTTTAGACTGGAGCAGGACATAAAAGCAAGCGGTAAAAAAGCGAGAAATAATAATTTGTGCATGAAACTTTACTTTGAATTTAAAAGATCTCCTTTTTGATCGGCATCTCTAAAATAGTTGATCTTGTAGTTGAACATCTCCGCCATATTTTTGGCGCGCAGTTTTGCTTCATCAGCGATTGCACCCGTGAATAATGTATCTACCGTTTCAGTAAAAATTTCCATCCAGCGATCAAAATGCACTTTGTCAATTGGTAAATGTTTGTGTGGAGGAAATGGACTTCCTGTATAAGTGTGTTGTTCGAGTAAAATAGTTTGCCAAAAACGATACATTTTCTCCAAATGTTCTGGCCAGCGATTTCCTATTTTGTCGTTAAATATAGGACCGATAAAATCGTCTTTTTGAACTTTAGTATAGAAAGTGTTAACTAATAATTTAATGTTGTTTAGCGTGCTGATGTCTTTAGGTTGTGTCATAATGGGGTATAAAAATAGCCTATGCAAAGCTAGGCTATTTATACAGGAAAATAAATTTTAGGTCGTTTCTATTTTGGTGGAAACTGTGCTAATATTTTTAACACAAACTCATTTATTATACTTTCTTTTTTGGCTCGATTTTCAGTTAGATAGCCAATGCCTTCGCCTTGCCAAACTAGCTCTTTTTTCTTGGCATCAATTAAATCAATGTATAGTGTTCCTTCGACAGAAGTAGAAACAAAGGAGCTTCCTCCCCAAAGGTAAGGATTCCAGCCAAATCCCCAGCCGTATCCCCATCCTGCATTGAATTGATTAACATCAATACGTTCTCTTTCTTTGGTAAATATATTAATCAATAAATCAGGATTTTCACTTTTGATCATCCCTTTTTTACTAAGTTCATAATCAATAGCATTTAGAATTCTTTTTTTGTCCAAACCTGATATTTCAACCCTGTCGATGCCACTTTTGTGGAATGCATAGGTTTTGTATTGGGTGAAGTTTACAGATGTGTCATAATCAGAATTAACTCTAATGGAGCTACAGGAAGCTAGTACAAATAGAAAGAGTATCGGAAGTATTTTAATTGCTTTCATAATTTGAATGTTTGATTGCTAAATCTCAACGAAAGATACGCTCAAATTTTTAAAAATCCAATAAATTATCAGCAACAATATTAGGCAGCGTCACTTTTAATAAAGGTTGGCTTTCCATGGCTCTTTTTATGGCAAAAACAGCTCCCTCATTTCGTGCCCAACTTCTCCTCGAAATTCCGTTATTGACGTCCCAGAATAGCATGGATTCGATACGTCTCGATGCCTCTTTTGACCCGTCAAGTACCATTCCAAACCCCCCGTTTATAACCTCTCCCCAGCCTACGCCGCCGCCATTATGGATAGAAACCCAAGTAGCGCCTCGGAAACTGTCTCCTATCACGTTTTGTATCGCCATATCAGCAGTGAAACGTGATCCGTCATAAATATTGGATGTTTCTCTATAAGGGGAATCAGTTCCAGACACATCGTGATGATCCCGACCTAAAACTACGGTTCCTATTTCCGCTTTGGCAATAGCTTGATTAAAAGCATCGGCGATTTTCATGCGGCCCTCAGCATCAGCATATAAAATTCGGGCTTGTGAGCCAACAACCAGTTTGTTTTCTTGTGCCCCTTTGATCCATTGTACGTTATCCTGCATTTGTTGCTGAATTTCAATAGGTGCCGTTTTAGCCATTTCTTCGAGAACGGCGCAGGCAATGGCATCTGTTTTTTCTAAATCTTCTGGTTTCCCCGAAGCACAAACCCAACGGAACGGACCAAACCCAAAATCAAAACACATGGGCCCCATGATATCTTGAACGTAGCTTGGATATTTGAAGTCGATATGATTTTCGGCCATAACATCAGCGCCAGCTCTGGAAGCTTCTAAAAGAAATGCATTTCCATAATCAAAGAAGTAGGTTCCTTTGGCAGTATGTTTGTTGATGGCCGTGGTATGTTTGCGTAATGTTTCCTGTACTTTTTTCCTGAATAAATCAGGATCGTTGGCCATCATTTCATTGGCTTCTTCAAAAGAAACGTTAATTGGATAATAACCACCTGCCCATGGATTGTGCAATGAAGTCTGGTCACTTCCCAAATCAATATGGATGCTTTCTTCATCAAATTTTTCCCAGACATCTACCACATTTCCAAGATAACCGATAGATACCGTTTCCTTGTTGGCTTGCGCCAAAGCGACTCTTTTTACCAATTCATTGATGTCTTCAACTACTTCGTTGATCCAGCCTTGACTGTGACGAATGTGCGTTATTTTGGGATTTACTTCAGCACAAACGGTAATGCAGCCAGCGATGTTACCCGCTTTGGGCTGGGCGCCACTCATACCTCCTAATCCAGAGGTTACAAACAATCCTCCTTTAGGGCTGCGTTTTATTTTACGGAAAGCATTAAGGACCGTAATTGTCGTTCCGTGCACAATTCCTTGTGGACCAATGTACATATAGCTTCCTGCGGTCATTTGCCCGTACTGTGATACGCCCAGCGCATTCATTTTTTCCCAGTCATCCGGTTTAGAATAATTAGGGATAACCATTCCGTTTGTTACTACGACTCTTGGCGCTTCTTTATGGGAAGGGAACAACCCCATCGGATGTCCAGAATACATCGTTAGTGTTTGTTCCTCTGTCATTTCAGACAGGTATTGCATCGTCAACAGATATTGTGCCCAGTTCTGGAAAACGGCTCCATTACCACCATAGGTTATTAACTCATGGGGATGTTGCGCTACAGCATAATCCAGGTTGTTTTGAATCATCAACATGATAGCTTTCGCCTGTTCACATTTACCAGGGTACTCATTGATAGGACGCGCCCGCATTTCGTAATCAGGACGTAAACGATACATATAAATACGACCGTAAGTTTCGAGCTCTTGTCGGAACTCTTGAAGTAACTCAGGATGATGTTCCGCCTCAAAATAGCGCAAAGCGTTACGAAGTGCTAATTTTATTTCCTCTGCGGATAGAATTTCTTTTCGCTTTGGTGCATGATTAATATCGGCCTCATACGCTTTAGGCTGAGGTAGTATAGTAGGAATTCCTTGTTCGATTTGTTTTTGGAAAGTCATTTTAATAATGATTCGTTATTTTTGTAAGCTGTTGTTTCATTAGAAAAGACCCTAAGAATTATTTTATTCTTTGGGTTAATTATGCAACGAAACGCTATGGATAACGAATATCCGACCGGTGGTAGGACTTGTATATTTTGATTCTATATTTTACTGATTGATTATCCATTTTTGTTAATGATTTGATGACTAAACACTACTTGCTTATTACTGCTATCAAAACTCCAAACTTCCCTTATCTTTTGAAATTTCCAGTTTTCTTGTCATAGCCATAAGGGCAATGGCGACAGCCACTTTTGCAACAATAACCCCTTTTTAAGTGGTGTTTTTCAGTAAAGCATTTATAACCTTCGGGCGTATAATAAAAATCTTCGCCTTCAATTAATTTATTTTCATTATTCTCGTCAATCATATTGTGGGGTATTCTTTTTTAAAAAATTATTTTGAATATTTCAATTTATACTGTGAGCTCAAACGATTGAGTTTTTAATTAAATTAAACTATTCAAGAAGTACAAATTTATAAATTTTATGGCTAATGTGTCTTCTTGTTGCCAAAAAATTAATTTTTATAGATAAAATATTAGATAAAAATCAGTAGTTAAATATCTGTTGTAGTTTGGGTTTTAGAAATAAAGATCAATTCAGAATGATTTCGCAGAGTTTTTTTTTAGTACCTTAATTATTTAATAAATTCCAATATCAATGTTTCTATTTGTTACTAAAAATTTAATTCCAACAGGGTTTAGAGGATTTACAGCATTCCCTTTTGTATTTACAAAATACTAGATTGACAAAGATAACTTGGTTTTTGTTAATCATGAAAAAATTAATTTGAGTCAGCAGTTGGAATTATTAGTGCTTCCTTTTTTTTATATCTTAGAGTATTGCGTTCGTTTGATCCAGTATAGAAATGGGGATTTGGTCTATCGAAATATTAGTTTTGAGAGAGAAGCTTATGATAAAGAATCGGATATGGCTTATCTGTAAAAAAGGAAGTTTTTTAATTTCATGAAATATATAACCGACAATAAGCGGTAGTGTTTTGATCTCTGACGAAAGAGAATCTAGGATAAAAGTCTGCTTTTATTTGTAGTGCGGTAAAAAGTTGTAAGCCAATTATTATCTTAACATCAGAATAAAAGATTTAATTAAGAAGAAAACGGCAGGAAAAAGATATATTTTTCCTTAAAATGGACTAGAAAGTAGCAATCGATGGGTATTGCTCTTTTTTGTTGCTTATAAACTTTACCTTTGTCAAAAATCACTTGGTTTGAATCAAAAGCTTATCTTAGAATTTCCCAATTCGATCTCCGTTTCAGTTAAGCGTGAAGATTTGATACACCCATTTGTCTCAGGAAATAAGTTTAGAAAGCTAAAGTACAATTTGCTTCAAGCCAAAGATGAAAATCAAGAAATTCTTCTCACTTTTGGAGGGGCTTTTTCTAATCATATTGCTGCGGTTGCTTATGCAGGAAAGGAGAATGGATTCAGAACCATCGGGATTGTTCGTGGCGATGAATTGAGGGATAAAATTGCAGAAAATCCAACTTTACTATTTGCCCAAAATTGCGGTATGGAATTCGTGTTCGTTTCTAGGGAAGAATACCGTCTAAAAAATGAAAGCTCATTTTTAGAAAACTTGGAAGAACAATTCGGTAATTTTTATCTTATTCCAGAAGGAGGAACTAATGAGCTGGCCATAAAAGGCTGCCAAGAAATCCTTACTGAAGAAGACGCTGATTATGATTTTATCTGCTGCTCGATAGGAACAGGCGGAACCATTGCAGGAATTATAAACAGTGCTTTGCCTCATCAGAAAGTTTTAGGATTTCCGGCCTTAAAAGGTGATTTTTTGAAAGATGAAATTCGTATTTTTACACAGAATAATAATTGGGACTTAATTACGGATTATCATTTTGGCGGATATGGGAAAATAAATGAGCATTTAATTGCGTTTATCAACCAGTTTCATCTTAAAAATAATATTCCTTTAGACCCAATTTATACCGGAAAGATGGCTTTTGGCATTATGGACATGATAGAAAAAAATTATTTCCCTGACCAATCAAAAATTTTATTGATTCATACGGGAGGAATTCAAGGAATTCAAGGAATGAATAAGAAATTGAAAAACAAACAATTACCAACAATAGACATACATGTTTAGAAAAATCCTACTCATTTTCACGGCTCTCTTGATAGTTAGCTGCAATGCTAAAAAGTCGGTTATCGTTACGACAAAATCAGCGTCTTCAGTTACAAAAAAATCAGCGTCCAGATCAGTCAAGAAGACTGCTGTTAATAAACCAATGGGAAATAAGATAGCAATAGCGGGACAAGATAATGAGGAAAATGAAGTTATAGAGTCGACTTCGAGAACTGTTGTTTCAAATGATATAGTAGCCAATTATATTGCCCAGTATAAAAATATAGCCATGAGTAACATGAAAGTGTACGGTATTCCCGCAAGTATCATTTTAGCACAAGGAATATTAGAGTCTGGCGCAGGAAAAGGAGATTTGGCAAATAGAGCTAATAATCATTTTGGGATAAAATGCCACGATTGGATAGGCGAAAGTGTCAGACATGACGATGATGCCAGTCAGGAGTGTTTTAGAAAATACAATGACCCCTCCGAATCTTTTGAGGACCACGCTTTATTCCTAACTGGTAGAGGCAGGTATTTCCGTTTGTTCTCCTTAGCTAAAGATGATTATGAAGCTTGGGCAAAAGGACTCAGAAGCGCCGGTTATGCCACCGATCCTAGATATCCAGAGAAATTAATTTCATATATTGAAAGATACGATTTAGGGCAATTCGATTCCCAAGTTTTGGTAAGAAACTATGTTCCTGTTAAAAATCAGCCGTCAGCTATAAAAATAGCAAGTTTGGGGAACGAAGATAGAAGGTTTTATGAAGTTCAAAAAGGAGATACTTTATACTCCATATCGAAAAAATATAATTTATTAGTAGATGAATTGAAGCAGAAAAATAAGCTTTTGATTAACACACTTTCTATTGGACAAAAATTGATCGTGAATTAGAATTCCAAAAAATTAATACAGTTATCATAATTAAAATATCAAAAATTATAAATGTTATATAAAAGAAGTAGTCAGCTTTTTGCTGAAGCAGAAAAGGTAATTCCAGGTGGTGTAAATTCACCAGTAAGAGCATTCAAAGCGGTAGGAGGAACTCCAATTTTTGTACAACGTGCCAAAG
This sequence comes from uncultured Flavobacterium sp., assembly GCA_937773775.1. GTDB lineage: Bacteria > Bacteroidota > Bacteroidia > Flavobacteriales > Flavobacteriaceae > Flavobacterium. The sequence continues at coordinate 77,071 of CALJVL010000013.1, forward strand.
GGGCTTATTTGTATGATGAAGATGGAAACCGTTTAATCGATTACATCAATTCTTGGGGACCAATGATTTTGGGTCATGCCTTTGAACCTGTTGTACAAGCAGTGATAGAAAAAGCAAAACTGGGAACTTCTTTTGGAATGCCAACTGAATTAGAGACTCAAATTGCGGCTTTGGCAGTTTCTATGGTGCCAAACATTGATAAAATTAGGTTTGTCAATTCGGGCACAGAGGCTTGTATGAGTGCCGTGAGATTAGCTCGTGGGTTCACTAAAAAAGATAAAATAATAAAATTTGCAGGTTGTTATCACGGCCATTCTGATTCCTTTTTGATTCAGGCGGGAAGTGGTGCCATTACTTTTGGTTCGCCAAATAGTCCAGGAGTAACTGCAGGAACAGCCAAGGACACTTTATTGGCGTCCTATAATGATTTAGATAACGTTCGGGCTGTAATCGAGGCTAGTAAAAACGAAATTGCTGCTATAATTGTAGAACCTGTTGCGGGTAATATGGGTTGCATCCCGCCTAAAAAGGGCTTTCTAGAGGGATTAAGACAACTTTGTACCGACAACGACATACTGCTTATTTTTGATGAGGTTATGACGGGGTTTCGTTTGGCAAGAGGTGGAGTTCAAGAATTACTGGGAGTAGATGCTGATATCGTTTGTTTTGGAAAAGTGATAGGAGGCGGTTTACCAGTAGGGGCTTTTGCAGCACGTAGAGAGATAATGGATTATTTAGCGCCAATAGGGCCAGTTTATCAAGCGGGAACTTTATCTGGAAATCCTTTGGCTATGGCTGCTGGACTGGCAATGCTACAAACATTAGATAATGACCCTGCTATTTTTCAAAGATTGGCAGATAAGACAGAGTACTTACACGAGGGGATTGATAAAGTTTTGAAAGCAAATAATGTTGTTTTTACAATCAATAGAATAGGCTCGATGATTTCTGTACATTTTGATGCGACTCCTGTAGTGGACATCAAAACGGCCGTGAACGGAGATAATGAAACCTTCAAAAAATTCTTCCACGGATTGTTACAGGAAGGGATCTACATCGCGCCATCGGCTTATGAATCCTGGTTTATCACTGATGCTCTTTCTTATGAAGATTTGGACTTTACCATTCAAGCAATAGATAAAATTTCTAAAACTTTTTAATACAAAAAAAACTCTCGTTTGCTACCGAGAGTTTTTTTAAATTATTCTTTCATTACTTCTTTTTTGTTTTTTTCATGCATTCCCTTTCTATGGTGCATTCTTCTTTGTTTGTGATGCTTAGCTTTCATAGTGTTCCACTTTTCAAATTGCTCTACAGATAATATACTTTTCATTTTTCCTTTCATGCCAATTTGCTCGTCCAGCATTTTACTTTTCATTGCAAAACGTTCTTCTCTTGTTGGTTTTTCCTTGTTTTTCTTTCGAGCTTTTATCATCGCGTAATGTTTAGTACTTTTCTCGGCAATGATACTTTTCATTTTATTTTGTTGTTTGGCTGACAAGTCTAATTCTAATGTCATTTTTTTTAGCATCAACTCATTTCGTTGTTCAGAAGTGAATTTTTCCGTTTCCATTCCATGCTGTCTTCTTTCCATTTTATTTCCCTCTTGTGCAAAGCTTGTCATTCCAACAACCAATAATGCAGCGACAATTAATTTTCTCATCTTTATTGTTTTTGTGTTATAATGATAAGACAAGCATGTATCGCAATGGTTTAATCCTTAACAAAAGTTTAATAAAAGCTCATATTTATCAAAGAAAATCAGAAACGGAATTACATCTTTCCAGCGTGAAAAAAAGGAACTCATAATTATTTGTTGTCCTGAAAAGGGCGATACATAAAACTAACTTATACAATTGCTTGGGTAAAAGTCAATTAATTTTTTAATTCATCCATGTCAGCAATTAATAGTTTAAGTTTTTTTATAATTCTTTCGTAACCAAGCTTTAGATCGAAATCACCTATTTGCTGTCCAAAGTAGACCAATAAACTTAAAATTAGTAGCGCTATTATTATCAAAATTCAGGGGAAGCCAAGAATTAAATAGCTATCTGGAAATTTCAATAAGATGAAGTTTACAAGTTTATCTCCTGGAACGTCTCCGCCAAAACTGCCAAACCAAAATCCAGAAACCATCACTATAAAAACGTAAGGATATAAAAATCAGGACAGTTTAGTGTTTGTTGAAGTCATTTCTTTTACCCAATTGTCAAACGAAATCAGGTATTGATAACTGCTTTCGGTTTTGTCCAGTTTGTTCAGGATCCTGCTAAATTTTTGGGAAATAACAGAGATTACCATAAATAAAAGGAACATGCCAATTCCCATGTAAGGGATTTTACGATAAAAGACGTCGGGAGTATTATAAATGCAAATGCAACGATTGCGATCCGATTTACTATATACATTCTTTTAAATTTATCGACTATATCCATCGATTTCTGATTGTAGAGGTTATTCAGTTTTGGTGCTAATAAAGCATCGTCTTTCAAAAAACCTTCTTTCCAAATTGTTTCAATTGACTTTTCCATCTAATAATTTTTTTAATCGTTCTTTAATTCTTTTAATGCGTACCCCAATGTTGTTTGGGTTTGTTCCAATAATTTCAGCAATTTCCTGATATGACTTTTCTTCTAGATAAAGCATAATGACCGCCCTGTCCACTTCAGATAATTGCCTGATAGAGTTGGTTAAGAGATTCATCTACAAAAGAACGGCTGTCCTCTATTGCCTCGTCAGGCAAAGAATCAGAAACAATATGATATTTCTTTTTTTTCTTCAGTAAAGTCAAACATACATTCAATGATATCCTGTAAACCTAGGTAGACCATTCTGATTGTTCTCGAAAATGGTCATGGCTGCGCCAAATCTGTAAGCAGACCTCATGATAGTAATCTTCAAAATCCTCCTGAGTATTCGTATAAGCCCTGCAAATCTTGATGATGATTCCTGAATAGGGCAAAATGAATGTGGTTTAAAAATCGCTACTCACTATCGTTTTTTCTTTATTAGTGGCTTAAGCTCCTAATTATTACAGTCTGACGAATATTTTTTTTTAAAAGTTTTAAATGGAATGGACTTTTCCCTAATTAGAATTGTTGTTTTACAGGAAAGTCTAGCAGGTACAAGCTTTTATTTATAAGGACTACGGATAGTTTTAGGAGACTATTTTGCTATGATGCAGCTTAAAGGGCAATACAAAAAATAATAGGGGCTAATAAAACAGCCGTCTAAAAATTAGTTTTTAGACGGCTGTTTTTAATATGTTTGCATGAGTACTATTTACTCTTTCAATCGGCACGCTTTAACATTTCCTTCTACGACTACTTCAGTCAATCCTAAGTAAGAAAGATTTTTCATGGCTTTGTCCCATTTTTTGCCGCTCAATTCAGATTTGATTTTAAGTAAACCAAATTCCATTTGGTTGTCATTAGTTTGTAATAAAGCAACAATCAGTTTTTCGTCCTCTTCAAGTTCAACTTGAATTTGTTTTTTCTCAGGTCTCATTTGCGGGAACAATAATACTTCCTGGATAGAAGAGTTATTGGTCAAGAACATCATCAAACGGTCCATTCCAATCCCTAATCCAGAAGTTGGAGGCATTCCGTACTCTAAAGCTCTCAAGAAATCTTCATCGATTATTCCGTTGGCCTCATCATCGCCCTTTTCAGATAGCCTCATTTGCTCCTCGAAACGGGCTCTTTGGTCAATCGGGTCATTTAATTCAGAATAGGCATTTGCGACTTCTTTACCACAAACCATTAATTCGAAACGTTCCGTCAATTCCGGATTGTCCCTGTGTTGTTTGCAAAGAGGAGACATTTCCTTTGGGTAATCAGTAATGAAAGTAGGTTGGATATAATTTCCTTCGCATTTAGCACCAAAAATCTCATCAATCAATTTTCCTTTACCCATAGTCGCATCGACAATAATACCCATTGCCGTTGTCGCCTCGTATAATTCCATTTCATTTTTGCCAGAAATGTCAAAACCGGTAAAATGCTTGATAGAATCTGTCATCGTTACACGCGCATAAGGTGCTTTGAAGTTGATTTTATGCGCTCCAAAAGTCGCTTCACTCGTACCGTTAACCGCAACAGCGCAATGCTCCAACAAGTTTTCGGTAAATTTCATCATCCAGTTGTAGTCTTTGTAGGCTACATATATTTCCATGGCGGTAAATTCTGGGTTGTGCGTGCGGTCCATTCCTTCGTTTCTGAAGTTTTTTGAGAATTCATACACCCCTTCAAATCCACCTACAATCAATCTTTTTAAGTACAACTCATTGGCAATACGCATGTACAACGGCATGTCCAGAGAGTTGTGGTGCGTGATAAAAGGTCTCGCCGCCGCACCACCGGGAATTGGTTGTAGAACAGGCGTCTCAACCTCAAGGTAGCCTTTGTCGTTAAAGAAAGAACGCATCGCGTTAAACATTTTTGTTCTCTTGATAAATGTTTCTTTCACGTGGTCGTTCACAGTTAAATCCACGTATCTACGACGGTATCTTTGTTCTGGATCAGCAAATGCATCGTACGTTTTTCCGTCTGCATCTGTTTTTACTACAGGAAGTGGTTTCAAGGCTTTTGCCAAAACCGTCAAGCCATAAATATGAACCGAAATTTCACCTACTTGTGTTTTGAAGACCGTTCCGCGAACTCCAATAAAATCACCAATATCCAACAGTTTTTTGAAAACCACGTTGTACATAGTTTTTTCCTCATCATCCGAAATGTCATCTCTGGATACATAAATTTGAATGCGTCCTTCGGCATCTTTCAATTCTGCAAACGAAGCTTTTCCCATAATACGTTTTCCCATCAATCGTCCTGCAAGAATCACTTCTTTCCCTTCGTACTTTTCGAAATCGGCAAGAATGTCGCTCGAATAAGCGGTAGTTACAAATTCGTTAGCTGGATAGGGGTCAATTCCCAAATTGCGTAATTCTGTGAGTGCTTCTCTACGTAATATTTCTTGCTCGGATAATGCCATTTTATGCTGATTTTAAGACGGCAAAGATAGTCTTTATGTGGTAAAGTTGCAAAGTGAAAAAGTTGCAATGTCAGATTATTAAATTGTCTGAATTTAGGAGCAGAATCGACCGTCGTTTAAGGACAACTTATCCCAGCTTAGGCTTTATAAAGTCGCTGCTGCGAATGGGATATCACTGCAAACGAAGTTCGCTGAACTCGGATTGAAAATAAATGACAGTGAAGTAATCTGGTGTATTAGAAAACGGGTAGTGTTTGTAAGAATCTTTTGTTAAATATATTATCTAAAACCAAAAGTACTGTACATTTAGGGACATAAAATTTAGGGATAAAAATGAAACATACCTTTTTTTTGCTACTGCTGCTACTGTTTGCAAGTTGTGAGCTTACTGAAACTTTACACATAAACGCAGATAATAGCGGAACGATTGAATTTGACAGTCATCGGAACGAAAACAGCTATATGCAAATTGCGAGAGAGGAATATTCTAAAGAAACCGTTTTCAGGGATACAACCTATATTTTTCAGGAGTATATTAATAAGTACAATGCTAATTTTATTAAATATACTTTAAAGGAACAAGAGTTGTTTAATCGCTTTGAAAATGTAAAAGTGCACATCAGGAAAAGTGCTTTTGACAAAGAATTTAGAACTACTATCACACAAGCTTTTCAAAAAGTGGAAGACATAGCGGACCTTTCTAAAACAGAAAACTACGCAGATGATATTAAATACAATTATGCTTTAACGGCAGAAGAGCATTATTATAACATACGATATGTCTTAAACGGAAAGCGTTTTAACAGGATTGTAACTATTACAGATGAAAGTATCTTCCAGAGAGAAAAAGAAAAAAGTAAAAAATATGAAGAGCGACTTGCAAATTTTAATTTGGTCCAAACCTACACTTTAAAATATCATTTTCCTGGAAAAATTAAATTCGTCTCAAAGAACAATGCTATAATTTGTGATGATAAAAAAATGCTTGAATTACAGTTTTTAATCTCAGAATTTTTGCAAGACCCAGTAAGCACCAATCTAGAAGTAGTCTTGGAATAATGGTTTTAGTATGCTTTGAACCTTTGCAACTTCAAGCTAAAACTTTGTACCTTTGTAGCTCAAAACCTTTGCAGCTTTAAAAAGAAATGAACAAAATCATCAAACTTCACGATTTAGGAAATAAAGATTTCAAAGAAACTTGGGAATATCAAGAAGAATTATTCAAAGGAGTTGTTGATTTAAAAATTAGGAATAGGAGAGAAGAACTTAATCTTGAAACTCCAAATTACTTTCTTTTTGTAGAACATCCGCATGTCTACACTTTGGGCAAAAGTGGGGATTTAAGTAACTTGTTGTTGTCCGAAAAGCAATTGGAGGCCAAGGGAGCAGCTTTTTACAAAATCAATCGCGGCGGTGATATTACCTATCACGGACCCGGGCAAATCGTAGGTTACCCTATAATTGATTTAGAAAATTTCTTTACTGACATTCATAAATACCTGCGTTTTCTCGAAGAAGCAATTATCCTTACATTACAAGAATATGGAATCATTTGCGGACGTAGCGAAGGCGAAACCGGAGTTTGGTTAGGTGCAGAAACGCCATTTGCCAGAAAAATTTGTGCCATGGGAGTGCGAGCGTCTCGTTGGGTGACCATGCACGGATTCGCTCTGAACGTAAATGCTGATCTGGGATACTTTGACAATATCATTCCTTGCGGGATTCGCGGTAAAGCAGTAACCTCTTTAAATGTTGAACTTGGAGTTGAAAAAGTAGACGAAGAAGAAGTGAAAGAAAAAATCCTCAAACATTTCTCCCATCTTTTTGAAGCTACTTTCGAGAAATCTTAAATCGCAAATCAAAAGAATACTGTTCCGGCAATAATCGAAAACTCATTCGGTGGTATTTAGTCACTCCATATTCTCTTATCGCTTCGCGGTGTTCTTTGGTGGGATAGCCTTTGTTTTTTTTCCAGTTGTACATTGGGTATTCATCATGAATTAGATTCATGTATTCGTCGCGATAGGTTTTTGCCAAAACAGACGCAGCTGCAATACTCATGAATTTTGAATCCCCTTGTATAATACTTGTACTAGGAATAGAACTGAGAAATTCAATTTCTGCTGCTGTATAAATTTTTCCTGCTTTATTTGTAATTCCATTTTTGTGAATAAACGGAGCGTTTCCGTCAACGATAATATACTCTGGTTGTGGCACAAGTTTCAAGACGCACTCCTGCATCGCTTTTATCGAAGCATTGATTATGTTGATTTTATCAATTACATTAGGTTCTAGATGCGAAACCGAAAAGCAAAGAGCTTCTTCCTCTATAATAGGTTTTAATTTTTCTCTTACTTTTTCCGAAAGCTGCTTGCTATCGTTAAGAGTTATATTTATAAAATCAGCCGGCAGTATTACCGCGGCAGCAGTGACCGGACCAGCAAGACAACCACGTCCAGCCTCGTCAGTTCCGGCCTCAAGAATAATTTTCGAAAAATTAGTTAAAAGCATCTTTTTTCACAAATATAGAACAAAATCTTTTTTAAGTTATTTGTTTAATTCTGCACTTAGGAAATAATATTGAAAATTCGAAAATGGTAGTATACACTCGTTAAATTTAATTGCTTATCAAAGAATTTAATGTTTTTATAATAAACGATAAATATCATCAGAAGTGGCATAATAATATCAGCTGATTTACTTAAGAGCCCCTTAAAAAGAACGAAAAGTATGATATTCACCTCCGTTTGAGTTAATTTTAATCGCAAGAATTATTTTTTATTGAAATCATTAAAACTAAAATTATAACAAATAAACAAAATAATGTTTTTATTTTGTTTATTTTGTTTAATTGTTTCTTGATAATTAAAATAATAAAAAATACCCTATATTCACATACAAATGTTAAAATTTTAATTATTTATATTAAATTTAGGTTAATTAATTATTAATGACGAATCTTTGCTACATAACTAATTCAAAATAAATAATATGAAATCAAAGTACAAATGGATTTTTTCATTGCTATTGGCTCTGTCAATGCAAATTGTGTTCGCACAAGAGAAAACTGTTACAGGTGTAGTTTCGGATGCGGCAGGGCCAATCCCTGGTGTGAACGTTTTGGTCAAAGGAACCAAAAGATCAATTCAAACTGATTTTAACGGTAAGTATGCAATTCAAGCCAAAACTGGTGACGTTTTAAGTTTTTCATACATTGGGATGAAAGAGGCTGCAGTCACTGTTGGGGCTTCATCTGCAGTTAATCTAAAAATGTCGCAAGCTGATTATGCTTTAGAGGAAGTTGTTGTTGTAGGTTACGGTACACAAAAGAAAAAAGACGTAACAGGTTCTATTTCATCAATTAAGGGTAGTGCTATAGCAAATTTAGCTACACCTAGTTTTGAATCGCAACTTGCTGGTCGAGCTGCTGGAGTACAAGTTACAACTAACTCGGGAGTATTAGGCCAAGCACCTGTAATTCGTATCCGTGGAGTCGGATCTATTTCATCTGGTACTTTTCCATTAGTAGTGGTAGATGGTGTGCCGATTTTTACTGGCGATGTAGGTGGATACGCTAACACAAACGGGTTAGGTGATATTAACCCAGCAGATATCGAATCAACCGAGGTTCTCAAAGACGGATCAGCAACGGCTATCTATGGATCTAGAGCGGCAAACGGAGTGATTTTAATTACAACTAAAAGAGGTAAAGGTGGTAGATTTACAGCAAACTACAATACTTACATTGGTATTTTACAACCAGTAAAATTCCTTGATTTATTAAAAACACCTGATTTCATAACAATTTCGAACGAGAAAAGAAGCAACAGAGGAGTTTCAGAATGGGCTAACGGAACTGCTTTCAACACTGATTGGCAGAAAGCTGTTCTTAGATCAAATGCTTTACAAGTAGATCACAATTTATCCTTATCTGGTTCAACAGATAAAACAAGCTATTACTTCTCGATGGGTTACAACAATCAAGAGGGTGTAGCACTAGCTAACGAGCAAACAAGATACAATCTTAGAGCAAATGTTGATCAAAAGATTAGACCTTGGCTAACAATAGGAACAAACATTGCTATTTCTAGAACTACGAACACAGGATTAAATGTTGGTGTGAATGCCTTATCTGGATTAATGTTTAATGCACAAAGACAATTGCCAAATACGCCAGTATTCGATGAAACAAATCCAACTGGTTACAATATAATAGGTCCTTCTGTAGGGCAGGGAGAAAATTTTTCGATAATCGCAAATAATATACCAAACATAAGATATGTTTTAGATAATAATGTTTTACGATCTAAAATAGATAGAACTTTGGCAAGCTTGTTCGCGAATATTAAATTTTCTAACAGCGTAAACTTTAAAACTCAAGCAAGTGTCGATGCAATTGGAACTGAAGGTTTTACTTACTTAAATCCTATTAATGGAGATGGAGTTGGAGTAGCTGGACTCATTCGAAATGACTTTTCTAACTTAACGCGTTGGAATGTTCAAAACGTTTTATCTTATAATAAAACATTTGGAGAATCACACAATGTATCAGCGACTGGTATATATGAGGCGCAACAACAAAGAGTAAGTAATTTCTTCGCTGGTGGTAATGGTCTATCATCAACATTTTTTAACCAGAATGTAATTTCTGGATCATACACGACACCAATTTCGGGAGGATCACTTTCGGAAAATGGAATTATATCTTATGCAGCTAGAGCGAACTACAATTACAAAGAGAAATATTTTGTACAAGGTTCGATCCGTACAGATGGAATTTCTTCATTACCAACTGCAAATAAATGGGGAACTTTCCCCGGGGTATCTGCAGGCTGGGCAGTAAGTAAAGAAAATTTCATGTCCAGTCTAGAAAATATCGTTTCTGACTTTAAATTAAGAGCATCTTATGCTGAAGTTGGAAATGTGAGCATAGGTAACTACCCTTATCTAGGATTATATAGTAATGCAAAATATGCTGATTATAACGGTATCGCTTATTCACAAGCTGGAAACGATCAATTAAGATGGGAGACATCTCTAAAAACAGACTACGGAGTTGATTTAAGTTTATTCAGTAATCGCTTAAAAGTAACTTATGACTACTTCATTAACAATCAAAATGGTTTAATTTTAGCAGTGCCTCAACCAGTTTCTTTAGGTGTACCAGGTAACTCAATATCTCAAAATATTGGAGCTTTGAAAAATACCGGACATGAATTATCTTTGGATTTTGATGCTTTTAGAGGTGACAAATTTACTTGGAACATCAACTCTAATGTCTCATTTGTTAAAAGTGAAGTCGTAACATTAGTTAATGGGCAAGACATCTTATCTGGTGACAACTTACTAAGAGAAGGAGAATCGCCTAACGCTATTTTTGGATTTAAATATTTCGGAGTGAATGCTGCAAACGGAAATCCAGTATACTACAAAAATGACGGATCTTTAGTTCAAGGAAATATTGACACTCAATCTTACAGGGTTTTTGACCCAGCCAATCCAGCTGATATCTCTGTCGGATCATCTTTAGGAGATAATGACAAAAGGGTTATAGGTAACACACTTCCTACTTACTTTGGGTCCATTATAAACACAATGAAGTATAAAAATTTAGATTTTACTTTCATGTTTCGTTTTAGTGGTGGAAATAAAATTTTCAATTCAACAAGAAGAGGTGGTTTAGGACAAAATTTTAATAATAACACGACTGAAATACTTGGTAGATGGCAAAGTGCTTCAAATCCTGGAGATGGATGGACACCAAGGCTTAGAGATGACAGGGAAACTTTTATTAACATAAATCAAGCATCAACTAGATTCTTAGAAAATGGTGACTTTGTAAAGCTTGATAATATAACGCTTGGTTACAGTTTTGGTAGAAACCTTACAGAAAAATTAAACATTGATAAATTTAGATTATATGTACAAGGACAAAATCTGCTTGTAATTACAAAGTATAAAGGTTTAGATCCAGAAATGGAAATTCAAGGAGTAGATTTAAATGGAACTCCAAGAACGACAATATTTACAATGGGGCTAAATGTTAGTTTCTAATTCAAAAAATAAATAAGATGAAAAATAAAAATAAATTCTTAAATAGTTGGGGTTCAAAATTTTTAGCTTCAGTATTTTTGACAACTACGTTATTCACGTCATGTAGCGAGGAAAAAACCATCGAACTAGAGCCGTTCAACAGTATCTCTGAAAATGCTGCTTTCACTACACCTGCACTTATAGAACTATCTGTAACTGGTATGTACAACGCGGCCGCATTAGGAGATTATAATGGTAATAATCCTAGAGGTTATATTTTTGGTGCTGCATTTGTGCAACAAGGAGACAATAGAGGTGAAGATGCTGTAAACTTAGCTACGTTTTATCAATTAACTTATACAGGAACCTACGACACAAACACTGCTAATAATACTTATTATTGGGCTGATGGATATCGTTTAATCAACAGAGCTAACATAATAATTGAAGGAGTAACTAATGCATTACAAGCTGGTACCATTACTCAAGCAGTTGCTGATGATTACATTGGACAGGCGAAATTTTTTAGAGCTATTGCACACAATGAAATTTTAATACATCATGCGAGACCATTCCAAGATAATCCAAGTACTAATCTTGGGATTCCCTACAGAGAGATACCTAATAACACTGCTACAAATATTGAGGCAAGTCTTTTACAAGGTAGAAATACCGTTGCTGAGTGCTATGATAAAATCTTAAAAGATCTTGACGATGCTGAAGCATTAACTGCATCAAAAAGCGTAAGATCGTTAACAGCTAAAATTGACAGAATAACTAAAGAAGCAGCAATCGCTTACAAAACTAGAGTATATTTGCACATGCGTCGTTGGGATAAGGTAATTTCAGAAGGAATTAAACTAAATGGAGCGTATACAATTACGGCTAGCCCAGAGACTCCTTTCTCGAATAACTTAAGTAATACAGAGTCAATTTTCTCTCTTGCTCAAAGTGCAGTTAACAACCCTAGTGCAAACGGTGCATTAGCAAATATGTATCACCCTCCAGTTCCTGCTGCCTCAAATGGTAGAGGTCTAGTAGCGATCAGTCCAATAATTTGGAGAAATCCAAGTTGGTTATCTGATGATAAACGTAGAGCAGAAGGAACCATGGTTATAACTGGAAGGACTGGTTACTATCCGGGAACTAAATTTACTAAAAAGTACAAAGACGCTGTAAATAAAACAGACGCTTCACCAGTTATCAGATACGCAGAAGTTGCTTTAAATATGGCTGAAGCTTATGCGAGGCAAAGTGATGTGGTGAATGGATTAGTATGTTTGAACTCAGTTAGAGATCGTTCGTTAGCAACGCCAGCAACTCAATCTTATACTGCTACTTCATTTGCTAACAATGTAGAATTATTGAAAGCCGTTTTAGTAGAAAGAAGAATTGAATTTGTAATGGAAGGGCGTAGATGGCCAGATATTAGCAGGTTGCAAAATGATGACTTAGCGCCAATTGTAGGTATACCTGCAAAAGTAGCAAATGGTGGATTTTCAAGTTTAGCACTCGCAGAGCCTGCTTATGCAACACAAACCCCTTATACAGGAGCATTAACTGTGAATGCAATTCCTTACACAGACTATAAATTTATTTGGCCAATACCGATATTAGAAACTAATTCAAACCCAACATTAAAAGCACAGCAAAATCCTGGTTACTAAGTGTAAATAAAATACAGTTAATCTATGGGAAAATCCTGATTACTTTAAGTAGTCAGGATTTTTTTTATATTTCAACCGCTATTATTTCTTAGCTTAAAATGAATATGTGAATTAAAGGAGTCGAAGTCAATATTATATTCTATAAATCAAGGTCTTTTTTTATTTATAGCTTTTTATCATTTACCTTTGCCTTGTTATAATTGCCAATTCATATCCCTTTCCAATGAGAATACTTTATTTTATATTTTTCTTAGTAGTGCCAATACTATTGTTTTCTCAAGATAAAACCAAAAGAAATTTAGCCGTAACTAATAAGGGTATGCAGCAACTTGATACTATCGGAAAAAATCCCAAGGTCGCAAGTATGGATCAATACCGATTCATTTCAATAGAACGCGATACCACTTACCTCGATACCTCACTTACCATTCAAAAGGAGTACAGTTTTAATTATCTGCGGAAAGACAATTTCGGATTATTGGCTTTTTCCAATGAGGGTCAAACTTACAATACCTTGCAGTACAGCTTAAACGAAATTTCGCCATTGCCTGAATTTGGTTTTAAGGCAAAACATTTTAATTTTTTGGAAGCAAATGATATCAAATATAGCTCTGTGGCCACACCGGTTACCGAATTGTATTTTAAATCGGTAATGCAAAAGGGACAAACTCTAGATGCCTTTTTTACTTTAAATATTAATCCAAGACTCAATTTTTCTATCGCATACAAGGGATTGCGTTCTGAAGGGAAGTATATAAACCAACTTTCCAGTACTGGAAATTTCAGATTTACAACAAGCTATAATACAAAAAATGATCGCTATTTTGCGAATGCACATTTTACGTATCAAGATATTTTGAATGAAGAAAATGGTGGGATAACCTCAATTTCCGATTTTGAGGATGAAGACCCTAGATACGATAATAGACAAAGACTCCAGGTATACCTTAACGATGCTAAGTCTTTTCTGAAAGGGAAGCGTTTTTTTGTAGACCACTTTTTAAGGGTCAATGGAGAGAAAAGTGATAATAATTTGTATGTCACGCATCAGTTTAATTACGAAAATAAATTTTTTGAATACAATCAGCTAACGGTTCCTTCAACTGTTGGTTCAACATCACCGGTTAATAGATTTGGAGATTCTTTTGTTACGTCTGGTATTAATGACCAAACACGTTACAATAAGATGTATAATAAGCTTGGGTTGGTTTATGAAAACACCACGCTAGGAAAATTTCAATTTTTTGCTGATGATTTTAGAAGCAATTATTATTACAATCAGATATTGATTTTTGACGATAAAACAGTTCCTGCTTCATTAACGCGAAATATAAATAGTTTAGGAGGTCAGTACGATTATCAAAAAAATAAATGGAATGGGAAATTCTTGTATTCAAGATCCGCTACAAACCAGTCGTTGTCGAATTTAGATTCTAATTTGAACTATGATTTGAATGATGACTATCAATTTTCATTTGGCTATCAAAACTTGAATAAGTTGCCTAATGATAATTATAATCTCTACCAAAGTAGTTATGTGAATTACAATTGGTCTAATGATCTCAAAAACGAAAAAATAAATTCTATTACTGCCGAGGCTGTAACTCCTTGGGTCGGAGTAGCAGTCAAGGTTATGACGCTCAACGACCATTTGTACTTTAGCAATACGGCAACAGACGCTAGCCAACAGATTATAACTCCACAACAGTATGGTAACACTATAAATTACGTGTCGGTGAAACTGAATAAGGAACTAGCTTTTGGAAGGTTCGCTTTGGATAATACTATCTTGTATCAAAAAACAGATCAAAGCGAAGCGATTTTAAATGTTCCTGAACTTGTTACGAGAAACACCCTTTACTATACCAATTATTTCTTTAATAAAGCCTTGTTTTTGCAAACAGGAATTACCTTGAATTATTTTACGAAATATTTAGCTAATGACTATAATCCTGTGATTGGGGAGTTTTTTATTCAAAATAAAAAAGAAATTGGAAGTTATCCCAACCTTGATTTTTTTATCAATGCCAAAATTCAAAGAACTAGAATTTATCTTAAGGCAGAGCATTTTAATTCTTCTTTTACAGGAAATAATTTCTATTCAGCACCAAACACTCCATACCGTGATTTCATGATCCGTTTTGGTTTGATTTGGAATTTCTTTAATTAGAGAGCGGTATCTCCTATATTCTCCTAAGACGTTTTGCCGGTCCAGCCGCTATGTCTTAATACGCTTAAATCAAGCGAGACGCGGATGTCGCTTTTATCAAGAACGCAAAAGCTCTCAAACAGCTTAACTTTGTAACAAAACACTATCTTTGTAAAAGTATTTATAACAAATTACAATCTTTAAATTACAATTAAATGCAATACGCCGAAAATATATTAGGTACGATAGGGGATACACCATTAGTGAAATTAAATAGAGTCATTGAAGGAGTGGATGCATTAGTACTTGCCAAAGTAGAAACTTTTAACCCCGGTAATTCTGTAAAAGACAGAATGGCGGTAAAAATGATTGCAGATGCTGAAGCTGATGGTAGACTAAAACCTGGAGGTACTATTGTTGAAGGAACATCCGGAAATACTGGAATGGGATTGGCTTTAGTTGCTATTATCAAAGGATATAAGTTGATTTGCGTCATGTCAGATAAGCAATCCAAAGAAAAAATGGATATTTTGCGCGCAGTAGGTGCAAAAGTGGTGGTTTGCCCTACAGATGTGGAACCAGCTGACCCTCGATCGTATTATTCCGTTTCTAGAAGATTAGCTGAAGAAACACCTAATTCTTGGTATGTAAACCAATATGACAATCCTTCTAATTCGATTGCACACTATGAGTCAACAGGACCGGAAATTTGGGAACAAACCGAAGGTAAAATAACCCATTTTATAGTTGGTGTAGGTACTGGAGGCACAATTTCAGGTGTTGGAAAATACTTAAAAGAAAAGAATCCTGATATCAAGATTTGGGGAATTGACACCTATGGTTCTGTATTCAAAAAATACCATGAAACTGGAGTTTTTGACGAAAACGAAATCTACCCTTACATAACAGAAGGAATTGGAGAGGATATTTTACCCTTGAATGTAGATTTCTCGTTGATTGATGGCTTTACTAAGGTAACAGATAAAGATGCTGCGGTTTACACGCGAAGGATAGCGCTTGAAGAAGGTATTTTTGTTGGAAACTCGGCAGGAGCTGCTATCAAGGGACTCTTGCAATTAAAGAGTCATTTCAAGCCAGAAGATGTTGTTGTAGTTTTATTTCACGATTCGGGAAGCCGTTATGTTGGGAAGATGTTTAATGATGACTGGATGCGCGAACGTGGTTTTCTTGAAGAGGTCATCAAAAAAGCTGAAGATGTTATAAAAGTTCATATCGACAAGCCTATGATTGTTGCCCGTACCGAAGAATTGGTTTCACATGCTATTGAAAGAATGCGTAAATATAAAATTTCGCAAATTCCTGTAATGGATATAAACGGATTTGTTGGTTCTATTGATGAATCTGCCTTGTTTCAGAGTTACATTAGCGATAAAAATTCTGCAGAAAGACCGATTAGAGAAATCATGGGAAAACCATATCCTATTGTGAAAAAGGGAACAACTATTGAAGTGGTTTCTAAGTTATTCAGCAGAGAAAATGCTGCTGTTTTGATTGATTTAGAGAATGGAAAATTTCATATTATCACGAAATATGACATTATTGGTTCGATTAAATAGAAGCGTTTTCTTGCAATTAATTTGGATGGTAAACGTAGCCTCGCTTTGTGTGAACGTAGTAATTTCCTGATTTTTCAACTCTTGAAAATAAAGACAACCATCTTATACCTTTAATAGAAATGACTTTTACTGCAATAGATTTTGAAACTGCAACAGCATTTCATCCTTGCTCTGTAGGTATTGTTACCGTAGAAAACGGGATAATTGTAGACGAATACCTAAGCTTGATCAAGCCGCCAAACAATCTTTACTCTCCCTTCACTATCCAAGTGCATGGAATATATCCACGTGATACGGTAAACGCAAAATCATTCTCGCAAGTTTTTCCTGAAATACAAAAACGACTGCAAAATAGAGTTATAGTGGCACACAATGAAAGCTTTGACAGGAATGTTTTGGCTAAATCCATGGCTTTATACAATTTGAGCTATGCTGATTTGAATATTGGTACTCGATGGGAATGTACTGTAAAAATATACAAAGCCAAAGGTTTGAAACCAACTAAATTAAGTGACTGTTGCAGAGAAATGAAAATTGCTTTAAATCACCATGAGGCTCTGTCTGACGCCAGAGCTTGCGCAAAACTATATATGTTGCGATAGTTGTCATTACAAGAAATGACAACTATTGCTTTAAGATTCTTGTTTTTTTTAGAAGGGGTAAGTTGTGCTTTTTTTTCATTACTTTAGTTAGTCATTAACGAGGTTTTACGATGAAAGAAGATTTTCTACATTACCTATGGAAATTTAAGAAGTTTGATACTCTAAATTTAAAAACCTCCAAGAGTGAGGACATTACAATAAGTAATGTCGGTCAATATCTAGAGTTAGCTGGACCTGATTTTTTCAATGCGCAGATTACTATTGGCGACCAGAAATGGGCTGGCAATGTTGAAATACACCTTAAGTCATCGGATTGGTATGTCTATCAACATGAAAATGACGCAGCTTATGAAAACGTAATTCTCCATGTGGTGTGGGAACATGACATCGAGATTTTTAGAAAAAACAATATCGAAATTGCTGTTTTAGAGCTTAAAAATTACGTGGATAAATCGGTATTGGACAGTTACCAGTTATTGATGAAGCCAAAATCCTGGATTTTTTGCGAGAAACAAATTAGTACAATAGATGATTTTGTAGTCAGGAATTGGCAAGAACGTCTGTTTTTTGAACGTCTCGAGCGAAAATCAAAATCCATTAATGATTTATTAGAACAAACCAATAATGATTGGGAAGCTGTTTTATTTTGTCTTTTGGCGAAAAACTTTGGACTCAACACTAATGGGGATGTTTTCTTTAAAATTGCCAAATCCATTCCGTTTTCAACCATTAGAAAGGAAAGCTTTGAGCAATAGAATTTAGAAGCACTCTTATTTGGGAATACGGGTTTGTTGGATGGGGAAAAGGAAGATAATTATTGTAGGAGTTTGAGATCTAGGTTTGACTATTTAAGACATAAATACCAGCTAGAAAAATGTTCATTCGAGCCAGTTCAGTTTTTTAAGCATCGACCAGATAATTTTCCGACAATACGACTGTCACAGTTAGCTATGTTGTATCATATTGAACAGAATCTGTTTTCTAAAATCTGTAAAATTAACTCTGTTGCTGCCGTTTATGATATCTTCAAAGTTAATGCTCTGTATTATTGGCAGGACCATTATCAGTTTGACAAAAAAAGCCAGGTGAAGAAAAAAATGCTTTCGAAGTCGTTTATCGATTTGATTGTCATAAATACTATAGTTCCAGTTTTGTTTGCATTTGCAAAAAGCCAAGGAAGAGAAATTTCTGAAAATTTAGTTGAATTAATAAATCAGGTTTCTCCGGAGAAGAACGCTATTATCGAGAAGTTCAGCTATTTTGGAATAAAATCAACAAATGCTTTTCAAACACAGTCCTTGTTACAGCTCAAAAACGAGTATTGTAATAAAAGCAAATGTTTGGAATGCGCTATAGGAATGGAGTTGTTGAAGAGTAAAAAATAAAATGAGTCTAGTAAAAATTCAGTACTTTTGCATATGCAAAAAACACAATCACACAAGAAATTACCAGCAGTTATAAAGCTTAAATATTTCTTTGAAAAATATGGTTTCCACGTTTCTTCTCGACTGGCAGACAGCTTGGGTATGCGGGTAGCAAGTGTTCGGCTGTTTTTTATTTACATATCGTTTGTCACCGCGGGATTATGGTTTGGAGTGTATTTAACGCTAGCTTTCTGGATCCGACTTAAGGATTTGATTCGGGCAAAACGAACCTCGGTATTCGACTTATAGAGTTTTAAAAAGACTGGTATATAAAAAGGGATCATAAAGCGTGTAATTACTCTATGATCCCTTTTTTAATTCTTAGCGAAAATTATTTTTGTGGATTGTTTAGCTTACTTTTTTTCTTGCCATAGACAAAATAAAGAGCAACACCAATTCCCATCCATAATACTAATCGTATCCAGCTTTCGTAAGGAAGTGAATACATCAAGTATAGACAAACTAAAATACCTGCAATTGGTACATATGGAACGAAAGGGGTCTTAAAAGCTCTAGGAGCATCTGGCATTTTTTTACGCATTACCAGAATACCAAAACATACTAAAACGAATGCCAACAAAGTACCAATACTTACCATATGGCCTAAATCACTTACGGGTACTAAACCAGCAAATAAACTAACGAATACCATGAAGAAAAGATTTGTTTTCCAAGGTGTACGGAATTTTGTGTGAATTTCACTGAAAAATGCAGGCAATAAACCATCATTACTCATGGTATAGAAAACACGGCTTTGTCCCATCAACATGACAAGCATCACTGAAGTATAACCCGCTAAAATGGCAACGATTAATCCTGTTTGTAGAAAGTCATAACCTGTTACAGCAAATGCAGTTGCCGCTGGTTTTGCGTCATTAGCAAACAGGTAGTAAGGTACAAGTCCTGTCATTACGTGAGCAAACAACACATATAATATAGTACAAACCACGAGAGACCCTAGAATCCCAATCGGCATACCTTTTTGAGGGTTTTTTGCTTCTTGAGCTGCAGTCGAAACAGCGTCAAAACCAATAAATGCGAAGAATACTGTTCCCGCTCCTGCTGCAATTCCAGACCATCCAAACTGACCTTTTATTCCTGTATTTTCTGGAATGTACGGAGAGTAATTAGCAGGGTCGATAAATTGCCATCCTACAATAATAAAAATAATAACAACGATAACCTTTAAGATTACCAAAACGTTGTTTATAGATGCAGATTCTTTTGTCCCTCTTATTAATAACAAGGAAAGCGAAGAGACTATTAATACAGCGGGAAGGTTAAAGTATCCACCGTCTATGACTGTACCGTCTCCTAATGTTAAGGTTTCCCAAGGGGAGCATATAAAATTAGGGTTGAGGTGCACTCCGTATTTGCTTAATAACTCAAGGAGGTAACGAGACCAGCTAACTCCTACGGTTGCTGCTCCTAAGGCATATTCAAGTACCAAGTCCCAACCAATAATCCAAGCCATAAACTCTCCCATAGTTGCATAAGAATAGGTGTACGCACTACCTGCAACAGGTATCATTGAGGCAAATTCTGCATAACATAGTCCTGCAAAGGCACAGCCTACAGCAGCTAATATAAAGGATAATGTTACTGCTGGCCCTGCGTGCTCTGCGGCTGCAATTCCAGTCAAAGAGAATAATCCTGCCCCGATTATTGCGCCAACACCCAGTGCCACGAGAGAGCCTGAGGACAGTGTTCTTTTTAATCCTTTTTCGGACTCTGACGCTTCATTTAGTAAAACCGACAGGGGTTTTGTTTTCCAAATTGACATATATTTATTGGTTTTTTGTTATTAGTGCTCAAATGTATTATTTTTTACAAAATATAAAAATATTATTTCAACTAAATAAGAAAATAAAACTGTCGTCAGAATATGATTTAGTTCCGCATTTCGAAATATTTTGGGAGCTAAATAATGATTTGTTTGCTTAGGGGTTCGTTTTATAACGATAATTAAGATTTTTTTTTGTGTAATATCTTTTTTGTCCGACAATTTTATAATTTTAATGTCAAAATTAAGGGGCTTAATGTGGAATATTATTTCGCAATTAATATAGTTTTTTACACTCAATATTTGTCGATATGAATTTCAAAAATATAAGGGTTTATTTTAAATTCACTAAAAGTCAGCGCACTGGTGTTTTGTTTCTCATTGCCATCATTGTAGCTTTTCAATTGGCTTATTTTTTTGTCAATATTGATTCAATTGAAAAAGAATCTACCGAAAAACAGAAGTGGCTATCCGTGCAATCTGAAATCGATTCTTTAAACAGATCAGAGCAAAAGCTCGTAGTTAAAATATACTCCTTTAATCCTAACTTTATTACAGATTATAAAGGTTACAGGCTTGGGATGTCAGTTCCGGAAATAGATAGGCTACTCGCATTTAGAAAAAAAGGGAAATATGTCAACTCTGGAAAAGAATTTCAAGTGGTCACTAGAGTGTCCGACTCATTATTAAGTGCAATTGCTCCATATTTCAAATTTCCTGATTGGGTCAAAAATAAAGACAAATATAAAGAAAACGTAGGGTTTGAGGAAAAGGCTTTTGTCGAAAAAAGAAAAATAGTATTGATGGACATCAATAAAGCTACGCAAGAAGATTTAATTAAGATTTATGGTATTGGAGAGATTATTTCGCTAAGAATTTTAAAGCTCAAGGAAGGTCTAGGCGAGTTTGTTTCTATGGAGCAGATGAAAGATGTTTGGGGGCTGTCACCGGAGGTTATCGGTAATCTTAATACCCATTTTAAAGTTTTTACGTATCCTAACATAAAAAAGCTTGATATTAATAATGCTTCTATAAAAGAGATTGCAAAATTTCCGTACTTCAGATATGCATTGGCAAGAGAAATTGTTACTTATAGAAGTATGAATGGAAATATTGACAATATTGAGGATTTAACAAAAATTAAGGATTTTCCTGTTGAAAAACTAAATATAATTGGCTTATATTTGGCTTTTAATTAGAAGTGCATAATCTAATGATTTATTTTGTAATTAGTTACAAAGTGTTTTTTTTACGCTAGACTTTTTTTTAAAAGTAGTAACGGTTTTATGCGCTCAGAAAACTTAAATTTGGAATAGTAAAAGCCTTTTTGACTTAAATCACAAGAAAAGATAAACCGCTTTAAAAAAAAATAAAAAAATATTATTTACATGGATTCGATATATTTCACAGAAGAACATCAATTATTTAGGGAGAGTTTAAAAGATTTTTTGCAGAAAGAAGTAGTTCCTCATATTGAAAAATGGGAAAAAACTGGTGCGATAGAGCGTTTTATATGGAAAAAATTTGGTGAAATGGGATTTTTCGGAATACCTTACCCGGAGGTTTATGGAGGGTTAAATTTAGACTTGTTTTACACAGTTATTTTTTTAGAAGAGCTTCAAAAAATAAAATCTGGCGGCTTTGCTGCCGCTATGTGGGCTCATGCTTATTTAGCAATGACACATTTAAATGCGGAAGGCGATGAGCGCATTAAACAAGACTATTTAGCGCCAAGTATTGCTGGTGATAAAATAGGCGCTTTGTGTATTACAGAACCTTTTGGAGGTAGTGATGTTGCGGGTATGCGCACAAGTGCTGTGAAAAAGGGAGATAAATATATTATTAATGGTTCTAAAACATTTATTACTAATGGCGTTTATGCGGATTATTATATAGTTGCAGCCAAAACAAGTCCGGAGCTTGGGAATAAAGGAATAAGCATATTTTTAGTAGATACAAAAACGAGCGGGGTTTCTGCGACAAAATTAGATAAATTAGGTTGGCGAGCTTCAGACACCGCTGAAATTGCGTTTGACAACGTCGAAATCCCTTTAGAAAATTTAATGGGAGAAGAAGGAAAGGGTTTTCCTTATATTATGCAACATTTTGCTTTAGAGCGTTTGATTATGGCTATAAATGGGCATGCAAGAGCTGAGTATGCAATTGATTATACAATAGAATATATGTCACAACGAGAGGCTTTTGGAAGAACAATAGATAAGTTCCAGGCATTGAGGCATACAATAGTTGAGCACGCAACAGAGGTGGAGCATTGTAAAGTGTTTAATTATGCTGCTGTAGCTCGATTAAACAAAGGAGAATATGTGGTTAAGGAGGCTACTATGGCTAAATTAAAATCTACAAAAGTAGCTGATGAAACAATTTATAGTTGTCTACAAATGTTGGGGGGATATGGTTATATGGAAGAATACCCTTTAGCACGTTTGTTTAGAGATAGCCGTTTGGGGCCAATAGGTGGTGGAACTTCAGAAATCCTTAAAGAGATTTTAGCGAAAATGATAATTGACAAAGAAAATTATAAACCGGCGGTAAAAAAATAACTTTTTTAGAATATAGGGAATAAAATATAGAACCAAGAAGCAATTGATTGTTTCTTGGTTTTTTTTTGCAGAAAAATAATAATAATATTGTGTTAATATTGCAAAACAAACCGTTATTCTGTTTTTTTTTTATATTTGCTTTCATTGTTGTCCGATAAAAAAAGAAGCCAAATTAATGGCTTCTTAAAATAATCGTAATTTAGAGTTGCAAAATTCAAATAACGATGGGTAAAAATAAGTATTTTTCGACTAAGTCTGTTTTCGGACAGCTAATTTCTTTAATAGATGATTCAATGATTCAGAAAGCTGTTGAGAAATATAATTCAGACAGATATGTAAAACGCTTCAAGAGTCAAGATCATTTATTTAGTATGATTTTTTGTTGCATAGAAAAGTGCAACTCTTTACGAGAAGTATCTGGGGGAATGCTTGGTTTGTCTGGCAAAGAAGAAACTGTTAGAATCAACTCTCTTCCCAAAAAGAGTACTTTGGCGGATGCCAACAAGGGGCGCAAGGTTGAGTTTTTTGAAGAAATTTACAACAATTTACTTCAGAAATATAGCTTCGTTTTATCGGACAGTCGAATTAAAGAAGCTTTGAAGAAGAATGTTAAGATTGTAGATAGCACCACAATAAGCTTGTTTAAAGATATATTAAAATGTGTTGGCAGAAAGTCTGTTGACGGAAAAAGTAAAGGAGGAATTAAATCGCATAGTGTGATAAATGCCGATGAAAAAGTACCCAGTTTAGTTTGGTTCACATCAGCCACAACGCATGATCATCAGTTTTTGAAAAGACTAAAATGCGATGAACATACCGTTTATATATTTGACAAAGGATACAATGATTACAAAGCTTTTGAGCATTTTACAAATCAAAAAACAGGTTTTGTAACCCGAATAAAAGAAAATGCGAAATTTGAAGTAACACAAAAAAATGACATTCCAGGAAACATTCACAGCGGTGTTTTATCGGACGAAATCATTGAAGTTGAAGTCAATAAAGAAGGCGTAAAAACCACTTTGAAATTAAGAAAAATAAAGTACTATGACAGAGAACACAAAAGAAGCTTTGAGTTTATTAGTAATTTGTTTGACTTCAGAGCAGACACAATAGCTGCACTTTATAAAATACGTTGGCAGATAGAGCTTTTGTTCAAACAAATTAAGCAAAATTTTCCACTAAAATATTTTTTAGGAGACAATGAAAACGCTATTAAAATCCAAATTTACTGTGTTCTAATAGTAAATCTATTGCTAGGCGTGGTAAAGAAAAGCTTGAAACGACAATGGTCTTTCTCGAATTTAGTTAGTTTTTGTAGAATTCATTTATTCAATTACATTCACCTAACTAAGTTTTTAGAAAGTCCTGAAAAAGACTGGGAATTAAATATTCAAAGCTATGGTCAATTAGGTTTGTTTGATGATTATTTAGCAACCGGATAAAATTCGATAGAACAAGCCAAAAATTATATTTTTTAGTACATCGAATTCTCAAGAAAGTAGTAGAAAACAAGCTGAACTAGGTTAAAACCTCGTTAAGCCTTGAAAAATAAAGAAAAAATAACGTTCCGATTATTTTTATCGGACAACAATGATTTGCTTTAATTAATCAGAAATATTATACGTTATTAAAATTAAAAATTATGAAAAAAATGTTTTTTGTCATTGTAATGATGATTGTTGCTTTTGTTGTAAGTACTTCTTGTAGTAATGATGCTCTAAAAACCGAAAACGAGGTTAAAAATGTAGATTATTCAAGTCTTAAATTAAATACTCAAAAAAAAATAAGTTTAATTAGTGCTAGGTTTGATGATGAAACAAAGCTGAGAAATATGGTATCTAGATATGTAGGTGTAAGGAAGATCGATTTGTCTAGAAAAAAGGTTTCTGATAATAGTTTAACATTTCCTATTTCGTTGCCGATTCATTACAGCTCAAAAGAGAGAGACTTCATGTTATCGTTTTATAATGAGCTAGCAAATTGTTATGATGATAAGGTTTTAGAATTAATTTCTAAAAAAAGATTAGAGATTAATTCTAAGAATTTCTCTGATGATTTTAAAACCGAGGTTGATTTTCTTTTTTATGCTTTTGAAGGTGTTGTTAAGGAGGTTTTTAAAGTAAGAAAAGAAATTGGAGGAACTTCCCTGCAAAGCAAATCCGTAGGTTCAGGATTAAAGGAATGTCTTGAAAAAAATGGGGCGTCAGGAAAAGATATAGGTAGAAATTTGGTTTTAGGTGCTGCGACAGGTGCTGTAGCGGGCGGGTATGCAGGTGCTACAGCGGGTACTTTTACAGTTCCGATTTTGGGGACTGCAGTGGGAGCCGTTGGTGGTGCGGTTTTTGGTGCAGCTACAGGCTCAGTTAGCGCAGTGGTGGGCGGTTTGTTTTGGCCTGCAATTGATTGTATTAGATATCTTACTAAGTATGAAGAAAAATATTTAGAGGATGAATTTTTTCAAGAAGAAATGCCTTTTATTGATTTAACTAGTGAAAAAAAACAGATCTTTAATGATTTTTTGAATACACCTGTAACTAGTAATGTTAAAATTATTGAATTGTAGATTTATGGAAAAAGAAAATAAAATTAGTGGCTTTGATTTTTTTCGAGATATTGGAATCCCTTTTGTGACAATAGGAGTGATGTTTTATTTTGCTTATTGGGATAGTAGGCCTATAGATTCGAGTTATTTAATGTATAGGCAATTGTTTTTGGCTGTTTTTTTTAATTATTTTGTAACGAAAATGATTTATTGGAAAGTAAAGAAAGAGTTTAATGTTTCTAAATTGTATGTGTTGTTGTGGGAAATAGGTGCTCCTTTAATATCGATGTTTCTTGTGTTTATTTCGCTTTTAATAGAAAACAAGTTTTATAATTGGAATTTTTTAATTAGTAGTAGTGGAGATACAAATATCTATGTAGCAATAGTTGTGTTTTTTTTGTTTTTATTTTTTCTGTATAAAGGGATTTTATTTGTTGTTAAGAAAAAATAATAATTTATAATTTATAATTCATAATTAATGTTTACTTTTGCACACTTAACGAAAGGGGGTGTCAATATTATGTTAATTATACCAATTAAAGACGGAGAAAATATCGATAGAGCATTAAAGCGCTATAAAAGAAAATTTGATAAAACAGGAACTGTTCGTCAGTTAAGAGCACGTACTGCTTTTATTAAACCTTCTGTAAAAAATAGAATTAAAGTTCAAAAAGCAGCTTACATTCAAAACATGAGAGATAATTTAGAGAACTAAGTTATATCTTCTAGAATTAATTACCGTTAGTCATCAATTTTTTATAACTTTGATGTTAACGGTTTTTTTATGGTTACTACTACTACTACTACTACTACTGCATTTAGGGATTATCTAGAAAAGGAGAAAAAATACTCTCCTCACACGATAAATGCCTACTCGAATGATATAGCGAACTTACAGTCATTCAATAAAATTCATTTTGATCAAGATGATATAGAAAGGGTAGATTACAGTCAAATTAGAACTTGGATTGTTTCTCTTGTTGATAATGGTGTGTCGAATGTTTCAGTAAACAGGAAGATATCGTCATTGAAAGCCTTTTATAAATTTCTATTGAAAATTAAGCAAATTGAAGTTAACCCGCTGATTAAGCATAGGACCTTAAAAATCTCAAAGAAACTTCAAATTCCTTTTTCAGAAAAAGAGGTTGCCGAAGTGTTGACTGGGATTCAAAATCCATCTGGTTTTGAAGAAGTGAGGGATAAATTGATAATAGATTTGTTTTATACCACAGGAATACGAAGAGCGGAACTGATTCATCTAAAAGGTCTAGATGTTGATTTTTTAAATAACACGATAAAGGTTTTAGGTAAAAGAAACAAAGAGAGAATTATCCCTGTTTTGCCGATTATAAAGGACGAGCTTTCCTTGTATGTTGTTGAGAGGTCGTCTTTAGAATCGATTAAGGATAAGGAGTTTCTTTTTCTAACAAAAAAAGGGTTGAAATTAAACGATTCTTTTGTGTATCGTTTAATAAATTCATACTTTAGTAAAGCCTCTAACAAAGTAAAAAAAAGCCCGCATATTTTACGACATACGTTCGCGACTCATTTATTAAATAATGGGGCTGATTTGAATTCGGTGAAGGAGTTATTAGGGCATGCGAGTTTAGCTTCGACACAAATTTATACACACAGTAGCTTGTCTGAGCTAAAAAAAGTTTACGAAGATTCTCATCCAAGAAATAAAAGATAATTCACAAAAGGTTTAACCATTAAATTAATTGATTATGAAGGTAAATGTTCACGCAGTCAACTTTAACGTTGACGGGAAGCTGGTAGATTTTGTTCAAGACAGAATGGATAAATTAGAGAAGTATTACGATAAGGTAGTGTCTGTAGATGTCTATTTGAAAGTGGAGAAGACAAGTGATAAAGAAAATAAGATTGTTGAGGTAAAGATGAACGTTCCTGGAGATGATTTTATGGTAAAAAAGCAATGTAAAACTTTTGAAGAAGGGATTGAATTGTCGGCCGAATCTTTGGGGAGATTATTGGTTAAAAGGAAAGAAAAAATGAGTCCGCATATATAATATTAAAGTTTTTTTAAAAAATGTTTTGATTGAGAGATAAAATCTCTACATTTGCAGTCCGTTAGAAATAGCGGACTTTTTTTATAATAAGCCGATGTAGCTCAGTTGGCTAGAGCAGCTGATTTGTAATCAGCAGGTCGTGGGTTCGAGTCCCTCTATCGGCTCTTTATTTTAATTTGGGGAGATACTCAAGCGGTCAACGAGGGCAGACTGTAAATCTGCTGGCTACGCCTTCACAGGTTCGAATCCTGTTCTCCCCACATGAATTATAGATGCGAGAGTAGCTCAGTTGGTAGAGCGTCAGCCTTCCAAGCTGAGGGTCGCGGGTTCGAATCCCGTCTCTCGCTCTTTATTTCTTGCCGGTGTAGCTCAGGGGTAGAGCGTTTC
Source organism: uncultured Flavobacterium sp. (assembly GCA_937773775.1). GTDB lineage: Bacteria > Bacteroidota > Bacteroidia > Flavobacteriales > Flavobacteriaceae > Flavobacterium. Next base: position 104,821 of record CALJVL010000013.1, read on the forward strand.
CTTGGTAAGGAAGAGGTCACGGGTTCAATTCCCGTCATTGGCTCTAACAAAAGGAAAAAATAGAAGTAGTAGTAAAATAAAAAGTAGAATTTATAACTAAATTATTAATAACTAAATTTAACAAAAATGGCAAAAGAAAATTTTAATCGTACCAAGCCACACTTGAATATTGGTACAATTGGTCATGTTGACCATGGAAAAACAACTTTAACAGCTGCAATTACAAAAGTATTAGCTGAGATAGGTGGTACTGAAGTTCGTGATTTTGCATCTATTGATAATGCTCCTGAAGAAAAAGAAAGAGGTATTACAATTAATACATCTCATGTAGAGTATGAAACAGAGAATAGACATTATGCTCACGTAGATTGTCCAGGTCACGCGGATTATGTAAAAAACATGGTTACTGGTGCTGCTCAAATGGATGGTGCAATTTTAGTTTGTGCTGCAACTGATGGTCCTATGCCTCAAACAAGAGAACATATCTTACTTGCTAGACAAGTAGGTGTTCCTAGTATTGTAGTGTTTTTAAACAAAGCAGATATGGTTGATGATGAAGAGTTAATGGAATTAGTTGAAATGGAGACTAGAGAATTATTATCTTTCTATGATTATGATGGTGATAATACTCCTATTATTACTGGATCTGCTTTAGGTGGATTAAATGGTGATGCAGAATGGACTCCAAAAATTATAGAATTAATGGCTGCTGTTGATTCTTGGATTCAAGAACCAGTAAGAGATAATGAAAAGCCTTTCTTAATGCCAGTTGAAGATGTATTTACAATTACAGGTAGAGGTACTGTAGCTACTGGTAGAATTGAAACAGGTGTTGCAAATACTGGTGATGCTGTTGATATTATTGGTATGGGTGCTGAAAAATTAGCTTCTACAGTTACTGGAGTTGAGATGTTTAGAAAAATTTTAGATAGAGGTGAAGCTGGTGATAATGTTGGTATCTTATTAAGAGGTATTGAGAAAACAGATATTAAAAGAGGAATGGTGATTTGTAAACCAGGATCTGTTAAACCACATGCTAAATTTGAAGCTGAGGTTTATATTTTGAAGAAAGAAGAGGGTGGTAGACATACTCCTTTCCATAATAAATATCGACCACAGTTCTATATTAGAACAACTGATGTTACAGGTGAGATATTTTTACCTGATGGAACTGAGATGGTAATGCCTGGTGATAACTTAACTATTACTGTAGAGTTAATTGCTCCTGTTGCAATGAGTGAAGGATTAAGATTTGCAATCCGAGAAGGTGGTAGAACTGTTGGAGCTGGACAGATTACTAAATTACTTTAGTAATAAACATAAGTTTGACAGTAAAGGAATTTGATTGTTCCATTTGCTGTTAAACGGGTGTAGCTCAATTGGTAGAGTAGTGGTCTCCAAAACCATTGGCTGGGAGTTCGAGTCTCTCCACCCGTGCAAATAAAATAAGATAAATGGCAAAAATAGGAATTATATATAAAGAGTCATTTGACGAGTTAATAATAAAGTGACTTGGCCAAGTTGGTCAGAATTACAAAGTAGTTCGATTGTTGTTGCTATTGCTTCTATAATTATTGCTTTAATTATTTATGGATGGATTCAGTTTTTAGTAATATTATGAATTTTTTTATAGTTTATTTTAATGGTTAAGATGGAGTAAGAAGTAGAAAATAGAAATGGTATGTGCTCAGAGTGATGGGCGGTAAAGAGAATAAAGACAGTTGCTTTTATCGAAAAAGAAATTGATCGATTAGGGATGCATGATTTTGTTTCTCAGATCTTAGTTCCTACTGAAAAAGTTTATCAGATTAGAAATGGTAAAAAAGTAAGTAAAGAGAAAAATTTTTTTCCAGGTTATGTTATGGTTGAAGCTAATTTAGTGGTGAAGTACCTCATATTATTAAATCTGTTACTAATGTTTTAGGGTTTTTAGGAGCAACAAAAGGCGGTGATCCTGTTCCTATGAGAATCAGAGGATAAATAGAATGTTAGGTAAAGTTGATGAGATGGCTCTTATCTGATGACATGTTAATATTCCTTTTAATATTGGTGAAACTGTTAAGGTTATAGATGGTCCATTTAATGGTTTTAATGCTGAAGATTGAGAATATTGATGAACAAAAGAAGAAACTAAAATTAATGGTGAAAATTTTCGGAAGAAAAACACCATTGGAGTTAAGTTTTATGCAAGTTGAAAAAATATAAATAAACATGGCAAAAGAAATTTACAGCGTATTATTAAACTACAGATTAGAGGAGGAGCTGCAAATCCAGCGCCTCCAGTTGGTCCTGCTTTAGGAGCAAATGGTGTAAATATTATGGAGTTCTGTAAGCAATTTAATGCTAGAACTCAGGATAAAGCCAGGCAAAATATGTCCCTGTTGTGATTACTGTGTTTACAGATAAATCATTTGAATTTGTTATTAAAACTGCTCCTGCAGCTGCTCAATTATTAGAAGCTGCAAAGAAAAAAGTGGTTCTGGTGAACCTAACAGAGAAAAGTTGCTACTGTTACTTGGGATCAAATTAGAGAATATTGCTGAAGATAAGATGGCAGATTTAAATGCATTTAAAGTGAATCAGCAATGAGAATGGTTGCTGGAACTGCAAGAAGTATGGGTATAAATGTTAAAGGAGATTTTCCTTCATTAATTAAATAAAAAGAATATGGCAACTTAGTAAAAATAGAAAAGGCTGCTTTAGAAAAGTTGATTTAAATAAATCATACTATTTAGATGAAGCTTCAGCAATTAGTAAAAGAAATTGCTAAAGCAAAATTTGATGCATCTGTTGATTTAGCAGTAAGATTAGGAGTGGATCCAAGACAAGCTAATCAAATGGTGAGAGGTGTTGCTTCATTACCTCATGGAACTGGTAAAGACTTTAAAAGTATTAGCATTAGTTACTGCAGATAAAGAAGCGGAAGCAAAAGAAGCAGGTGCTGATTATGTTGGTTTGATGAATATATTGAAAAAATTAAAGGGGTTGGACTGATATTGATGTAATTGTTACTATGCCATCGTTATGGGTAAAATTGGTGCTTTAGGTAGAGTATTAGGACCTAGAGGATTAATGCCAAATCCAAAATCAGGAACAGTAACAATGGATGTTGCAAAAGCTGTTCTGATGTAAAAGAGGTAAAATCGATTTTAAAGTTGATAAAACTGGTATAATTCATGCTTCAGTTGGTAAAGTTTCTTTTGATCTGAAAAAATTTCTGAAAATGCACACGAATTATTCAAACTATTATCAAATTAAAACCATCTGCTGCTAAAGGTACTTATATCAAAAGTATTTATATGTCAAGTACTATGGGAGTTGGTATTGCATTGATGCTAAATCATTAGTTGAATAATTAGAAAAGCGTAAGAATGAATAAAGAAGAAAAAATCAATTGATTGAAGACTTGACTGGATGCTTAATGATAATAATAATTTTTATTTAGCTGATATTTCTGGCTTATCAGCTGCAGAACAATAGAGTTTAAGAAGATTTGTTTTAAAAGAAATGTTTCTTTACAGGTTGTAAAAAACACTCTTTTAAAGAAAGCTTTTGAAAGAATGAACTGATTTTGGTGAACTGTATGATGTATTAGATGGTAATACTTCTATATGCAAGCTTCAGAGATGCAAACGCACCTGCAAAGTGATTAAAGAATTTAGAAAGAAATCAATAAGCCAATTTTAAAAGGTGCTTATATTAAGAGGCACTTTATATTGGAGATGAACAGTTAGATGCTTTAGCAACTTAAATCTAAAGAAGAACTTATTGGTGAGATTATCGGATTACTTCAATCTCCAGCAAAAGAGTTATTTCTGCTCTTCAAAATCAGGTTGGCAAAAATTGCAGGCAGTTGTAAAGAGCATAATAAGAATAGAGTTTAACTCATTGTAAATATTTACAATGCTGCACAATAAACAAAATATAATTTACAAATAATTTTAAAACGATAAAAAAATGGCAGATTTAAAACAATTCGCAGAACAATTAGTTAACTTTACAGTAAAAGATGTTAACGAATTAGCAACTATATTAAAAGATGAGTACGGAATTGAACCAGCTGCTGCAGCTGTAGCATAGTTTCGGGTGGTGGTGATGCTGCTGCAGAAGAGGTTCAAACAGAATTTACAGTTGTATTGAAAGAAGCTGGGGCTTCTAAATTAGCAGTTGTGAAAATGGTAAAAGAACTTACAGGTTTAGGTTTGAAAGAAGCTAAAGATGTAGTTGATTCTGCTCCATCAAATGTTAAAGAAGGTGTATCTAAAGAAGAGGCTGAAGGTCTTAAGAAATCTTTAGAAGATGCTGGAGCTGTAGTTGAGCTTAAATAGTTTAACTCAGTTTAGGGAATTAGGTTTAGGTCTTGGATGCACATCCAAAGACCTAAACCATTTTTCGTATAACAAAAGTCTATCTTGTTTTGCTGCAAAATAGCCTTTAATATCAAGTTCATTTTACCCATTACGAGGAAAAAAAATTAACAGATAATAAGAAAGTAGTTATCTTAAATTGGTTTTTAAAGATGTAATGGTAGTAAAAGAAAAGTATAAATAATATTTATACACAAAAAATTACTTTTTTAATCAAAATTTTGTCCATTGATGATAACAAATCAGACTGAAAGATTGAATTTTGCCTCTACAAAAAATATTCCTGACTATCCGGATTTTCTGGATGTGCAGGTTAAATCTTTTCAAGATTTTTTTCAATTAGAAACTAAATCTGACGAAAGAGGCAATGAAGGACTTTATAACACCTTCATGGAAAACTTTCCAATTACAGATACAAGAAATAATTTTGTATTGGAATTCCTTGACTACTTTGTAGATCCACCACGTTATACAATTCAAGAATGTATAGAAAGAGGGCTTACACATAGTGTACCTTTAAAAGCAAGGTTAAAACTATATTGTACAGATCCGGAGCACGAAGATTTTGAAACCATTGTACAAGATGTGTATCTTGGTACTATTCCTTACATGACGCCTAGTGGTACTTTTGTTATCAATGGTGCCGAACGTGTTGTTGTTTCTCAGCTGCATAGATCTCCAGGTGTTTTCTTTGGACAGTCATTCCATGCAAATGGAACAAAATTATATTCTGCGAGAGTTATTCCTTTTAAAGGATCTTGGATAGAATTTTCAACAGATATCAATAGCGTAATGTACGCTTATATCGACAGAAAGAAAAAACTACCTGTTACTACTTTGTTCCGTGCTATAGGTTTCGAAAGAGACAAAGATATCCTAGAGATTTTTGATCTTGCTGAAGAAATTAAAGTGTCTAAAACAGGACTTAAAAAATATATTGGTAGAAAATTAGCTGCACGTGTATTAAACACATGGCATGAAGATTTTGTAGATGAAGATACTGGTGAAGTAGTTTCTATCGAACGTAACGAAATTATTCTTGATAGAGATACCGTTATCGATAAAGATAATGCTGAAGAAATCATCGATTCTAACGTTAAATCTATTTTGTTGCATAAGGAGGATAATAATCAAGTTGATTATTCTATCATCCATAATACGTTACAAAAAGATCCAACTAATTCTGAAAAAGAAGCCGTTGAGCATATCTACAGACAATTGCGTAATGCAGAACCGCCTGATGAAGAAACTGCTCGTGGTATAATCGACAAATTGTTTTTCTCTGACCAACGTTACAACTTAGGTGAAGTAGGTCGTTATAGAATTAACAAAAAACTTGGTTTAGATACTCCGATGGAAAAGCAAGTGCTTACCAAAGAAGATATTATTACCATCGTAAAATACTTGATCGAATTAATCAATGCGAAAGCGGATATTGATGATATTGATCACTTATCAAACCGTCGTGTTAGAACAGTTGGAGAACAATTGTCTCAACAATTCGGTGTTGGTTTAGCGCGTATGGCTAGAACAATTAGAGAGCGTATGAACGTTAGAGATAATGAGGTGTTCACACCAATAGATTTGATCAATGCTAAAACATTGTCGTCTGTTATCAACTCTTTCTTTGGTACTAACCAATTGTCTCAGTTTATGGATCAAACAAATCCACTTGCAGAGATTACGCACAAAAGAAGATTATCCGCGCTAGGACCAGGTGGACTTTCGAGAGAGAGAGCAGGTTTTGAAGTACGTGATGTTCACTATACGCATTATGGTCGTTTATGTCCTATTGAAACACCAGAGGGACCAAACATTGGTTTGATATCTTCTCTTGGGGTTTATGCTAAAGTAAACGGAATGGGTTTCATCGAAACACCTTACCGCAAAGTAACTAATGGAACTGTAGATTTAGTTTCTACTCCAATTTACTTAAGCGCTGAAGAAGAAGAAGGAATGTTGATTTCTCAGGCAAATATTAAGATGGATGATTCCGGAAAAATTACTGCTGAGAATGTAATTGCGAGAATGGAAGGTGATTTCCCAGTAATTGACCCTATAAAAGTTGATTATGCGGATGTTGCTCCAAATCAAATTGCTTCGATTTCTGCTTCTTTGATTCCTTTCTTAGAACATGATGATGCGAATAGAGCCTTGATGGGATCTAACATGATGCGTCAGGCCGTACCATTAATTCGTCCTGAAGCTCCAATTGTTGGAACTGGTTTAGAGCGTCAAGTTGCTTCTGATTCTAGAGTTTTAATCAACGCTGAAGGAGATGGAGTTATTGAATATGTAGATGCAAATATTATCACGATAAAATACGATCGTTCTGAAGAAGAAAGAATGGTGAGTTTTGATTCTGATGAGAAAACATACAATCTAATTAAATTCAGAAAAACCAATCAAGGGACAAGTATCAACCTTAAACCTATCGTAAGAAAAGGGGACAGAGTGGTTCTTGGACAAGTATTATCTGAAGGGTATGCTACTCAAAATGGAGAGCTTGCTTTAGGTCGTAATCTAAAAGTGGCGTTTATGCCATGGAAAGGGTACAACTTTGAGGATGCGATTGTAATTTCTGAAAAAGTGGTTCGTGACGATATTTTTACCTCTATCCACGTTGATGATTATTCATTGGAAGTTAGAGATACCAAATTAGGTAACGAAGAATTGACTAATGATATTCCAAACGTTTCTGAAGAGGCTACTAAAGACTTAGATGAAAATGGTATGATTAGAATTGGAGCCGAGGTTAAACCTGGTGACATTCTTATCGGAAAAATTACTCCAAAAGGAGAATCAGATCCTACTCCAGAAGAGAAATTGCTTCGTGCAATCTTTGGGGATAAAGCAGGTGATGTAAAAGATGCTTCATTGAAAGCTTCTCCTTCTTTACATGGTGTGGTTTTAGACAAAAAATTGTTCGCAAGAGCAGTAAAAGACAAACGCAAACGTACGCAGGATAAAGATGCTTTAGGCGCTTTAGAAATGGAATTTGAAGTTAAATTTGTTGAATTAAAAGACAAATTAATTGAGAAACTTTTCTTAATCGTTAATGGAAAAACATCTCAAGGTGTAATGAATGATTTGGGTGAAGAAGTTTTACCAAAAGGTAAAAAATACACTCAGAAAATGCTTAACGCCGTTGAAGATTTTGCTCACTTAAGTAAAGGTCAATGGGTTGCTGATGATGCGACCAATAAAATGGTTAATGATTTAATTCATAACTATAAAATTAAATTGAACGATTTACAAGGTGGATTACGTAGAGAGAAATTCACGATTACTGTAGGTGATGAATTGCCTGCTGGAATTTTGAAATTAGCTAAAGTATATATTGCCAAAAAACGTAAGTTGAAAGTTGGGGATAAAATGGCTGGACGTCACGGTAACAAAGGTATTGTTGCAAGAATCGTTCGTCATGAAGACATGCCTTTTCTTGAAGACGGAACGCCAGTTGATATTGTGTTGAACCCATTAGGGGTACCATCACGTATGAACATCGGTCAAATTTACGAGACGGTATTAGGTTGGGCTGGACAAAACTTAGGTAGAAAATTTGCTACTCCTATTTTTGATGGTGCTTCTCTTGACCAAATCAACGAATTGACTGATGAAGCTGGAATTCCACGTTTTGGACATACACATCTTTATGATGGTGGAACAGGAGAGCGTTTCCATCAAGCGGCTACTGTTGGAGTTATCTATATGTTGAAATTAGGACATATGGTTGATGACAAGATGCACGCACGTTCAATCGGACCGTACTCATTGATTACGCAACAGCCACTTGGTGGTAAAGCGCAATTTGGTGGACAACGTTTTGGAGAGATGGAAGTTTGGGCACTTGAGGCTTATGGAGCATCAAGTACACTTAGAGAAATCTTAACAGTTAAGTCGGATGACGTTATCGGTAGAGCTAAAACTTACGAAGCAATCGTAAAAGGAGAATCTATGCCAGAACCAGGATTACCTGAATCATTTAATGTATTGATGCATGAATTGAAAGGTCTTGGATTAGACATTAGATTAGAAGAATAAAAATAGTTTGTAGTTGTCAGTTTTCGGATAGTAATATCTGAAAACTGATTACTCATTTTTAAGAGTTTTTAAGATTTATACCCGTAACCCGTTCCGATTTTTTATTTAAACCAATAGGTTTTGTAAATAGCACTTTAATAAATTCATTAAAGTTTAGAGAAGTAACCCGAGGAAGTAGCTTAATGATTAATTGAGTTTTTTTGAGCGATTCGCTTAATAATAGCAATTAAATCATAAGTCTAAAACCAATTTTCAATTGCTAATAGATCAATAGTAGAAACTATGATGAATAACAGAAATAATAAAGATAAAAACCCTGTAAAAAGGTTTAATAAAATTTCGATAGGACTATCTTCTCCTGAAGCCATCTTGAAAGAATCAAGAGGTGAAGTATTGAAGCCAGAAACTATTAATTACAGAACACACAAACCAGAACGTGATGGTCTCTTCTGCGAAAGAATTTTCGGACCAGTTAAGGACTTTGAATGTGCTTGTGGAAAATACAAAAGAATCCGTTACAAAGGAATCATTTGTGACCGTTGTGGTGTTGAAGTTACTGAGAAAAAAGTACGTAGAGATAGAGTAGGTCACATCAACCTTGTTGTGCCTATTGCTCATATCTGGTACTTCCGTTCTCTTCCAAACAAGATTGGTTACATACTTGGTCTGCCGTCTAAGAAATTAGATATGATTATCTACTACGAAAGATATGTAGTTATTCAAGCAGGTATTGCCAAAAATGGTGAGGGTGAATCAGTACAAAGATTAGATTTCTTAACCGAAGAAGAATATTTGAATATATTGGATACTCTTCCTGATGACAATCAATATCTTGATGATTTTGATCCTAATAAATTTGTTGCCAAAATGGGAGCAGAATGTATTATGGACTTATTAGCTCGAATAGATCTTGACGAATTGTCTTATGAGTTAAGACATAAAGCAAACAATGAAACGTCTAAGCAACGTAAAACTGAAGCATTAAAAAGATTACAAGTTGTTGAATCTTTCCGTGAGTCTAACTTGAACCGTGAGAATCGTCCTGAATGGATGATTATGAAAGTGGTACCAGTTATACCGCCGGAATTGCGTCCTCTTGTGCCTCTTGATGGTGGTCGTTTTGCGACTTCAGATTTAAATGACTTATACCGTCGAGTAATTATTCGTAATAACCGTTTGAAAAGATTAATGGAGATTAAAGCTCCAGAAGTTATCTTGAGAAACGAAAAGCGTATGTTACAAGAATCTGTAGATTCATTATTTGACAATACACGTAAGGCTTCTGCAGTAAAAACAGAATCAAACAGACCATTAAAATCATTATCTGATTCCCTTAAAGGTAAGCAAGGACGTTTCCGTCAAAACTTGCTTGGAAAACGTGTGGATTATTCCGCTCGTTCGGTAATTGTTGTTGGACCTGAATTGAAATTGTTCGAATGTGGTATCCCTAAAGATATGGCAGCTGAGCTTTACAAACCTTTCGTTATCCGTAAATTGATTGAAAGAGGAATTGTGAAAACGGTTAAGTCAGCCAAAAAAATAATAGACAAAAAAGAGCCTGTAGTTTGGGATATCCTTGAAAACGTAATTAAGGGTCACCCTATATTACTGAATCGTGCCCCGACTTTGCACAGACTAGGTATCCAAGCATTCCAACCAAAATTAATTGAAGGAAAAGCAATCCAATTGCACCCTTTGGTTTGTACTGCATTTAATGCGGATTTTGATGGGGATCAAATGGCGGTACATTTACCATTAGGACCAGAAGCAATCCTTGAAGCACAATTGTTAATGTTGGCTTCTCATAATATTCTGAATCCTGCAAATGGTGCGCCAATTACGGTACCTTCTCAAGACATGGTTTTAGGTCTATATTATATGACCAAAGAACGTTTGTCTACTCCAGAGCATAAGATTTTAGGTGAGGACATTACTTTTTACTCAGCTGAAGAAGTAAATATTGCTTTGAATGAAGGTAAGTTAGAATTGAATGCTCGTGTGAAAATTAGAGCAAAAGATTTTAATGAAGCTGGAGAATTAGTTTATAAAATTATTCAAACAACCGCTGGCCGTGTTATTTTTAATGAAGTAGTACCAGAAGCAGCAGGTTATGTCAATGACGTATTAACTAAGAAAAACCTTAGAGATATTATTGGTCACGTATTAAACGCGACTAGTGTACCTGAAACGGCTGCCTTCTTGGATAACATGAAAGACATGGGTTACAAATTTGCCTTTAGAGGTGGATTGTCATTCTCATTGGGTGATATTAGAATTCCAGAGCAAAAACCTAAATTAATAGCAGATGCAAGAGAGCAAGTTGAAGGCATCTCTACAAATTATAACATGGGTCTTATCACAAATAACGAGCGTTACAACCAAGTTATAGATGTATGGACTTCTGCAAATGCTCAATTAACAGAGTTGGCAATGAAAAACATTAGAGAAGACCAACAAGGTTTCAACTCGGTGTATATGATGCTTGATTCTGGAGCGAGGGGTTCCAAGGAACAAATTCGTCAGTTAACTGGTATGCGTGGTTTGATGGCTAAGCCTAAAAAATCTACTGCTGGTGGTGGTGAAATTATTGAAAACCCGATTCTTTCTAACTTTAAAGAGGGTCTTTCTATCCTTGAGTACTTTATCTCTACTCACGGTGCGCGTAAAGGTCTTGCGGATACGGCTTTGAAAACTGCCGATGCAGGATATTTAACAAGAAGATTACATGATGTTTCTCAAGATGTTATTGTTAACATCGAAGATTGTGGAACATTGAGAGGTGTTGAAGTTTCAGCATTGAAAAAGAATGAAGAAATTGTTGAATCTTTAGGGGAAAGAATCTTAGGACGTGTTGCATTGCAAGACGTAATAAATCCTTTAACTAATGAAGTGTTAATCCAATCAGGACAACAAATTACTGAAGTTATCATGAAAGCGATCGAAGCTTCTCCTATCGAGAAAGTTGAAGTTCGTTCTCCATTAACTTGTGAAGCCCTAAAAGGAATTTGTGCGAAATGTTACGGTAGAAACTTAGCTACAGGTAAAATGACGCAAAGAGGTGAAGCAGTTGGTGTAATTGCAGCACAGTCTATTGGGGAACCTGGTACACAGTTAACATTACGTACTTTCCACGTTGGAGGTGTTGCGGGTGGTATTTCTGAAGAGTCTAGCATCGTTACTAAATTTAACGGTAAGTTGGAAATTGATGATTTAAAAACTGTTAAAGGAGAAGATAGTGAAGGAAACGCTGTTGATGTTGTTGTTTCTCGTTCAACTGAGTTAAAATTAGTTGATGCTAAAACAGGTATCTTATTAAACACACATAATATTCCTTACGGTTCAAATATCTTTGTAAAAGACGGTCAGTCTGTTGAAAAAGGTGCTGTAATCTGTAAATGGGATCCATATAATGGAGTTATTGTTTCTGAATTTACTGGTAAAATTGCTTATGAAGAATTAGAGCAAGGTCAATCTTATATGGTTGAAATTGATGAGCAAACTGGTTTCCAAGAAAAAGTAATTTCTGAGTCTAGAGCTAAAAAATTGATTCCAACTTTATTGGTTTACGGTAAAGACAATGAATTGATTCGTTCATACAACTTACCAGTTGGAGCCCACTTGATGGTAGAAAATGGTGAGAAAATTAAGGCAGGTAAAGTATTAGTTAAAATCCCACGTCGTTCTTCTAAATCAGGAGATATTACAGGAGGTTTACCAAGAATTACTGAGCTTTTAGAAGCTCGTAATCCTTCAAATCCAGCTGTGGTTTCAGAAATTGATGGTGTTGTTTCTTTTGGAAAAATCAAAAGAGGTAACCGTGAGATTATAATTGAGTCCAAATTTGGTGAGGTTAAGAAATACTTAGTAAAACTTTCAAGTCAAATTCTTGTTCAAGAGAATGACTTCGTTAGAGCTGGTGTTCCTTTGTCTGACGGGGCAATCACTCCGGAAGATATCTTGAGAATTAAGGGACCAGCTGCTGTTCAACAGTATTTGGTTAATGAAATTCAAGAAGTATACCGTTTGCAAGGGGTGAAAATTAACGATAAGCACTTTGAGGTAGTAATACGTCAAATGATGCGTAAGGTTAGAGTACAAGATCCAGGGGATACATTATTCTTAGAAGATCAATTGATTCATACTAAAGACTTTATCTTCCAGAATGATAAGTTGTATGGTATGAAAGTAATTGAAGACGCTGGTGATTCTGTTAACTTAAAAGAAGGTCAAATTATCTCGCCTCGTGAGTTGCGTGATGAAAATTCTCTTTTGAAACGTACGGATAAAAATATCGTTGTGGCTCGTGAGGTAATCACTGCAACTGGAACTCCTGTTTTACAAGGAATTACGAGAGCATCACTTCAAACGAAATCGTTTATTTCTGCTGCTTCTTTCCAAGAAACAACTAAAGTGTTAAATGAAGCTGCTGTTGCAGGTAAAATTGACTATTTGGAAGGATTGAAGGAAAATGTAATTGTAGGTCATAGAATTCCTGCCGGTACTGGTATGAGAGAATATGATCACACGATTGTAGGTTCAAAAGAAGATTATAATGATATGATGGCAAATAAAGAGGAATATATCTATTAAGACATGAGTAATTCTAAACAACAACAAGAACAAATTAATATTGAACTGGATGAAAAGATAGCTGAAGGGATTTATTCCAATTTAGCCATAATCAATCATTCATCATCTGAATTTGTTTTAGATTTTGTAAGTATCATGCCTGGTATTCCCAAGGCCAAAGTGAAGTCAAGAATTGTCTTGACGCCACAACATGCCAAAAGATTATTAAAGGCGATAGGAGAAAATATTCACCGTTTTGAACTCGCTCATGGCGAAATTAAAGATACTGAACAACCTCCTGTTCCACTTAATTTTGGTCCCCCGGGACAAGCATAATTTTACAGAAAAGGCTCCAGAAATGGAGCCTTTTTTTATACAAACAAGTTAAATATTTTTGAGATGTCTAAATTTATTATGATGTAATTTATCTGTTGGAAAAAAAAGAGTTTTTGTTTTTTTGGCATTTTTTATAGAAAGAAGCTTGCTTGATAAATAGTTATTTTTTTTATGGAGTTCAGGTGAACATTTATAGCTGTTTTGACTGTTTAACAGATAATGAGGTTATTCATCGGAAAGATTTTACAGTGGTGTATTATTGATATAATTTTGTGCCAAATGAATGATACGTAGTTGTCGTTTAATAAAATAAAATGATCTATGAGTTATTTTTCAAATATAGACAACACCCTAAAAAGCATGAGCATACTATTTATGTTTGCTTTTGTAATGTTGTGCAATGTTTCTGTCTTTGGCCAAGAAAAGAAAAAGCAAATTGTTATCTTAAACACGACTGAAATTGCTAGCGATGCAAAGGAAGAAAGTACCTCAAGCTCTAATATGGATTTCGTTTTGTGGTTTATGGGCTCGAAACAAGATCCTAATAGCACAATTTCAACAGAAGGATCAAATACAAAGAAAAAAATAATGACTACTGGTTTAGCGCCAAATCGTATACTTATTAAAGCTTTTTTAAAGAAAGCCGTTAATTTTGAAAGCGCATTATCTTAAACACGAACTAGTTCAGTCTCGTATAGAAACAAAAAAAACGCTAATTTTTAAATTAGCGTTTTTTTTGTGCCGTATTTTTTAACGATTTAATCGAACTCTGATGTAAAAAATAGTTTTACACTAGGGTATTTATTTTGCGTCATTTGAATAGTAAAACCCGAGTCGGCGAGAAATACTAATTGGCCATATTTATCATGGGCTAAGTACTTTTGTTTTATCCTTCGAAATTCTTTAAACTCATTACTTTTAGAATCTTCAGGTTTTACCCAGCAAGCTTTATGTACAGGGAAGTTTTCATAGGTACATTTTGCGCCATACTCGTGCTCTAAGCGATATTGTATAACTTCATATTGCAGAGCACCGACCGTTCCGATGATTTTTCTATTGTTCATTTCTAATACAAATAACTGGGCAACACCTTCGTCCATTAGCTGGTCAATACCTTTGTCTAGCTGCTTGGCCTTCATAGGGTCGGCATTATTAATGTATCTAAAATGCTCCGGAGAGAAACTTGGAATGCCTTTAAAGCTCATGATTTCTCCTTCAGTTAAGGTATCTCCAATTTTGAAATTTCCTGTATCATGAAGACCTATAATGTCACCTGGATATGAGATGTCTACTATTTCCTTTTTCTCGGCAAAAAATGCGTTTGGACTTGAGAATTTTAAATTCTTTTTAAGGCGTACGTGGTAATAAGGTTTATTTCTTTCAAAAGTTCCAGAAACAATTTTTATAAAGGCTAATCTGTCTCTATGTTTAGGATCCATGTTGGCGTGTATTTTAAACACAAATCCAGACATCTTCTCTTCCTTAGGATTGACTGATCTAGTTTCAGATTCTTTTGGTCTTGGTGATGGAGCTATAGAAACAAAGCAATCCAATAGTTCTCGAACGCCAAAATTATTCAACGCTGAACCAAAGAATACTGGCTGTAATTTTCCGTCTAGGTAATCCTGACGATCAAATTTAGGATAAACTTCGTCGATCAATTCTAATTCTTCCCTTAGTGTGTCGGCTGGTTTTTGACCAATTATTGTTTCTAATTCTGGATTTTGTACATCCGAAAAAGCAATAGTTTCCTCGATATTCTTGCGGTTGTCACCACTAAATAAATTTATGTTTTGTTCCCATAAATTATAAATCCCTTGAAAATCATACCCCATTCCTATTGGGAAACTAAGAGGAGTGACAGTTAGGCCTAGTTTTTGCTCCACTTCATCCATTAAATCAAAAGCATCTTTTCCTTCACGATCCATTTTATTTATGAAAATGATGATAGGGATTTTTCGCATTCTACATACTGAGACTAATTTCTCTGTCTGCTCTTCGACCCCTTTTGCGACATCGATGACTACGATAACACTATCAACTGCAGTTAAAGTCCTAAAGGTGTCTTCTGCAAAATCTTTGTGCCCTGGAGTATCAAGAATATTTATTTTCTTTTCTTTATAATTAAAAGCTAAAACGGAAGTCGAAACAGAAATTCCTCTCTGACGTTCAATTTCCATGAAATCACTCGTGGCTCCTTTTTTGATTTTATTGTTCTTTACAGCACCTGCTTCTTGAATGGCACCACCAAAAAGGAGGAGTTTTTCTGTAAGGGTTGTTTTACCTGCATCTGGATGCGAGATAATTCCGAAAGTTCTTCTTCTTTGTATTTCTTTTAAAAAGCTCATGTATCTTATAAATAGTTTGCAAAAGTACTATTTATATATGCTAATAAAAACATATCGGCTGTCTTTTAAGACAGCTCCAATTATTTATATGGTTGCTAATTGCTGCATATTATTTAGAGTGATGGGGCTCTTTGTGTATCGCATAGGTGACTTCATATTATAAGGATTATAAGAATGCATTGTTTAGTCTCATAGTTGATAGATTAAGTTATAAACGTCCTTGTTGATTGATACTAAATAGCCTTAAAATTTATTTCTTTTTTTTTAGTGGTAAAGTCACGAATCAGAACTTGTTAGCTAAAGGAAATACCTCAGGGAATTCTGGAAAGGGGACGATGAACTAATGGGCTTATAATTTTTTGTTAATAGTACCAAGGAAACTTGTATTATGTAATTGAATTGTTATTTTTGTTCGCTTTAACCTTGAGATAAGTTTGTAAAAACAGTTTTATTTCTTGATACTTATGGTGTATATTTGGCCATCTTGATTGATACTGTATCAATGAAATGTTTTTAAGTTAAAAAAGATACTTACAATAAAATATAAACTTTAAATAATGCCTTCAAAAAAAATACAAATGAAATCAGTAAATAATAGAATTGCATTAATGTTTTTTCTTTTACTGTTTTCAAGTACTATCGCTAGCTCACAAGAAATAATAAAAGACAGCGTGATTGCTCCTGTAAAGAAAACTCAATCGAATCAAAGACAGAAAATAGACGGTATCGTCGCTACTGTTGGGGATTATATTGTTTTAGATTCTGACATTGACAAGTCATACTTGGAGATTTCAAGTCAAGGGGGCTCAATAAAGGACATTACTAGATGTCAAATGCTAGGAAAACTATTAGAAGACAAACTATATGCTCATCAGGCGATTCAGGATAGTGTCAAGGTTACAGATTCAGAAGTGAAAGGTATGCTGGAAGAGAGGGTAAGCTACATGGTTGGTCAAATAGGTTCTATGGAAAAAGTAGTTAATTACTATAATAAAAGTTCAGAAGAAGAATTTAGAAGCTATTTCTTTGACATTTTAAAAGAGCAGAAATTAACTTCAGAAATGCAAAAAAAGATTATTGGAGAAGTAGAAATTACGCCTGAAGAGGTTCGTAACTTTTTTAAAACAATACCAAAAGAAGAATTACCTCTTTTTGGGGCAGAAATGGAAGTAGCCCAAATTGTCGTGACACCCAAAGTTTCTGAGGCAGAGAAACAAAAAGTAATTGATAAGTTAAACCAATTCAAAAAAGAAATTAAAGAGGGCTCAAGTTTTGCAACCAAAGCGGTTTTGTATTCTCAAGATCCAGGTTCAAGATCGAATGGAGGGTTTTATAAAATGAATAGAAAAACAGCTTTTATAAAAGAGTTTAAAGATGTGGCTTTCAGTCTGGCTGAGGGTGAAATTTCTGAGCCTTTTGAAACTGATTTTGGATTCCATATTATATATATTGAAAAAATCAAGGGTCAAGAGCTGGAACTACGACATATATTATTGACACCAACAGTGACAGAAGATGTCTTAAACGAAGCCAAAGAGAAAATAACTTTGATCAGAAAAAGAGTCGAGGATAAGGAATTAACTTTTGAGGAAGCTGCAAGAACATTTTCTGATGAAAAAGAGACTCGCGCGAATGGGGGAGTTTTAATCAATCCAAAAACTCAAGATACACGTTTTGAATTAACAAAAATGGATCCCTCCCTTTACGGACAGGTTTCTAGTTTAAAGGATAGCGATGTATCACAGCCCATTATTGACGTTGATGAGCAAGGTAGAAAAAGCTATAAGTTAATCACCGTTACTAACAGGATAAATGAGCACGTCGCGGATTATGCTACGGATTATATTAAAATCAAAGAATTAGCGGTAAAGGAAAAACAAATCAGAGCCATAGGGAAATGGTTTGATGAAAAAATAAAGGAAACATACATAAAAATCCTTGGGGAATATAGAGACTGTGATTTCACGAATAATTGGGTGAAACAATAATTTCTGCTAAATAGAATAGATAAAAAGAGGTAGCTTTATGATTTCATAGAGATAACTCTTTTTTAATTTAAAATATTTATAAAATGTCTGACGTTGCTGCAATACATAATCTAGTTAAAAAGCGGAATGATTTAAAAAGTGAAATCGCAAAAATTATTGTTGGTCAGGATGCAGTGGTAGATCAGATATTGCTTTGCATTTTTTCTGGGGGGCATGCACTTTTGGTAGGAGTCCCTGGATTAGCCAAAACTTTAATGGTGAACACCCTAGCGCAAGCTTTGGGGCTTAATTTCAAAAGAATCCAATTTACTCCGGATTTGATGCCTTCAGACATATTAGGAAGTGAAATATTAGACGAAAATCGTCAATTTAAATTCTTGAAAGGACCTATTTTTTCGAATATAATTCTCGCAGATGAAATCAATAGGACACCCCCAAAAACACAGGCGGCATTGTTAGAAGCCATGCAGGAACGTTCGGTTACTATCGCTGGTGAAAACTATAAATTAGAATTGCCTTATTTTGTTTTGGCTACTCAAAATCCTATTGAACAGGAAGGTACCTATCCTTTGCCAGAAGCTCAATTAGATCGGTTTATGTTTGCAATAAAATTAGAATATCCTTCTTTTGAAGAAGAAGTTCAGGTGGTAAAACGAACTACTTCAGATATAATCAATACAATCAACCCGTTATTTACAGCACAAGAGATTATCGATTTTCAAGCCTTGATACGCAGAATTCCGGTCGCAGACAATGTAATTGAATATGCAGTGACTCTAGTCAGTAAAACACGTCCCAATAACGGATTGTCTAATGATTATGTCAAAAGTTATTTGGACTGGGGAGCTGGCCCAAGAGCGTCACAAAATCTAATTTTGGCGGCCAAAGCGCATGCCGCATTCAATGGAAAATTCTCACCTGATATTGAAGACGTAAAAGCGGTTGCTATAGGAATACTTCGTCATAGAATTATTAAGAACTACAAAGCAGATGCTGAGGGAATAACTGAAGAAATGATTATAGGAAAGTTGCTTTAAAATGACTTTTTCAGTTGCTTTCTACTTCAATTTTATAAAGAACTACAACGTTTTCTTAGTGGATTAAACTTTTGTGTTTTAGAAACAATGGAAATACGAAAGATTAATTATGGATTAATCAGAAAAACGTTAAAATTTTTATGTTTTATCAATTATGCGCATTAAAATTAAGTATTAGATAATAATAATTTTTGAAAAGCGTACTTCCATTAAATTTTTTTAAATCTCAGCTTAAAGTGTTAAATTTGCCGCACAAAAAAACAAATAACATATATATTATGGATTTTGTCATTGAAATTATCAATGGATTCTGCTATTAAAATTGAAAAATACTTCCAATATGAATACTTATAAGGATTACATTCACGAGATTGAAGAAAGAAAGCAACAAGGGCTTAATCCCAAGCCAATTGATGGGGCCGAATTACTAAGCGAAATCATTTCGCAAATCAAAGATTTGAACAATAAAGATAGAGAGGACTCTCTTCACTTTTTTATTTATAATGTTGTGCCTGGTACTACTATTGCAGCCGGCGTGAAAGCTAAATTTTTAAAAGAAATCATTCTAGGTGAATCAGTAGTTGCTGAAATTACAGCTGTTTTTGCTCTAGAATTGCTGTCACATATGAAAGGGGGAACTTCTGTTGAAGTTTTACTTGATTTGGCTTTAGGTGCTGATGTAGCTATTGCTAAAGAAGCTGCAGCCGTTTTAAAGACACAAGTTTTTCTTTATGAAGCAGATACAGATCGATTAGAAGAGGCGTTCAAAAAAGGGAACGAAATAGTTAAAGATATTTTAGAGAGTTACGCACAAGCTGAGTTCTTTACGAAATTGCCTGAAATAGCAGAAGAAATTAAGGTGATCACTTATATCGCTGGTGAAGGAGATATTTCAACTGATTTACTTTCTCCTGGGAATCAAGCACACTCAAGATCAGATCGTGAACTTCATGGTAAATGTTTGATTTCTCCTGAAGCACAAGATGAAATAAAAGCACTAGCAGAAGCGAATACTGATAAGAGCGTTATGTTAATCGCTGAGAGGGGTACTATGGGTGTAGGATCATCAAGAATGTCAGGTGTAAACAACGTGGCGTTATGGACAGGTAAAAAAGCAAGTCCTTATGTTCCATTTATCAACATTGCTCCAATTATTGCTGGTACAAACGGTATTTCGCCTATTTTCCTTACAACAGTAGGAGTTACAGGTGGAATAGGGATTGATCTTAAAAACTGGGCAAAAAAGTTAGATGCGCAAGAGAATGTTATTTATGATGACGCTGGAGAAGCTATTCTTGAAGAAGTTTACTCTGTTGCTACAGGAACTGTTCTTACTATTAACACTAAATCGAAGAAACTTTATAGAGGGGAGAAGGAATTGATTGATATTTCTGCATCTTTAACTCCTCAAAAAGTAGAGTTTATTAAAGCTGGTGGATCGTACGCTATTGTATTCGGGAAAAAGCTACAAACATTTGCAGCTAAAACTTTAAACATAGATATCCCCCAAGTATATGCTGCATCAAAAGAAATTTCTATAGAAGGACAAGGTCTTACTGCAGTAGAAAAAATATTCAATAAAAACGCTGTTGGAACAACTCCGGGTAAAGTGTTACACGCTGGTTCAGATGTGCGTGTTGAAGTAAATATAGTAGGTTCACAAGATACAACGGGTCTTATGACTTCTCAGGAATTAGAGTCTATGGCTGCAACTGTGATCTCTCCAATTGTTGATGGTGCTTACCAATCAGGTTGTCATACTGCTTCAGTTTGGGATAATAAGTCAAAAGCAAATATCCCTAGATTAATGAAGTTTATGAATGACTTTGGGTTGATTACTGCCCGTGACCCAAAAGGAGAATATCTTGCAATGACGGATGTTATTCACAAGGTACTAAATGACCTTACGGTTGATGATTGGGCAATTACTATTGGTGGTGACTCTCATACAAGAATGTCTAAAGGAGTTGCTTTTGGTGCTGACTCAGGAACTGTTGCACTTGCATTGGCTACAGGTGAGGCTTCTATGCCAATCCCGCAATCAGTGAAGGTAACATTCAAAGGGGAGATGAAGGAATATATGGACTTCCGTGATGTAGTTCATGCTACTCAATCTCAGATGCTTCATCAGTTTAAAGGAGATAACGTTTTCCAAGGTAGGGTTATTGAGGTACATATTGGTACTCTTACAGCTGACCAATCATTTACATTTACGGATTGGACTGCAGAGATGAAAGCGAAAGCTTCTATCTGTATTTCTGAAGACGCTACTTTGATCGAATCATTAGAGATCGCAAAAGGTAGAATCCAGATCATGATTGATAAAGGAATGGATAATAAAACGCAAGTTCTGAAAGGCTTGATTGCTATTGCTGATAAGCGAATAGCAGAAATCAAATCGGGAGAGAAACCAGCATTGGCTCCAGATGCAGATGCTAAGTATTTTGCTGAAGTTGTCGTTGATCTTGATGTGATTTCAGAGCCAATGATCGCAGATCCAGATGTAAATAACATTGATGTTTCTAAACGATATACGCACGATACGATTAGACCATTGTCATTTTATGGTGGTGATAAAAAAGTTGATCTTGGCTTCATTGGTTCCTGTATGGTTCACAAGGGCGACATGAAAATTCTTGCTCAAATGCTTAAGAATATAGATGAGCAACAAGGTAAGGTGGAGTTCAAAGCGCCACTAGTTGTAGCTCCTCCTACTTACAATATAGTAGATGAGCTTAAAAAGGAAGGTGACTGGGAAATTTTACAAAAATATTCAGGTTTCGAATTTGATGATAACGTACCTAAAGCAGTAGCACGTACTTCGTATGAAAAAATGTTGTATTTAGAGCGTCCAGGATGCAACCTATGTATGGGTAATCAGGAAAAAGCAGCCAAAGGAGATACTGTAATGGCAACATCTACCCGTCTTTTTCAGGGAAGAGTTGTTGAGGATACTGAAGGTAAAAAAGGAGAATCTTTGCTTTCGTCTACACCTGTTGTAGTTTTATCTACAATCTTAGGTAGAACTCCTACTATAGAAGAATATAAAGCTGCTGTAAAAGGGATTAACTTGACTAAATTTGCGCCACCGCATAAGCAATTAGTTGGATAATTAAAGATTGTCTATTAAATATAGTAAGAAGCCTGAGTTATAAACTCGGGCTTTTTTTGTATATTGTCATGTTTAAAATAGAACAACAAAAAACACCTATATATTATGGCTTTTGATATTGAAATGATTAAAAAAGTGTATAACAACATGGCAACTCGTGTTGATAAAGCACGTGAAATTGTGGGGCATCCACTTACTTTGACTGAGAAAATTTTGTACAATCACCTTTGGGATGGCATGCCGTCTAAAACTTTTGCAAGAGGTACTGATTATGTAGATTTTTCTCCGGATCGAGTAGCTTGCCAAGATGCAACGGCACAAATGGCATTGTTACAGTTTATGCATGCTGGCAAGTCTCAAGTAGCAGTTCCTACAACGGTACATTGTGATCACTTGATTCAAGCTAAAATTGATGCTGTTACCGATTTGGCCAGAGCAAAAACCCAAAGTAATGAGGTTTTTGATTTTCTTTCGTCGGTGTCAAATAAATATGGCATTGGTTTTTGGAAACCGGGAGCTGGAATTATTCACCAAGTAGTTCTTGAGAACTATGCATTCCCAGGTGGAATGATGATTGGTACCGATTCACATACTGTAAATGCAGGTGGTTTAGGGATGGTTGCTATTGGTGTAGGTGGTGCTGATGCGGTAGATGTAATGTCAGGAATGGCCTGGGAGCTTAAATTCCCTAGATTAATCGGAGTTAAATTAACAGGTAAACTTTCAGGTTGGGTAGCTCCAAAAGATGTTATCCTTAAAGTCGCGGGGATTCTTACTGTAAAAGGAGGAACTGGCGCTATAGTCGAATATTTTGGAGAAGGTGCTACTTCTATGTCTTGTACTGGAAAAGGTACAATTTGTAACATGGGTGCTGAAATTGGCGCAACCACTTCTACATTTGGATATGATGCCTCTATGGGACGTTATTTGCGTTCTACTAGTAGAACCGATGTGGCAGATGCCGCTGATAAAGTAGCAGAACACTTAACTGGTGATGCTGAAGTTTACGCTAATCCTGAATTGTATTTTGATCAAGTTATCGAAATTAACCTTTCAGAATTAGAACCACATTTAAACGGTCCTTTTACGCCAGATTTGGCTACACCAATTTCTAAAATGAAAGAAGCAGCTATCAAAAATAACTGGCCGTTAAAAATCGAAGTAGGTTTGATTGGTTCTTGCACCAACTCTTCTTATGAAGATATTGCTCGCGCTGCTTCAATAGCCAAACAAGTTACCGACAAAAAATTAAAATTGAAATCAGAATTCACGATCACTCCAGGTTCTGAAGTGGTTCGTTATACAATCGAGCGTGACGGCTTTATTGATACTTTCGAGAAAATTGGTGCAACAGTCTTTGCAAATGCTTGCGGACCATGTATCGGTATGTGGGATAGAGAAGGGGCTGATAAAGAAGAGCGCAACACAATCGTTCACTCTTTCAATCGTAACTTTTCTAAGCGTGCTGATGGAAACCCAAATACATTGGCTTTCGTAGGTTCGCCTGAATTGGTTACAGCTATGGCAATTGCAGGTGATTTATCTTTCAATCCTTTGACTGATACCTTAATAAATGAGGATGGCGAAGAGGTGATGTTAGAAGCGCCAACAGGGGACGAATTGCCCAAAAATGGATTTGATGCCAAAGACCCAGGTTTTCAAGCGCCAGCTATCGATGGTTCAGATGTAGAAGTAACTGTAAGTGAATCTTCAGAACGTTTACAACTATTAGCTCCTTTTGCTCCATGGGATGGAAAAAATATTGTGGGTGCCAAATTGCTGATCAAAGCATTCGGAAAATGTACAACAGATCACATTTCTATGGCAGGACCATGGTTACGTTTCCGTGGACATTTAGATAATATCTCAAATAATATGTTGATTGGTGCTATAAATGCATTCAACCAAAAAACAAATATGGTTAAAAATCAATTGACAGGAACCTATGACGCTGTTCCTGCCGTAGCTCGTGCTTACAAGGCGGCTGGTGTTGCATCTATAGTTGTGGGTGACCATAATTATGGTGAAGGTTCTTCTCGTGAGCATGCTGCAATGGAGCCTCGTTTTTTAGGCGTAAATGCGGTATTAGTGAAATCTTTTGCTCGTATTCACGAAACAAACCTTAAAAAACAAGGTTTATTAGGCTTGACATTTGATAATGAAGCGGATTATGATAAAATTCAAGAAGATGATACCATCAACTTTACAGATTTAGTTGATTTCGCTCCAGGAAAACCATTGACCATAGAATTCGTTCATGCAGATGGAAGTAAAGATATAATCTTAGCTAACCACACCTATAACGAAGGGCAAATTGGTTGGTTCGTTGCCGGTTCAGCATTAAATTTAATCGCTGCGGGTAAAGCATAAAACTCAGTTTCTTTACCATCTATTTGGGACGGAATAATAATACTAAAAACGCACTGTGAAAACAGTGCGTTTTTTTTATAATTTCAAATTTGTTAAATTAATTATAAAGAGTTCTTAAAAAAGTGTGTAATTTATATTTATACGTTAAATTCGCTTTAGTTAATTACTTTTTTTTACTATTTTGGTATCGTAATTTGCTGTTTTTCAATAAAATAAAATATTTACTACTGTTAAAAATTAAGTAAATAGGTAATTAGAGTCTGATATTTAAATAGTGTTTATGAGGTACAACAGTTGGGTTTTAGTAATCGGTTTTTTATTTAGTTTTAGTGCTTTTTCGCAGGATAAGTTCACAAAGCACATCGTTTCAAAAGGAGAAACCATTTCTAAAATTGCACAACAGTATCACGTAAAAGCTAGCTCGATTTTTGAGCTCAATCCAGAGTCTAAAAACGGTATAAAATATAAGTCGGTTTTATTAATTCCGATCAATGCAACTAAATCTAAAGAAACGAATACTGATTTAGTAACTTCCTACCCTTCAAAAAAGCATGCAGTTCTTCCTAAAGAAACCCTATACGGCATAGCTAAACAATATGGAGTAACTGTGGAAGATTTGAAAAAAACAAACCCGACTCTTGAAAAATCAGGATTAAGAAAAGGACAAAATATTACTATTCGAGGCAACGGTGTAAATCAAGCTGTAGTTGTTGCAGAGCAGGAATTGGTAAAAACCAATCAAAACACAACAATTTCTTCACAAGTCACTGTGACAAAAGAGAATTCAGCAGAAAGCTTAGTTCGCGAAATCTTACCTAATGAAACTAAGTACGCTATTGCCAAAGAATATGGTATTACGGTAGCTGATTTAGATAGAGCCAATCCAATTTTAGGAACTGATGCCTTAAAAACTGGTCAAAAAATTACTATTCCCATAAAAGAAGAAAACAACCTCAAGGTACAAGCAGTTAAACAAGAAATCAAAAGCGAGAAAGTAGTAGTGGTTGAAAATTCAATAGAGTCAAAAACGGATAAATCTGTTACTGAACAATCAGTGATTGATAACAAAATCGTCGAAACAACTGTTATTCGAGAGGTGATGCGTAAAGAAACAAAATATGGTATTGCAAAAGAATACGGTATTTCAGTAAAAGAACTGGAAAGGCAAAACCCTAAAATTGCCAAATCACTTCCTGTGGGCTATAAGCTGAATATTCGCAGTCCTAAGTTGGTTTTAACGGAGGAAGCCAAAGAAGAATATGCGAGAAATAATGAACCAGAAAATGTGGGGCCATCTTACAATTTAAAGCCATTTCAGGGCGTTGATTTCTTGGATCAGTTAGTGTCTGCCGCTTCTGAAAATATAGGAACACGATACCGCATCGGAGGTACTACTAAAGAGGGTTTTGATTGTTCCGGATTGATGTGTACTACTTTTGGTTCTTTCGATATTCAATTGCCTAGAACATCCATAGAGCAGTCGCGTTATGGTGTTAAGATAAATAACGAAGAAGCCCAAAAAGGAGATTTAATTTTCTTTAAGACTAACGGAAGACGGCAGATTAATCATGTTGGGATGGTAGTCGAAGTAAATGACGGTGACATCAAATTTATACATGCCTCAGTTGGGGGCGGAGTTATTATTTCGTCGATAAAAGAAAGGTATTACAGCAAAAAATTATCTCAAATCAATCGGGTATTGTAGTACTCTTTAGAAATATGAAGATAGATTTAATAAACGAACTCTCTAACTGATTTATCGAGTTTTTTGCAGTTATTCAAATTTTCCCTCTAATCTATGCTGTTTTTTGAATTATTTTGTATAAAAAAAGTATTGGGTATTAAATTAAAAATCAGCATTTCCAAAGCGGAAATGCTGATTTGTTTGTATTCTAATAGCGACTTTCAACTGTCATAATTTGCAGTTGTTTTTCTCCTTCTTCAAAGTCCCAGTTAATAACATCGCCTACTTTCCAGCCAACTAAAGCAAGCCCCATCTTAGTTAAGATGGATTCCGTTTTGTTTCTTCTTTTTGCTTTATCTGGAGCAACAAAAACGTAGGTTTCTTCAAGATCGCTATCTAAGTTTTTAACGGTTACACGTTTGTTTATATCGACTACGTCCTCTGGTAAATTCTTTCGGGTTAATTGTTTTGCGTTCTTAAGTTGTAATTTTATAGCCTCCTCTTCTGTAGGAGTTACTTTTTTACTTTTAATATGGTCTTTGATTAGATCGAAAATTCCGGTTGTTAAAATAATATTTTGTGACATTTTTCTGTTTCTTAGTACCAATGCTTTTGATGCAGCTTTTTAATCGGCCCAAACATTAAAAATCAATTTGTCCCTAACGGGATTGCTATTTAATGATAAAAACTGCATTAATGGGCTATTGATGGTTTTAATTTTTTTTGTAAAAGACATCTGAACGTTTCCCTGCCATCGGTTTGGCAGGGATTATTATATAAAGCCTTTGAAAATTTTCAGAATAAAGTAGTTATGCAGATAGGATGATAAAAACCCTATCGCACAAGTGTTTGTGCGAAAAAATAGTGATTTAGTCATTGTTTTTGTTTGAGTAACAAAAATATGAAACTAAATGAACCTAAAAAAGGATTTGGCCGATGGTTTAATTGAAAATGTCAGGCAGTGAACGGTTGTTTTTCTAATAAGATGAAAAGTAAATTCTTGCAGATGGCTCTTCTGAATCTGGATGTTTTTTGAATAAAAAAAACTGCTATTGATAAAGTAGCAGTTCGTTATGATTTATTCGTGAAACGATTTCTATTTGCGATTTAAACGTGCTTTTAACCTACCGCATAATATGTCGGTACTTTTTGTAGTGAGAAAACAGTGTGTTTTTATTTTCTCAAACTTTGTATTATCGCCATGACATCTTGATCGCCTAATCCTTCATATTGTGCCGCTGCATAGCTATCAAATAAAGGTTCGATTAAGGGCGTATTTAATCCCGCTTCTTTTGCTAATCCTAAGTCTTTAACAAGATGTTTAAGTGCAAATGCTGCAGGGTAGGAGTCTTCTAGAATGGAAGTTGATTTTGTTTTGGTAATCCCGTTTCCACAAGCACCTTCATTGATGATGCTGAGCATGTCTTCTTTACTTACGCCATTGTTTTCTGCAAAAATAATGGTTTCCGCTAATCCCTGAAGATTAAGTCCTAATAAGTAATTAATGGCCAACTTAGCAGAACTGGCTACACCGGCAGCGCCCACATGAATTGATATTTTTCCCAATACATCAAAAATGGGTTTGACTTTTTCATAGCTTTCTGCAGTGGATCCAACTAAAATCACCAAAGTTCCTTCTTGTGCAGGTTTCACGCTACCGGATACGGGAGCATCAATAAAAGTCACTTCTCTCTTGCTGCAATTGGTTGCTAAATAGCGGGAAGTTGCAGGAGAGACTGTGCTCATGTTTATAATGATTTTTCCTGGAGACTCTCTATTTAAAAGTCCTGATGGGCCATCAAAAACTTCTTTTACTGCGGCATCATCTGACAACATGGTCAAAACCACATCGCAATTTTCCATTAGCTCTTGAAGACTGTTCGCTGGGCTGGCTCCCGCTTCAATCGATTGTGACTCCTTCTTTTTGGTACGGTTGTGTACCGCCACCTCAAAACCTGCATTTAGTAAGTTTTTAACCATTGGATTTCCCATGTTGCCAAGTCCTATCCATCCTAATTTCAATTTATTCATCTTTTCGTAGTGCTAATTTGTGTTTGTATAAGTCAGGCATAGAATTTTCTTCACTAATTCACATTCGTTAAAGCGTTTCTGTTACCAAGTACTAAAATACCGTTTATTTTTTGTTTTAGGACTAAAATCATGACATGAAATTAGCCATTAATGCTTTCTCTTTTTTAGCGAATCATAATACGTTTTTATTATATCAGTCTTAAGTTAGTCACATTTTGATAAATTGTTTTTGGATTTAGCTAGTGTTACTTTCTTTAACGGGCAAAGTCAATTTTCAAGTTGCTTGTGTGCTTTATAGAAATGCTTTGTCTTCATCCTTTGTATCTAATTTAATAGTTAGGTGGCTTTCAGTAAATAGAATTAAAGTAAACTACTCGTTTGGTTAGAAATAAAATAGATTATTGTCGACCGCTTGATTTTATTTTGTGATCTTTAGGGTCAAACAAAAAATACAGCATTATGAGCAAGACAAAATTAATAATTAATAGCAACGGGTCTATAAAAATAGAAGGTGATTTTGAAATTATGGATAGTAAAGGGAACGTTTACGGATTAGAAGGAAGAACCGTATTGGGGGTTTGCCGTTGCGGATTATCATCTAGCAAGCCTTTTTGTGATGGTTCACACCGCAACAAATTCGAACATGAGGCAGCCGCATTTGATTTGCCACCCTTGAAAACAAAATAGAAGGGCATTTTATAGTGTTTTTGTGATCCTAGAAAATGGGAATAAACCTAATGTAACACTGCCGTACTAAACCCATTGGAAAAAAAGTTTTAGGTTTAGAAAATGGTAGAATCCTGTGCGAGACCGTATTTTTAAGGAGCAGTACTTTTTTAGTGCTGCTTATTTTTGCAAGTGGTTGTAACTTCTCAGAGGCTTTGCTGATTTTTGGGATTAAATTCAGCTTTGTCTTTCGGATTATCACTTTTAATTTAAATACAATACCCCAATCCGGCAATTCTACTGCAGCCCTCATTATTTTTATAAGCTGAATTTCTCTAAAACATAAACATAACTCCTAATTAAAATGCGCTATTTTTATATGTATTGGCGTAATTTTCGCTGTTAAGGGCGCCGCTGAATCTTTTAATATATCTTACGTCACCAAAAAAACCACCTCTGAACTTATACGAAGCCCCTATTGCTCCACTAAATTCAAAACCGCTACCGTAATCGGTTTGTTCTCCGCCTATTCCTTCATTCACTAGAAAATTAAATAATGGACCTGCTTCTATAGATATAGCTTCTGTAAGGTAAATTTTGACTAAAACTGCTAACTGAATATAATCCAGTTTATATTCTGTTTTTTAGGACCACTTCCAATCATAATTACATAGGCCGATGTGCCTTGTTGAGCATACAATACTTCCGGTTGAATTGAAAATCTATTTGATAAAGGAATTTCAGCTAATAGGCCTAAATGAATTCCAGTCTTAGTGTTGTTATCCGAAAAACTTTCGGAAGGTGTCATAGTAGCAAAATTAATTCCAGCCTTGGCAGCAAAAAGGACAGACTCTTGAGCTGTAATTGTTGTTCCAGTAAAAACGATAACCGATAAAATTAGTAATAGTCTTTTCATTTTAGGAATTGTTTATGGTTAGTTAAATTTAAACGCAGAATTTTATATTGCGGACAACGTCGTTTTGCCACTTTGAGATGGCTAAAAGTTCGTCACCGATCAATTTTCGGCTTTACGAAAACATGGTGCGCAACGGTAATTCCGCTAAACTCCAGCTAGCTCAAAACATCTATGTGATCGGCAGTACTTCTAAACTCAACAGCTAGTGTTTTATAAACAATTTTTCAAGAATTTTTGTGAATTCATTTTCTAAATTTAATCCGGCAAATGTTTCAAAATTATCTTGGAAAGTTAGCACTCCATCTCCCATTGCTTGCTCCTTTTCAGTTTTACCTCTACCTGAAATAGTAATTAATTTTCTTCCACCTTCACATGTAAATAGTATTTCTACTTTTTTCACATCATGTTCAAATTTTGGAATAAGTGATACTGTTGACAAGTAGTTATCGCTATGTATAATTGTTAGCTCATTATATTCCAAATCAAATTTATCCACTAATTTTTTTTCGATAACTTGTATTACTCTTATTACGTTATTATTAAAATATAATTTGTACCCTGCCAAATAAGCTTTTTCAGCTTCTTCTGCTTTTTTCTTTACTTCCTCTGTTTCAATTTTTCGATTAGTAGAGTCTTCATTTTGTTTATCAAAATTATTTAGAAAATGTTCAATGCTCATAATTTTTATTTTTTAGTTGTTAGATGTTTTTGGTCGTATTGCCAATAACGTCAGTCTGTGAAAAAACTATTGTTTGTTTCTCTCAAAGTTAATGTTTCTTTTGAAGACTAAAGCAAGAAAAGTTGTATATATCATGATGCAACACATCACAGGAATTCTCCGCAATCAGTTTGTTTTGTCTGTATAACTAATTATGTTAGGCTTTATAAAGAGTGTATTAAAAATGCGCTACAATTTGCTGCCTAAAAAATAGCTTGCAGTAGCACGACTACATTGGCGTTTAAAAATCTGCTTTATTTGTAAAATTATGAGAAAAAGGGAGTTTTTTTACAGTCTGACGGTTCTCGGCTTCAAGAAGTTTGGATTTGTAAGCCCGAAACTTTCGATTAAGCATTGAAAATAAAAAGTACAAAACAAACTTTAAATTAAACCTTAAATCCCTAATTTCTAAAAACTGCTGTTGTGCTTTTTTATATCCACACTTGTTTATATTCTAACTCTGTTGGTGTTTGAATGAAAAAGAGTTCTCCTTTAAAATCAATGTCAAAATAATTGGTATTTGATATTCTTATAGCATCATCTTTTTCAATTGGTTGATTGTCTGCCAAACCTTGTCCATTAAGCACATAAAAAGTATAACTTGAATTACTGTCTAACTGTAAACTTATTTTTGTTTGGATGTCAAATGTAAGTTTCTTAATAGCCAAATGAGGTGTCATTGCAAATGATTTGCTATTTCCATCTACATAAGTTATTGTCTTAATTTCGTTTTCAATTTCTGTTTCAAAGTCCTTACCGTGGTAATCCAAATAAGCTGGTTTTTGCTTGATAGCTTCATAGAAGTTTGGGTCAAACCAAATTTGAAAACTGCTTGTTCCTTTGGCAACTCGTTCTTGGTGTTGAATGCCACTATTAGATTGAATTACTTGAAAATCTCCTGTAGTCAAGGGTGTCCACACTCTTGTGGCAGTATCAAAATGAGTTACATTTCCTTCTAATATGAATGTCATAATTTCAAATCCTTCGTGTGGATGTAAGCCAAACTCGCAATCGTCAATTGCAATAGCATGTGACCAATAAAATAAATTTGAATAGGGCTTAACAGTTGATTTTGTGCCGGAAGCGACAGGCTTATTCACTATAAAATTGCCATTGAAAATGGTAGTATTAAACTGGTCTGCTTTCTTTTGTATTTGTATCATTGTTTAGTTTAGATAATTCTTCTTCAATTTCTTTGCTTGGAATAATCCAAATTCCTCAAGCAAGTGAAAAAGTAGGAGTGAAATATTAGTGTTTATAAATGCAGCAGGAATAGATAGTACATTGCAAATTGTAGAAATTAAGACTTTATAATTTTGCTTTTTGATAATCTTTGAAAGTTGTTTAATTTCATTTGCTGAATTCAAGTTACTAATGCAACTTTTTGGTTAAACATATAATTTGGTGTTTCAAAATTAAATCTTTTTCTCGGACGATTATTTAATTTTTCTTGTATTTCTATAATTCTTTCGACGGTTATTTCTTCAAAAGAGGTCGATTTGGGTATATACTGCCTTATAAGTCCATTTAGATTTTCATTTGCTCCACGTTCCCAAGGACTGTAAGGATTTGCAAAATAGAAGTCAACTTCTAATACTGTAGCGATTTCTTGATGCATTGCAAACTCTTTTCCATTGTCGGATGTTATTGTAAACAAATAGGGCTTCCAGTTCTCTAATAATTCAATTGCCGCTTGTCTAACCAATTCACTTTCTTTAGCTTTTATTTTTTTCATCCTCAGTATTCCAGTGGCTCTATCGTTTATGGTCACAATGGCACCTTTGTGATTCTTACCGATTATAGTATCGATCTCCAAGTCTCCAAAACGTTGCTTTAAATCGACAATTTTAGGTCGATCTTCAATCAATCTTCTGTTACTCAAGACACCTCTGGAGTCTTTTTTACTTCCTCTTTTTCTATACCTTTTCCCAGTTGTTCGTAGACTTAAATACAAATTCCCCTTTTCTTTTTTATCTTTCCAAATATGTTGATAAATAGACTCTGTTGACACACATGACAATCCGTTTTTTGAGCAAACGCCTACTATTTGTTCTGGACTTAACTCTTGATGGAGGTATTCTTTAATCCGCTCTTTAATTTCAAGAGTTAAGTCATTTCTTTTGGTTTTGCTTTTTTGTCGTTTTTCATATTTTCGCTGAGCTAAATCAAAATCATATTTACCACTGCGTAAATCACAATTACGTTGAAGCTCTCGTGTTAAAACGGACTTGTCTTTTTTAATAACTATTGCTATTTCGCTTTTGCTGAAATTCTGCTCTAATAATACACTAATAGTATATCTTTGTTCGCTGGTTAAATGGCTCATTATTTACAACTTTGGTCAGGAGTAAATAAAGACAATTTATTCCATTCGAAGGAGAGGACTTTAATGTCCTTTCTTTTGAAAAAATTATCTTATCCCTTTTCCCGAGAGTTGCATTAACTAATTGAATCTAGCTTTTTTAAGCTGTGCGCTATTTTATTTTGTAGAATATTAAAAGATAAGCCGCAAATCATTAATAAAATGCTGTATGCTAGTACCGTAAATCTATCAAAATGGGTTTCTCTCATCCATTTTGTTCCAAATGGAAGAAGTGATAACAAAAATAATAAGTTCAGATTAGACCACATTATTGCTGAGCTAACTTTTTTAATGCTTGCAACAAATGATGATTCCAATAAACTCCAATAAACTCCAATAAAAGCAAAACTTAAAATACAACCTATTAGGATTGGCAAAAGTTGTTTTATATCTGCCCAATTGGCAGTTTCAGGCACTTTAATTTCCAATACCATAATGATAATGATTAGTGCCAAAACACCATCACTAAAAGCTTCTAATCTGTTTTTATTCATTTTTGTTTATTTAAAGTTATGTCTTAAAAATAAACCATAATTATCTTTTGATACTTTTGTTGGTCCATAATAATCTAAATTAGTGGCTAAGCCAAATTGATAGTTACCAACTCCTAAACCCAAACGCAATTGTATATAACTTCTTTCGTGATGGTTTTCATCAGAATTATGGTTGTATAAGGTTTGAAATCTACTGTAGAGTTTTAGTGTATCAGTTAACTTTGGTTTATACTCAATTAATGCTAAAACTTCAATATTTTTTGACTTTGATAAATGATAAGTAGGTGTGATAACCAATAAAGTTTCTCTATTAGCAAACACGTAATTTAATCCTACAATTGGTGTTAAGCCAGAAACTCTATTCACAGATAAACCTGCGGTAATACCAAAACCTTTATAAATTTCATATCCAACTTGTGAAATGTTTATAAAATCTAAATTATTAATATCGTTGTTATATGTGCTTTCAAAACTTGTAACAGAAAGAAATGAAAATTTACTTGCTGGCTTAAAATGTTTATTCATTAAAAATTGTAAACCAAAACGATTATTGCCCACATTTAATTCAACTGGGCTTGCTGCTTCATTTTTTAAAGGCTTTTCTTGTCCGTAAGCTGAAATCGTAAGCAAACAAAAGATAAATAGGCAATGCCAAATATTAAATTTCATTTTTAATATAGTTTAATAGCAGAGGAACTAAATTTGAAATTCCTCTGCTTGATTACTATTATTCACCTAATTTTTAAATTTCTTCATCAAGGGTAAATGATTGTTTCCTCATTTGCTTTTTAGCGTAGGTTTCCTTTTGCGAAAGCACCATAAACGCCTTCTTTCTCAAAAGCCCCAAAGAAACCTCCAGATGCAGGGTTCTTATAATTACCTAGCATACTCGTAATCATGGGTGTTACAGTCATAATTTCAATTCCAGCCTTCTGTAGCAAATCTCGTGAGTTTTGAGCCGCAATTTTTGTACAAGCAGCTGAAATATCTAATAATGCCACCACATTATAGCCGTTTGCTTGGGCAGACAGTGCTGGAGGAACTAAACATACGTCAGTAGTTAAACCACCCATAATGATATTATTCTTCCCTGTTGCTTTTATTGCTGCTACAAACTTTGGATCATCCCACGCATTAATAACACCAGTGCGTTGAATACGTGCTGCATATTCTGCAGGAAGAATTTCTTTGAATTCGGGTAATAAAGGGCCTTGAGATTCTGACTCAAGACTACTGGTTAAAATTACAGGGATACCTGCACTTTTTGCAAATCTTGCCATTGTTCGAACCCACATTTTAAGTTGATCCTGTTCGTCTTTATTTGCAAGTTCTCCTGCCCAACCAATGGTACCAAGCTGATGGTCTACTAAAACCAATACAGTATTTTCTACTTTAAAAGTTGTGTGATCAGTTTCATGAAAATTTGCACTTTTCTGATTGCCATTTAAAGACTCCTTATTAGTAAATGCAAAACCAATGAATGCAATCATTGCAACTACGAACCCAACTAAACCGATTTTAAAATTTTTGTTTGTCATTTTTTTAATTTTAAATTAATTATAATACAAAAGTAATTATATTTGTATTCTAAAGTATAGCTGTTACCTATAGGTAAGTAGTTACCATTAAGTAAGTAATATAAAAATCAATGGCAAAAAATATTGTTGAAGTGGCTTGTCCACACAGATTAAGAGCGACAAGAGATGCAATGGATGTTATTCAAGGGAAATGGAGAATTCCAATAATTATTTCGCTTACCTACGGAAAAAAACGTTTTGGTGAAATTAATAGAGATATTGCTGACATTTCTCCAAAAATGTTGTCGCAGGAATTGAAAGCGTTGGAAATGAACAAAATTGTAAAACGTACACTTTACGACACAATGCCAGTAACAACAGAATATTCACTTACTCCGCTGGGTTCGTCAATGAATAGTTTGTTAGAGGAAATATTGAATTGGGGTATTCATTTTAGAAATGAAGTTGTCGGCAAATAGCTGACAGCTACTTTTTAAGCGGTCGCTCATAGCATAACTCAGAACGTCCCGCTAGTAGGCGATGGTAGGGTTAAGTAAAGCATGTTTTTCTGATAATCACTGGTCTTCCAATTACAAAACAACCTTTCCATTGAGCCTGATTCCCGACTATTGCTCACTAGCTGTTGTGTGTACTGGTAATATCCACATAATTAGAGCCTTACTTTTATTCCTCCGTTCAATATAAATCCATCTGTTGGCGTATAGACTTTTCTAAATTGTGGATTTTGAATTGTTCCCGAATACATATTTTCCCATTTCGATTGTCGACTATCCAAAAAGTTTTCAAGATTCAAAAATAAACTAAAATACTTGAATTTGTATTCTCCTGAGACTCCCATAACCCAATAATCGCTGACTTTTTCGTTGTTTGTCAAAAGCTGATTTCCAACATAAAAAACCTCGTAAGCGATTCGTAATTTTTCTTCCCATTCATACATTACGTTTGCGTTTATCCTATGTTTTGCTGTTAATGGATTTATGGTTGAATTATTATCGAAATTTTTCTGAGCATCAATGTAAGTGTAACCAATGTAACAGGAAATGTCCTCAAAACGGAGTTTTAGGTTTGTTTCAAAACCTTTGGTTTCTATATTTCCGTTGGCATTTTCAAAGGCATAATTTGCAGTTAATGGAACTGGATTAAGAACTAACGGATTTTTGATAATGGTGTAAAAAAACATTTGATTAATGGCAAAACTTACGTCGTCAAAAATTGTAGTTTTATAATTAATATCAGCATTTAATCCATACGATTTTTCAGGACTAACTTTTGAAAAGTCAAGTGAATTTATATTTTGAAATGCTTTTTCTTCTGTTTCTTCCGAGAAAATGGTTGGTGATTTGTACCCTAAACCACCGCCAAATCGTGAAGATAATTTTTCGTTGATTTTATACAATAATGACACACGAGGCAAAACAAAAACATTGCTTCTGTTTGTAATGTCTAAACGTAAACCGCTTTCCAAAATAAATTTTTCGTTTATGTTCAGATTGTTTTGAGCAAAAATACCAAAGGTAACATTGTAATAATCTAATTTATCAGCGACTAAATTAATTTGTTTGAAATTGTCCGAAACTAAATTCGCTCCCAAATTCCATTCTGATTTTTCGTTTGGAATCAGATAATTGGCTTCTGTAAAAGTGGCTGCTTGTTGCCCTTCAAAATTATAAGTTTGTTTTTCTATTTTTCGGTTAAAATATCCAAAGCTATTTTTAACTGTTAATATATTTTTATTGTCAAATGTTTTTTCATATTCTACTTGCGTCGAATATCGATTACTCTTATTTTGCTCAAAGAATGTATGCGTAGCATCTGATTTGTTGTCTATTACTTGCATATCCCCACCTATTCGGTTTTCAAATCCTGCGTTAACACCTAAGCTAAATGTTGTCTTTTCATTTGGATAATAGAAAAATTTTGGACTTATTGTATATCTTTCGAATTTTGGTATATCTGAAAAACCGTCATTATTTACATCGTATGCTTTTTGGGAATTACTTGAAGTATAAATTGTAAGTCCTGATTTCTTGTATTTTTCAGCATAGAAACCGCTTAAATCCAACGCTTGTGTTTGATTTATGTTTGCCAAAAATGAAATTTCTCTTGTGTCGGTTGGTTCTTTTGTAATCAAGTTTATCAATCCCGCTATGGCTCCGCCACCATAAAGCGTTGAAGTGGAACCTTTGATGACTTCCACTCGTTTTAAATTCAAAGGAGGAATTTGCAAGATACTCAAACCACTTGCAAAACCCGAGTACAATGGAAATCCGTCCTGTAAAAGTTGCGTATATTTTCCGTCTAATCCTTGAATGCGAATACTCGCGCTCCCCGAAACTTGAGAAGTTTGTTGTGTTTGAATTCCCGTGCTTTCAGTAAGCAACATTTTTATATTCCCTGGTTGCATTGAAGATTTTTCTTCTAATTCGCCCGAAGCAATCACTTCAATTCGAGTTGGAGTATTTTTTATTGTTCGGTTACTTCTTGTTGAAGTAACTTTAACTTCTTCTAATTCTTCCGATGTTGGCTCTAAAAATATTTCAATTGTTTCATTTTGAGGGAATAAAATATTTTTTTCAGTTTTTCGGTAACCAAAAGAATTGAAAACAATTGTTTGTTTGCCGTTGGGAATATTTTCAATTATGACAAAACCTTTTTCGTCAGAAGTTGAACCGTTTTGAGTTCCGCTTAGAAATACGGAAACGCTGTCAAGTGCTTCTTTTGTTTTTTCATCTTTGATGATTGCTTTAAACGTATTTTGGGATGTTGCTAAAAAAGGAAATAGCAAAAGAATGAATATTATTTTTTTCATTTTGAAATTAAATAGAATTGTTTTGAAATGGCAAACTGACAACTGTGTAGCAATTGCCTAAAAGAGTTAAATCAAAAAATCATCAAATCAAAAAAGAAGAATACAAAATAAAAAGCTTATCTGGTTTTGGAAAGAATGAATTTTTGTAAAATCAATTGTATTTAGTTGCATGTAGAATTGCACTTAAATGGAATTGAATTGCTGTGTCACAATTAATATCGCTATTAGGAATACTTTGTGTTATGCTGTTCTCAAAGATTAGATTACTACATTGTTGAATATAGGCGTGGATTTCATTTTCAAAATTAGCCTGTTTCTCGGTATCCGAAAATTCAAATACGGTGTTGATATAACAACAATAAATCAGAATTAAAAGTAATATTTTAATGTATCCTTTACTTGTTGCGAATGTACAAACTATAATTTTGTTTTGTTGGCAATTTATGTGCTCTTTGTCGGTTGTCGGTTTCTTATGCGGTCTAGGGGCATTACACATAATATTATGCCACTTTGAGATGGCTGGAAGTTCGTAACCGCTCAATTTTCGGCTTAATGAAAATATGAAGCGAAACGTTAACTCCACTAAAGGCTTGTGTATTTTCTAACTGCTGTTATGTGGCGTACTTTTATTAATCTTTCAGAATCTTCAATATTTCTTCAGAATTAGCATCACATTCGGAGTGTGTTAAATGCAAATTAAAAGCTTCATTTACGACTTCTTTGATGATTTTAGACAACTGCTTTTGGGTAATACTTTTTTCTGGAAAGTCGTATTCTATTTTAAGATTAAAAATAATATCGTCAACTTCTGTTTCATAGTCATTTAAATCAGTGATATTATTTTCAGCAGTTCCCAGGGGATTCCACTCTTGTAAGATGGCTTTAAATTGTTCGATTTTATCTTGGTTCATTTTAGTTTTCAGGTGTTTCTATTTAGTATCATAATTTTTATTATACACAGTTCTTACGGTTGTATGAGTATGTACTTTTCGGATTTGCACTATGTTAGTATGCCACATAACGTTTTGCCACTTTGAGAAGGTTGGAAGTTCGTAACCGCTTAATTTTCGGCTTAACGAAAACTTGATGCGAAACTGTAATTCCACTAAATTCCAGCTAGCTCAAAACAGCTGTTAGTGTATGTTATTTATTTCCATTTCGGTGATTACTATTTCAATTGGACTTTCGTATTTTGCAGTTGCAATTTCTCCCAAACTTGTTTTCTTATGAGTAAAAATTATTTTTTCGTTTTTAACTTCAATTTTGTCAACTAAATAAAATATGTCTTCATAAAAATATAAATCTTTAGTTGTTATATGTTGAGTTTCGGTTTTTTTATCAAAATATTAAACTACAATTTTTGACAAAGTTTTTTTCGGATTAATCATATAACCAATTTCAATTTTATATGAATTTGTTTCTTTGGTTTTATATGCGATTTCAATTTCCGTTTCAAATTTATTCAGCAAATTTTCCACTTCAATTATTTTTTCAATTTTTTCTTTGTCTTTTTCGAAAATCAAAATTAAAGATTTGAATGTAAGGTCTTTGACTAATTTATTTTTTTCAAATTCTGTTGGCGAATTAAATGTTTTTGGTTCAATTCCATAATCAACATATTTTATCCGTTTATCTAAAATTTTTTCGCTTTCAACTAAATTTCCCAATTTTAGATTTTCGGTAAAGTTTATATAAATATGGTCAAATTCTCCAGATATAAATTTAAACTCATTTAGTTTTCTCGCAATTCGTTGACCGATTGAATTTGTATCGTCAGTAATCTGGTAAACATTACCAATAATTCCGTTAAAATCTCCAGTGAAATCTTTCGGCTTTATTTCGTAATAGCGAATATCTTTTATAATTCTGTCGTTTGATTTCATTCGGTTTTTCAATAATATACACTAACGTTTCGCCACTTTGAGATGGCTGGAAATTCGTAACCTTTCAGTTTTCGGCTTAACGAAAATTTGATACGTAACGATAATTCCACTAAATTCCAGCTATTTCAAAGCATCAATGTAAAAGCATAACTTTGAGAGTACTAAAAACGAAGATTATGCAATTACAAGACGCCTTTTCTATTCCAAAGATATTCATTGGTTTAGATATTCACAAAAAAAGCTGGACAGTTTCTATCCAAACAGATTTATTTTTTCACAAGACTTATTCTATGCCTTCTAATGCAGAGGATTTGTATCAATATGTGGAGCGAACATTTCCAGATCATGCCGTTGATTTAGTTTATGAAGCGGGTTGCTGTGGCTTCTCCGTAGCACGTTATTTTTTAAACTTAGGATGGAACGTTCTAGTTGTTAATCCCTCAGACATAAAGAGAGGAGATAAAGAGCGCTATCAAAAAACAGATGCCTTAGATTCTAAAAACTTGTCCAATCAATTAAAATCAGGTGTTCTAAGAGGCGTTTTTATTCCCACAGAAGAGCATGAACAGTTTACGACCTTGGCGCGCCATAGAACGCAAGTGACCAAGAAACTGCGACAAACCAAATCACATATCAAAAGTATGTTGTTGTTTCATGGAATTAAAGTTCCTGAAGAGTTTGATAATCCAAATTGGAGTATAGCTTTTATTGCGTGGTTAGAGGATATTAAATTCAGTAGCTCTTGTGGTGATTTAGCCTTGCAAGGAAAA
Organism: uncultured Flavobacterium sp.; assembly: GCA_937773775.1. Lineage (GTDB taxonomy): Bacteria > Bacteroidota > Bacteroidia > Flavobacteriales > Flavobacteriaceae > Flavobacterium. Next base: position 144,863 of record CALJVL010000013.1, read on the forward strand.
ATACGCATGTTCAAGTTTATCAAATCAGAATATTTAGAAATTGCCAATCAAATGCGTGCTTATTGTAGAAAAAATAATAAGAAAGATTACAATCTTTTGAAAAGTATTCCAGGAATAGGAGGATATCTAGCTAGTGTAATCTTAGCCGAATGTGGAGATTTACGACGGTTCAATAACGAAGGGCAGTTTAGTTCTTACATCGGATTAGTCCCTGGAATGTATAATAGTGGAGAGTCAGAAAAGTGTTTAGGAATTACTCCGAGGAGTCGTTCACAGTTACGAAGTTATTTAGTAGAAGCGGCTTGGATAGCCATTAGAAAAGATACCGAAATGCAAAATTATTACCGGAAACATCAAGGTAAAAACGTAAAAAGTGTCATTATAAAAGTAGCCCATAAAATGGCACGCAGAATTTTATCAGTTATTAAAACCGAAACCGCCTATCAAATTAATAGAAATATAGAGTTAGTAGAACAATAAAAATAACCTTCTTAACAAGCTCAACAATACAAGAAAATAGACTACAAAACAGCCATGGTGGTTCCATAAAATGAAGCCACATCTCAAAGTCGGTAGCTATTTTATTATTCTTACAATCATACCGATGCTGGTGGCTGCCATAAGCAGACCACATATAGGAGTGTGAGCTTTAAGATTATAAAAAGAAATAGTATGAAGTAAAAGAGGAATTAATTCTTGGCATCATTGAAAAAGTTAGAATAACTTTTTCAGTCCAAAGCTTTCAGCGGACAAAAAGTTGTTTCCAAATTTTCCAACAAGCCGCTGAAACGGAATTCTATATTCGAAAAACACCTTACATATAACCCTCTTAAAAGTTGTTGAAAACTTAATGATGCTTTACATAGGAATGGCTGTTAGCGGCTGCCTTTATTAGTTTAATGTTCCTATTTTATCGAAATCAAATACTTTATCCACATATGGGATATTGTGGTCAAATCTACTTATTTTATCCAAATCATTTTCTGTTATAAACTTTACATTACTCTGTAATTCTTCTTTTGTATTTATTTTAAATATAAATTTTATTTTTTCAAAGTATCTTTTTGAAATTAATTTGTCTATGATTTTAATGTTATAAGTATCATATACGGATGTTAGTGGAAACCATTTTGATTTCATATCATTTTGTATGTCTTTTCTCATTAGACTTCTATAATATAAAAGAATGTCAGTTTCTTTTAATTTATCAAAGTCATATTTTGATATGTCAGCTCTTTGTTTAATTAAATCAGCAGTTAAGCTTAATCGTCTTAAATTCAATCTTTCATTTCTTATTTTATCTAATGATTCAACATATGGTCTAAACTCAACAAATGAATATGGCATTGTTTTATTATAACGACTATTGTAAATTAAAAAGGAAACTGAAAGAATTTCACCAAGTTCTTCAAATTTTTCTTTTTCAATCATAATTGTTACTAAATAAAGAAACAATTCATAGAAGAAAAACTTGTAATGATCAGTCATATAATTACCATTTGAAAATTGATTTTTTTCTGAATCAACCTTCGTAAAAAACTCTATAATTTTTTCTAAAAAAGATATAATTTTATCTACATTCAGATTAGCAGAATAAGTCAAAAGTATTTCAAAAAAATCAATGAAATCATTTCTTAATGTTTTTAAAGCTTCTATTTTGATAAATATAGTTTCATCTATAAATTCTTCGTTCGTGATTTCTTCTTTTGAAATACTAAAATCACTTAAAGCTTCGAGGAATGTTGTGAAATAATCGTCAATAAAAGCTTGAGAATTTTGTTTCTCATTTACTAGTGCATTTTCAACTGCTTTTACTTTATGAATAGTTCTTAAATAAATTGATTCTTCAATTTGTATGTAGGGAGGCGGGTTTCCACGGGGTGGCCTTGGATTTGCAGGTTTGTCAAATAAATTCCGCATTAATCGTTCGTATTCTTCTTCAAAAATTTTATCGTTACTCAAATCAATATAAATTCTAGAATTTACAAAAGTTGGTAAAATTTCTTTTCCAGCTTCGTCTCTTTCAAAGATTATGGGTATAAATTTAGTTTGCTCTGCTTGTGAATATATTTCATTTGAAATAATCAAACTTTCCGTTCCAACTCCACCAGATCTAGAATTTGCTTTTGCAGAATATTCTTCGTTACAAATAATTAATACCTTTTTAACTTCAGCATCATTAATCATTTGCTCCATAAATTTATATTTATCTTGACCTTCAGCAAGATTCCAAATATCAATAACTACATTCACACCATCACTTTCTAGTCTTTCTGCTAATTTTCGAGTTTTTTCTTTATGAGCAATCGGTTTCCAACTATATGAAATAAAAACTTTTGGAGAATCTAATGATGATGACATATGAGTGATTTTGTTTATATAATTATGTTTGATTCTTTACTCTGCGGTAAGGTTGCCGCTAACTTGTATATAACATCAAATATATACATCTTTTTGTTGCTTTTTATCTGTAAAATCAGTTTTTTCTTATTTTTTATTAAAAGTAGTTTCCTATTCGGCACTATAGTGAAACTGCGGCAGCTAATGTTTTTTGGTTGATGCGTTTTATTTTTCGCACTTTCGTCCGCGTGAAGGATAGCAGTGTAAATCCTCCCGTTTTTACGGGAGATTGCAACGTATAGCCTGAGCTTGTTGCCACTATGTGATTTTAGGAGCTGAGGAATCGCTCTGCAACAAGGGCACGCCCAAAAGAATATGGGTAGAACTTAATCGATTTCGCAAAAAAGTATATCTTTAGCCCTTCCAAAAACCAAAAAACCAACATTTAATTATGCAAGAAGAGAACCAAGACGATTTTAAAAGAGAACTGGGCTTATTTGACGGAACCATGCTCGTAGTGGGTTCCATGATAGGTTCTGGAATATTTATAGTGAGTTCAGATATGCTGCGCCAAGTGGGTTCCGCTGGCTGGCTGATCGCCATGTGGGTGCTTACCGGAGTCATTACCGTGATTGCTGCGGTTAGTTATGGAGAGCTGAGTTCCATGTTCCCTAAAGCCGGTGGTCAATATGTATATATTAAAGAGGCGTATGGCAAGTTGATTGGGTTTTTATACGGTTGGAGTTTCTTTGCTGTGATACAAACCGGTACGATTGCAGCAGTGGGTGTGGCTTTTGCCAAATTTACAGCCTATTTGTTTCCAGTGGTTAGCGATAAGAACATGCTCTATGAGCTGGGGGATTTTAATCTGAATGCAGCGCAGCTGGTTTCTATTTTCACTATTATTTTATTAAGTTATGTTAACAGTCGCGGGGTGAAAAACTCTAAAACACTGCAGACAATTTTAACGATAATCAAAATTTTATCATTGGCTGGACTGATTGTTTTTGGTTTCATGTCCGCTAAAGTTGAAGTTTGGGATGCCAACTGGGTTGACGCTTGGGGATCAAAATCGCTTGATGTGGCTACTGGAAACTGGGTACCTATTGGCGGGACGGTACTGATTTCAGCAATTTCGGCTGCACTGGTAGGATCGATTTTCTCGAGTGTGGCTTGGGAAGGGGTCACCTTTATAGCAGGCGAAATTAAAAATCCAAAACGCAATGTGGGTTTGAGTCTGTTTCTGGGTACGATGATAGTATGCTGCATCTATGTGTTGGCAAATTTAATGTACCTGGCCGTCGTGCCTTTACAGGAAATCGCTACGGCACCATCCGACAGAGTGGGTGTAGTTGCTTCGCAATACATTTTTGGATCCATAGGAACTGTGATTATTGCTGTTATGATTATGATTTCAACTTTTGCCTGTAACAACGGCTTGATCATGGCAGGAGCCAGAGTATATTATACTATGGCAAAAGACGGTGTTTTCTTTAAGAAAGCTGCTGTACTGAACAAAGCTAGTGTTCCTTCCTGGGCCTTGTGGGCGCAGTGTTTCTGGGCTTCAGCTTTATGTTTGACAGGAAAATATGGTGATTTGCTGGATTTTGTGGTGATTATCGTTTTGATATTTTACATCCTTACGATTTTGGGAATCTTTATTCTGCGCAGAAAAATGCCAGATGTCGAAAGACCATATAAGGCTTTTGGTTACCCATTTTTACCAGGTCTTTATATTGTAGTGGCTAGTGCTATCTGTATCGCCTTGTTTGTCACTAAAACGAGCACGAGCGGCTGGGGTGTGTTAATCATGCTACTGGGAGTACCAGTTTATTATTTGACACGAAAGAAAGAATAGTTTTTAGTGTAAAGAAAAAAGAAAGAGAAGGAAAGCTTATCTCTTTCTTTTTTTTCTTTAAAATTAAACATAAAAAAAAATCCGTCTCGTTTTAATAACAGGACGGATTTTCAATTTGATACAGGCTGGATTGCCGTAAACTTTAAATCTAAAACTTGAACTAAAAACTAAAAACTAAAAATCTGCAATGCGATATCCAACCTGTAATTCGTATACTAGTAGTAAGTGAAACGTCTTACTTTAGCAATATATTTTGCCAATCTAATTACCTGATGGCTATAACCGTATTCGTTATCATACCAAATGTATAAGACGATATTTTTTCCGTCATTTGAAACAATGGTAGCATTACTGTCATAAATCGAGGGTGCCGAAGTTCCCACGATATCTGAAGAAACCAATTCGTTATTCGTCGAATATTTAATTTGCTCCACTAACTCTCCTTCAAGAGCATATTTTTTCATGATGGCGTTGATCTCATCAATCGAAGTTTCTTTGGACACTTCTAAATTCAATATAACCAAAGAACCATTAGGAACGGGAACACGAATTGCATTCGACGTTAGTTTACCTTCAAGTGAAGGCAATGCTTTTGCAACTGCTGTTCCTGCACCAGTCTCGGTAATAACCATGTTTAACGCTGCAGCTCTACCACGACGGTATTTTTTGTGCATGTTGTCTACCAGATTCTGGTCATTAGTATAGGAGTGGATCGTTTCTAAATGTCCCTTTACAACACCTAAAGTATCTTCAACTGCTTTTAGTATCGGAGTGATGGCATTTGTTGTACAAGAGGCTGCGGAGAAAATATCTGTTTCGTCAGGGTTATATTCGTTTTGGTTTACCCCATGAACGATATTTGGTACCCCTTTTCCGGGAGCGGTCAATAGTACTTTATGGGCTCCTTTTGACACTAAATGTCTGCTTAAGGCCTCTTTAGTGGTAAAAGCACCTGTATTGTCTATGATTAATGCATTGTCAATTTCATAAGCGGTATAGTCAATATCCTCTGGTGCGTTTGCCGTGATGATATGAACGGTAGTGCCGTTGATGATTAGTGCGTTGTTTTCTGGGTCAGCGATAACTGAACCTTGAAAATCACCATGAATAGAGTCGTAGCGCAACAGCGAAGCTCTTTTTTCAAGAGTTGAAGCGTCATTTTTATCTCTGGTTACAATCGCTCTCAACCTCAATTGATTCCCTTTTCCTGTTTTAGACATTAGCTCTCTGGCTAATAAACGTCCAATTCTACCAAAACCGTATAGAACTACGTCCTTAGGTTGAACCTCTTCAGAGGACTTGGCCTCTTTTAGTTTGTCCAATACAAAATGTCTAGCATCTTCGTATTTATCTTCTTCCAAAAGGTATTCGTAAGTCAATTTACCAATATCCAGTTTTGAAGGCGGTAAATCTAATGATAAAATAACTTTGGCAATTTCTACCGAAGAAAACACACTAATTGGTTTGCCCACAAATTCACCAGAATACTGATGTAAGTTGATGATTTCGTTTACATTCTTGTCCAGCAATTGATTTTTAAATAAAACCATTTCTATGGACTTGTCATACCATAAATCACTGATGATTTTGATTAACTCGACTCCTGAACGTCGTCTGTCGACTTGAAATGAAACTTCTTTTTGGTACAAAGTTATATTACTCATAGGTAGAAAATTTGTAAAAATTTAGTGATTATTTTTTTAAATTTGGCGCAAAAATACCGATTTCAATCGATTGCGTAAAGTATTTTGTAGTTTTTTTTCAAATAAAAAAAGCCGACTTGTTTTTGCAAGTCGGCTTTGATTTTTTTTAAACTGGAATTATTAGATAATAATTCTGAAGATCTCCCCGTTCTTATTGATCATTTCAAGACGGACGCTTTGGCCTTCGTCTTTTTTATTTAAAAGTTTAGAAACCGATTCAATATCTTTTGCTTTTACGTTATCGATGCTCAAAATGATATTTCCTTTTAACTCGTCGCGGTACTGCGCCAAATTTTCATTTGAGATAGATTTTATTTTTACGCCGTAATTAAGATTAAACTTCTTTTTGTCCACGGCATCAATATTCTCCAGTTCAATTCCCTTGAATTCGGTACTGAAAAATTCGTTTTTGCTCAACACAACCGCAACCGTTCTGTTACTGCCATCTCTGACAAAAGTCACTTGGACTTTGTCGTTGGGTCTTTTGGTATTGATATAGCCTGAAAGATCGGCAAAAGTAGCGATGCTTTGATTATCGAGTTTGATTATGATATCTCCTTGTTGAAGTCCTGATTTTTGGGCACCGGAATTTTTAGTAACGGTACTGATGTAAAAACCTTCTGTCCGGGTAATGCCTAATTCTCTAGAGGCCTTGGCGTTTAGTTCACCGCCTTCGACACCTAGGATTCCTCTTTGTACATTTCCGAATTCCATAATGTCTTCGATAATTTTTCGGGCAATATTTGACGGAACGGCAAAGGAATAGCCCACGTACGAACCTGTCATCGAGGATATCATGGTATTGATACCTACTAAATCTCCTCGAGTATTTATTAAGGCACCACCGCTATTTCCTGGATTTACCGCAGCGTCTGTTTGTATGAAGGATTGAATCCCCTTTGCATCCAATGTTCGGGCTTTCGCCGAAATTATTCCTGCTGTAACAGTTGAGGTTAAATTATATGGATTACCAACAGCTAATACCCATTCTCCAATTTTTACCGAATCAGAATTACCAAATGGGGTATACGGAAGTTTTTCGTTTGCGTCAATTTTTAACAGTGCGATATCCATTTTGGAATCCGTACCGATGAGTTTCGCTTTGTATGATTTTTTATTGTTTAAGGTAATTTCGATTTCTGAAGCCCCCTTGATAACATGATTGTTGGTGACTATATAACCATCTTCCGAAATTATCACGCCAGAACCCGTTCCTACTTGTTCCTGAGTTTGTCCCCCTTTATAGCCGTAAAAATACTCTAGCATGGGGTTAGTGACTGTTTTATAGGAAACATTTTTGACATGGACTACCGTATGGATCGTCTTCTCAGCCGCTTCGGTAAAATCGAGCACTTCAGGAGATAAACCTACTTTTTTAGAAAAGTTATCGGTAGCAACTGTTGTTATTGGGCTTTTATTAGTCGACAATATTCCATTATTTTCAAATAGTAATTTGTAAGCACCTAATGTTGTGACTCCGCTCAATAAGGAAATCAAAAAAAGCTGTGAAAATCGTTTCATACTACAGTTTGTTTTTACGTTATTTGCCAACAAAATTAAAGCAAAAAAGGCTTGTAAAAATCAGTTTAACGCTCTTTAACAATGATTAACATTTCATTAATAGTTCGTACTTTTGTACAACACAACTAAAATACAATGCAAATAGAATTTTATAAATACCAAGGAACCGGAAATGATTTTGTAATGATTGACAATCGGACGAATACTTTTCCAAAGGAAGATATTACACTGATTGCCCATTTATGTGACAGACGTTTCGGTATAGGTGGTGACGGTCTTATTTTATTGGAAAATGACGCCGAAACTGATTTCAAAATGGTCTACTATAACTCCGATGGAAACCAAAGTACGATGTGCGGTAATGGAGGAAGATGCTTGGTGGCTTTCGCCAAAAAACTGCATGTCATTAAAAACAACTGTAGCTTTAATGCCATAGATGGATTGCATCAGGCAAGCGTTACCGAAGACGCAATCGTATCACTGCAAATGATTGATGTTACGGAAATTAAAACAGACTTAAACTATACTTTTCTAAATACGGGCTCTCCCCATCATGTTGAATTAGTAGATGATTTGGAACATTTTAATGTGAAGGAAAACGGAGCTGCTATCCGTTATGGTGGCTTGTATGGAGAAGAAGGCAGCAATATCAATTTCGTAAAACAAATAGACGACACCACTTTTTCTGTGCGTACTTATGAAAGAGGAGTGGAAGATGAAACTTTGGCTTGCGGAACTGGAGCGACAGCTGTTGCAATTGCTATGAACGCAACTGGCTTGACTACTGCCACGGCAATAAACGTGAATGTGGAAGGTGGAAAATTAGCCGTTTCATTTGATAGAAAAGAAAATCAATATACTAATGTTTTCCTAATAGGTCCCGCCAAATTTGTTTTTAAAGGAGCGATTGCTATTTAAATAATAACTAGAAACCAGTACCCAAAACTCTTATGATTAGCCTTAAAGGAGACAATATATACATCCGAGCACTTGAGCCCAATGATTTGGAGTTTATTTATGCCATAGAAAACGAGCAAACTATTTGGGAAGTAAGTAACACTCAAACCCCTTATAGTCGGTTTTTAGTTAAACAATACTTGGAGAATGCACATCAGGACATCTACGAAGCCAAACAGTTACGATTGGCCATTTGCCAAGACCGAGACTTTCCGGCTTTGGGCTTAATAGATTTGTTTGATTTTGATCCAAAGAATAATAGGGCAGGAGTTGGTATCGTAATTCAAGGCAAGGATAATCGAAATAAAAACATAGGATCGGAAGCATTAGGCTTGTTAATCCAATATGCTTTCTATCATTTAAACCTGCATCAGTTGCACGCAAATATTGGTACCGAAAATGAGGCGAGTAAAGCTCTTTTTACTAAATTTGGCTTTCAATGCATCGGTATAAAAAAAGACTGGAATCTTGTAAATGGTATCTACAAGGATGAGGCGGTTTTCCAATTAATTAATCAACAATTTTAACACTTTAGTTTTGAATTTAAAAAAAATAATTACGATCTTATCTGTCGGTTTGATATCCAGCTTAGTTGTTTACGGATTTATTTTGATAGGACAAATTTTTGCAGATAACACCAAATTTGAGGAAAAAGAAGTGTACGTCTATATTCCAACAGATGCAAATTTTAATACTGTCAAGAACATTGTGGCACCATACATTCTGCACATGGATCGTTTTGAAAAGGTTGCAGATAAAATGAGCTATCCTCAAAACTTAGGTTCGGGACGTTATTTATTCATTAAAGGGATGAACAGTTATGATTTGGTAAAAAGCTTAAGAAGAAATTTACCAGTAAACTTGGCTTTCAATAATCAGGAAAGGATAGAAAATTTGGCTGGACGGGTAGGTTCGCAAATTGAAGCGGATAGTTTGTCATTATTAACTTCATTTAAAGATTCCATTTTTTTGAAAGAAAATGGTTTTAATGAAGATAATGTTTTGGCCGTGTGTATTCCTAACACCTACGAAATCTATTGGAACACGAGCGCTGATAAATTCCGAGATAAAATGATTAAGGAATATCGTAAGTTTTGGAATAAAGAACGTGTTGCTAAAGCTAAGGAACAAGGCTTAACGCCAATCGAAGCGACTATCTTGGCTTCGATAGTGCACAAAGAATCAGTAAAGAAAGATGAAAGACCTAGGATTGCGGGAGTTTACCTGAACCGCTTAAGATTGGGAATGCCACTTCAAGCTGATCCCACGGTAATCTTTGCTATAAAAAAGGAAGCAAATGATTTTAAACAAGCAATCAAAAGAGTATTATATAACGACTTGACCATGGTTTCATCCTACAATACCTATATAAACACGGGACTTCCTCCTGGACCTATTGCGATGCCAGACATCACTGCTCTGGAAGCAGTGTTGACTCCAGAAAAAAACGATTTTATTTATTTCTGTGCGAGTGTGGAGCGTTTTGGTTATCATGAATTTGCAGCTACACTAGGAGAACACAATAATAATGCTAGAAAATACTCGGCCTGGATCAACAGCCAAGGGGTAAAAAGATAGTTTTGACATATAAAAAAAATAGTTTTTTTTTATTTTTTTTAGTGCTGACAATGCAGAGTGCTTTTGGTCAATCTATAATAGATAGTTTCCTGAAACCTGCTGACAGTTTAAATGTCAAAAGGAAAAATACGTTGTTTATCTCTGAAGCAGTTTTGGCTTCTGGAGCATTAATAGGTTTAAACCAACTCTGGTATGCTGATTATCCAAAATCTAAATTTCATTTTATAAATGATAATTCAGAGTGGTTGCAGATGGATAAAGTGGGGCATTTTTATTCCTCCTATCAGATAGGCAGGTTCGGGGCGGAAATGCTGGAATGGAGCGGAGCTCCAAAAAAAGATCAATTGATATATGGTTCAGGCCTAGGGTTTGCGTTTTTGACCGCGGTCGAGGTCATGGACGGTTATTCTTCTGAATGGGGAGCCTCGACAGGAGATGTCATTGCGAATGCCGCAGGGACCGCTTTTTATGTATCGCAGGAGCTGTTATGGAGCGAACAACGAATCATCCCGAAACTTTCTTTTCATACTACCCGATATGCGAAATACCGACCCAACGTTTTGGGACATTCCTTTTCAGAACAGCTACTGAAAGATTACAACGGACAAACCTATTGGCTTTCGGTTAATTTACATTCTTTCCTCAATGATTCAAAAATACCCAAATGGCTCAATTTGGCCGTTGGTTATGGAGCCGAAGGGTTGATCAGCGGAAACGGTGAAAATGCTAACTTATTTCTGGGGCCAAATAATACTAGAAGTAGGCAGTTTTATTTGAGTTTTGATGTGGATTTAACTAAAATAAAAACCAATTCACATGTTTTAAAGACTCTGTTTTCCGTCTTAAATACGCTAAAAATTCCAGCTCCCACTCTGGAAATAAACCACTTCAACCAATTTAAATTGCACTTTATCTACTTTTAGTCAAGTTTTACAGCTTGTGTTTTTATTTGTTTTAGATTTATAATGCCCATCGATTAAGAAAATGTTATAGGGTTTAAGAATCTGAACTTAGATTGGAATTGTTTAAAAGAGAACAATTCGGCTAGAAAACGAGATTGTTTTTGACTATTTAATGTATGTTTTGACGTTTAGCTATCGGAAATGTGCTGAAAAACTGATTTTTTGAACATGTTTTTTTATGTTTTTTGTTATTTTATAATTCAGGTGATAACGATTGAATGCTGTGCTGTAGAGGGACTTACAGCTCATGATGTCTGTTTTTAGATAAGATTAACAGCTTGGTTTTCAGCTTTATAAATTTTAGTGTACCTTTGCCCTTAGAAATTTCTTAACGGGACAGCGTTTTGAAGAAAAACAATTTATGGTAAGAAAATGGTATTTTTATACAAGTTTAGCTATTATTATAGCCTTTTTAAGTGCAGGTTTTAAACCTCTTAAAATAGAGTCAAATCAATGGTTTCTAATAAAAAATCCAGATGGAGTTCGATACTTATATCCATCCTTAGAACTAGAAGAGTACACCAATTTGAATATCCCTTTTACAGGAAATTTATTTATTGGTTTTAAAGAGGCACTTGCCTTCAAAGAATCGGAGGGAAAATACAAAACAATAAATTCTCTTGGATATATGGGGAAATACCAATTTGGTACTGAAACCCTAAGATCAGTTGGAATATACGACAGTTCTTTATTCTTAAAAAGCCCTAGGATGCAAGAAAGGGCATTTGTAGCGCTTTTGTCAAAGAACAAGTGGATTTTACAAGACATTATCAAGAAATACAACGGTACTGTGGTCAATGGAATAGTAGTGACTGAATCTGGTATTTTGGCTGCAGCTCATCTAGGTGGTGCAGGTTCTGTAAAAAGGTACTTTAGAAATAATGGTAATGTATCCATAAAAGATGCTTATGGTGCTTCAATACGAAGTTATATGAAAGCTTTTGGAGGATATGATACTTCGCTGATTGTAGCAAATGTAAATGCGGTGGTAAGTCGAAATTAAATTATAATTGCTTAAGATAAAAAGGCAGTTAAACCATATGGTTTAACTGCCTTTTCTTTTATCTAACTTTTAGTATATGCCCATCGTCATGAACTGTCAATCTAAGAGTTTGTTTGCCTTTTTTAATTTTTAGATTGTACTGTTTTTTTAGGACATCGCCTTCCTCTTGGGTGTACAGGTATTCATCGTTTACTAGGGTCCAGTCAGGATATGTTCTGTAGATAGAATAAATTACCTCATTGGGTAATCTAACATTTTTATACTCCTCCACAACACGAATTAGTTTTCCTTTGTCGTTGTAGGTTGCTGATAAGGAACCATCTTTAGTTTTCATTAATAATAAGTAGGTTTCAGCACCCTCATAATCTTTCCCGATGTCATAAGCGATAAATTTTTCTTCCATTCTTCTGACGTCTTTATCAGGAAGGTTGTCTGGGAGGTAAACTGAAAAATCATTTCCGACTCGTTTAATCACGACTGCTGGTAATTCTTCCATTTTCATGATTCCTTCTTCTTGGTCTTTCTTCATTTTATCTTGAGAATAAGATGAAGTGGTTAACCCAAAGCTAACAAAGCGATTACAAAGTCTTCATAATAGTTGAATTTAATTGATTAACAATTTAGTAGAGATTTAAATAATTAAGCCCTTTTGTTTACTTCCCATTATTATTATTATTCAATCTACATTTTTTTAATAAAACAACAATTAAGATCTGGGACATTATATAGCTGTTGTTATCCATATATATATATATATATATATATAAAGTTATTTTTTTAAGTACTGATAACCAGTATTTTGTATAAGTTTTGTTAAAATAAATGATGTGGTGAAACATTTATTTAATAAAAAGCATTTGTTATTTCGAATTAATAAAATAAAGGCATAAAAAAACACCAAATTTTCATTTGATGTTTCTTTATACGAGAAAATTGACGTTACTAGTATGCTAGTTACCAATCAAAATTTCCAAGATCTTTATTGCAGCATCGCTAATTTTTGTTCCAGGGCCAAAAACAGCAACTGCACCTGCGTCAAATAAATATTGATAATCCTGCGAGGGAATTACTCCTCCCACGACCACCATGATGTCTTCTCGGCCGTATTTTTTTAGTTCTTCAATTACTTGGGGAACTAGTGTTTTGTGGCCAGCGGCCAAGGAGGAAACGCCCAAAATATGCACGTCGTTTTCAATAGCTTGTTTTGCGGCTTCGGCAGGAGTTTGAAAAAGAGGGCCAATATCTACGTCAAAGCCTACGTCAGCATAACCGGTAGCCACAACTTTGGCCCCGCGGTCATGCCCGTCTTGCCCCATTTTAGCAATCATAATTCTCGGACGGCGGCCTTCCTGTTTTGCAAAGGTATCCGCAAGCTGTTTAGCTTTCTCAAAACTTTTGTCGTCTTTTATTTCTTTACTATACACACCACTAAAGGATTTAATTTGTGCTTTATATCTTCCGAAAACCGTTTCTAGAGCATCGCTAATTTCACCTAATGTTGTTCGGTTTCTTGCGGCATCTACGGCTATTTCTAATAAATTTCCTTCTCCGCTTTGGGCGCAAAGGATTAGTTTTCTGAGTGATTCTTGAACTTTTTCAGAGTCTCTTGTCGATTTGATGCGGTCTAACTGTTCTAATTGTTGCTTACGCACCTTTTGGTTATCCACATCGAGAATTTGTAAAGGGTCTTCCTTTTCTAGTCGGTATTTGTTTACTCCTACGATGATATCTTGTGAGCTGTCAATACGCGCTTGTTTTCTGGCGGCAGCTTCTTCAATTCTTAGTTTAGGAATCCCCGCTTCAATCGCTTTAGTCATTCCGCCAAGCTCTTCCACTTCTTCTATTAGTTTCCAGGCATTTTGCGCGATTTCATGCGTCAAAGTTTCTACATAATAGCTTCCGGCCCAAGGATCAACTGTTCTTGTGATTTTGGTTTCTTCTTGTAAGTATATCTGTGTATTTCTTGCAATCCTTGCCGAAAAATCAGTTGGTAATGCTATAGCCTCGTCAAGTGCATTGGTATGTAGGGATTGTGTACCTCCAAATGCTGCTGCTGAGGCTTCAATGCAAGTACGGGCCACATTATTGAAGGGGTCTTGCTCTGTTAAACTCCAGCCGCTCGTTTGGGAATGGGTTCTTAAAGCCAATGATTTGTCGTCTTTTGGATCAAACCGTTTTACTAATTTGGCCCAAATCATTCTTGCGGCGCGCATTTTGGCTATCTCCATAAAATGATTCATACCTATAGCCCAGAAAAAGGAAAGACGCGGGGCAAAGTCATCTATTTTCATACCAGTTGATAGACCGGTTTTGATGTATTCTAATCCATCAGCAAGGGTATACGCCAATTCAATATCAGCTGTTGCGCCTGCTTCCTGCATATGGTAGCCAGATATCGATATGGAATTGAATTTAGGCATTCGTTTGCTACTATACTCAAATATATCCGCAATGATCTTCATCGAGGGAGCAGGAGGGTAGATGTAAGTGTTACGCACCATAAATTCCTTGAGGATGTCATTCTGTATGGTTCCAGAAAGTTGTTCTGGTTTTACGCCTTGTTCTTCAGCGGCCACGATATAAAATGCCATTATGGGTAATACTGCGCCGTTCATGGTCATGGATACCGACATTTTATCTAATGGAATCTGGTCAAACAATACTTTCATATCTTCAACAGAATCGATGGCTACGCCTGCTTTTCCCACATCTCCAACGACGCGTTCGTGATCTGAGTCATAGCCTCGGTGTGTGGGTAAATCAAATGCAATAGACAACCCTTTTTGACCCGCAGCAAGATTACGTCTGTAAAAAGCATTGCTTTCTTCGGCTGTTGAAAATCCGGCATATTGTCTAATCGTCCAGGGACGACGAACATACATAGTTGTGTATGGACCCCGTAAATTGGGTGCAAAGCCAGCCGCGAAATCAAGATGCTTGAGATTTTCAATATCTTTTTCGGTATAGGTTTCTTTGAGTTCGATTCCTTCGGCGGTTAAGTAATTTTCGGCCGAAGAATTGGGAATATCGTTGTTCGATTTTTTAACTTCTAATTGGATATGTTTTAGATCATTTCTTATCATTTCTGATGGTGATTTACACGATTGGTAGTTGATTGTTTTGGTTGGTTTTATTCTAAATCGAGACGTTCTTGCTCAATTTTCTCAGCCAGTCGTTTTTCGATAATTGGTGTAATCAAGGTCTTTCGCGGTTTTATTTTTACAAAAGGGAACAATTCTAAGTCATGTTTCATTTTGTCTTCTTGGTTGGGATATTTATTGGTTCCTAACAACACTTCTTTTCCTGAATCAAAAAGTTCCTGTTCCTTGTCTGCACTCTCCTGTATTTTTCTTTTGATGACACCTTCGTTCAGTTGTTTTAGAAAACCACCTGTAGCCTCGATATCTTTAAACAAGAGCAATGCCTTTTCGGCTAGCTGACTGGTGAGCGTTTCTATATAATAACTTCCGTCTGCAGGGTTATTCACTTTGTCAAAATAACTTTCGTTTTTAAGAACCAACAGTTGGTTGCGGGCGATTCTATCTGCAAATTCATTGTCCTTGTGATACAATGAGTCATAAGGTAAATTAGCAATGGCATCCGCACCACCTATAATTGCCGACATACATTCGGTGGTGGTTCTCAACATGTTTATATTGTAATCGTAAAGGGTTTTATTTCGTTTTGTAGGCGAAACAAGAAGATGGCATTCTAAATTATGGTTGTACTCTTTGGCTATTAAATTAAAAAGTAAGCGGAATGCACGCAACTTGGCAATTTCGAAAAAGTAATTTGTTCCTACCGAAACCTCGAAGACAATCGGTTTATTGATAATTGGCATTCTATTAAAATATTCATTGGCGTGCGCGAGGGCATAGGCAATCTGCTGGACCATATTGGCTCCGGCATTTTGGTATAACCCAGCATCAATACTTATTATTGAACTGTCTGGAGTTGCAGTGGCTAAGAGGTTAAGCGTATCAAAATTGTTTTTGTCCTTAGTTTTAAACCAATTTCCCTCTTTAGCTAATTGTCTTATGGGATCCAGATTATAAAACGCTATAGCCTTTTTTTGTAAGACTATAACATCAATTTTTTTAACGAAATCGATTGAAATAAAGCTAAAGTTGAAATAAATGTCAACGTTTTCCAGAGGCAATTTTTCCAATAGCTTAGCGATATTAATTGTTTCGTCGGCAATCGTGAAGCGAAGACTTTCGGCACCACGAGCTAATGAATCCACAGCTCTTTCCACCGATTTATCGATATCGAAAACAAAAATATTTTGACAAATCTTGCATTCCGAAGCTTTTGTGGTCACAGGAAAAGCTTTTGTAAACTCATCTTTATGATAAAAAGGTTTTACCTTAATGTCTTCGGGTGAAGTCCAAATCAGGGTGTCATTGTAATCCGCACCCTTGAGTTCAAACTGTATTTTTTGTTTCCATTGCTTGGAGCTAACCGGATCGAAGCTTTCGAATAAATTAGTGGCCATTTTAATTGTTGTTTTTAATAATTCAAGATTTGGTGCTGTTTTCAATGCTGTCACCTTCTAATTCTATGATATAAATATCCTCGTTTTCCTTTTTCATGTAGTACTTTTCACGAGCGTATTTTTCTATTTGTTCTGGATTTTTCAGCTGTTTTATTTGTTTTTCGTCTTTCTTTATTTCTTCTTTATAATATTCTTTGTTGTCCTCGAGCTCAGTGACCTGGTTGTCTAAAAAACGATGGTCAAAATAAGAATAGTTGTCCAAGAAAATCATCCAAGACGAAAAAAACAACAATACCCATACATATTTATTGCTTAGGAATTTAAACCAAGATTTGTCTTTATATGGATTTGTCATTTTATTTTTTTTAGCCCCGATAGCCCCGATATCCTAGGCTTTTTAAAGCGGATAAAGGAGAAATCGGGAAATAGCTCCTGATTCTTCCTAATGTAGGGAAGAGATAATGGAATTATATTCAGGTTAAAATTACAATAAAATTATAGAATTCTTTGATTTATTACTGCCCTAACCACATCTATGGCTACCGTATTGTATCTGTCATTAGGTATAATAATGTCAGCGAATGCTTTTGTAGGCTCTATAAATTGCTGATGCATTGGTTTTAGTGTGTTTTGATAGCGAGTTAAGACTTCGTCCATATCTCGTCCGCGGTCTGCGACATCCCGTTTTAATCGACGGATCAATCTTTCATCAGAGTCTGCATGCACATAGATTTTTACATCAAAAAGATCCCTTAGCTCTGGATTAGCCAAAATCAAAATCCCTTCCACGATCATTACCTTGCGGGGATGGGTAGTAATTGTATCTTCCGTTCTATTATGGGTTAAAAAAGAATATACGGGTTGGTGGATTGTTTTTTCTGCTTTAAGTTCTTTTAGTTGGGCAACCAATAAGTCAAAATCAATAGCACGAGGGTGATCAAAATTGATGAGGGCCCGTTCATCAAAACTTAAGTTGTGGTTTTCCCTGTAGTAGGAATCTTGAGAAATAATACCTACTTCTTTTTCAGGTAATTCATTCATAATTTGATGAACTACGGTTGTTTTTCCGCTTCCTGTTCCGCCTGCAATCCCTATAATGAGCATAAATGGTTGTGTTATTTATTGATAAGGCAAAAATAAGAATTTTATTGAGAGCGGATTTTGTTTTTTGAAATATTTTACAGATTTAAAGAGTTTTAATGTGTAATTGATTCAAGGTTTTTTGACCAGTTCCTGTTTATTTTAGTTTTCATTGTGTCCATAATGAGCTTGCTTTGGCTATTCTTTCGGCTCTGAAAAACAATATTTCAAGCGTTGATTTTTTACATTTATTATGGCTAGGCTTCAGTTTTAGAATAGTATGGTTCAGCTCGCTTTAATTTGGAACTGTTAATTATTAAAACAGAAAAGGAAGCCTTTTATGAGGCTCCCTTTTCTTAAGCGGAAAATTTTCAGGTATTATTTGTTTTTCTTCGATTTAATCATCATTTCCATTTGGTCCCAAAGCTCCTCAGGAATATCTTCGAGCATATTAAATTCCCCAGCACCTTTTAGCCATTCGCCCCCATCGATTACTACGACTTCACCGTTAATATACGCGGAGAAGTCAGAAACCAGATAAGCAGCTAAATTAGCTAGTTCCTGGTGGTCTCCCACGCGTTGTACGGGAACTTTTTTAGCCATATCAAATTTTTCGGCAAGATCTCCGGGTAACAATCTGTCCCAGGCTCCTTTGGTTGGAAATGGTCCGGGTGCTATCGCATTAGAACGAATTCCGTATTTACCCCATTCTACGGCAAGACTTCTTGTCATGGCCAGAACTCCCGCTTTGGCGGTTGCGCTTGGTACAACATAGGCAGAACCCGTAAATGCATAGGTAGTCACAATATTCAAAATCGTGGAAGAGCTTTGTTTGGTGTCTATCCAGTGTTTTCCGAAAGCGAGGGTGCAATTTTTGGACCCTTTCAAAACGATATCAATGACAGTGTCAAAAGCATTCGCAGAAAGTCTTTCTGTTGGCGAAATAAAATTCCCAGCGGCATTGTTCAATAATACATCTACTTTTCCAAAAGCTTGCAAAACACCTTGCAGCATACTTTCTACTTCATTGTAGTGGCGTACGTCGCACTGAAGAGGCAGACAGATCCCTCCCGTTTCTGACTCCAGTTCTGAAGCGGTTTTTTTTAGTTTATCCAAGTCTCTAGAGGTAATGGCTACTTTAGCACCCAACTCCATAAAATACTTAGTCATCGCTTTTCCTAATCCACTGCCTCCACCAGTAACAACAATTACTTTTCCTTTTAATGCGTCGTCACGTAACATTTTGTCTGTATAGTTCATATCGTATTATTTTTTTTCAATTGTAAATATAGTAAAAAATACTATGCGTGCATAATAAATAGATTGTTGTGATTATATATTGCACAATCTTTTTGCTGCTTCCTCTAAAGTTGCGTTGTCTTTTGCAAAACAAAAACGGATCAAGTGCAGGTCTTTTTTATCCGCATAGAAAGTCGAAATTGGTATAGCAGCGACTCCATGTTCTGTGATTAATCTTTTGCAAAATTCTACGTCATTTTCATGGGAGATAGAAGAATAGCTAGCTACTTGGAAGTAGGTTCCTTCACAAGGCTTGAGTTCAAATCTGCTATTGGTAAGTAAAAGTCTAAAATAGTCTCTTTTTTCCTTGTACATACTGCTAATTTCTTGAACGGAAATGAGGTCCAAATACTCACTAATGGCAACCTGACAAATACTATTGATACTAAAAACTAAAAACTGATGTACTTTTTTTATTTCTTTCATTAAACATTCTGGCGCAACGAGGTAGCCCACTTTCCAACCTGTTACGTGAAATGTTTTACCGAAAGAGGAAACCATCACACAGCGATTTAGGAGTTGGCTGCGCGTATGTGCCGAAATGTGTTTCTCTTCAAATGTGATGTATTCATACACTTCATCCGAAAGTAAAATTATTTGGGGAAATTTCATCAATATATTTCCTAAGGCCTCAAAATCTAATTCTGTTAGAATTCTACCCGTTGGATTATGAGGATTGTTGATTATAATCATTTTGGTTTTTGCTGAGCACGCTTTTTCTACCCTTTCCCAATTAGGGGTGTAATCTTCATTAAGGGCAATACGAATGGGATTGGCTTTACATAAAAGTACTGGCGCTTCATAACAATCATAACTAGGGTCGAGGATAATGACGTCCTCATCAATCTCAATTAAGGCTTGTATTGTTGCGAAGATGGCTTGTGTTGCCCCCAGCTGTAACTAGTATTTCGGTCTCTGGATGAAGAATTCTACCATAAGAATTTAGGACTAAAAGAGCTATTTTTTCCAGAAGCGGCGGATATCCCGCCATAGGTAGGTATTGATGCACATCCTTTTTTGCTAGCCGAGCAACAATATTTACTAGTCTTTCATCAACTGGGAAATTGGGAAATCCTTGCGAAAGATTGATAGCATTGTATTCGTGTGCCATTTTCGACATTACAGTAAATATACTTGTACCAATGTTAGGAAGCTTTGACATACTTTTCTTTTTAATTATTTAAAAGTAGGCAAATGGTTTGAGCTTATAAAGTGTTATTTTTCGATTTATTACTTCAAAAAAACATGAAGTAAAATACAACTCTGTTTCGATGTTTTTTTAACACAAATAAAGCATTCGAATTGAAGTGCTTTATTTGTGAATTTAGGGAATAAAGTTTTATTTTTTTGCATTAGGCATATCGGAACTTCCCATATCTCTTATGCAAATGTATTTACCGTCTCTTTTTTCAAATAGACTCATGAAGTTTCCAGTCATCATTTTTGTATTTGTAGAGTCAACAACTGTATATCCTCCAATTTCTACTACCTGACTTCCTTCATTTGCAACGTGAACTTCTCTGGTCTGGAATGATATTTTCGCTCCTTTTGGCAATGTATCTAAATCTTTCTTTATCGACTCATGAATTGCCACCTTACCGTGTAATGGTTTTTTTTCGTTTGAAAAACTGATGGCATCGTCCGCATAATACATAATCTCATCCGGATTCCTTGCATTATAAGTTGCAGCAAAGGCGTCTTCCATAGCTTGAATTTCAGTTTTAATGGCATCTTCGTCAACTGTGGATGTGAGAGCTTCTTTTTTTTCATTACAGCCGATCATTAGAGACATGAGAACCAACAGTAACCCTCCTTTTAAAATCTTGCTTTTCATAATTAATTTTTTCATAATTTATAATCTTGATTTTATTTTTGAGATAAAGGAATTTAAAATTAATTATAAATTATTGATTGTCAATACAAAAGGAGTTGTATTTTTTAAAAAATTATTTTATTACCTTCGAAGTAATGAGTTTGGTTAACCAAAGATATACTGTTTTTTAGAGAGGAGATCGCCAAAATAAGGAAGTAAGAGGCTGAAAAACTCCAGACTATCTTAAAACGTATCTGTTTTGTAATAGTATACGATGTGCTGTGTTCTTTGGTAATACGCTTCTTTAACCATGTGAGCAACATTATTCTTTGTCGATACTTTAATCGGAATTAAGCCCGTTATAATATGCCTCCATAAAGGTAGCTTTTGATTCTTTCCAGTTGTAAACACTTTATACGATGAATATGGCAACTATGGTTAATAGTACTCCTGTCAAGAATTTTTTTATTGTGTTCATTATCTTTAAGCTGTATTACTTTTTGGTGATTGTAGAGTCAGCGATGAGTTGTACCCTCTAGTGAAAGCATCTTTTGATTCTTTCCAGTTATAGATACATTTAATTGCCAAAAAAGCTATTATACCCAGAACAAATACTCTAGCGTCTTTTTTGATTATTTTCATCTTGATTAGTTTAAAAGTTTAGTTTTAATAATATATGTCTCTAATCAACTTTAGTTACTATTGTAACCATCATGCCAACCGTTAGATATATCTTGTTTAACTTCTTTCGAACTGTAAATAGATTCTATTGCAAAAAAAGCAATCATGCCCAGTACAAATACTCTAACGTCTCTTTTGGTTATTTTCATCTTGATTAGATTAAAGAATTAGTTGGTACTAAGATATGAAAATATTCCATTTGTAATAGAAAAATTACATTTTATGGATGATAAAAATTGTTGGACGTTTATGTAAATCAATAGTTTCTTTTTTCCATGCTATGATTTTCTTGGTTTTGATATACTCTGTTGGTAAGGTGATATCGGTAGCTATGCATAAATGCGTTTCGGGATGCAAGGTTTGCAACAAATCTTCCAATAATTTATTGTTGCGGTAGGGAGTTTCAATAAAAATTTGGGATTGATTTTGTTCGAAAGATGTTTTTTCAAGATTTTTGAAGCTTGCTCTCTTTTCGTCTTTTTCAATAGGTAAATAACCATGAAACGTAAAACTTTGTCCGTTCATTCCAGAGGCCATCATAGCCAAGAGGATAGAGGAAGGACCCACTAAAGGCACCACTTGGATTCCTTTTTCATGTGCCAATTTTACGATAACCGCACCAGGGTCAGCTACTCCAGGGCAACCAGCTTCACTCATTAATCCCATGTTTTTACCTTGCAATAAAGGTTTGATAAAATCAAGGTGTTCTTTTACTTCGGTGCGTTTGTTTAAAGTAAATAGGACTAGTTCAGATTGCTTTTTTTCTGGGTTTACCTCTTTTATTGATTTCCGTGCTGTTTTGTCATTCTCAACAATATAATGATCAATAAAATCAATGGTTCTTTTAACGGTTTGCGGTAAAACATCCATAGGGTCACAATCTCCCATAGTGGTTGGGATTAGATAGAGTTTTCCTAATGAGGTATTTGGTTTCATTAAAATTAATTTTTGTTTGTAATCTAATTTAGAAATGCAAAGAAAGGCATTAATAAAGAAACAGATAAGTAATTAAAGTTTAAAAGAGACCAAAAATTATTGGTGAATAACTTTTAATTTGTCAGCTATAATATCGCAAACTTCATTTAGCATATTGTAAACAATTTCGAAGCCATTTGGCATACCAAAATAAGGATCTGGAACATCCATATTCTCATTTGGATACAATTCATTCAAAATAATTTGCACTTTGTTTTTTTGCTCAGAAGTTTGAGCTAATTCGATTACATCGTCATAATTGGACTTGTCCATTACATAAATATAATCATAGATTGCGAAATCATTGATGTTGAATTGTCGTCCTTTTTGTTTTGAAATGTCTAGCTTGTTTTTTTTGGCGGTAGAAATAGAGCGCGCGTCTGGAGAATGACCAATATGCCATGAACCAGTTCCTGCAGAATCTACGTTAAATTTATCTTTGGGAAGTTTAGACGCCATTATACCTTCTGCCAATGGTGATCGACAAATGTTTCCTAAACAGACCATTAAAATATTTATAGTCATGATGGCTATTATAACGTTAATTTTTGGTGGATATCTTCAACAAATTTCTTGAACTGTTTGTCGGTTGCTACTAAGTTGTCTACTGTTTTACAAGCGTGCAATACGGTAGCGTGATCGCGGTCGCCAATTTGGGCGCCGATATTTGCCAAAGACGCTTTCGTGAATTTTTTTGCGAAAAACATAGCCAATTGTCTTGCTTGGACTACATGTCTTTTTCTGGTTTTTGACTGCAATATTTCAAGATCCAATTGAAAATAATCGGAAACTGTTTTTTGAATGTAATCAATAGAGATTTCTCGTTTTACATTCTTCACGAATTTTTCGACAACACTTTTTGCCAACTCAATGGTAACTTCTTTTTTATTGAATGAGGATTGTGCAATCAATGAGATAATTGCGCCTTCTAATTCACGAACATTTGATTTTATGTTACGGGCTACATACTCAATTATTTCTTCTGGAATTTCGACACCATCACGATACAAAATGTTCTTAAGTATAGAAATTCTAGTTTCGTAATCCGGTTGATGCAATTCAGCTGATAGTCCCCATTTGAAACGAGATAATAAGCGTTGCTCTATATCTTGCATGTCAACTGGCGCTTTATCTGAAGTCAGAATAACTTGCTTGCCATTCTGGTGCAAATAATTAAATATATGGAAAAAAACGTCTTGTGTCCCCGTCTTACCAGAAAGAAACTGAACGTCGTCAATGATTAGAACGTCAATTAATTGATAAAAATGAATAAAATCATTTCTGTTGTTTTTCTTTACCGAATCAATATACTGTTGTGTGAATATTTCGGCAGAAATATATAAAACTGTTTTTTCAGGGTGTTTCTCTTTGATCTCAACACCAATAGCGTGCGCTAAGTGTGTTTTACCCAGTCCTACGCCTCCAAAAATCAATAATGGATTGAACGAGGTTCCGCCTGGTTTGTTGGCAACAGCCATTCCAGCTGATCGTGCCAATCTGTTCGAATCTCCTTCGAGGAAATTGTCGAAACTATAATTAGCGTTCAGTTGAGATTCAATTTTTAAATTTCTAATTCCAGGAATTACAAAAGGATTTCTTAATTCAGGATCTAAATTTTTAAAAGGAGCGTCAACATTTTGGGGTTTCATTGGAGCACGGTTAGCACTTGGTAATTGTTCCGTAAACGGTTGTTTATTGCCATAAGTGTTTTCCATTTTGATTTTATAAAGTAACTTTGCATTTTTGCCAAGTTCTTTGGTCAAGGCTACTTTTAATAGCTTTACATAGTGCTCTTCTAACCATTCGTAGAAGAATTTGCTAGGAACCTGAATGTACAATGCGTTATCGGTAAGTTCAACTGATTTGATCGGTTCAAACCAAGTTTTGAATGCTTGGTCTTGAATGTTGTCTTTAATAAAAGACAGGCAGTTTTCCCATACTGATTGTGCAGTTTTGCTCATAAATTCTATGTAGATTATTTTGTTTAGTAATCGGGGTTTTGACAAAAAAACATCAAAAACAGATGCTTTCTTCGGGTTAACAAATATGTGAACAAATTTCTGTAAAAAAAAATAAATACAAGGTTAATTTGTTAAAATATTGTCGTATAGTGGTGCAGCTTTAAAATAAAATAAAAATAAAAAATAAACACATAGAAGTTATGAAAGAACATGAATTTAATGTAAGGGTAAGGTATTCTGAAACGGATCAAATGGGAGTCGTTTATCATGGGAATTATGCCCAGTATTTTGAGATGGGACGTGTCGAATGGCTAAGAAACCTTGGTATTTCCTACAAATGGATGGAGGAAAACGGAATTATGCTACCAGTGGTCTCTCTGAACATAAATTACAAAAAACCGGCCCGCTATGATGACCTGCTAACAGTCAAAACTATTTTTAAAAGTCAAACTTCAGTTAAGATTGAGTTTGACTATGAGATTTACAATGAGAATAAGGAGTTGTTAACAATTGCTAGTTCTATTTTAGTTTTTGTGGATATGAAAACGTCTCGTCCAACGCTTCCGCCGGTATACGTAAATGAAAAACTTTCGAAAATGTAGATCAAGCGGGCTTGAACAAAATTATTCTTTAATTTTGATGTCGATTTCGTATATTGAGTTAAAAATGTCGAATATCACCTCGGCATTTTTTTTTCGTATTTTTATCTCGATTAATCCAATTGGCAATCCCGTTTCCTCAATTATTTCCATTTCCTGAGATACG
Organism: uncultured Flavobacterium sp.; assembly: GCA_937773775.1. GTDB lineage: Bacteria > Bacteroidota > Bacteroidia > Flavobacteriales > Flavobacteriaceae > Flavobacterium. The sequence goes on from CALJVL010000013.1 coordinate 169,854, forward strand.
ATTTCTAGTTTTTTTTCTTTGATCACTCTCATGACTTTATTCATGTTTTTATAATCAAATGATATTTTGTAATCTACGTCTATTGTTTTTTCAATAATTTTTGAAGCTTCAAGGGCCATTTGAGCTGCAGCTTTGTATGCAGATATTAATCCACCGACACCAAGTTTTGTCCCTCCAAAAATTCTTAGCACCACCACGGCTGTATTTGTTACTGCAAAGGCCTGTATTTGGCCATATATAGGCATTCCAGCGCTATTGCTTGGTTCTCCATCATCATTAGCCCTATAAGAAAGGATTTCTGTGCCTATTTGGTAGGCATAACAAAAATGGCCTGCGTGGGGATGTTTTTTTCTTAATTGATCGAGAATGGGTTTTAGTTCCTCTTCGGATTGAATGGGGAAAGCGTAGCCAAAAAATTTGCTATTCTTTTCCTTAAGTAATATCTGCTCCGAAGGATTTGCAATTGTATTGTAGGTATCCTTGTGTTTCAATACTTATTCGTCTAAATTATATTTTTATTAAATAGATCCACTACATCTTCTTGGCCTACTTGTAAATTCGATATTTGGAAACCAAGTTCGGCTGCGGCGTCTGTGTTTTCTTTTTTATCATCAACAAACAAAGTTCGTTTGGCTTGCAATTCATGTTTATTTAAAACATAATTGAAAATTTCCAAATTTGGTTTGCGCATTTCTACTTCAAACGAAAAGTAGACCTGTTCGAAACATTGATAAAAATCACTGTAAAAAGTAGTCCCACTTTTTTGCTCGAATGTCTCGATATGAATTGCATCCGTGTTACTAAGTAAAAAAAGCCGGTATTTTTTGGAAAGCATTTGGAGGAATTCCAAGCGGTACAGTGGGAAGTCCAGTAAAATTGCATTCCAGGCCTCCATAATTTCTATAGTGCTCGCCTGTGGGATCTGTTTCTGAATGCCTTGAAGAAAATCATCTCTTGTGATTTTACCGGTTTCAAACTGAATATTCAAATTGTTCATGTCTTCATTCCATTCTGTCAGCCCTAATTTTTTTAGGCCGTTAACAGTAGCTTGTTTGTCTAAGTTGATAAAGACATCTCCAAAATCAAATATAATTGAATTAATCATGGTTCCTTGCTATTTTAAGTTCATCTTGGCAGATTAATTGATTTTGAGAATAACTTTTGCGAAGTGTTGGTGCTTTTGTGCCTTTGATGAAACTAGTTTTTCCTGAAAAAACACGCGCTTCATCCCAAAGATTTGCATCAATAAAAGTCTGTAGTGTTTGTAGGCCACCTTCAATAATTACAGATTGAATTTGATGCCGATACATTGCTTCCGCCAGTTGCTTCGCCATATTTTTTTCGAAAACAACTATCTCAAAGATAGGGTTTTCTAGGAGAACATCTCTTGTGTTTTTTGAAATAACAATAGTTTTGGGTTGATTGTCAAATATATGGCTGTCGTTTGGGATGCGGTTGTTTTGATCTAAAACCACTCTAATAGGGTCGTTTCCCGTCCAGTCGCGAACATCTAATTTTGGGTTGTCATCGATAACGGTTTGAGTGCCTACCAGAATTGCCTGTTCTTCACTTCGCCATTTATGGACTAATTGTCTTGAATAAGCATTCGTTATCCAGACTGGCTTACTGACGTTGTTATTGAGGTTTTCTCTGAATGTAGAATCAGGCGCTATGAAGCCATCTTGACTTTCTGCCCATTTCAAAATTATGTAGGGTCTTTTCTTTTGATGGAAAGTAAAAAAACGTTTATTTAGTTCGTTGCATTCATCGTCGAGGATGCCAACGCTTACATTTAGTCCGGCTTCAATCAATTTTTTTATTCCGTTACCGGCTACTTTTACGTTTGGGTCTACGGTTCCGATTACGACATTCGGAATCTTGTTTTTAATGATTAAGTCACAACAGGGAGGGGTCTTTCCAAAGTGACTGCAAGGCTCTAGACTGACATAAATGGTCGCTTTTTTCAATAACGATTTATCTTTTACTGAATTTATGGCATTCACTTCAGCATGAGGTTCCCCTGCTTTTCTGTGCCAACCTTCACCGATTATTTTATTGTCATAAACAATAACACTGCCCACTAAAGGGTTTGGGTAGCTTGTTCCAAGTCCGTTTTTGGCCGATTGTATGCAGCGCGATATGTATTTTTCATGTGTATTCACAATGCAAAAGTAATTATTTTTAAGTTTAGGCCCGAATCATCGGGATTAGTTTTGAAACTTTTGATAATAATAGCAAACAATTTCTACTTTTGTGGTATAAAAAATAATTACCACAATAATGGAAAATTGGGTTATCAGGAAGATTGAAAAAAGAGACAATCAAGCTGTCGCAGAATTGATACGTGCGGTTTTTGACGAGATGAGTATCCCGAGAGTGGGAACGGCTTACGAGGACCCTTATTTAGATTTGATGTTTGAGGAGTACAGCAAGCCGAAATCCGTTTATTATGTTGTTGAAAATGAAGGAAAAATAATGGGAGTGGCTGGCGTTGCACCGCTTGAAAACGAAGCGGAGTCTATCTGTGAACTACAAAAAATGTATTTTCGTCCGGAAACTCGTGGCTTGGGCATCGGAGGTCAAATGATGGCTAAATGTATGCAGAGTGCCAAAGAGTTTGGTTTTGAGAAATGCTATTTGGAAACGATGCCTTTTATGCATGCTGCCCAAAAACTCTATAAAAAAACGGGTTTCGTTAATATCGATGCTCCAATGGGATCTACAGGCCACGTGTCTTGCCCTGTCTGGATGTTGAAGGAACTGTAAGTCAAGACGACTAGCTTCTAAATCGATATTTAAATATCCAATACAATGAAAATTAGACAATACCGAGATCTGTTTATTAAAACCCTATCACCGATTCACGGCGAGGGCGAAGCTGAAAGTTTTTTTTACTTGATATTGGAAGCCAAGCATCAGTTGAAAAGAATTGATTTGGCTTTGCGACCAGATATGCATCTTACAGACGCAGAGATTTTGGTTTGGAATATTCTTATCGAACAACTGAAACTTGAAATACCGATCCAATACTTATTAGGTAAGACTAGCTTTTATGGTTTGGACTTTGAGGTTAATTCGTCTGTTTTGATACCAAGACCAGAAACGGAAGAATTAGTAGAATGGATTTTAGAAGATCAAAAGCCAAAAGTCAATATTCGAAAGCTTAGAATTCTGGATATTGGAACCGGGAGTGGTTGTATCGCCATTTCATTGGCAAAGAGTATTTCCAACGCAGAAGTTTTCGCTTTGGATGTTTCTAAAAAAGCATTGGCTACCGCCAAAAAAAATGCGGTAATAAATAAAGTAGATGTGACTTTTATGATCCAAGACATCATTCAAACTGATGATTTGGGCCAGCAATATGAGATCATCGTATCGAACCCTCCTTATGTTAGAAATGAAGAAAAACAGGAAATCAGGAAAAATGTTTTAGATAATGAACCCCATTTGGCACTTTTTGTAGAGGATACCGATGCATTGATTTTTTATAGGAAAATTTCCGAATTGGCTCAAAAGAACTTGGTCCCAAACGGACAGTTGTATTTTGAAATTAATCAATATTTGGGTAAGGAGACTTTAGCACTGTTAACCGAAATGGGTTTCAAGAACATCGAATTGCGTAAAGATATTTATGGTAATGACCGAATGATAAGAGCGACTATTCAGTAATCACTGTTCCGTATTACAAAGCTTAAAACTGCATACTGACCACTTCGGTTTTTTTATTCGTATCGCAAGGCTTCAATAGGATCTAGAACGGCTGCTTTTATCGCGGGGTATAATCCAGAAACTATCGCCACAATAAAGCTGGTTATAAAAGCGGCAAAAATGGCAACCCAGGGAATCACAAAGTCGAAACTAAACGCAGTGGCTATCCCATAACCTATTAAGATTCCTAAAACGATCCCCACCATACCTCCTAGTTGGCCGATAAGTAATGTTTCTATAAAAAACTGAATGGCTACAGTAGATTTTTTGGCACCCAAGGCTTTTCTAACGCCTATTTCTCTTGTGCGTTCCGTGACAGAAACAATCATGATGTTCATTAAAGCTATGGAGGATCCTAGTACTGTAATAATTCCAATTAACCAAGACGCAAGGCCTAGGTATTGGGTGATTCCAAGGATTCTATTGATAAGGTCGTCGCTTCGCACTACGCCAAAGTTATTGTCTTTTACAGGACTTAATTTGCGAACATTACGCATCGTAATAGTTGCGTTATCGATAGCTTGGTCTAATAATTCTTTTTTGGTAACCATAACACTCATGGTGTAATTAATATTAGGTGCTGTAAATAGAGACCTTGCCAATTGAATTGGGATTAAAACCCTCAAATCCTGTTTGTTGCCAAAAGTGGAACCTTTTTCTTTTAGCAGACCGATTACTTTAAATCGAGCTCCTCGAATAGAAATTGTTTTATCAATTGGGTTGATGTCTTTCAGGAGTCCTTTTTCAAAATCGGAACCCACAATGCAAACATAATTGTTGTTTTCTATATCAAAGCCTGTGAAATTTCTTCCCAGACTGGTTTCCAAACCGGAATTATTCATGAAATATTCATCGACACCAAGCACAGTGATTTCTGGGTCGGTTTTGTTAGCTTCATATTTTACTTCTGCATTCGAAGTTGCGGTAAACGAAAGTGAAGTTTCAGAAAATGGATAATTGTATTTATTTTTAAAAGCTACTGCTTCGGGGTAGGATACAATTGGATTTATGATTTCGCGTTCCTCACGTCCTTGTCTTCGAATTATGTTTTCGTATTGTTTGATATTGAAGGTGTTGGATCCCATCGATGCGAAATCGGAGGAAATGGTGTTTTCCAAAGCGGATACTACTGTCAGGACTCCAACCAAGGCGGTAATCCCTATGGCGATAATTAATACGGTAAGAGTGGTTCGTAATATTTGTGTTCTTATAGAACCAACAGCGATCCGTACATTTTCTTTGAATAAATTTAGCATCATAGTAGTTTGACACGAAAATACAATTTTTGTTACAAGTTTGTTTTGGAAGGAGTGATATTTATTTAAAAAACAAGATATTTGCAGCGAGAAATCTAAGATTTAAGAATCTGGATTTTAGAATTTATTAATGAAATTTGATTTTAGATATTATAAATCTATAATCTATAATTTATAATCTACGATTAATAATGGCATCAAAACCCAGTATACCTAAAGGAACCAGAGATTTTTCACCTGCCGAGGTGGCAAAACGACAATATATGATACAAATTATTAAAAGTAATTTTGAGAAATTTGGTTTTCAACCCATAGAAACGCCTTCATTCGAGAACTCCGAAACCCTAATGGGAAAATACGGGGAGGAAGGCGACCGTCTAATTTTCAAAATATTAAATTCGGGGGATTATTTGGCTAAAGCCGATGCATCTCACCTAGAGAATAAAGACAGTACTAAGTTGACTTCAACCATTTCTGAGAAAGCTTTGCGCTATGACCTTACCGTGCCTTTTGCAAGGTACGTGGTACAGCACCAAAATGACATTGAATTTCCTTTTAAGAGATACCAAATCCAACCCGTTTGGCGCGCTGACAGACCGCAAAAAGGTCGTTTCAGGGAGTTTTTCCAGTGCGATGCCGACGTGGTGGGTTCAAAGTCTTTATGGCAAGAGGTGGAATTGGTGCAGCTTTATGACATGGTTTTTACGGAATTGGGATTGAAAGGGACGACTATCAAAATCAATAATAGAAAGATTTTGTCGGGTATAGCGGAAGTAATTGGCGCTTCCGACAAATTGATTGATTTTACGGTTGCTCTCGATAAACTAGACAAAATAGGCGAGGACGGCGTAAAAAAGGAAATGCTCGAAAAAGGAATTTCAGATGAAGCAATAAATAAAGTACAATCCCTTTTTAATTTTACAGGTACCATTTCAGAGAAAATAGAGAAACTAGCACTGTTATTAGCTTCTTCACAAGAAGGAATGAAAGGTGTGGAAGAGCTGCGTTTCATTTGTAAAAACATAATGAATCTAGGATTGTCATCAGCAATTCTAGATTTGGATGTTACCTTGGCCCGTGGTTTGAATTATTACACAGGGGCTATTTTTGAAGTGGCTCCGCCAAAAGAAGTTGCTATGGGATCCATAGGAGGAGGTGGACGATATGATGATTTGACAGGAATTTTTGGATTAAAAAACATGAGTGGTGTTGGGATTTCTTTCGGACTCGATCGTATTTATCTCGTTGTGGAGGAATTGAATTTGTTCCCGGAAACGGTTACAGCAACGACAAAAGCCTTGTTTATCAATTACGGTGATAGTGAAGCTTTTTATGCTATGAGAGCGATCAAGAAACTAAGGTTGGCCGGTATAAAAGCAGAATTGTATCCAGACAACACAAAAGTGGCAAAGCAGTTTCAGCATGCCGATAAGCGCAAAATTCCCTTTGCGGTCATCATCGGGGAAGATGAAATTGCGTCGAATAGCTTCGCCCTTAAAAACCTAGCAACGGGAGAACAACTTTCACATGATTTTGAAGGGCTAAAAAAGGCACTTCTGTAAAAAATATTCAGACGTAAAAAAAAGCTTTGTTTAAGTAAACAAAGCTTTTTTTAATATAAGGTAATCACGAATTAATAATTATTCAGTAACCAACCTAATTTAAAGATTAGAACCGACTTCAAAGTTAGATAAAGTAAAACGTATATAATCTTAAAGTTATATTAAAATTTAATCGATAACAAGAGAAGTTAATCTCAGCCAGTAAATTTTAGAAGACAAACGATAATTACAAAAGAATGACAATTTGACATTTGCTTAGAATTGGCAGTACTTTTGCAATCCATGGAAAAGTGCAAAAATGAAGTTTAAAAATATTTTTAAAAATAAAGGTAATATGACTACTGAAAATACAGAAATCGACAAAGAGATGGATGATGTAACATTAGAAAACAATTCAACTGAAGAGATTGTTACTGATGAGTTAAGTGTTGAAGAGCAATTGTCGGAAGACTTAGCTAAAGAGAAAGATAAGTATTTACGATTATTTGCTGAATTTGAAAACTATAAAAGAAGAACTTCAAAAGAACGTATAGAGTTGTTCAAAACGGCTAACCAAGAAGTTTTGTTGGCGATGCTTCCCGTTTTGGACGATTTTGACAGAGCAATGGCCGAGATAAGCAAATCAGAAGATGAAGTGCTTTTAAAAGGAGTGCAGTTAATTCATGAGAAATTAAAAAACACTTTAGTTTCTAAAGGACTGGAGCAAGTTGAGGTAAAAGCCGGTGATGCATTTGATGCTGATTTTGCTGAAGCAATCACGCAAATTCCAGCTGCATCAGCTAAGATGAAAGGGAAAATTGTAGATGTTCTTGAAAAGGGATACAAATTAGGCGAAAAAATTATTCGTTTTCCAAAGGTTGTTATTGGGCAATAGTTGATTCGCGATTCGTCGCGCCCAGTTAATAAATGAGACGCAATAAATAACGTCTTTACCCGGTAATGCGTTTGGTCGCAATTGTGCCATTCAAAAATATAAAGATGAAAAAAGATTTTTACGAGATATTAGGTATTTCAAAAGGTGCAGATGCTGCAGAAATAAAGAAAGCCTACAGAAGGAAAGCATTAGAACATCATCCTGACAAAAACCCTGACGACAAATCGGCAGAAGAAAAGTTCAAAGTAGCAGCTGAGGCTTATGAGGTTCTAAGTGATCCTAACAAAAAAGCGAAGTACGATCAATATGGCCATCAAGCTTTCGATGGTTCAGGAGGTTATGGAGGTCAAGGCGGCCAAGGCGGAATGAACATGGATGACATTTTCAGTCAGTTTGGAGATATTTTTGGTAGCGCCTTTGGTGGCGGTGGCGGCGGATTTGGCGGTGGCGGTGGTCAACGTAGAACCAAGGGAAGCAACCTTCGTATCAAAGTAAAATTGACTCTTGAAGAAGTCGCAAACGGGGTTGAGAAAAAAGTAAAAGTAAAACGTAAAGTTCAAGCTCCAGGGGTTTCTTATAGAACATGTTCTACCTGTAATGGGCAAGGCCAAGTGATGCGAGTAACTAATACTATTCTGGGAAGAATGCAATCGGCTTCTACTTGTCCTACCTGTGGTGGTTCTGGTCAAATTTTGGATAAGAAACCAGCTGAAGCAGATTCACAAGGAATGATTGTCGAAGACGATACTGTTTCTATAAAAATTCCTGCAGGAGTTGTTGACGGTATGCAATTGAAGGTTTCTAATAAAGGAAATGATGCTGCTGGAAATAGTGTTCCCGGAGATTTGATCGTAGCTATTGAAGAGCTTGAGCATGAATTCTTGAAACGTGAAGGAGAGAATCTTCATTATGATTTATATATTAGTTTATCCGAAGCGGTTCTTGGAGTCTCTAAAGATATCGAAGCTATAAATGGGAAAGTGAGAATTAAACTCGAAGAGGGAATACAATCTGGTAAAATATTGAGATTAAAAGGAAAAGGAATTCCAAGTATCAACGGTTATGGGAATGGTGATTTGTTAGTACATGTGAATGTCTGGACTCCAAAAGTCTTAAACAAGCATCAGAGAGAATTTTTCGAGAAGAATCTGACCGATGAAAACTTTATCCCAAATCCTGAAAAATCAGATAAATCATTTTTCGAGAAAGTAAAAGATATGTTTTCGTAACTTTTAAAAGTCTTAAAGGTAAAAATAAGTTTCCCATCCTTGTGAAAACAAGGCTGGGTTTTTTTATGTAACGATTATATCTATTTAGATACTAATTATTTACTTTTACACAAATCCAAAAATCAGCATGAGTACCCTACTTGAAGTCAACAAAGTCGTAAAGCAATATGGTGATTACGTTGCGCTTAATGAAGTTTCTTTGACCGTGCCTAAGGGCAGTATTTACGGTCTTTTGGGTCCAAACGGGGCCGGAAAAACATCACTGATCCGAATAATAAATCAGATAACCTTACCTGATAGTGGCGAAATCATCCTTGATGGTGAGAAATTGCAGTCTAAGCACGTTCAATATATTGGATATCTTCCGGAAGAAAGAGGTTTGTACACTAGTATGAAAGTGGGGGAGCAATGCTTGTATTTGGCACAAATGAAAGGATTGTCAAAAGCTGAAGCCACAAAACAATTGAATTACTGGTTTGAAAAATTAGAAATTCAAGGCTGGTGGAACAAGAAAATACAGGAACTTTCAAAAGGAATGGCCCAGAAGATTCAGTTTGTCGTGTGTGTGTTGCACAAACCCAAATTATTGATTTTTGACGAGCCTTTTTCTGGTTTTGATCCAGTTAATGCCAACATTATTAAAGACGAAATCCTGGCTTTGAGAGACGAAGGTGCGACCATAATTTTCTCTACGCACCGTATGGAAAGTGTAGAAGAATTATGTGATCACATCGCCTTAATTCATAAGTCCAATAAACTGATAGAGGGAAAACTAGATGATGTTAAAAGGCAATTCAAAACTAATAGTTTCGAAGTTGGGATTTTAACTGATAATGTAGAAGGTCTGATGTATGATATTACTCAAAAATTCACCGTTGGTCCTGCAAATTTTAAATCGCTTACAAACGAATTGAAACTCGAAATTAAAATAGGGAATGCCATGCCAAATGAATTACTGAATGTTTTGACACAACGTGGCCAGGTAACTCATTTTATGGAAAAAATACCAAGCGTAAATGATATTTTTATCCAAACTGTTAGCGAAAAGTAATTTATAATTTATAACTCCTATGAGTATTATTTCATTAATCATTAAAAGAGAATTTATTGCTAAAGTGCGCAATAAATCTTTTATAGTTATGACTTTTTTAAGTCCGTTACTTTTTGTTGCAATTGCTGCATTCGTGGGCTATTTAAGTTCTATGAAAGCAGATACCAAACGCATCGCCATTCATGACGAATCTGGTTTGTTTGTCAAAGAATTTGTAGGTCAAAATATAGAAAAGGGGGATTATAAGTACCTCGATTTATCGCTTATTGATACACAATTCTTGAAGGATAGTATTACAAAAGAGAGTTATGAAGGCTTACTTCTGATTCCCAACACAACTAATGTAGCCGATTTAGAAAGCAAGATTCAGTTTATATCTAATGATAGCCCTAGTATTTTATTTATAGAAAACGTTCAAGGGATTATTGCTAACAAAATCACCAAAATTAACCTTGAAGAGGCAAATTTGGATACCGAGGCAATTAAAACGGCCCAATCTAAGGTAAACATAAGTCTTGCCAAAGCTTCAGGGGAGCAAAGCGTAAAAGGACTCAATGAAATTAAAATTGTTATTGGTGGTGGATTTGGTTATTTGATCATGATGTTTATCATTATATACGGAAATATGGTGATGCGTTCTGTGATTGAAGAAAAAACAAATCGAATTGTCGAAATAATTATTTCTTCGGTAAAACCCTTTCAATTAATGATTGGTAAAATTATCGGAACTTCTCTAGCTGGAATTCTGCAGTTCTTCATTTGGGCCGCAATAGGTCTTTCCCTGATGTTTGCCGCTTCGCTGTTTTTTGGTGTAAACGTAGGTCCAACTGCGAAAGTTTCACCAGAATTAATGCAACAAGCACAGCATGAATTTGCCGGTACAGCCCAAATGTATATCAAAGAGTTGTGGAACTTGCCTATCGCGAGTATTCTTATCGGTTTTGTTGTCTATTTTATAGGAGGCTATTTCTTATACAGTTCATTTTACGCAGCGATTGGAGCCGCTGTCGATAATCAAACAGACTCACAACAGTTTTTATTGCCTATCATTATGCCATTGATGCTAAGTGTTTATGTTGGTTTTTTCAGCGTAATAAACGACCCAAATGGCATGATAGCCGTCGTTTTTTCAATGATTCCGCTTACATCGCCCATTGTGATGTTGATGCGGATCCCGTTTGGCGTACCTTTGTGGCAAATTGTAATTTCAGTAAGCTTGTTATTTGCAACCTTCTTTTCGGTAGTTTGGTTTGCCGCTAAAATATACCGCGTCGGAATATTGATGTACGGTAAAAAGCCCACTTGGAAAGAGTTGTACAAATGGCTTAAGTATTAATTCGCTCTCCAAAGAAAAGCAATTTGGAGCGAATGGCTTGGTTTTTGTCAGTAATGGTTGTACCTGCTATCGCCTTTATCTCTTTGTCCCGAAATGTCGGTACTGTGAGGATACCGGCTCTATCAGGGCTAAAGAGCCAAAATTAGGATTCTTTTTGTCTGCAAACAACCAAATTAACGATTAAACAAAGTATTAGATGCCAAAAATATTAATCATAGAAGACGAAGCCGCCATTCGAAGAGTACTTTCAAAAATACTTTCGGAAGAGAATGATACCTATCAAGTGGAAGATGCAGAAGATGGTGTCGAAGGCTATGAAAAAATAAAAAATAACGACTACGATTTAGTTTTGTGCGATATAAAAATGCCAAAAATGGATGGTGTTGAATTGCTTGAAGTAGTCAAAAAAATAAAACCCGAAATTCCTATCGTGATGATTTCTGGTCATGGTGATATGGAAACGGCGATTAATACGATGCGGATGGGGGCTTTTGATTATATCTCGAAACCACCTGATTTAAACCGTTTATTGAATACAGTCAGAAATGCTTTAGACAAAAAACAACTCGTTGTAGAAAATAAGATTTTAAAGAAAAAAGTCAGCAAAAATTACGAGATGATAGGGGACAGTAAAGCGATTAATCACATTAAGGTGATGATCGACAAGGTGGCCCAAACGGAAGCGCGAGTCCTGATCACAGGACCCAATGGAACCGGAAAAGAATTGGTGGCGCATCAGTTACATGAAAAAAGCGATCGTGCCAATTTTCCGTTAATCGAAGTAAATTGTGCTGCAATTCCAAGCGAATTGATTGAAAGTGAATTGTTTGGCCACGTTAAAGGAGCATTTACTTCTGCGGTTAAAGACAGAGCGGGTAAATTTGAAGCGGCAGATAAAGGAACTATCTTTCTTGATGAAATTGGCGATATGAGTCTTTCTGCTCAAGCCAAAGTGTTGCGTGTGTTGCAAGAAAGTATGATTAGCAGAGTAGGAGCAGATAAAGATATAAAGGTAGATGTCCGTGTGGTTGCGGCGACCAACAAAGATTTGAAAACGGAAATTGCCGAAGGACGTTTCCGAGAGGATTTGTACCACCGTTTGGCCGTTATATTAATCAAAGTTCCTTCGTTAAACGAAAGACGCGACGATATTCCGTTGTTGATTTCGCATTTTACAGACAAGATTGCTTCAGAGCAGGGAAATGCAAAAAAGAAATTTTCTAAAGATGCCGTCAAACTATTGCAAGAATATGACTGGACAGGAAACATACGTGAATTGCGAAATGTAGTGGAACGTTTAATTATTCTTGGCGCAAATGAAATTTCCGAAAATGACGTAAAGCTTTTTGCAAGCAAATAAAAATAAGTATAATGATTTAAAAATTCATTGATTCAAAGATGTGACATCTGTCAGGATCTTTAAATCTTTTTATTTTTCAATCTTTCAATTATAAGAAATGAAATTAAAAAAATTAAACGAAAAGCTACAAGAGGCATTAATTGAAAACGGTTTAACTACAGCCAATACGATGCAAAAGGAAACATTTTCGTCATTAAAAAGCGGAGCAGACTGCATTATCATTGCGCCAAAAGGGAGCGGGGAAAACGACAACTATCGTAATCAACGTTATTCAGCAGTTGGTTTGTGAGGGAGAGCAATCTCCTCGTGCTTTGATAATCGTGGAAGACAAAGCCAAGGTCTTAGAAATGGAGGAACTTTTTAAAAAGTTTGGAAGATATACTAATATGACCGTTTATGGAGTACATGATAAAGGGGATATGGAGTACGACAAAAACTTTATTTCGGGCGGAATTGATGTTTTGATTGGAACTCCTAATAAGTTGAGCGAGATGTTTACTATGGCTGGTTTTAATGTGAACAGACTTAAAATGTTTATTCTTGATGATGCGGATCCAATTTTGAGATTGCGTCATGAAACTAAAATCATGCGTATTTCAAACAGTATCAATAAAACGCAGCGCATTATATTTTCGGAGCAGTTGACAGACAGAATTGACACACTAGCCGAGAAAATGTTATTGGAGCCTCTTTTGTTTGAAATAGAAGAAGATGAAGAAGAGAGTGACGAGCTTGAAAATTAACATAAAATAAAATACCATGGGATTAATGAAAGTGTTTTCGGGAAGCGAAATTTTAGCATTGGCTTTAAAAGATAAAATAGAAGCTATAGATATAGCCGTAGTGAAGAAAGACAATATTCAATCGGCACGATTGGCCGGCTTTGGCAGCTCGGGATCGGCTGTTGAGCTGTTTGTTCAAGAAACAGACTATGGCAAGGTGAGCCCCGTTATTGAAGAATTTAGACTTAGTATTTAATATGCTTAGGTAACTTTAAAATAGAACCTTTGATGCTTTTTTTGTGTCAGGGTTTTCTTTTTAAAACCAGAGTCGAATTATAACCTAAAAACAACACATGAAATACAAAATGCTGGTCATTGACATGGATGATACCTTGTTGACGGATGACCATAAGATATCAGAAGAGAATAAAGAGATGCTTTTAAAAGCACAGGAATTCGGAGTTTATGTTATTTTGGCTTCGGGAAGACCAACGCCTGCAATGACAGCTTATGCTAAAGAGTTGCAAATGGAATCCTATATGATTTCGTATAATGGTGCAGTCATCACCGATTTGAAAGAGGATAAAATCCTCTTTGAACAAACCTTGACCCAAGAACAAATTCATGAATTATATGATTATAGTATAAAAAGTAAAACACACATTATCACTTACATCGATGGCAAAGTGGTGAGTGAAACGAGTTCTGAATATATAGATATTGAGCTAAGTATTTCGGGACTGGAGCACAATAAAGTTTTAGATTTTAAAGCTGCTGTTCAATCGTCTACAGTAAAATGTGTTTTGCTAGAAGAACCAAGCTATTTGAAAGAAGTAGAAAAAGACCTCAAAAAAGCGATGCCTCACTTGAGTGTAAGTATGTCAAAACCTTTTTTCCTTGAAGTTGCACAAAACGGAATACACAAAGGAGCAAGCATCAAATTATTAGCAGAAAAACTAAATATCCTTCAAAGTGAAATCATAGCCGTGGGTAACGCAGGGAATGACCTGACGATGATCGAATATGCTGGACTGGGCGTTTGGGTCGATAATGTAGATCCAGAATTTCGTCATAAAGGGGACGTTATTGTTGCTTCAAACAATAATCATGGAGTTGCTGAAGTAGTGAGAAGATTTATATTGAATTAATTCTTTTTTACTTTTTTCAAACTTAATAAATTCAAGGGGTTCATACCTAGATCGGTTACGTTTTTTCTGGTAAAACGGGCCACTTTGTCATAAAATAAGGGAATTACAGGCGCTTCATTTATGATTATTTCATCCATCTTTTGATACAAAATATAGCGCTTTTTGTCATCTGTTTCTTTGAAAGCCTGTTCGTATAACTGGTCGAATTCGTCGCTTTTTAAGTGGGTGTAATTCGGTCCGTTTGGGGAGAAATTTTCACTATAAAATAGGGACAAATAATTCTCTGCATCAGGATAGTCGGCAATCCAGCTAGCCCTGAAAAAGGAAACTTTACCGGTAGAAATAGCTGATCGCAAAGTAGAGGGCGGACTAATGTCGACTTGGACATCTAAACCTATTTTTTGCCATTCCCGTTGCAAAAACTCTCCAATATCTACATAAGAAGCATTTGTACTCAACTGAATTACCGGATTCTTGTCTCCCGTCGTTTTTTTGTAGTCGTTAACTAATTCTTTTGCTTTTTCGATATTGTAATCATAGCCTTTTGCATTGTTAAAACTGGGCAAACCCATTGGTATCATTCCGTTTACGGCTGGTATTCCCATATTGTTTCTCAAATAAGTGACCAACTTTTGACGGTCAAAGCCATAATTCATCGCTTTGCGTATGCGTATGTCTAGTGCGGCTTTATTATCGCCATCCATTCGAAAACCTAAATATTCGGTGTTGAGGTAAGGGCCCGTTATCAGGTTGACGTCATTTACGTAATCAGGCTGGAGTTCTCCTAGTTGGGTAAGGATTTCGTCTTTATAGGAAGGGTCGAGTCCTGAAGTGAAATCTAATTTTCCTTGTATGAATTGTAGAAAACCACTTTGCTTGTCGGGCAAAAAGGTAATCGCGACAGCTTCAAGATAAGGCAGACGGTTTCCTTTTTCGTCTCTTTCATAATACAGCGGGTTTTTTCGCAAAACCAGTTTTATGTTTTCTGCCCATAATTTAAATTGGAAGGGTCCTGTCCCTATTGGATGTGAACGAAAATGGCTTCCGTAGTGTTCCGCAACTTCTTTCGGGACCACAGAGGCGTATTTCATGGTCATTAAACCGAGGAAAGCTGGGAATGGTTTGATCAGTTTAATCTCAAAAACACTGTCATTTTGTGCTTTGAAACTTGCGACATTTTGCAATAACCAGCCTCCAGGCGAGGCTACTTTTTCATCCAATAGACGAGCTAAACTGTATTCGAAATCTCGAGCTTTCACAGTCCGAGTGCTATCCTTTCCAAACAGGATATGTTTATGGAAAAAAGACATCATTACGCAAGGTAAATGTATAGGTTTTTGCATCGGGGGAGATAGTCCATGATTTTGCAATATCAGGCCTTATGTGCAAGCTGTCATCCAATTGTAGTAAGCCGTTGAAAATGTGATTACAAGCCCAAATATTGGATTGCACTTTTGAAAAAGCGGGATCTAAAGAGGTGATATTGGAGCTTTCATTGTATCTAAAAACGAGCTGGTCTTTGTTTTTAGCACTCTCTTTTCCGCAAGATACAAATGTTAAAACAATACAAAATACTGATATATAAGGGATTATTGATTTCATTTTGAAAAATATTGTACGTAAATTTGCAAACTCATTTTACAAAGATGTAAATATAATAAGTTACTACTTAAAACGTAGTTTATCCCTATGGAAAACAGAAAAAAAGTTGCCTTTTATACGCTTGGATGCAAACTGAATTTTTCAGAAACATCAACAATTGCTCGAAATTTTCAAGATGAAGGTTTTGACCGTGTTGATTTTGAAGAAGTCGCCGATATGTATGTTATCAATACTTGTTCAGTGACAGAGAACGCAGATAAGCAATTTAAGCAAGTTGTAAAAAAAGCGATGAAACTTAATGATAAAGCTTTTGTAGCGGCAGTAGGTTGTTATGCGCAATTGAAACCAGAAGAACTAGCGGCTGTTGATGGTGTTGACTTGGTTCTTGGAGCTACGGAAAAGTTCAAAATCTTGGACTATATCAATGATTTGAGTAAAAACGATATGGGTGAAGTTCATTCCTGCGAGATCTCGGATGCTGATTTCTATGTGGGAAGTTATTCGATTGGAGACAGAACGCGTGCTTTCTTAAAAGTGCAGGACGGTTGTGATTATAAATGTACTTATTGTACTATTCCATTAGCAAGAGGGATTTCACGTAGTGATGAATTAGAAAATGTGTTGAAAAACGCAAAAGATATTTCAGATCAAAACATCAAGGAAATTGTGTTGACGGGAGTGAATATTGGAGATTACGGAAAAGGAGAGTTTGGAAATAAGAAACACGAGCATACGTTCTTAGAATTGGTTCAAGAATTAGATAAAGTAGAAGGAATCGAAAGATTGCGAATCTCGTCTATTGAGCCGAATTTATTGAAAAATGAAACGATAGAATTTGTATCGAAAAGTAGGACTTTTGTACCTCATTTTCATATTCCGCTACAATCTGGAAGTAACGAAATTTTGAAATTAATGAAGCGTCGCTACCAACGCGAAATCTATACAGAGAGAGTTAATAAAATTCGTGAAGTGATGCCACATGCTTGTATTGGAGTAGATGTGATCGTTGGTTTTCCAGGAGAAACAGACGAACATTTTTTGGAAACCTACCATTTCCTTAATAATATGGACATCTCATATTTACATGTTTTTACTTATTCAGAGCGCGATAATACAGAAGCAGCCGATATGCCAGGAGTCGTTCCTACTAAAGTAAGGTCGAAACGAAGCAAAATGATGCGTGGATTATCAGTTAAGAAACGTCGTGCTTTTTATGAAGGCCAGTTGGGAACTAATAGGACAGTACTGTTTGAAAGTGAAAATAAAGAAGGTTATATTCATGGTTTTACAGAAAACTACGTAAAAGTAAAAACACCTTGGAATCCGGAATTGGTGAACACATTACACGAAATCAACCTTATCAAAATTGATGATGACGGAAGCGTAAGAATGGAATTTGTTTCTGCTCTCGTTTAATAATTAAACATATAAGTCACATAAGTAAAATTAGTCAAACGTCTTAAAGTCGAATGGCCAATCTAGGCTATAAAAACCATTAAGAGATTAAGAAAGTTAGTCAAAGCTGAAAGTCTTAAAGTCGAATGGCCAATCTAGATTGTAAAAAATTAGTAAGGGATTAAGTTCGTTAAGTCTTACGCTTAATTTTCTTAATCCCTCAATAGTTTAAAATACTTATATGACTTATATATTGAAAAAAATTACGGGTTCGTAGACCAAATACTGCTGTTCTTAATGAAAACGCGTCGGTTTAGTTTTAACTGTGCGATAATCAATTCGGCCATATCTTCTGCTTGCATCACTTTTTCAGGGTTGCCATCAGTTAGTTTTAAATCTTTGGCCATTTCTGTAGCAACTGTACTTGGGATTAACGCAGTCGCACGAATATTGTGCTTGCGGACTTCTTGCATCAACGAATCAGTGAGTCCTAAAACAGCAAATTTAGAGGCGCTATAGGCACTTGTCATAGCGTTTCCGTTCAGTCCTGCTGTTGAAGAAATATTGAAAATGTCTCCTGTTTGTCTTTCAATCATATTTGGCAATACGGCACGGGTAACATAATAAGTTCCCATTAAGTTTACTTGAATGATACGCTCCCATTCTTGAGGTTCTAGCTCTAAGAATTTCCCAAAAGCCGCAATTCCTGCGTTATTGATTAAAATATCGATGGTACCAAATTCAGCTAGTGCTTTTTCAACGGCAGCGTTTACCGAGTTGATGTCAGCAACATTTGCGCTTATTGCAAGCGCTTTTACTCTCAAGGAGCGCGCTTTTGCCGCAACATTATCTATTTCGTCTTGTGTTCTGGCAAGTAAGATCACGTTTACACCTTCTTTGGCTAAGGCCAAAGCAATAGCTTTTCCAATTCCTTTTCCTGCACCTGTTATTAGAGCATTTTTATTTTTTAAGTCAGTCATCTTATTGAAGTTTGTATGTTACCAGCAAAGTTAAAGTATTCCTTTTTTTTAAACGAGCAGACAATGTGAATAAATCTATAAAGTTATTGTATTAAGGATGTTTTGTTAAGTAGAACCAATAAATCCCATAAGAAATGGCACAGTATGACTATTTTAATGTTCCTATATTTTTGATAATGGAAAGCCAAGACCAATCCTATAAAAAAAGGACCGACTATTTGTATCGCTGTTCCGTAGCTGTAATGGATAAGCCCAAAAATAACGCTTGATAAAAAAATGGCTAAATAACTGTTTTTCAATACTATTTCTAATCTAGGAATCAAATATCCTCTAAAAAAAAGTTCTTCTGTAACACCCGCAGTGATTGATGTAAATAAGATTAATGGTATGTTGTTTTTGAAATATTTCAGGATTTCATTCATCTTTTGACTTTCGATGTCTGAGCCTGACAATTTAAACATAAGCGAAACCACTAACACGACTAAAACCAGTGTTCCCATTGTTGTAGCCACAGATTTTATATAAAAAAGCAATGAATATTTTTTTTCCTTCCAAAGGAGGAAACTTTGTTTTTCTACGTGAAGGGAATACATATATACT
Source organism: uncultured Flavobacterium sp. (assembly GCA_937773775.1). Classification (GTDB taxonomy): domain Bacteria; phylum Bacteroidota; class Bacteroidia; order Flavobacteriales; family Flavobacteriaceae; genus Flavobacterium. The sequence continues at coordinate 188,677 of CALJVL010000013.1, forward strand.
AAAAGCAAGCAAAACCAAATAGCTAATCTGGAGATGTAAAATGTGGCTACATAGGTAAAATTAAGTTGTTTAAGAAACGGAAGTGACAATGCAGTAATGGCTAGTAGCAATAGTAAAAATGAAATTCCTCCAATAAGCGTTGACTTCTTCGTTGTCTTTAAATAGTCGGTCATTTTTATTTTAAGTCTAATGTCAGTTTATAAATATCCGTTTCCAAAACGTCCGTATCGTTGTCCTCGCAAAGCAGGAATTCGATTTTCTCCTTTGAATTTTTGAAAACGGTTAGTCCTTCAAATTTATGGCTGTCGCTAATTTTTTTTGTGAACTCCATTTTCATGGTCTCCAGATTGATACAACCAATACTACTTCCTAGGATTTCGCCATCGTCGTAGGCTGATTTTGTGTTTTCGGCTGTGGCCAAAAAATAAATTTTCCCCTCCACTAAAACGGCGTCTGTAAAAGTGCTTCGGACTCCTTTTATTTTAGGAAGTTTATAATCGTTTGACATTAGACTGAATTCATCACTTAGTTTTTTTGCATGAAGGCTAAACAGGACATTTTTATTTAAAAGGCCGTTGCCACGATTGAATAAATACCAGTTTTCACCATCGTAAATGGCGCCTTCTAGATTAAAATCTTCGGGATTTATGTTGGCAAAACTTTGCATAACGGCGTACAAATCGGCCATAGTGTTGGTTGCTATTTTCTTTTTTTGTTTTAGATCAAATTCAATCATCGTGTTTCTATTAGAGGCAGATCCGGAACCAAATACATAGACGGTATCTTGATATTGAGTTAAGGATTCGAAATCTGGTTTTTTGTTTTTAGAAATATTTTGGGAAGGGTTTTCTATAAGTGGATAGCTTTTTAAGCTACTACTTTCTATATTATACTCATAAAGGAATCCGCTATTGTCTCCAATTAACAGCAAAGAATTTTCATTGTAGATGAGTCCTGATGCGGAACCTATTCCGATGATCTTAAATAGTAATTCGAGTGTGAATTTTTTCATGAATGTTGTTGTGAAAATGAATTCTCTAGCCCGGATAGTAGCGAAAATCATTTTAAGCCGCTTTTTTGCGGATTAAAATATTGAAGCGAATAGCCGGAAATAGCTCCTGAAATTCATCAGGTTAGATGCAATAATTTATTATATTTGAGTGTACAAAGATAAAATATTTCTTATGAAGTCTATTAATCCCGATAATTTTAAAGTGACTGGCAAAATTGATTTGTCTAAAATCCCTACGAATTTGTTTAACGAAGCCAGTGATGATGATAAGGAGGAAAAACTAGATAAGGTGCAATTGAAGTTGAGTGCATTGCAGGATGTAATGTATGCGCATAATCGCTATGGCGTTTTGATTTGTCTGCAGGGAATGGACACTTCTGGGAAGGATAGTTTGATTAGGGAAGTTTTTAGGGAGTTTAATCCGCGTGGGGTGGAGGTTTTAGTTTTAAAACGCCAAATTCAACAGAGCTGGAACATGATTATTTGTGGAGGCATTATTTGGCTTTGCCTGAAAAAGGCAAATTTGCTGTTTTTAACCGGACGCATTACGAGAATGTTTTGGTTACCCGTGTGCATCCTGAATACATCTTGAGTGAAAATTTGCCAGGTATTGAAAAACTAGAAGATATAACGCCCCAGTTCTGGGAAAACAGAATGGAGCAAATCAATAATTTTGAAAAGCACATCACGCAAAATGGGACAATTGTAATGAAGTTTTTCTTCCATTTGAGTAAGGAAGAACAGCGTCAGCGATTGTTGCGAAGGCTAGAAGAAGAGGAACATCATTGGAAATTCTCAGCAGGAGATTTGAAAGAGCGTGAACACTGGGAGGAATATATGCTCTATTATCAAGAGGCTATTAATAAGACATCGACTGAAAATGCACCTTGGTATATTATTCCCTCTGATGATAAGGATATGGCGCGCTATATCGTTGCCAAAATTATTTGGGAGGAAATGCAGAAACATACAGACATAAAAGAACCAGAATTAGATGACAATGTAAAAGCTAATTTTCAGATGTATAAAGAAATGTTGAAGAAAGAGAAGTTAATTTAGCTGTTGTTTAAACTTTAGATCTAAAAATAATTAAAACAAAAAATGCTCTGAATCTCAGAGCATTTTTTTTAACTAAAATTAGTTTTATAGTTCAAAACCATATGCTAATCTCACACCAACTTGTCCAATTCCTTTTCCTGTAGTTCCATTATTATTCATTTTTGGAAAATCAGAATAGTGTTGGTAACGTAAGGAAACATCAATATATTTTGTTGCATAACCAATACTTGGTGCTAAGATTAATGAAGTATTATTGTAACCGTTAGTCACTGCAAACGCGGCACCAGCTTCTCCCATTACATAAAACTCATCATTCCAAATAAAAGCTTTAAAACCGGCTTTAGCTGGAATAAAACCGAGATCATTTCCTTCAGCTTCGCTTACAAATAAATTTGTAAATCCAGTAGTCAAGGTTAGAGAGTACCTTTTTGTCAAATCATATTGTAATCTGGCATCTGCTCCTAAGGCTAATTTGTATGGATCATTAATAGCGTATCCTCCATTAACACCAAATCCCAATTTGAAACCCTGATCGTAGTTATTAACTTTTTTTGTCTCTTGCCCTTGTACATTATTTGCAAAAATCATTGAAACTGCAAATACAAATAACATTTTAATTTTTCCTGTAATTTTCATAATCGTATTAATTTGGTTATAATTTGTCTTTTTTGAGCTGTTTAATTGCGCACATATTGACATCTACAAACGTATTACAGGATAGCTGTTGAAATGTTATAGGATTATTTGATTTTGTTACGCAATAGTAAACCATAACACAACACAACTAAAAATAGTAGCGTTTATTAATTCAATAATAGAGGGACATTAAAATCGTTCTAATTATATTTGCCATCAAAAAACTGAAATTGAATTTAGCTACCTACACAAAAGAGTTTTCATATAATTTAAGATTGGCCTATCCTATAATTTTGGGGATGTTAGGTCACACCATTGTAGGTATTGTAGATAATGTCATGGTGGGTAAGTTAGGCCCTACGGAGTTAGCGGCTGTTTCTCTTGGGAATAGTTTTATTTTCATAGCGATGTCATTAGGGATTGGTTTTTCAACTGCAATTACCCCATTGGCAGCGGAAGCGGACGGAAAAAAAAGTATTGAAGAAGGACGAAGTGTTTTTCATCATGGATTGTATTTGTGTACGATTTTAGGAGTGTTTCTTTTTGTATTGATATTCTTTTCAAAGCCATTGATAGGTTTCATGGGACAACCTGAAAATGTAGTTGAGTTAGCCAAGCCGTATTTAGACATTGTTGCTTTTTCCCTGATTCCATTGATAATTTTTCAAGGGTATAAACAGTTTGCTGATGGAATGAGTGAGACTAAGTATTCTATGTGGGCTACTATTTTAGGGAATATTGTCAATGTTATTTTGAATTATTTATTTATTTATGGAATTTGGATTTTTCCAGAATTAGGCATTGTTGGTGCGGCTATAGGAACTATTGTCTCCCGTTTTGTAATGCTTGGTTACATGCATAATGTGATGCAAAAGAAGGAAAGGTTTCATCCGTTTTTCGAGAAATTTTCTTTAAAAAATATTAAAAGAAAAGTGAATAAAGAAATTATTCGTTTGGGAGCTCCTTCTGCTATGCAAATGTTTTTTGAGGTGGGCCTTTTCACTGGAGCTATTTGGCTTTCGGGTCTTTTAGGAATAGTGAATCAAGCAGCAAATCAAGTTGCACTAAGTTTGGCTAGTTTTACTTTTATGTTCGCCATGGGTTTAAGTGTAGCTGCTTCCATTCGTGTAGGGAATCAAAAAGGCTTGGCTGATTATAAACAATTGCGTATCGTTGCCTTTTCTATATTTTTACTGGCTATAATAGTTGAGACGTTTTTCGCACTGATATTTGTAGTGTTTCATGCACAGCTTCCTGCTTTGTTTGTAAATATGGATAATGTGAAGGACTTTGCTGTAAACACAGAAATGATTGGTATTGCTGGGCAACTATTATTAGTTGCGGCAGTCTTTCAGATTTCAGATGGGATTCAGGTAGTTGTCCTAGGTGCACTAAGAGGATTGCAAGATGTCAAAATCCCAATGTACATCACTTTTGTTGCATATTGGGTTGTTGGATTTCCAATATCAATTTATTTAGGTCTTTATACTGAGCTCAAAGGGGTAGGAATTTGGATAGGTCTACTTGCAGGATTATCTATTGCGGCTTTATTTTTGTACCTTCGCTTTGTGAGATTAACAAAAAGGTTACTCGAAGGAAAAACCATAAAATGAATTTGTCCTCACATTTAACTTCTAATTTGTTTTTCTGTTCACTTGACAGCTAAAACATTCTAAAATAAAAAAGATGATATTACTTATTATTATTGGCGTAATCTTATTGATTATGAGCTTTACTTTGAAACAAGACCAAAATCCATTCTCCAAATTCTCCAGCTTAGCGAGAATTATAGGGATTGTATTGATCCTATTGGGTGTTTTCACGTCAGCATTTCAACAAATAAATGCTGGAACAGTTGGAGTTAAATCCTTATACGGAAATGTTGAGCCGGATGTGCTAGATCCTGGATTGCATATTATCAACCCTCTTTTGGAGGTGACAAATTTTGATATTCAAACTCAAAATTATACCATGTCTTCTGCGCCAACTGAAGGAAATCAGCAAGGGGATGATGCTATCAGGGTATTATCTAATGACGGACTTGAAGTGGTAATTGACTTGACTGTTTTGTATCGTGTATCTGCAGTGGATGCTCCAACAATTTTTAAAGAAATTGGAGTGAATTATGTTGATAAAATTGTTCGTCCTGTTACAAGAACACGCATTCGTGATAATGCTGTTTTTTATGATGCTGTCGCTTTGTACTCAACCAAAAGGAATGAATTCCAAGACGGGATATTTAAAAGTATTGAAGCCGATTTTAAAACTAGAGGTCTAGTGCTTGAGTCCTTGTTGATTAGAAACATTAATCTTCCAACTTCGGTTAAAAAGACAATTGAGAGTAAAATTAATGCCGAACAAGATGCTCAAAAGATGGTTTTTGTTCTACAAAAAGAAAAACAAGAAGCAGAACGTAAAAGAGTGGAAGCGCAAGGTATTGCTGACTACCAAAGAATAATCTCTAGCGGACTGACGAACAAGCAACTGCGTTACGAAACGATTAAAGCGCAAAAAGAATTAGCTGCGTCAGCTAACACCAAAATCATTTTTATGAACGGTAAAGACGACAGCTCAATAATTCTCTCGGATAAATAGATTTTTTCAAACTTTATTCGGTTATTTGTCTAGTTGTTGGGTTAATATTCCGGTGATACAATAGAAACATTAAATATAATTTATAAATGGAATTACCCAAGTTTTTACTAGGTGACAATACTGATTTTCCTGAAGATATTTTCGTCATACACCTGGATTATCCAAGATTCATAATTAATCTTAAAGATGATGAGGTGGAGTTTATTGAAGAAGCCGAAGATCTTGATGAAACAGAATTAAATGCCGAAATGGAAGGACTTATCGTCTTGGCAAACGAATTTTATGATAGGGAAATGGAGCATTACGAGAAGGAATAAGCAGTATTATGAAAGCATCATTTTTTAAAGAAAGGATGCGTTTTTCCATATGTTTTATTCTTTTTTTTAATGTTTAAAGGCTTTTTTTAAGCTTTTACCCTAGAAGTTAAGTCCAATTTGAAAGAATCAAAGCGCTTGTGATGGCAAGGATAATGTTAGATATCTGATCGGTAAAATAGGTAGAATGCAATTGGAATCTTTCTAGTAAAATCAGGCTATAATAAGTGTTGTGAGGAATTCAAAAAAGTAGATTAGAATAGAAGCATTTGATTGTATAAATTAAAAGGTTCAAAATAGACCGGTTCTATTTTGAACCTTTTTTATGTTTAAATGGTATCACAAGTCAGTTTGTTATATTTTTTTAGGAAAAGTAGGAGAAAGTAAAAATAAATATGTAACATTTTTTTTGAACAATAGACCAATTGAAATTAACCAAAACTTTTAATATTATGAAAATTTTAAAATTATCAATTTTTGCATTCTTGTTTTCTGTTTTAAGTACTCCCATATTTGCACAGAGTGCAGATGAAGTAATTGCTAAATATTTCACAACCATAGGTGGTGTAGAAAAATTGAAACCACTTAAGGGAATTAAAATGGAAATGAGCGTAGATGCTCAAGGTATGGAAATCCCTGTTGAAATGGTTCAACTAGCTGGGGGTAAAATATATGTTAAAATTTCTTTGCAAGGGAAAGAAATTACTCAAATGGCATCTGATGGAGCAACCATTTGGAGTACAAATTTTATGACAATGAAAGCTGAAAAAAGTGATGCCGAAGCAACCGCAAATGCCTTATTAAGCAACAACGATTTTCCAGATGCTTTATTGGATTATAAAGAGAAAGGGTATGCTGCAGAATTTGTAGGCAAGGAAACTAAAGAAGGGACTGAGTGTTTTAAATTGAAACTTACGAAGAAGCCGGTTACTGTAAATGGAGTGAAAATGGATGATGTTTCCTATTATTATTTTGACACTGAAAACTATTTACCAATAGTAACGGAAACGGAAATCAAAGAAGGGCCAATGAAAGGTCAAAAATCAGTTTCTACGATGAGTGATTATCAAGAAGTAGATGGGGTTTATTTTCCGTTCTCTATGAATATTGGAGGACAAGCTATGAAAATTAGTAAGATTACTTTAAATCCTACTGTTGCTGAAACAGCCTTTGCTTTTCCTACAGAATAAACGAATGCTATTTTATAGAAAATCCTCAACTTTTTAGTTGGGGATTTTTTAATCTATTTTTTTAAGAATTGTCATGAGTCTATCAAATTTTACGGTCATCTTAAAACAGATTTTATCAATCATTAAACAGTAATTATCAATGAAACAAATTAATTTAGTAGTAGCAACTTTATTTCTTTTTGCCTCATCAACTAGTGATGCACAGGAGAAAATTATCCTCAAAGGGAAAGAATTATTTGGTGACCTATCTGCAAGGCATCTTGGTCCAGCCTTGATGAGTGGACGTATCACTGATCTGGAAATGCACCCAACAAATAATAGGATACTTTATACGGCTACTGCAGGTGGTGGTGTTTGGAAAAGTAATGATGGTGGAGCTTCATTTGCTCCAATTTTTGACGAACACATTCAATCAATTGGCTGTATCGCTATTGATCCATCAAAACCAGATCAGAATATCTGGGTAGGGACCGGAGAAACATGGACCAGAAATAGTGTGTCGATGGGAGATGGGATTTACAAAACGACGGATGGCGGACAGAATTGGAAAAATATGGGTTTGCCAAATTCAGATCGCATCGGTTCTATCGTTGTTGATCCAAAAAACAGTTATGTTGTATGGGTTGCGGTACTTGGAGCTTTATGGGGCGATAGCAATGAAAGAGGTATTTATAAGACTACAGACGGTGGAATTACCTGGAATAAAGAGTTTTTTATAGATGCTAAAACAGGTTGTTCAGATTTAATTATGGATGCCAATAATTCCAATATTATGTATGCGAGTTTTTGGGAATTCAGAAGAACAGCATGGTCATTTAGTTCTGGTGGTACCCAATCTGCTTTATACAAAACTATAGATGGTGGAAAAACGTGGAATAAAATCCACAATGGATTTCCAGAAGGTAAATTAGGAAGAATGGCCGTTACAATCGCTCCTACCAATTCTAATATTTTATATGCTGTTCTCGAAACAGAAAAAAAGGAAAAGAATGGATTGTATCGTTCAGACAATGCTGGTACTACATGGAAACATTTGAATAACGATTTTGGACTAGTTGTACGTCCGTTTTACTTTTCCAGAATTGTTGTTGATCCCAAGAATCCGGATATTGTCGTAAAAGGAGGATTATGGGGCTCCATAAGCCGTGATGGCGGAAAGACTTTTAAAAATTTAGGGAATATGCACGCAGATATTCATGATATTACCTTTGATATTCATGATAGTAATAGAATGTATTGTGGCACTGATGGAGGAGTATATAGAAGCTGGGATGGAGGCGCTACTATGGAAATGGTTAGTAACTTACCGGTTTCTCAATTTTATCATGTAAGTATTGATGATAAAGAACCTTATAACGTTTATGGAGGATTACAAGATAATGGTTCTTGGTACGGACCCTCTAAAAGCCCAGGAGGAATTGAAGCAAAAGACTGGACTCGTATAGGTCAAGGAGATGGTTTTAGAGTTGTAAAGCACCCCACTAAAAATATTATTTATAGCGAAATGCAAGGGGCCGAAAACGTTTGGCGTTATAATACTGACAGCCAAGAGTTAGTTACTGTTCAGCCTTTAGCTGTGAAAGGGGACCCTAAGTTGCGTTTCAACTGGAATACTCCCATGGAAGTAAGCACCAAACAAACCGATCGATTTTATATAGGAAGCCAATTTGTTCACAAATCAGAAGATATGGGCCGTACCTGGTTTAAAATCTCTCCAGATTTAACGACAAATGATTCAAAGAAAATGAATCAAGAAAACTCTGGTGGATTGTCTAAAGATAATTCAGGCGCCGAAAATCATTGTACCATTTTTACAATAGCTGAATCACCATTAAATGAGAATGTAATTTGGGCCGGAACAGATGATGGGAATATTCAGCTAACAAAAGATGGAGGAAAATCATGGACTAATGTAGTTGCAAACATTCAAGGATTGCCTAAATATACGTGGTGTTACCATATTGAAGCTAGTGTTTTTGGAGAAGGTACTGCATATGCTGTATTTGAAGGGCATTCGAAAAACGACTACAATCCATATACGTATAAAACAACCGATTATGGTAAAACCTGGAAATCTATTATTACAGCCGATGTAGATGGTTTTGTTAGAAATATTCAAGAAGATTATACAAATGAAGATTTATTATTCTTAGGAACTGAAAAAGGATTGTATATAACGATTGATGGAGGATCGAACTGGTCTCATTTCACAAATAATATGCCATCGGTTGCAGTTCATTACATCGAGTTGAGTAAGAAAACGAATGATTTAGTTCTGGCAACCCATGGAAGAGGAATTATCATTTTAGATGATATTAGTCCTTTGCGTCAACTAAATCAGGTGGTATTGAATAAAGACTTGCATTTTTTCGATCTTAAAGTAGCAGTGATAGAAGAGCAATCTAATTTTGGGGGAACTGCAACTGAATTGGAATTTGTAGGCAGTAATCCGTCTTCTAGTGCACAAATCATTTATTATCTTAAAAAACGGCACACTTTAGGGAAAATGGATCTTGAAATTCAGGATGAAAAAGGAAATAAAATTACGACTATAACTCCAGGGAAACAAAAAGGGATCAACGTTGTAAATTGGAATTACAACATGAAAACTCCAAAAATAGCAGCTGGTAAAACAATTAGTTCTTCAGGATTTATTGCGCCAAGAGTAGCGGAAGGAAATTACAAAGCGGTAATTACAAAAGGGAAAGAAACCTATACTCACATGTTTAAAGTAGTAAATGACCCTAAGAGTAGTGTTACTGCAGCGGATCGAATAGACCAAAGCGAAATTACTCGTGTCTTGTTTAATATGAACGAAGAATTAGCTTATACCGTGTATCAAATTGATCAAAATATAGGTTTAGTATCGGAACTTATGGAGAAAGACAAAGGATATACAAAAGAGGGGGCTAAAATTAAAGCTGCCTTGGAGAACCTTAAAGCTAAATTAGTTGTAACTACCGGGGATGGTTATGTTGGAGCTGCTGAGCCTCAGCTAAGAGAAAAACTAGGTGAATTATACGGTACAATAGCAAGCAGTTTTTCTGCGCCTTCTGCTTCACAAATGGAGAATTTGGAAGTGATAAAATTACGTTTTGATAAAGGGATTCAAGAGTTTAAAAGCTTAGAGTCAAAATATGGAGCTAGTTTTCAAAAGAAAGCAAAAGAAAATAATGTGCCATTTGTACCTAAATCTTTTACTGAATTCGTAACTGATTAATTGAAATTTTAATTATTTTAAAAATGCTGGCTTGACCAGCATTTTTTTTAATGTATCGAATCGATTTCTGGATAAAAAGAAGGCGGCAGCAGTTGACATCTGGACCCTGCAAAAAGCTTATTTAAAATATTTTTCTAATAAAAGCTGAGCGGCTGCAAATGGTGATATTTCATCATTTTGCACCGCTTTTTTAGTGGAATCAAGTAATTCTAGAATTTCGGGGGTGATTATAAAAATGTAGTTTTATTTGTTCATTGATGGATTCCATCAACCAATACTCATTTTGCTCTGAGCGTTTTTTATAGAAATAGTCGTTGCCTTTAGTAAGTTCCAAAAACTTTTCAATCGTTTGCCAAACTTCAGGGATCCCTTCTTCATTAATAGCGCTGCAGGTAGAGGTTGTAGGTATCCAGCCTGATTTTTTAGCAGGAAAAAGATGTAATGCTCTGTTGAATTCGCTTTTTGCCAACTTTGCTTTTCTGATATTATCTCCATCCGCTTTGTTGATAACAATAGTATCTGCCATTTCCATAATCCCGCGCTTAATGCCTTGAAGCTCATCTCCAGCTCCCGTAATTTTCAATAATAGAAAGAAGTCTACCATGCTGTGAACGGCAGTTTCGCTTTGGCCTACGCCGACAGTTTCGATTATAATAGTATCAAAACCGCAGGCTTCACAGAGGCTAATTGACTCTCTAGTTTTTCGGGCGACTCCACCTAAGGTTTCTCCAGATGCCGATGGACGGATAAAGGCATTTTTGTCCTTCACTAATTCTTCCATACGGGTTTTATCACCTAGGATGCTTCCATGGGAAATCGTGCTGCTTGGATCAACTGCCAGAACTGCCACTTTTTTCCCTTGTCCCGTTAAGTGTTTCCCAAACGCCTCTATAAAAGTGCTTTTACCCACGCCTGGAACACCAGTGATTCCTATTCTGACGGATTTATTTGCATGTGGTAAACAGGCTTTTATCACTTCATTGGCCCTTTCTAAATGATCAGAATTAGTGCTTTCAATTAAAGTAATGGCGCGACTTAATGCCGTGATACTGCCAGATAAAATTCCGGTTACTAATTCTTCGGCTGAAGGTTGTATTTTTCTAAATTTCTGAATGTTTTTCACTGCTGAAGGACTGAATATTTCTGGCCGTTCAATTCCAGGTTTTTCTTCTAGAGCAGAATGTTTATTTTTATCTTTTTCCAAAGTTTAAATCATTTTAGTAAAATTAGCACTTAAAGATGAATTATTACTATTAAATTGTGTTTTGTGGAAATAAATTAGGGAGAGTCTGATGGGAAAGGAAACTAGGAATTTAAATGCTTTTTATTCATGAGTTTTATCTTTATGATGTATCATACTGCAAAATTAGTGGATATATTTGTCTCGCTATGATCAACTTCATCCTGATTTTCTTTTATTTGTTTCTGGGACTTGTACTGCAACGTGTAAAATGGTTTCCCAGCAGTAGTTACAAGTTGTTAAACAAGATTGTAATTTATATTTGTCTTCCAGCTTTGGCACTCTTTTACATTCCAAAAATTCATTGGGATAATCGATTGTTATTCCCAATAGGAGTTGCGTGGATAGCATTTGTGTTTTCATTCGTGTTTTTTCGTTTTCTAGGAAAAAAATTCAAATGGTCGAAGAAGCTTACTGGTTGCTTAATTTTGACTGCCGGTTTGGGAAACACTTCGTTTTTAGGTTTTCCGATAATACAAGCATTGTATGGGGCAGAAGGAATGAAGACGGCCATATTAGTAGATCAGCCAGGTACTTTTGTTGTGCTATCTACACTTGGTATTCTTGTGGCGACTTTGTACTCGCGAGGAGAACAGAATGGAGGACAAATTTTAAAAAAGATCCTTGTTTTTCCGCCATTTATTACTTTCATTTTAGCTTGTTTATTTAACATATTTGGTTTCGATTTTCACGAATGGATCCAGTTTATTTTGCAAAAAGTAGGAAGTGGTGTTACACCCTTAGCATTAGTTTCTGTAGGCTTGCAATTGCGTTTTGAGAGCCGCAGTCAGCATTGGAAATTTTTGGGTCTCGGTCTTTTTTTTAAATTAATGATGACTCCTGCCCTGATCTATCTCTTATATGTTGTTATTTTGAAACAAAGCTCTGAAATGATAGATGTAGCTATCATGGAATCGGCTATGGCGCCTATGATAACAGCTAGTATACTTGCAACGACCCATGGTTTAAAACCGCGGCTGAGCAGTATGATGATTGGTTTTGGGATTCCTCTTTCTTTTATTACATTGGCTTTTTGGTATTTTGTTTTGAATTTTATTTAACCTTATTAAGGGCTCTTTTATACTTAGATTATGCAAACTCTTTCCACTACAGAAAAAATAGTATCTAACCCCGTATTAGCACAAAAAACGGTTTATTCTATTCTATTCTCCATTGCATTTGCTCATCTGCTGAATGATCTAATGCAGTCCGTTATTCCGGCGAGTTATCCCATATTAAAAGACAACTTTAATCTTAATTTTACCCAAATTGGGCTGATTACTTTTGTTTACTAATTTACAGCTTCTTTATTACAACCTTTTATAGGCTTTTATACCGATAAAAAACCAAAACCCTATTCATTGGTAATCGGAATGCTCTTTACGATATCGGGCTTGACTTTATTGTCGTTTGCAACGCATTTCTGGATGATTGTGGCGGCAGTGTTTTTAGTAGGAGTAGGATCATCTATATTTCATCCAGAGGCCTCTAGGGTCGCGTTTTTAGGTTCTGGCGGGAAAAGAGGATTGGCGCAATCCATTTTCCAACTGGGTGGGAATTCAGGAAGTGCAATTGGTCCACTCCTGGTAGCGGTTATCGTAGCTCCATATGGACAATTTTATATCATCTGGTTTGTGATAGCCGGTTTCATCGGAATCTGGGTGTTAGCTAAGATTGCTGTTTGGTATCAAGATCATTTATCGTTACAAGCTTCAAAAAAAATAGTGACTGAAGAAGAGTTTGTTCCGTTATCCAAAAGGAAAATCAAAATATCAATTGGAATTCTGTTGTTGCTTATATTTTCAAAGTTCTTTTATATGACGAGTATGTCAAGTTATTTCACTTTTTATTTGATGCATAAGTTTGGACTTTCTATTCAGGACTCCCAGTTTCATTTATTTTTGTTTCTAGCTTCAGTGGCGGCCGGAACTCTGATTGGTGGGCCATTAGGAGATCGTTTTGGAAGAAAATATATTATTTGGGTTTCCATATTAGGAGCAGCTCCTTTTACGTTGCTTTTGCCGTATGCTGATTTGTTCTGGACTGGTGTTTTGTCAGTCATTATTGGAGTTGTTATTGCTTCTGCTTTTTCAGCAATTTTAGTTTTTGCCCAAGAATTAATGCCGGGAAAAGTAGGCATGATTTCGGGATTATTCTTTGGATTTGCCTTTGGAATGGGGGGCTTGGGTTCTGCTTTTCTAGGTTATTTGGCTGATAAAACCAGTATTGAATATGTTTATCAAATAAGCTCTTATCTACCACTTATTGGTATATTCACCTACTTCTTGCCAAACATTAAAAAGAAAGTAATTTCTACTTAAAATTGGGTTTTATTTATGTTTGGTCGTAGTTCGAGTTATGATTTTTTGATTAATTTTATATGAATTTAAAAACAAAGATCATGGCAACATTGCGATTAGGAGATATAGCTCCAGATTTTGAAGCAGAAACAACATTAGGTAACATACATTTTCATGAATGGTTAGGAGATTCTTGGGGAGTTTTATTTTCGCATCCTGGCGATTTTACACCAATTTGTACTACAGAGTTAGGAACAGTTGCGAATTATTATCCTGAATTTGTTAAACGCAACACAAAGGTGATTGCGCTAAGCGTTGATGGAGTAGAATCTCACTTGGAATGGATAAAAGATATTGAAGAAGTACAAAACGTTACTCTACAATATCCTATTATAGCTGACGAAAGTAAAAAAGTGGCTGACTTGTATGATATGATTCATCCAAACGCTAATGAAACCTTAACTGTTCGTTCCGTTTTTATAATAGGACCTGATAAAAAAGTAAAATTGATACTTACTTATCCAGCATCTACGGGAAGGAATTTTGATGAATTATTGCGTGTAATTGATAGTTTGCAATTAACTGCAAATTATAGCGTAGCCACTCCAGCAAACTGGAAAGACGGTCAAGATGTTGTGATTTCCCCAAGTATAAAAGACGAGGATATTCCAGCAAAATTCCCAAAAGGATTTCAGAAAATAAAATATTATTTGAGGATGACACCGCAACCTAATAAATAGTAATAAACAAGAGTTAAAAAAGGGAATTCAACAGCAGTTGGGTTTTCTTTTTTTTTATGGAATTGTATTTTTAGAAGCAGCAGGATTTGCTTTCAAAATAACTTTTGGTCCTGCGGTTCATTACAATTCTCGCACATTAGCTTCGCAAGGGCTGGGGATTTCCATTTCCACCAGGGTAATTGAGGCCGTTTTTGTTTCTGTAATGGCTATTGCGGAATTTAGTGGAATTATTATTTCGCAAGACCTTTACGTTTAGCCGAAAATATTCGGGTTTCCGAATCCTTGTGCATTGTGTAGCTGCAAAACGTCAGGCTGTGAAAAAACCTCCTTTTTCCATTAAAAAGCTTGAATTTTCCTGTTCTACAAGTCAAATAAAGCCTTTTAAGAAGGCTCTTTTTTTAGGCTACTAATTTCATTAGATAATAATCAAGGGCGTTAGTTCGCTTTAAATACTCCGTTTTTAGCAAAAGCAAGACTTGTGCTCTGTAAGGTGTGTTCCATTTTTTGAGTTTGGCAATCAGATCAGGAACGCCCAGTATATTGATACTGCGTTTGATGTTATAAACCAGCATAATTAAGCTGTGTTCTCCGTTTACTTTTTCTAGTCCCGTTAAATTAGTGTGATTATAACCCCATTGTCTTTTTATAGTACCGAATATATGTTCGTTTATCTCTTGTCGTGTTCGGTATAATTGTGGGTTTTCCTGATAGCGTTTGTTGTTTTCTTCAACAGCTTGCGCGTACTGGCTCCGATCGATTTCCCGCCCTGCTGGTCTAGCAGTACAAAGATGTTTTACAAGACATTCCCGGCAGGCTGGGGTTCGGTATTTTTTAAATTGATAACTACTTTGCTCTGTTCGCCCACTTTTTTTATGCCACCTTCCTGTAGTTTTTAAAGTTTCTCCTTGGGGACACGTATAGCTGTCGTTTTCTGCATCGTATTTAAATTTGGCTACCAAGTAATCGGGTTGCGTAACGCTTTCTTTGCTTGTTCCTGGCGTAGGATGCGCTACAATGGTGCTGATGTTATGGTTTATGCATTGGGCGATTTCCCTTCCATTATGGTAGCCTTTATCCACCAAAACAGTAAAAGTATCTAGTCCCAAATTTTCCTTTGCTTCCAAAGCGATAGCTCCTAAGGCGTTAAGATCGTTCCGATTTATGGTGTGAGTAGCCACAACTAAATTATGCTTATTATCCACTGCTGCTTGGATATTATAGCTTATCTCAACTACTACTCCTTGAACTAAAAGGGCTCTCGCATCTTGATCGGTGGTACTTATTTGGGGTTGTCCACTCTCTTTTAGTTTGTCTTCTAGAAGTTCGTAGCGTATTTTATTCTTTTTTAATCGTTCTATTTTTTCTGCAATCTTTGTGATTGCAATGCTATTATCCTGTAGATCATTCTTAGCCAATTCGGCAAGATATTCTTGGGTTCGCTCTTCAATATACGCTAAGTGTCTCTCTATTTTCTTTTGGTTGAAGTTTGCTTTCTTACTGTTGTGCGCTCTGCTTTTTGTGCCGTCAATAGCGATGATTTCACAGCCAATTAGGTCAGCATCTTTAAGGAAAGAAACAAAGAGTTTAAAGAGTTTTTTTAATCCCAATGGATTTTGTTTTCTAAAGTCGGATATACTATGGTAGTTGGGTATGATTGCACATAAAAGCCATTGCAATTCGTTATTGCGAGCGCACTCCTTTTCTAGCTTTCTTGAGCTACGCAGCCCATTTAGATAACCATACAAATAGATTTTAAGAAAGATTTTAGTATCAAAGCTAGGGCGACCTTCCCCTTTAATGGTTTGAACAGAAAAACCTAAAGTTTGTAATGACAATGCTTCGACAAAAGCATCGATAAAACGAACGGGGTTTTCCGGTAAAATAGTGTCTTCTAAACTAGAAAAAAATAGCTGATTGCGAGGAGTTCCTGTGATGTGTTGCATCATTAAATATACAACTTTTCTTGCTTTAATATTCGAAATATACATTATATTTGAAAGAACATAACGACGGTTTTTTCACAGACTGACGTTGTTGCACAATTTAACTGCAGAATCAAGGTAACTAAGGCTATTTAAGAATACAGAAAAAATTTACATTTTAAGTTGACGTTAAACCAGAAATAAACTGTTTTACTACATCTAAAAATCAGCCTTTTTTATTGGTTAGTAATAAACCGGCAATAATAATACCCATGCTGATTATTTGGGTTAAAACAATCGTTTGGTTTAAGAAAAAACACGCTAATATTCCACTAAAAACCGGAATTAAATAATAGATCAATGCCGTATTATTTGTTCCGATTAATCGAATTGCTTCATTCCATAAATAATACGAAATGAGTGATGCACATATTCCAACGTAGGTTGTGGCATAAATGGTTGTGGAGTCAAATGTAACTTGATTATAATATAAATGTTCCCAAATATAAAAAGGTAGTAGTAGAATGGTCCCTATAATAAAGATGGTAAATAAAAACACCTTTGATGAGATTTCTTTGGGTTTTAGACGGACCAAAATGGTATAGCTAGCAAAGAAAAAGCAGCCCAAAAGCATCAGTAAATCACCAATATTGAAGTTTATTTCAAGTAATGATTGTATAGAACCTTTAGTTATTAATACTAAAACACCCGTAATAATGGTTACAATCCCTAATATTTTTGCAGTAGAGATCTTTTCTTTAAAGGCAATCCTAGATATTGCAATAATGAATATTGGAATCGAAATCGCTATCAAAGATAAATTGACCGCCGAAGTTGTTTTACCAGCGAAGTAAAGTATTGTATTGAAAATGGTGATTCCTAAAATTGCCGTTGCTATCAAATACCTTTTGTTTTTTAGTAAAACGGATTTGTTTTTTATAGTACTTCGCAAGGCAAAAGGCGCCAGAGCTACACAAGCAATGGTCCATCTCCAGAAAGCCAAACCAATTGGAGGTATGTGGCCTTTTATACCGCTGGCAATTACCATATTCACTGACCACAGCAAGGTAGCTGTCAATGCAAAAAGAACTCCTTTTGTTTGATTATTCATTTTTACTTATGTGTTTTTGAATCAAACAAGATTGTTTATTTTCGCATATTGCAATAGCATAATTGTCTTAGCATCTTTTATTTGTCCGTTATCAATCATGGCACAGGCTTCGTCATAACACATCTCCATAACATCTATATTCTCTTCTTCATGTGCTACTCCGCCTCCGTCATTTACTTTCATGGATTCATTATATTGGCCTACAAAAAGATATAAAATTTCGGTTACAGCACCAGGGGACATATAGGTTTCCATAACTTTATGAACGGTAGTAAGGCGATAGCCAGTTTCTTCTTCGGTTTCTCTTATGATGCATTGTTCTGGATTGTCTTGGTCTAACATGCCTGCACAAACTTCAATCATCATCCCTGTTTTGTTTCCGTTAAGGTAGGTTGGTAAGCGAAACTGACGAGTTAGTATGACTGTTTTTTCTTGTGTATTGTAAAGTAGTATCGCAGATCCATTTCCTCTATCATAGACTTCTCTTTTTTGTGTAATCCAAGTATTGTCGTTTTTTTGATAGTCGAAAGTTACTTTGTTTAATACGTACCAATTGTCAGATAGTAAATCGGTTTTTTTGATTTTTATTTTAGGATCCTTCATAAGTATTTAATCGTAAGCTAAAGTTTTATTCTTTTGTAGTGGACATAAAGTAAATAAAAAACGTCCCGATTTATCGGGACGTTAATTACTTTATTTAAGTATTGTTTGTTTTCTGTCTGGTCCTACAGAAACTATTTTTATAGGAATTTCAACTTCTTGTTCTATATATTCGATATACTCTTTTAGTTCGATTGGTAATTCCTCGTATGTTGTCATACCAGTCAAATCTGCTTTCCAGCCTTTGAATTCTTTGTAAACAGGAGTTACATTTTCTGGCTCAATGTTGTAAGGGAAATGAGCTATTTTTTCTCCTTTATAATTATAGTCAGTACACACTTTCAAAGTTTCAAATCCAGAAAGAACATCCCCCTTCATCATCATTAATTGCGTTACTCCGTTTACTTGAATAGCATATTTTAACGCTACTAAGTCTAACCATCCACAACGTCTTTGTCTTCCTGTTACAGAGCCAAATTCATTTCCTACGCGTGCCATTGTAGTACCATCTTCATCAAAAAGTTCAGTAGGGAATGGTCCGCTACCAACGCGAGTTACGTATGCTTTGAAGATTCCGTATACTTCTTTGATTTTGTTAGGAGCAATTCCTAATCCTGTACAAGCGCCTGCAGCAGTTGTATTTGATGAAGTTACAAATGGATAAGTTCCAAAATCAACATCAAGTAATGAACCTTGCGCTCCCTCACATAAAATTGATTTACCTGATTTTTGAGCTTGATGCAAGTATTCTTCACTATCAATAAAATCTAATTTTTTCAAATCGTCGATAGATTCAAAAAATTCTTTTTCAAGTTCTTCTAAGTTGTATTGAATGTTTACGTCATAAAATGAAATCATCGCTTCATGTTTGTCAGCAAGCGCTCTATATCTTTCTTTGAAATCTTCTAGTTCTATGTCTCCTACACGAATCCCGTTTCTACCGGTTTTGTCCATGTAAGTCGGTCCAATACCTTTAAGGGTAGAACCAATTTTTGCCTTACCTTTTGATGCTTCAGAAGCAGCGTCCAATAAACGGTGTGTTGGTAAAATTAAATGCGCTTTTCTTGAAATGATTAATTTACTTTTAATGTCTAGTTTAAATTTCTCCAGTCCTTCGATTTCTTTTTGGAAAACTACAGGGTCTATAACTACCCCGTTTCCGATTACGTTTACAGCTGTTTTGTGAAAAATTCCTGATGGAATGGTTCTAAGTACATGCTTTATTCCATCAAATTCTAAAGTGTGTCCAGCGTTTGGTCCCCCTTGAAAACGAGCAATAATATCATAATTTGAGGTAAGAACATCAACGATTTTTCCTTTTCCCTCATCTCCCCATTGTAATCCTAGTAATAAATCTACGGCCATTCTATTTATTGTTTGTAGTTAATTTTTTTGTTTGATGAACAGCTTGAAAGCTGTTTTTATTATTTCCTAAATATCAGAATCTGATTGCGGAACTTTTTTTACCCCATAAAAATATAAGGCATGATTGGTTATTTCAATATCAAATATTTCTTCAATTGTACTTTTAATTGTTTGTATCCTTGGATCGCAAAATTCGATTACTTCGCCAGTATCGGTCATAATAATATGATCGTGTTGTTTGTCGAAATAGCACTTTTCGTAATGTGCCTGGTTTTGACCAAACTGATGTTTACGGACCAAAGCACAGTCTAGTAATAGTTCTATCGTATTGTATAATGTAGCTCTACTGACGCGGTAGTTTTTGTTTTTCATTTTGATATAGAGATTTTCTATGTCAAAATGTTCTTCGCTTTCATAAATTTCCTGAAGGATAGAGTAACGTTCAGGAGTTTTCCTATGCCCTTTTTTTTCAAGATACATTGTAAAAACATTTTTTACAATTTCTTGGTTTTTGTTGTTATCTGTGGAAATGAGTGTCATATCTGGCAAATATAATAAATTTTTTCAGCCTCTTGACTCCCTAAGAGGGAATAAAGGCGGATTAAATACTTTTATGATTAAATAATTTTGTTTAACATCTACTATGGACCTTTGACAGTCAATGGCTAATTTTTATAAATTCTTGTCACCTTATCAACTCCATCAATTTTTTTGATATTATCTATCAATTTTTTCAAGATAGTGATGTTTTTGACAATTACTATAACTTGACCCTTAAAGAGTCCGGCTTCGCCATTTAATGATATACTCTGTATATTAACATGCATATTATTCGATATAACCTTAGTCAGCTGATTTGTAAGTCCTAAAGTATCCATCCCCGTGATATTAAGAATCGCTTTAAACTCTTGTTGAGACGAATCAATCCATTTTGCCTGCATTATGCGATAAGCGTAATTGGATTGCATGGCGATAGCATTTGGGCAATCTTTTTTATGAACCTTAATTCCTTCGTTGATAGTTACAAATCCAAAAACAGGATCTCCAGGAATAGGATTGCAACAAGCAGACAGTTTATAATCTAATTTATCTTGTTCTTTTCCAAAAACTAGCATGTCGTAATTGCTGTTCAATACTTGTTTGTGGATGTCCACATCTGCTGTTTGTCCAGTACGTTTGATTTTACTTTTAAAGAAATTCATTAAAATATTACTTCTTTGTGCAGCAAAATCTTTAAGTTGTTGATTTTCAATTGAACCCACGCCAACTCTGTAGAACAAATCCAAACTGGTTTTTAATTTAAAAAAGTTAACCAAGTCATTAATAACAGATTCGTTTATAGTGACTTTAAGATGCTTAAGTTTGCGGGTTAACAGCTCTTTCCCATCTTCGGCAATTTTTTTGGTGTTTTCGTTCAGTACATTCCTGATTTTATTTTTAGCCCTGGAGGTGGTAACATAATCAAGCCAGTTGATAGTTGGCTTTTGATTCGCAGAGGTAATGATTTCGACCTGGTCACCATTTTTTAGTTCATAGTTAAGTGGTACCAACTTTCCGTTTACTCTGGTCCCCCTTGTTTTAATTCCTATTTCAGAATGGATACTAAAAGCAAAATCTAATGAGGTTGCTCCCTTTGGTAAAGACTTAATGTCTCCTTTAGGAGTAAAAACATAGATTTCTTTGGAGTACAGATTCATTTTGAAATCTTCGACAAAGTCGACCGCGCTAGTTTCTGAATTTTCTAGGGCTTCTTTTAGTAAATTCAACCAATTGTCTAAGCTACCTTCTTCAGAGTTTCCATTTTTGTATTTATAATGCGCTGCATAGCCTTTCTCCGCAATTTCATCCATACGTTCGCTTCGTACTTGAACTTCGACCCATCGTCCCTTTGGTCCCATTACAGTTATGTGCAGGGCTTCATAACCAGTAGACTTTGGTGATGATATCCAATCGCGCAAACGACTAGGACTTGGTCTAAAATGATCGGTTACTATAGAGTATATTTTCCAAGCAAGAAATTTTTCTTCGTGTGGGTTTGATTTGTAAACGATTCGTAGGGCAAACTTATCGTAAACTTCATCAAAGCTTACGTTTTGTGCTTCCATTTTTCTACGAATCGAATAGATTGATTTTGGGCGCCCTTTTATAACATAGTCTATTGCTTCAGTATCTAATGAAGTTTTAAGGATATCCGAAATATCCTTAATATAAGCATCTTGTTGTTCTTTTGTTTCTTTTATTTTACTTACAATTTCATTATAGACGGGAGGTTCGGTGTATTTTAAACCTAAGTCTTCTAGCTTCGTTTTAATATTATATAAACCCAAACGATGTGCTAAAGGAGCATAAATATACAGCGTTTCTGAAGCAATTTTAACTTGTTTATGGTTGTCCATTGACTCCATAGTTTGCATGTTATGCAATCTATCTGCAATTTTTATCAGTATTACGCGTACATCATCATTAAGTGTCAATAGCATTTTGCGAAAATTCTCGGCTTGCATAGACACATTCATGTCCTTTTGAACAAGTGCTATTTTAGTCAACCCCTCGACAAGTTGCGCTACTTTTGGATTAAATATTCGCTCTATATCTTTTACGGTAGTGGGGGTGTCTTCAACCACATCATGCAATAATGCTGCGGCAATAGATGTTGCTCCTAATCCAATTTCGGAAGCCACAATTTTCGCCACGGCAATTGGATGGAAAATATAGGCCTCACCCGATTTTCTTCGCTGGTCTTTATGGGCTTCTACAGAAACATCAAAAGCTTTACGTATCAGTTTTTTTTCTTCTGGAGATAAGGTTTGGTAACTGATACGAAGTAATTCTTTGTATTCTTGTGCAATTGCTTTATTTTCTTTTTCGATATCAATCTCTGTCATAGCGGCATGGTTCAATTTCTAAAAATAACTATAATATGTGAATTATACAAGTAGATTTCTGTAGGATAAAGCAATCTATTTTGAATTTAATTACACAATGTCATCGAGAATTTTTGTTGGTTTTTTATTTTCGTCTAAAGCCACAAAAGTAAAGTTTCCAGAAATCGCTTTTTCTCTATGGTTGCTGTACATTTGTTCGATATATATTTCAACTTTCACATCTAAGCTGGTGTTCCCAGTACGAGATATTGTGCCTATAAGTTCGATAATAGTTCCAGCGGGGATGGGCTTGGTGAAATCAATTTTGTCAGAAGAAACAGTTACACACATTTTTCTAGTAAAGCGAGTGGCGGTAATAAATGCTACTTCATCCATCATAAAAAGAGCCGTTCCTCCAAATAAAGTATCATAGTGATTTGTAGTATTTGGAAAAACAGTTTTGAAAATTCGAGTTTCGGCTTGCTTAATTTGTTCTTGTAAATTCATTTAGTAGTTTTTAATAAAGAATGAAGTTTTTATATTTTTTTAAAGTTTAAATCCTGAAAATCGTAACTAAAATCTGTTAATTCAGAAATGGGTTTCATTTTTAATGATGTCACTTTTCCAAGTTCATTAAATGTAAAAAACAGATGAGCATCTGCGTGCAGATAAGCATTATCCCATTTTACGACATAGTTACCTTCTTTGTAGAAAAAAACTTCTCCTTTTAGTTGCGAGGAACGCTCAGATTCAAAGAATAGCTTTCCCTTTTTTTCAGTGATCATGACGTCTCCAAACCAACTATCTTTATAAGTTCCAGTAACAGTGGCAAAGTTAGGTGTAACTTTAGTACTCTTGTTTTTTGCAACTGCAGCCCAAACTTCATCTGTGACTTTATCGGCAGAATCTTCATTTGCTTTTATACGGTTGCTGTAAAGAGCTACATAATCTTCAGACTTTATGCCAAGATAACTGTCTTTTATGGTATTGGTGATTGCGTTAAATGCAGCGCCAGATTGTTGATTGGTTAATACTATAATCCCCAATTGCAATTCAGGAAAATAGGTAGTTTGCGTTACAATACCTTCTAGGCCGCCTGTATGTGTTACTTCTTTGTATCCTTTTACATCGCTCAAAAACCATCCTAATCCATAGGCTCTAAAATGAGAATTATATGGGGCTGTTGTTTTAATAGGTATTATAGTTTGCGGTGTCCACATTTCAGCATGTTCCTTTTCAGAGAATAATTGTTTGTTATCAGGTCCATATTGTCCATTATTCATTTGCATAATAGCCCATTTGCTCAAATCGTTTACGCTAGAGTAAATTCCGGCTGCGGCATCAAAAAGTTGGTTTTGATATCGTTTTATTACTTTTAATTTTCCGTCAATAGGTACGTGGGGAGCTATTATATTGGTGGTGTCCTTAAGTCGAGCAAAAGAAGCTACACTATTGTCCATTTCTAGTGGTTTCATGATACGTTCTTCGACAAAGTCGCACCAGCTTTTCCCGCTTACCACATGTATCACTTCTCCAGCTACTATATATAATAAATTATCATAGTCATATTTTGTTCTGAAGGCAGAAACAGGTTTCAAGTATTGTAAGTTGCGAATGATATCTTGTACGTTAAAATTACTGTCGTCAGGCCAAATCATTAAGTCTCCCGCGCCCAGACCGAGGCCACTTCTATGAGTCAATAAATCCCGTATCGTAAATTCTTGGGTTACATAATCATTATACATTTTAAAATCCGGAAGGTATTTGATAACTTTGTCATCCCATTTTATTTTTCCTTCATCAACTAGCATTGCTAGAGCTGCACTAGTGAACGCTTTGCTATTTGAAGCGATGCCAAAAAGAGTGTTTGCATCTACCTTTTCTTTTGTCTCAATCGATTTTACACCATAACCTTCTGCCAAAACAACTTTCCCGTCTTTAATAATTGCGACCGCGATTCCGGGAACATTAAAAGTTTCAATGGTACGATTAACCAATTCATCGACTTGGACTGAACTGATTTGTGCAAAAGAGAAAGTAGTTGAAACTAATGCAAGTGTTAGAAATAATTTATTTTTCATAATTTTAATTTAATAAATTTTATTTTTTTTCAGGATGTAACTCCTTCTACCTTGGCAGATCTAGATAACGAAAATCATAGGAAAAGAGTAAAGGTCATTTTTTTTTAATCAGTAATCCACGATCTAAAAGCCACGTTGTCTTTTGGCTTCAAAGATTAATATAGCCGCAGCAACAGAAACGTTCATGCTGTCAATTTCTCCTTGCATCGGAATGATTATATTTTGGGTAGCTGCTTCACGCCATTCTTGCGACAAACCAGTTGCTTCCGTACCCACGACTAAAGCAGTTGGAGTGGTGTAATCTTGAGTATGATAAGATGTCGAATTTTGTAAAGTGGCGCAATAAAAGTTGATTTTTTGTTCTTTCAAAAAAGCAATGATTTCATCGGTTGTCGCAGTCGCAATTTGGTTGGTAAACAGACAACCCACACTAGAACGTACAATATTAGGATTGTATAAGTCACTTTTAGGATTTGCGATGATAACGGCATCCAGATTGGCGGCATCAGCAGTTCGCAATAAAGCACCAATGTTCCCTGGTTTTTCGGGCGCTTCAGCCACTAAAATTAGTGGGTTATCGGACAAAACTAAATCAGATAACTGTAGTGATTTTGTTTTGGCTACAGCCAAGACACCTTCGGTCGTATCGCGATACGCCAGTTTTTGAAATATATCTTTGTTGATTTCTATGAGGTCAGCAGTTTTTGCGATTTTTTTTGCTTCAGTTTCAGAACAAATCTCTGGATAAAATAAGACCGTTTCCAACTCATAACCACCTTTTATTGCGATTTCAATTTCTCTTTTGCCCTCAATTATGAAAGTACCCGTTTGCTTGCGGTTTTTTGCCTTTTCTTGTAATAATACCAATAATTTTATGAATGGATTTTGAACTGAAGTGATTTGTTTCAAGATATTCTAAAATTTAAT
Organism: uncultured Flavobacterium sp.; assembly: GCA_937773775.1. Classification (GTDB taxonomy): domain Bacteria; phylum Bacteroidota; class Bacteroidia; order Flavobacteriales; family Flavobacteriaceae; genus Flavobacterium. Next base: position 213,853 of record CALJVL010000013.1, read on the forward strand.
TATTATTTTACACAAAGATACGTAGAGAACATCCAGTTTTAGAAGTTTAGAATAGAATATTTATGAATCTAGAATGAGATTGCACAGATAAGTTTATCAGAAGACTTTTACACAACTATTTTTCTTTAATTTTGGCGTAATTGTCATTTTAGGACAATAAAACTCAGGATCTCAATATAAACAAAAAAACGCATGTTTCATTTATTAGATATCATAGGAACAATTGCTTTTGCAATGTCAGGGGCATTGACCGCTATGAGCAAAAAAATGGATGGTTTTGGCATATTTATAATTGCTTTCGTGACTGCCGTTGGAGGAGGAACCTTGCGCGATGTCATGATTGGGACAACGCCCGTGGGATGGATGCTTGATCTCGAGTATGTTTATGCAATCTGTATCGCTAGTTTTTTAGCAGTGTTATTCAGAAAAAAATTCGACAAATTGCGAACTTCACTCTTGCTGTTTGATACGATCGGATTGGGAGTTTTTACTTTAGTCGGTCTTGAAAAAGGGATTAATGTTGGTTTACATCCCTTTGTATGCATCGCATTGGGAACGATGACGGCCTGTTTTGGAGGAGTAATCCGAGATATGTTATGTGCCGAAATTCCCGTTATATTTAGAAAGGAAATATATGCAACCATTTGCATAGTTGGAGGTGTCGTATTTTTTATCTTAAAAAAATTCAATCTTGAAGATAGTTTTTTATACATAACAACCTCGTTAGTAATTATATTCTTTCGTTTGATGGCTGTTAGGTTTAAATGGTATTTACCTACTTTCGAAAACAAATAAAAAAGCTTAATTTCACGAGGTCTAAAACTAAAGAGTGAAAATTTTTTCCGTTCGACAATATCAGGAAAGTGATTATGCTAAGTGGAATACTTTTATTGGTCAAGCCAAAAATGCTACGTTTCTGTTCCATCGTGATTTTATGGATTTTCATAAAGATCGATTTGAGGATTATTCCTTGATTGTTTTGGATGAAGACAAATGGGTTGGTGTTTTGCCGGCAAATAAAGTTGGGAGTGAAGTTTTTTCGCATCAGGGGCTAACATACGAGGGATTAGTTTATTCCTTTAAAATAAAGGGAAAAAAAGTAGAGCAACTTTTAGATTGTCTTTTATCTTTTTTCAATGATGATGGTATACAGTTTTTTTATGTAAAGCAAATGCCCGCTTTTTATACTTCAGGAGGCAATGTTGAAATAGATTTTTTCTTACTTAAAAAAGGAGCTTTTCTGGAAAGAAAAGAAATGAATTTAGCTGTAAATTTAACGGTGCCGCTGACAATATCAAAAAGTAAATTAATGCATTTTAGAAAAACGGAACGGTTCCATTTACAACTTTTAGAAGAAACGGAGTTAGACTCTTTTTGGGAGTTGGTCTTAGAGCCGAAATTATTGGAAAAATATAACGCAAAACCAGTTCATACGCTCAAAGAAATAGCAAAGTTAAGTAGGATGTTTCCACAAAATATTAAGCAATTTTCAGTTTATTATGAAGGTATGATAATTGCTGGAGTGACATTATTTGAAAATGAAACCGTTGTGAAATCGCAATACGGAGCCACCACTAAAAAAGGAGAGGAGCTGCGAGCATTGGATTTTGCATTTATTACCTTAATAGAAAAGGCTGGATTCAAGTTACAAATGCAACTTTTTGGTTAAACATATAATTTGGTGTTTCAAAATTAAATCTTTTTCTCGGACGATTATTTAATTTTTCTTGTATTTCTATAATTCTTTCGACGGTTATTTCTTCAAAAGAGGTCGATTTGGGTATATACTGCCTTATAAGTCCATTTAGATTTTCATTTGCTCCACGTTCCCAAGGACTGTAAGGATTTGCAAAATAGAAGTCAACTTCTAATACTGTAGCGATTTCTTGATGCATTGCAAACTCTTTTCCATTGTCGGATGTTATTGTAAACAAATAGGGCTTCCAGTTCTCTAATAATTCAATTGCCGCTTGTTTAACCAATTCACTTTCTTTAGCTTTTATTTTTTTCATCCTCAGTATTCCAGTGGCTCTATCGTTTATGGTCACAATGGCACCTTTGTGATTCTTACCGATTATAGTATCGATCTCCAAGTCTCCAAAACGTTGCTTTAAATCGACAATTTTAGGTCGATCTTCAATCAATCTTCTGTTACTCAAGACACCTCTGGAGTCTTTTTTACTTCCTCTTTTTCTATACCTTTTCCCAGTTGTTCGTAGACTTAAATACAAATTCCCCTTTTCTTTTTTATCTTTCCAAATATGTTGATAAATAGACTCTGTTGACACACATGACAATCCGTTTTTTGAGCAAACGCCTACTATTTGTTCTGGACTTAACTCTTGATGGAGGTATTCTTTAATCCGCTCTTTAATTTCAAGAGTTAAGTCATTTCTTTTGGTTTTGCTTTTTTGTCGTTTTTCATATTTTCGCTGAGCTAAATCAAAATCATATTTACCACTGCGTAAATCACAATTACGTTGAAGCTCTCGTGTTAAAACGGACTTGTCTTTTTTAATAACTATTGCTATTTCGCTTTTGCTGAAATTCTGCTCTAATAATACACTAATAGTATATCTTTATTCGCTGGTTAAATGGCTCATTATTTACAACTTTGGTCAGGAGTAAATAAAGACAATTTATTCCATTCGAAGGAGAGGACTTTAATGTCCTTTCTTTTGAAAAAATTATCCAATCCCTTTTCCTGAGAGTTGCATTAACTAATTGAATCTAGTTTTTTTAAACTTTGGATAAAAGAAAAGTCTTCATAGCCGTAGCTTCTTATTTTTTCGTCAAATAAAGCGGATTCAAAAACAGTCCTTTTTATTAAAAAATTAGAAACGAAGGATGTTTTGTAAGGTTCTTTTATTCGTTCCTGTAAAGCTATTGCTTCTCTTTTTCGGCCATAAACCCATCGTAATAATTGATCAGGATTTGGTTTGTTTTTTGAATACTTAATTCCACCAAAAAAAGAAGCTTTTGTGGATGTATTGATTTGCTTAATGTAATTTGGAATATATTGAGAACTTTCAGTAAAGGTGTCACAATCCAAAAATAATAACCAATCATATTTTGATTTGGTGGCCAGTAGATTCCTGATTTTGCTTCGGCCGATATTTTGGGGTAATGTAGCAAAAAAACAATTAGTTAATAACGGAATCAAATCATTATTTGACTTGAATTCGGTTGATGCATCGTCCATACAGATAATTTCAAAATCGATTTTGCATTCTATACATTGTTTTTGTAATTCCTCAATTAGCGGGTATGCATTGTAATTATATATTGGAATAAGGATGGACAGCATTATACCGTTCTCTGAACGACTTCAAAGATTTTAGTATCTTCGCATTTCAATGTTTTTGAAGGAAATTTCATCAATAAAGCATAATCATGTGTTGCCATTATGATCGTTTTTCCATTAGCATTGATGGTTCTCAAAACTTCAAGAACTTCGGCACTGGTTTGTGGATCTAGATTTCCGGTTGGCTCATCTGCAAGTATCAGTTCGGGGTCATTTAGTAGAGCCCTGGCGATAGCGACACGTTGCTGTTCACCACCTGAGATTTGATGTGGCATTTTATTTGAATATTCTTTCATGCCCACTTTATCCAAAACTTCGTCAATTTTATGATTCATTTGGTCCTTGTCAACCCAGCCAGTTGCTTTTAGTACAAATAACATATTATCTTTTATGGTACGATCCGGCAGTAATTTAAAATCTTGAAATACAATACCAATTTTTCTTCTTAGGAAAGGAATGTCTGATTCTTTTAAAGTGACTAAATTAAAATCCACAATTTGTCCCTCGCCTTCTGATAAAGGCAAATCAGCATAAAGCGTTTTCATTAAGCTGCTTTTCCCTGATCCTGTTTTGCCAATGATGTATAAAAACTCACCATGATTTACTTCCAAATTTATGTTTGATAAGATAACTTTATCTTCTTGATAAATGCTTGCGTTTTTTAAAGACAGAACGGATTGTGACATAATACAGTTTATTTATGGGGCAAAAGTAGCAAGATAACGGTTCTATTCAAAATAAATTATATTCTATTCAACAGATTTTTAAGAAACAGTTGCAAAAAGCGGGAAGTGCTGATTTTGTTTAATGACAAATTTAAAGCACTATTGATAAGTTTTAGGGTTAATATCATTTTTTTATAGATGAAAACCGATGCTCAAAGCATCGGTTTTTTTGTTAACTTTTCTCAAAGTAACGAAATCAAGACGGGTTTTCTTATTTTTTAAAGAGCAATCCTATATCGGGATAATCCGTTATAATACCATCAACTCCCCAACCTAGAACCGTTTTCATCCGACTTGCTTCATTAATAGTCCAAGGAATAACTTTCATTCCTTTGGCCTGCAATACCGTTACAATTGCGGCAGTCAATAGCGTATGTTCCGGACTGTAGCTGTCTGGGATAAACCCCAAAGCATCCAAATTTGTTTTGACATTATCTTTATAGGCTAGAGCTGCTAGTTTGTAATCGGGATAAGCTTGATGGATATAGCGCAGTACTCTAAAATCAAAACTTTGGATCATTAGTCTTTCCATTGGGATACGGCCTTGAATCGTTTTAATAAATAAATCCGCAAAAACCTGAGGTGTTGGATGGTATTTATTATCCCCCTCTGGAGTACTTTTTATTTCAATATTATAGTTGATCTTTTGGTCAGATAAAAGTTCAGACTGTGCAATTACATCGAGAAGTAAGGGTTTTGAAAGTTTACTATTAGTCTGTTCAGGAAATTGAGGATGCTTGGTGCTGCCACAATCATATTGCTGTACTTGTGAATAAGTAGTCTGGTAGATATTTAAATTTAATTCATTATCCTTGTTTATCGTGTTTCCTAAACTATCCAAACAAATTATGTGGTTGAAAAAGGGATCATGGGATACCAGTATTTGGTTGTCCTTTGTAACAACGACGTCAAGTTCTATGGTATTTACTCCCAATTCAATTGCTTTTTCAAAGGCAACTAGTGAATTTTCGGGGTAGAGCCCTCTTGCTCCACGATGCCCCTGTAGATCAAAATTAAAGGAAGTTTGAATTTCACCAGGAAGTAATTGGACTGTTTGTTTTTCTTGTTTAGCCTTGCAGCCTAGCAGGCACATTGCTAAAATTGCTGTGATTATAATTTTATACATGTTTTTATTGTAAAATTGTTTGGTTTAAAAAGTCTACTGTAGCCTGATAAACACCTTGCCAATCCTTAGAACGTAAATCACAAGCAATAACATGATCACCACTTTCAGGAAAGGCTATTTTTGTTTTTTTGTTTTCAGGTGTTCCTAAAGAGTTGTACATTATATTCATGGCAGCAACGGAAACGACTTGGTCTTGTTCCTTTTCATTTTTATAATAATAGCCTAAAAAAACCGGACACTTGACATTTGTAAATGTAGTTTCGGTCATGTTTTGCTTAAGCATAGTGATTAAGGAAACATAGCCATTGATGTGGTAATTAGTAGACCAATACTTAGCTTGTTCCTCTGGGCGGTTTTGTGTCTGCATATCGCCACCGATGGTTTCTTTGAATTTCTCTCTACCATCAGGCAAAATAATACCCGCCATAGCAGGATTAAACAAATCCACAAAGGGCGAATAGAGAATCAATCCCGAGATACTAGGATCTTCGGATGCCAATTTTAAGCTTAAAGTTCCTCCTGTGGAGGTGCTTACTAAAATTACTTTTTCTCCCAGTTTTTTTCCAATTTCGAGTGCTCGTTGTGCAGAGGCAATATAGTTTTCAGGCGTAAGAAATTCAAAGGTATTTTTTCGATAAATTCCATGTTCCTCTAAACGCGAGAGGTAGATGTTGGCTTTGTATTTTGTAGAAAGCATTTTTAAAACCGGTTCTCCTTCACGGTGACTAGCGCCAAAACCATGCAAATAAACAAAAGCAACAGCTGTTTTTTTGTTTTCATACCCATCAGCCCATATTATTTTAGCCGCATTGTTTGGCTTGATTCCAATTACTTTAGTCTCTAGATTAGCGAGATAGGAATCCAGTTTTGCTATTTCTACTGTGCTTATTCCTTCTTGGCTAAAAATAGAAGTGTAAATAAAGAGTGATGCAAGTAGCATTTTTAATCTTTTTTTCATTTTTATTATTATTTAAAATTTAACAGCCATTTGTACGCCATAAAATTGAGGTGCACCAGGTATAAAAGTAGGTATTCCAAAAGCACCTCCGGTATTTCCGGCATCAATAATATACTTTTTGTCAAAAAGGTTAGTCATGAATAATCCTATTTCATATTTTTTTCTTAATGTTAAACCCGTTCTGATATTCAAAAGGCCATATCCTGCTTGTGAAATATTAGGTAAATTTGTTTCTTCAAAAAACACTTTCGACTTATAAGTATAGCTAGGTCTAAGATAAAGATCTATGTTCGTACTTACGGTTGGATTGTAATTAAATCCAACAGAAAAGGAATGTTTTGGAGTCAATCGGAAAGTATTTCCCGCTAATTGTTGTTGGTTTCCGTCTGAATCTGTCTCATCAAAGGCAGCATCGATGTATGCATAATTGGCAAAGAAAGAACTGTTTTTTGTGAATTGATATTGTACGGCGGTTTCAAAACCAAAAGTTGATGCCGCGCCGCTATCATTTGGCTGAATCACTAAACCATTCTGTTCGTCTAATCGTGCGATAGTCGTTTGAAAGTTGCTGTAATCGTAGATAAAAGCATTGATGTCAAATTGTAATCGGTTGTTAAGAAAAAGAGATTTGGCTCCAAATTCATAAGACCATACCGTTTCATCTGACAATACATCAACAGTTTTTGCGGTAACATTAATTACATTAGGTCTTCGGCCTCTGGCAACATTCCCAAAAAGAGTAATATGGTCTGTAATGTCATAATTTATGGCAAATCGGCCAACAGCAGAGGTGAAGGTTTCGCTAGCGGTACGTTTTCCATTTGTAGGCGCAAATAAGTTGTTAGGAAAAACGCCTAAAAAATTACCCAATACACCCGGCTGATCTGCATTTTGAACTTCTAAACCGGCATTACTATTTTCTAAAGTAGCTCTTATACCAAATGTAAAAGTCAATTTATCGGTTAAATCATAAGAGGCATCTGCAAAAAGGTCTCCAGAATAATTCTCGCCAAAATTGGTTGATTTTTCTTTATTAAAAGCTAAGAGTGGTGCTCCTGCCAATGGACCAAAAGTAGGGTCGTTTGGAATGTTGGGATATAAGGTAGGAACGCCATTAACGATTAGTGTGTTTCTAGCTGCCAATAAGGCAAAATAACTTTGTTCATTTACTTCAAAAGGAACCACTTGAGACCCTTTTTCATAAAAAAGATTTGCTCCAAAGAAACCGGATAATTTGTTTTTATCACTAAAATTGAATCTCATTTCTTGGCTGAATTGTTTTCCTTCAGCAATTTCTCTAAAGTAAAGTACTGGGGCTGCAGTACCATCGGCATCAAAAGCTTCATCTGAATTAAAAGCTCTATAAGCTGTAGTGACTGTCATGTCCCAATTAGGGTTGATTTCAGATTTCAATATCGCTGTAAGACCATAGACTTTTCTGTCAATCCCCAATTCGGTTCCTCGTTCTAAGTCTGCAAAGGTATTTGGGTTTGTCGTTCCTCCTAAAGGGGCAAAAGTTCCGCTTTTGAAACCCGTTCCTGGCGGGGTATCCTGCTGCCAGTTTGCAATTAAATCTAAACTGGTTTTATCACTCATTAAATATTTTAGCGAAGTTCTAAATGCCACAGTTTCTTTTCCATTCAAGTTGCCTCCGGATCTGTTTTCTATAAAACCATCCCTTTTACTAAGGATTCCGGCTACTCTTACAAATAGTTTATCCTTAATAAGAGAAGTGTTTACAAACCCATTTACTGAGAACTGGTTATAATTACCCGTTCCTATCTTTAGTTCTCCTGAATTCTCGTTTTTAGCTTTGTTTTGAATAATATGCATGGCACCAATTTGCGCACCCCTGCCAAAAAGCGTTCCCTGTGGACCTTTTAGTACTTCAACGCGTTCAATATCAAATAACTCTACCACAGATCCTCTGGATTTACTGATGGAAACACCATCTTGAAAAATAGAAACGCGAGGTTCTACCCGAGAATCTCCACTATCACTGGTAATTCCTCTAATGACGATACCAGGATTATTTACACTTTGAATCTGGATTTGTAATCCAGGAACATAATCTGAAAAAGCATCATAATCTGAAATCCCTAAATGTTCAATAAATTTCCCCCCATAAGAGGTAATGGCGATGGGAACATCTTTATTTAATTGTTCTCTTTTTTGGGCGGTAACAATAATGCCATCCAATTGAAAGGAACTTTCTTTTAAAATAAAGTTTTGTGTTGTTTCAGATTGGTTTAAGGATATTGAATTTTTTTGGCTTTCGTAACCAAGGTAGGCCACTTGGATTGTGTAAGTTCCAAATTTTATATTTTGCAATTGGTAACTTCCAGCAATATCAGTTATCGTGTTCTTAGATAAGCTGTTGATGTTGATTGATGCTCCAATAAGAGGTTTGCCCGTTTCATCTGTGATGCTTCCTTTTAAAGTGCTGTTTTCTTGTGCTTTAATATTAAAAAACCAGAATGTACTCAATAAAATAAAATAGTAATTAACTTTCATTTTTTTTGTATTTATGTTTAAATTTATTAAAGTAAAGATATTTTTATGGTGTTAAGCCAAAACTCGTTGCCAGTTACTATTGTGTTAACGGACCCGGTTATCAGGTTATTAAAAGGTATAATAATTGGTCAGTCTATTTTAACAAGGCTAAATTACGAACGGTTAAAAAAAATGTTCATAATAAAAACCAATCGCAATTCGTTATAAAGAGCAGAATGCAATACATTTGAATTATTAAAATAAAATCACAATGCGTAAAATTTCTTGGATCTTCTTTTTATTGACTTTTATTGTAACTAATACCGTTTCAGCTCAAAAATCAACAATATACACTCATGATTTAGCAGATTTTAATAAAGCAGTTTCGTTGTTTAACGATATGCAGTATGCGTCTGCCAAAATTATTTTTGAAAAAGTAAAACTGGAAACTACTGACGAAGAATTGAAGTCAGATTGTGCTTATTATGATGCTAATTGCGCTATTCGTCTTAATCGAGCTAACGCTGATGTATTGATGGAGAATTTCGTTTCAGATTACCCTACGAGCGCGAAGAGCAATCAAGCTTTTATACAAGTGGCTCATTACTACTTTGAACAAGGGAATTATTCGCAAGCGCTGCAGTGGTTTGAAAAAGTTGACGAAAGTCAATTGAGTACTAGCGATAGGGATAAGTTTAATTTCCAAAAAGGGTACTCTTTTTTCAGTTCCAAGAATAAAAATGAAGCTACTACTTATTTTAACAAAGTGGTAAATTCAGCGGAATATGGTTCGCAAGCCAAGTATTATTTAGGCTTTATAGCATATGAAGGAGACGATTACAAAGAAGCAACAAAATATTTTGATGAAGTTTCTGGAGAAGAAAAATACAGGGAGAAGCTGTCGTACTATCAGGCTGATATGAATTTTAAGCTTGGTAATTTTCAAAAAGCAATCGAGTTAGGCCAAAAAGCAATGGATAATTCAAATGCTATTGAAAAGTCGGAATTAAGTAAAATTATTGGCGAAAGCTATTTTAATTTAAAGCAATATGACAAAGCGGTTCCTTATTTAGCTGCTTACAAAGGGAAAAAAGGAAAGTGGAATAACACTGATTTTTACCAATTAGGATACGCATATTACAAACAAAATAATTTTGAAAGTGCTATTTCGCAGTTCAACAAAATCATAAACGGAAAAGATTTCGTTGCTCAAAATGCCTATTATCATTTAGGAGAAAGCTATTTGAAATTAGACCAGAAACAGCAAGCTTTAAATGCGTTCAAGAATGCTTCCGAAATGGCGTTTGACGAATCAATACAAGAAGATGCAGCTTTGAATTATGCGAAATTAAGTTATGAAATTGGTAATTCATACCAAAGTGTTCCCGCAGTTTTATTAGGTTTTATAAAAGAATATCCTAATAATTCCAGCCGTTCCGTAATTGAAAAATTATTAATTGACTCTTATATATCTTCTAAAAACTATAAGGAGGCATTGGCTTTATTGGATAAAAACAAAAGCCCCGAAAACAAACTAGCGTACCAAAAAGTCACGTTTTATAGAGGATTGGAGTTATATGCTGATAGAAACTACCAAGAGGCGGCAACTATGTTCGGGAAATCCATCGATGGTCAGATAGATCCCAGTTTCACTGCAAGAGCTACATTTTGGAAAGGAGAAACAGAATATGTTTTGGATGATTTTAAAAATGCCTTGCTGAGTTATAAGCAATTTGCGGGTTTAGCCATTGGTCGGACTACTCCAGAATTTAAAAACATCAATTACAATATAGCCTATGCTTATTTCAAATTGAAGGAATATGATCAAGCTGGAGATTACTTTGAAAAGCAGATTGAAACGGTAAAAGGCGACAACGTGCGATTAAAGGATAGTTATTTAAGATTAGGCGATTGCCGATTTGTGACTTCTAAATATTGGCCAGCCATGGAAGCCTATAATAAAGTAATCGAATCTAAGGGCGTTGATGCTGATTATGCTTATTATCAAAAGGCCATGTGTTATGGTTTTATAGCTAAAAATGACAAGAAGATTGAAGAGTTAAATTTATTTTTACAATTGTATCCAAAATCAAGTTATCATGACGATGCGATGTATGAATTGGCAAACACCTATGTAGCCAATAAACAACAGGATATTGCTTTGAAAACTTTTGATCGATTGATCGGTGAATATAAAAACGGTTCATACACGGCAAAATCAATTTTGAGACAAGGTTTGATATATTACAACTCAGATAGAAGTAATGAGGCTTTAAACAAATTTAAAAAAGTAGCAGCTGATTTTCCTAAAACTCCAGAAGCTCTGGAAGCCGTCTCAACGGCAAGGTTGATATATGTTGACGGAGGTAGAGTGAATGAATATGCGACTTGGGTAAGAACTTTAGATTTTGTTACAGTTACAGATGTAGAGCTGGATAATGATTCCTACGAATCAGCAGTAAAACAATTCGAACAAAACAATAGCAATCAGGCCATCTCGGGATTCAACGCTTATATATCCAGTTTCCCAACAGGAATCCATTCATTGCAGGCTAACTTTTATTTGGCGCAAGCCTACTATTCTGAAGGACAAAAAGACAAGTCCATTTTGAATTACCAATATGTTATTGACCAACCAAGAAGCGAGTTCACGGAACAATCTCTGGCGCGGTTGTCCCAAGTGTTATTGGATAACAACGAAAAAGAGAAAGCGATTCCGGTACTAATTCGTTTAGAGAATGAAGCTGATTTTCCCCAAAATAAAGTGTTTGCACAGTCTAATTTGATGAAATGTTATTACGACAAAAAAGACTATTCTAATTCAGTTGTGTATGCAGAAAAAGTTTTGAATAATACCAAAACGGATGATAATGTAAAAAGTGATGCTCAAATTATCATTGCTCGTTCCGCAATGCAAACTGGGGACGAAGAGAAAGCTAGATCGGGCTATGCTAAACTTCTTGTAATTGCTAAGGGTGAATTAGCTGCCGAAGCACTGTATTATGACGCTTATTTTAAAAATAAAGATGAAAAATTTGAATCTTCAAATGTGTCCGTTCAAAAGCTTGCTAAAAACTATTCTAGTTACCGCTATTTCGGAGCGAAGGGACTGATTCTTATGGCAAAAAACTTCTATGGACTTCAAGATAGTTTTCAAGCGACTTATATTTTAGATAATGTCATTCAAAACTTCACTGATTTTCCAGATATCGTAATAGAAGCGCAAACAGAATTGGACGCAATTAAGATGGAAGAATCCAAAACAAATTCATCGATTACAAAGTAAAGAAGTCAAAGAACAAGAAAAACAGGTTTCATATTATCAATATAATTGGCACCTAAAAATATACGTTAATGAATATACCTTTTTACATTGTTGATGTTTTTGCAGAGAAAAAATATGCAGGTAATCAATTGGCTGTTTTCTTAGGGGCGGATATCTTGATTGATGGTGAAATGCAAAAAATTGCTCGCGAAATTAATTTTGCAGAAAGCACTTTTATTACTAAGCTAGATACAGAAAATGACGTTGCAGAAATTAGAATTTTTACTCCAGAGCATGAAATGAAGTTTGCCGGGCATCCAATTATAGGGACATCGTGGGTTTTGATGAATAAAGTATTTAAAAACCAACCTACAGAGATTACTTTGTTGGTTCCTATTGGGGAAATTCCTATTTATCAAAAGGGAGATTTAATTTGGTTAAAGGCGGCTCAGCCAGAATTTTTTGATATTTTCTTAGAAGCAGATTTTTTGTCGTTTAGCAATTTAAGGAGTGCTGATTTTGACAAAAATTTTCCTATTCAAGAAGTTAGTACTGGGAGTGCTTTTGTAATTATCCCAATAACCAATAAAAGAGCGTTAGAGAATTTACTGCTCGATCTGGTTAAAATGAATGAATGGCTGCATGGGCATTGTAAAACGAGTCATAGAGCCTTGTATTTTTATTGTTTAGAAGACACAGTACTCATTAGTAGGATGTTTTGTGTTGAAAATAATCAGCTTATAGAAGATGCAGCGACAGGAAGTGCTAGTACTTGTTTGCAAGCTTTTCTTTTAAAGTATTACTCCGCAGAAATTCAGATTATTAATCATCAAGGTGATTTTATTAACAGATCGTCTCAAATTTATTTTGATGGAAAAGTAACTAAGAATCATTTTGATATAAGGATTGGTGGGAAAACGCAATTCGTCGCAAAAGGCGAATGGGAAGTTTAGATGACGAGGTCGAGAATAAATAAGAAGTAAAAAGATCAAGAAAAAAATAGGGAAAGGATAGGGATTAGACAATTTTGAAAAGTCTTGCTGCTTTCTTTTTTTATAAAAAAATAGATAAAATATGAAATTCAATTTCCAAAATAAAACTGCAATTGTACTGATGGTAGTAGCCTTCCAGTTTTCATTTGCTCAAATAAAGGAAGATAACATTGGTTCTGAAGTGGTTAATGTGGTTAAACCTTATACGCCGACGCTATCTGACGCATTTAAAGTCAGGGAAACAGTTGTGCTAGACGACGAGGGAAATGCCAAAAAAGAAATAATTAATTATTCTATTTTTTCTTTTCCAGTTGCTTCCACTTTCACGCCTTCTAAAGGAAAAGCAGAGGGAGTAGATAAGACGAAACAAGCGCATTTATATGATAACTATGCGACCTTGGGATTCGGAAACTATAGAACTTTAAACGCCGAGTTGTTCGTAAACCAAGATTTGGGTAATAACGATTATGTTGGGGGAATGTTTCGGCACCTTTCTTCGCAAGGAGGAATAAAAGGTGTTGAACTGGATGATCGCTTTTATGACACATCGATAGATCTAACGTACGGAGCAAATACGAACGCTATGTCTTGGAACCTTGATTTAGGTTATAAAAACCAGATTTACAATTGGTACGGTTTGCCATCAGAGTTTGGGAGCAGCTTATCTACAAGCGACCGCGCTTTTTTAGTGGACGGGATTAATGCCCAACATTTGTATAACACCTACTCCATTGGCGGTAAAATTGACTTTAATGAGGGGCTACTTAACGATGCTAACCTTAAGTTGAGTCACTTTACGGATAGTTTTGGTTCGGCTGAAAATAGGTTTTATATAAAGCCTTCTTTGCAATTTGTCGTAATGGATGAATCTATTAATACTAATATAATTGTAGATTACGTGGGTGGTAGTTTTGATAAAAATTACGATAATACAAATACAGAACCTTTAAAATATGGTTTTACTAATTTTGGTATCGCACCTACTTTTGTCATGCAAGAAGATGATTGGACTTTGAATATTGGTGCTGCAGTTTTTTATAGTTTAGACAACGAAAACAGCAATAATAAGCTTTTCATTTATCCGCAAGTTAATGCCAGTTACAAAGTGGTTGGGGATTTAATGATTTTTTATGCCGGTGCCGAAGGGAATTTAGAACAAAACTCTTATCTAGATTTTGCCAATGAAAACGCGTTTTTGTCACCAACTTTAAATATTGCTCCTACTGACAAACAATATGATGTTTTTGCCGGTTTGAAGGGGAAATTGACCAATAACGTGAGTTATAATATTCGCGGGTCTTACATCAATGAAAGAAATAAAGCTTTGTTTACCAGTAATGATTATAATGAGAGTACGGCTAATGAAGATTACGCTTTTGGGAATTCGATGCAGGTTGTTTACGACGACATGAGAACATTAAGTTTCTCGGGAGATTTAAAAGCTAATTTTTCGGATAATGTAACTTTTGGAGTAAGTGGAACATTTAATAGCTACACGAATGATTTTCAGCAGGAAGCTTGGAATTTGCCAGAAATAAAATTGAATTCGAATATTGATTTTAATATTACACCAAAATGGTTTGCTGGTGCTACTGTTTTTTATGTAGGAGAACGAAAAGATATACAGGGAAATACTGATATTGTTAATATAGTCGCTCCGAGTCCAATAACTTTAGATAGTTACTTTGATGTTAATGCACATGTGGGGTATAAATACAATGATCGTTTGACCGGTTTTATAAGAGCCAACAACATTACGAACCAAGCCTATGAAAAATGGTTAAACTATCAGGTTCAGGGTTTCCAGATTGTTGCGGGAGCAAATTATAAGTTTGATTTTTAATTTATTTCTATCAATTAATATGTTTCAGGTTAAGCTTAGAAATACCACTAAAAAAAATGGCTTCCATGTTTTGAAAGCCATTTTTTTATGTTCATAAAAGAGTTACTCAGTAAAAGGAACAGCCAGTCTCATCTTGTCCCAACCCATATTTAACACAATACCGTCGTCAGCCTTGGTGAAAACCATCGAAAAGGCTTCAAGTGATTCGGTTGCTTCTGTTACGGGAACGCTTAGTCTGGCGACATCATTTTCTTGTTTGTAAAAATAGGCCCCCCAAACATTAAGGTCTTTGTTGATAATTACCGTGTATGAATCTTTTTCAGGAATGGTATATAAGGTATAAGTACCCGCCTTAATTTTTGTTTGTCCTAAATTCATATCCTTAAAAAAAGTAATTTCAGCTGCTTCGTTAGCTCCCGTTCTCCATACTTTTCCGTTTGGGGCCAATTCGTTGACACTACGTCCTTTTAGTAACGGCCTGCTATAGGTTACTTTCGCTATTTTAGCGGCATCTTTATAATCAGTTGGGAAAGAAGCGATATCCATTGAGCTTTTATCTAGGTCAGGGAATTTTTGGGCATGCAGATTAGCGGATAAAAGAACCGTAAAGGCAAATGCAATTGTTGTAATAATAGATTTTTTCATGGTCTGTTTTAAAATGTTAGAACGTTAAAAATATTAATTATGTGGGTATAAAGCTAAATAATCTTGTTAAAAGTGGTTGTAGACTTTAAACAGGGCCTAAATAAAATAAGAGTCTCTTAAATAATAGCATAACTTTGGGCTCATTTATGAGTGGTGAGAAAGTTCTAATTTTATTGGTAGCCTGTCATTGAACCGCAATCTGAATTTAAAAATAAAAATAAAAACATGACTTTCAAGCAAAAGATATATCAATATTATGTACAACTCGTTCAAGACAAAATAGATGTTTTCAGGGACATGATAGGCGCTCTTACCGAAGATTCTAAAAATGATGCCAAAGGTTCCGCAGGAGATAAACATGAAACGGCTTTGTCGATGATGCATATCGAACAAGAGAAACTCAATACTAAATTGAGAGAGGTGGTAAATCAAAAAGTAGTTTTGGATAAAATTGACCCGACCAAAACAGCTCAAACAATTATCGTGGGGAGCCTGGTAAAAGCTAACGGAATCTATCTGTATATGAGTTTGGCCTTGCCAAAAATCAATATTGAGGGAGTTAATGTTATCGCGTTGTCACCGCAGTCGCCTCTAGGAAATAAGCTAATGGGAAATGTAGTAGGATTTACATTTGAGATTAACGGGACGACCTATGTGATAGAAGAGACTTCGTAGTCTTTAATTTTAGGATATAGTCTTTATTGGTATAGTAGTGTAATTCTGGAAGGAATAATTTTGGAATTATGAACTTTAAAACTGCTTTTTGAGTTTTTTTAATTACTTATTTTATGCAAAAACTTATTTTTAGTTTCAATTTATAACTAAATATACAATAAGTGTTTTTCAATTGTAACCATAACTTCATCTTTGCCTTAACAAATAAAACAAACCAATAAAAATATATAGTTATGTGCGGAATAGTATGTGCCTTTGACCTAAAACAAAAAGCAG
Organism: uncultured Flavobacterium sp.; assembly: GCA_937773775.1. Taxonomy (GTDB): domain Bacteria; phylum Bacteroidota; class Bacteroidia; order Flavobacteriales; family Flavobacteriaceae; genus Flavobacterium. Next base: position 230,155 of record CALJVL010000013.1, read on the forward strand.
AAGCTTTAAGACCACAAGTGTTAGAAATGTCCAAAATTATCCGTCATCGCGGTCCGGACTGGAGTGGAATTTTTAGTAATGAAAAGGCGATTATGTCTCATGAACGGTTGGCTATTGTAGATCCGTCTTCGGGTAAACAACCATTATTCAGTGAAGATAAACAACTGATTTTAGCTGCAAACGGTGAAATTTATAACCATAGAGAATTGCGTAAACAATTTGAAGGGAAATATAACTTTCAAACTGAAAGTGACTGTGAGGTTATTTTGGCTCTCTACAAAGAAAAAGGACCTCATTTTATAGACGAAATGAACGGTATTTTTGGATTTGCCATTTATGACGTAGAAAAAGACGAGTATTTTGTTGCCCGCGACCATATGGGGATTATTCCATTATACATTGGTTGGGATCAACATGGGACTTTTTATGTAGCTTCAGAGTTGAAAGCATTAGAAGGATATTGCACAAAAATCCAATTGTTTCCTCCTGGACACTATATGACGAGCAAAGACGGGGAATTTGTACAATGGTACAAAAGAGAATGGACAGAATTTGATGCCGTAAAAGACAACGAAACAAGTATTGAGGATATTAAAGTGGCGCTTGAGGCAGCGGTGCACAGACAATTGATGAGTGACGTGCCTTATGGCGTATTGCTTTCTGGAGGGTTAGATTCCTCTATTACTTCGGCTGTAGCCAAAAAATATGCTCAAAAACGTATTGAATCGGGAGATACGGTCGATGCTTGGTACCCGCAATTGCATTCTTTTTCTGTAGGACTCGAAGGCTCTCCTGATTTGGCTGCAGCTCAAAAAGTGGCAGATCACATTGGTACCATTCACCATGAAATTAAGTTCACCATCCAAGAGGGTTTAGATGCTGTTAAAGATGTGATTTATAACCTGGAGACTTATGATGTAACTACAATTAGAGCATCGACGCCAATGTGGTTAATGGCGCGAGTTATTAAGTCAATGGGAATTAAAATGGTATTATCAGGTGAAGGAGCAGATGAGCTTTTTGGAGGATATTTGTACTTTCACAAAGCTCCAAATGCAAGAGAATTTCACGAAGAAACGGTTCGTAAATTAAGTAAATTACATATGTACGATTGTCTGCGTGCTAACAAAAGCTTAGCAGCTTGGGGTATTGAAGGGCGAGTGCCATTTTTAGATAAAGAATTTATGGATGTGGCAATGAGAGTTAATCCACAAGATAAAATGATCAACAAGGAACATCCAATGGAAAAATGGGTTGTTCGTAAGGCTTTTGAAGATATGTTGCCGGAAAGTATCGCCTGGAGACAAAAAGAACAGTTTAGTGATGGTGTTGGTTACGGTTGGATAGATAACCTGAAAGAAGTAGTGGCCGTGAAAGTTTCTGATGAGCAGTTGGCAAATGCGAAATACAAGTTTCCATTACAAACCCCAACTTCTAAAGAGGAATACTATTACCGTTCTATTTTTGCAGATCATTTTCCAAGTGACGCCGCTGCACTATGCGTACCACAAGAAGCAAGTGTTGCTTGTAGTACTAAAATTGCGCTAGAATGGGACGAGGCGTTCAAGAACATGAATGATCCTTCAGGAAGAGCAGTGGCTAATGTCCATACAGATTCGTATGTAAAAGGATAAAAGATTGTTTTGTACACTTAATATGCAATTTTTAAAAACAGTAAGGCGTTCTCCATCTCGGAGGCGCCTTTGTTATATTATGCAAAATAGACAATTGTAGTAATAATTAAGTATTTTCTTAAATAAGTAGGTCTAGCTTCTTTATATATTGGTCTTCTTTTTTATATTAGCGTATCTAAATACCATATTATGAAACGCTATATTTTAATTTTCAGTTTGCTGGCACTTACTTCTTGCCTAAAAAATAATAAGACTGCCGTAGACACCATCGTCACAAATGCTACAATTTACACTGTAGATAAAGCATTTGGTACAGCAACAGCAATGGCGGTTAGTGGTGGTAAAATTATAGCGGTAGGCAGTGATGATGAAATTAGAAAATCCTTTGAGTCGAAAAATACAATAGAGGCAAAAGGGAAGTTTATCTACCCAGGTCTAATAGATGCCCATTGTCATTTTTATCGTTTTGGACTAAGTCTTCAGGAAGTCGATTTGCGTGGCACAAAAAGCATGGAGGATGTTGTAAAGCGGATTCAGGACTTTCAAACAGTGAAGAAATCAACTTTTATTGTCGGAAGCGGATGGGACCAGAATGACTGGAAAGTAAAAGAGTTTCCTTCTAAAGCAATTTTAGATAAATATTTCCCCAACATACCCGTGGTGCTAAACAGAGTAGACGGTCACGCCATTATTGTCAACAGCAAAACATTGTCGTTAGCAGGAGTGACCAAAGACACAAAGGCTGTTGGTGGGCAAATTGAAATCAGAAATGGCGAGCCAACTGGAATTTTAATAGATAATCCAATGGAACTGGTTTTTAAAATAATACCAAAACCAAACCGAAAAACACAAATAGCCGCGCTTTTGGATGCCGAAAAAATAATGTTTGATTATGGATTGACAACTGTAAATGACGCAGGCTTGGATCCGGAAGTCATTGATCTAATGGATAGTTTACAAAAAGCTAAAGTGCTTAAGTTAAATGTTTACGCGATGGTCTCTGCGTACCAAAAGAACATCGATACGTACCTCAAAAAAGGAATTTATAAAACGGATAATTTAAATGTCCGTTCGTTTAAAATGTATGGTGATGGTGCCTTGGGTTCTAGAGGTGCTTGTCTTCACAAGCCGTATTCGGATATGTCGAATCAATACGGGGCTTTGCGGTCTCCCATTTCTGAAATGAGATCCGTTGCGCTACAAATAGCAAATTCTGACTTTCAATTGAATTCGCACGCTATCGGTGATTCTGCCAATACGGTTTTGTTAAAAATTTATAAAGAGGCATTGTTTGGTAAAAAAGATCGAAGGTGGAAAATAGAGCATGCACAAGTTTTACGCGAGCAAGATTTTGATTATTTTAAGGCGGGTATAATTCCATCGGTACAGCCTACACATGCGACTTCAGATATGTATTGGGCTGGCGAAAGATTAGGGAAAGACCGTTTGAAAAATTCTTATGCTTATAAAAAATTACTTAAAAAAGCAGGGATTATTGCTTTAGGAACTGATTTTCCTATTGAGGAAGTGAATCCAATGGCAACTTTTCATTCTGCAGTAGCTAGAAAAGACAGTAAAGGATATCCTATAGGGGGTTTTCAAATGGAAAATGCATTAGCCAGAGAGGAGACCTTAAGAGGAATGACTATTTGGGCTGCTTATTCTAATTTCGAAGAAAAAGAGAAAGGAAGTCTCGAAGTTGGGAAATGGGCAGATTTTGTGATCTACGACGAAGATATCATGAAAATAGAGGAAAGTAAAATTCTTCAAATAAAGGCTTCTAACACTTATTTAAAAGGGATTAAGGTTAAATAGAAGGCCTTTATAAAGACTGTTATTTTGCATTTTATTATGTATTCATTTATTTTGAGAGTTTAAAGTAGACTTTTGTGTTAAGTGGTTTGTTTAAGAGGAAACATGCATTTGTTTTTATAATTTCTGCTTAGTCATATTATGAAAAATAAGTGCCTTAAATAAGCCGTTTTTCCTCAACAAAAGCTTCGGTTTATAGGTCGATATTCCACAAAAATTGCTTTGTGGTTTTGGTAGAAAGAGAATTTAAGGAATAGATGCAGAAACAACCAGTAAACCTTATTCAGTTGCGGTATGGCAAATACGATCAATATTAAATTCTATATTCGAAAGGACTAAAATTATAATAGTTGCAGGGTATTGCTTTCAAATAAAAAAGTGATCTGGTTTGAGAGTTTTTTTTCTTGGCTTAAACCCCAAAAATGTTAATAACTTAACGCCTTAAAAAGGTATTTTAATGGTTAAATAGGTTACGTTTTTATATATTTGCGTGTTAGACAAAATTACATTATTTAGAATAAATCATATGAGCGAAGAAATCAAGAAGGACAATTATTCAGCAGATAGTATTCAGGCATTAGAAGGAATGGAGCACGTAAGAATGCGTCCATCAATGTATATTGGAGATGTGGGGGTTCGAGGACTTCATCATTTAGTTTATGAAGTGGTAGATAACTCTATTGATGAAGCAATGGGAGGCTATTGCGATACAATCGTAGTTGATATAAATGAAGACGGTTCTATAACAGTTGAAGATAATGGACGTGGTATTCCAGTTGGTATCCATAAAAAAGAAGGGGTTTCGGCGCTTGAAGTTGTAATGACTAAAATTGGTGCTGGAGGTAAATTTGACAAGGATTCCTATAAAGTTTCTGGAGGACTTCACGGTGTTGGGGTTTCGGTGGTAAATGCACTCTCAAATCATCTTAGAGCTACGGTTCACAGTAGTGATGGCAAAGTGTACGAGCAAGAATATGAAAAAGGAAAGGCTTTATATCCAGTCAAACAAATTGGTGAAACTACAAAAAGGGGTACTATCGTTACTTTTTATCCTGATTCAAGTATTTTTACACAGACCATTGATTTTTCATATGATACTTTGTCAGCACGTATGCGTGAATTGTCATACCTAAATAAAGGGATTACAATCACTTTTACAGATAAAAGAGAGTTAGATAAAGACGGGAAATTCGTTTCTGAAATTTTTCATTCTGATGAAGGTTTAAAAGAATACATTCGTTACTTAGATGGAAATCGTGAGCCAATTATTGCGCATGTTATTTCGATGGATAATGAAAAAGGAGAGATACCTGTTGAGGTAGCCTTAATCTATAATACAAGTTATACGGAGAATATCTTTTCTTACGTGAATAATATCAATACGCATGAAGGAGGGACGCACTTGCAAGGTTTTAGAACTGGTCTAACTAGATCGCTAAAGAAATATGCAGATGCTTCTGGAATGTTAGACAAATTAAAGTTTGATATTTCAGGTGATGATTTCCGCGAAGGTTTAACTGCAATTATTTCCGTAAAAGTTGCCGAGCCACAGTTTGAAGGACAAACCAAAACTAAACTTGGAAATAGGGAAGTAGTTTCACCGGTAAGTCAGGCAGTCAGTGAAATGATTGAGAACTATTTGGAAGAAAATCCAAATGACGCTCGTATCATTGTTCAAAAGGTTATTTTAGCTGCACAAGCACGTCACGCGGCCAAAAAAGCACGTGAAATGGTACAGCGTAAAACCGTAATGGGTGGTGGTGGATTGCCAGGTAAGTTGTCTGATTGTTCAGAGCAAGACCCAGCAAAATGTGAGGTGTATCTTGTTGAGGGAGATTCAGCAGGAGGAACTGCAAAACAAGGTCGTGACCGTAATTTTCAAGCAATTTTACCATTGCGTGGTAAGATTTTGAATGTGGAGAAAGCGATGCACCATAAAGTTTTTGAAAACGAGGAGATTAGAAATATTTTTACTGCACTTGGAGTTACCGTTGGTACAGAAGAGGATAGTAAGGCTTTAAATATTTCTAAGCTGCGTTACCATAAAGTAATCATCATGTGTGATGCCGATGTCGATGGTAGTCACATCTCAACTTTGATATTAACATTCTTCTTTAGATTCATGAGAGAACTGATTGAAGAAGGTCACGTATATATCGCCGCTCCGCCTTTGTATTTAGTTAAAAAGGGGAATAAGAAAGAGTATGCATGGAATGATGCACAGAGAGATCAAGCGACTGAAAGAATGGGTGGAAGCGCATCCATTCAACGATATAAAGGTCTAGGGGAAATGAATGCTGAACAATTATGGGAAACCACAATGGACCCTAGTTTTAGAACTTTACGACAAGTAACCATTGACAGTTTGGCAGAAGCTGATAGAGTTTTCTCTATGCTAATGGGTGACGAAGTACCTCCAAGAAGAGAATTTATCGAGAAAAATGCTGTTTACGCTAATATAGATGCTTAATAAAGTGTTTTAATAACTAATTAACTAACCCAAAAATACACACATATAATATGAAAGTTACTATTGTAGGAGCAGGAAATGTAGGAGCAACGTGCGCAGATGTAATTTCTTATCGAGGAATCGCAAGTGAAGTTGTGTTGTTAGACATTAAAGAAGGTTTTGCCGAAGGTAAGGCATTGGATATCATGCAATGTGCTACCAATACGGGGTTCAACACAAAAGTATCAGGCGTTACCAATGATTATTCAAAAACAGCCAATAGTAGTGTTGTGGTAATTACCTCAGGAATTCCAAGAAAACCGGGAATGACTCGTGAAGAATTAATTGGAATCAATGCTGGAATTGTAAAAACTGTTGTTGAAAATGTGTTGGTTCATTCTCCAAATGCAATTATCGTAGTAGTTTCAAACCCAATGGATACAATGACTTATTTGGCATTAAAGTCTACTGGATTGCCAAAAAACAGAATAATAGGAATGGGTGGGGCACTTGACAGTTCTCGTTTTAGAACGTACTTGTCTATGACTTTAGATAAGCCAGCAAATGATATTTCTGCCATGGTAATAGGTGGGCACGGAGATACGACTATGATTCCTTTGACACGACTAGCATCTTATAATGGTGTTCCGGTATCGCAATTTCTATCAGAAGATGCTTTGCAAAAAGTAGCAGCTGATACGATGGTAGGGGGAGCGACTCTGACAGGGCTTTTAGGAACTTCAGCTTGGTACGCGCCAGGAGCTTCAGTTGCTTATTTGGCGGATAGTATTTTAAATGACCAAAGGAAAATGATTGCATGTTCTGTCTTCGTTGAAGGAGAATATGAGCAAAATGATATATGTATCGGCGTGCCTTGCATTATAGGTAAGAATGGAGTAGAAGAAATTGTTGAGATTGAGTTAAATGAAAAAGAAAAAGCATCGTTTGCTAAGAGTGCTGAGGCAGTTAGACAAATGAACGACGCCCTGAAATCAATTTTAGCGTAATCAAAATGTTATGTATTAACGAAGACTGCTCTTTTGCAGTCTTTTTTTTGACATTAATCAATAAATAAATTGGTTAATGTTAACGTTAATTATATATTTGCTCGGTTAAAAAAAAATAATATAATCGCTAGTTTTTGTTTTTTAGATCTAAATCATTGACAAGTAATATATTATAAGGTTGGTAAAATGAATAAATATAAAATAATTAATTTTTAGTAATAATGCAGAATAAAGGACTTATTAAATTTTTCGCAATAATATTTGCATTGGTGAGTATTTACCAACTTTCTTTCACTTTTGTGTCAAGCAAAATAACAAACGACGCTAAATCTTTTGCTGACGGGAACCCCGAAAAAGAAGCGAGATATTTAGATTCTATTGGTAAAGAGACAGTATTTAACTTAGGGTTTGCCGACTTTACTTTTGATGAGGTAAAAGACAAGCAGATTAATAAAGGTCTTGACTTGGAAGGTGGTATTAATGTGATATTGCAAATTTCAGTTAAAGACATCTTGAAAGGATTGTCTAATAATTCTAAGAATCCGGTTTTCAATAAATCGTTAGCGGATGCTACTGCAAACTTGCAAGGAAACCAGAATTATATTGATGCTTTCTTCGAAGCTTTTGAAGCTAATTCTAAAGGAACCGTTAAATTGGCATCGCCAGATATTTTTGCAAACAGAAGTTTACAAGGTGAAGGTGGAGTTGACTATCAAATGACTGATGCTCAAGTTCAGAAAGTTATCAAAAGAAAAGTTGATGAGTCTGTAGAAAGTGCGTTTGGTGTTTTGAGAAAACGTATCGACAAATTTGGTGTAACTCAACCTAATATTCAAAAGCTAGGAGAGTCAGGACAAATTCTTGTAGAACTTCCTGGTGCTAAAGATGTAGACAGAATAAAAAAATTATTGCAAAGTACTGCTCAATTAGAGTTTTGGGAAACGTATAAAATTGATGAGATGGGTAGCTTTTTAGTAGCTGCAAATGAGTCATTGAAAAAAACAGAAATTAATACGGTAGAAGCTAAGCCAATAGTAAAAGACTCTTTGAGCGCTTTATTAACGGATGGAAAGGACTCTACTGCTTCTAAAAAAGGTAATAATCCTTTATTTGACAAAATTATTGCTCAAGGTGGTGGGCCGGTTCTAGGACTTTTCTCTCCAAAAGATACTGCCATAGTAAATGGATACCTGAAAAGATCAGATATTAGAGTTTTATTGCCAGCAGAGCAGCGTTATGCTAAATTTGTGTGGGGTAAATTAACTACAATACAAGATGCTAAATCAAAAGAGATTGAGGCAGTAGAATTATATGCTTTAAAAGGAAATAGAGATGACGTTCCTGCAATGGGTGGTGGAGTCGTTACTGATGCTAAAGATTCATTTGATCAAATGGGTAAGCCTGCGGTTTCTATGCAAATGGATGGACAAGGGGCAAAAGCTTGGGAAGAATTAACAGGAAGAGCTTATACTCAAAAAAGTAATATTGCAATCGTTCTTGATAACATCGTCTATTCTGCCCCAGGAGTTTCTACGGGCCCGATTTCAGGAGGAAGATCAGAAATTTCAGGATCTTTTGACGTAACAGAAACTAAAGATTTAGCTAACGTTTTAAGAGCGGGTAAACTTCCTGCTTCTGCTGATATAATTCAATCTGAAGTGGTAGGACCATCCTTAGGTCAAGAAGCGATTGACAACGGTACAACTTCTGCGATTGTTGGATTGCTTTTAGTGTCTCTTTGGATGATGGTTTATTACGGAAAAGCAGGTTGGTACGCTAATGTAGCTTTGGCTATTAACTTATTGTTCTTATTTGGTGTTTTAGCAAGTTTAGGTGCAGTTCTTACATTGCCTGGTATTGCCGGTATTGTACTAACGATGGGTACTGCGGTCGATGCAAATATTATTATATATGAAAGGGCAAAGGAGGAATTACGTGAAGGTAAGACATTAGAGGAGGCGGTTAAAGCTTCTTATAGTTGGACTGGTGCTATGCGTTCAATCGTAGATGCAAACGTTACACATATACTTACTGGAGCCGTATTGTTCATTTTTGGGTCTGGACCTATTAAGGGTTTTGCTACTACCTTATTGATTGGTATCATAACCTCTTTATTTACCTCTATTTTTATAGCTAGAATTTTTATTGATTGGAGTCTGAAGAAAAATAGTAATTTGTCTTTTGTTACAGGATTCTCTAAAAATTTCTTTACAAACTTTCATTTTGATTTCTTAGGTATCAAGAAATGGACTTATTTATTCTCTGCGGTTGTAGTTATTGTTAGTATTGTATCATTAGCAACTAATAAGCTGGATCAAGGTGTCGATTTTGTCGGTGGAAGAACTTTTCAAGTTCGATTTGAGAAACCAGTTGAAGCTGAAGTAGTGAAGGCAGAATTGGTTAAAGTATTTGGTAGTGCAGAAGCTAAAATATTTGGAAATGATAATCAGTTAAAGATTACTACAAAATACAAGGTTGAAGAACATGGAATCGAAGCTGACCAAGAAGTAAACAAGTTGATGTTCGAGAGTTTGAAAAATCATTTCGACGCAGGACTTACGTACAGACAGTTTGTAAATGCTTACGAAGGTAAACAATATGGTATTTTACAAGCTTCAAAAGTGGGACCAACAGTTGCCGAAGACATCAAAACTAATGCTTACTGGGCTGTCCTTGGAGCTATGGCGATTGTGTTTTTATACTTAATGATCAGTTT
>CALJVL010000014.1 GCA_937773775.1 uncultured Flavobacterium sp.
AAACCTTTCGCCTTTTGATGCAAAATGCAACATAATTAAACTTTCTGTTTTAGGTGTTAACTCTAAACTTTTTATAGATTCTTTTAAACTAAATCTAATAACTCCGTGGGTGCTTTTTACTGTTTTTTTCATCTTGAGTGTAATGCGAATTACGTACCAAACCAGGGTGCGTGATAGGGTGTTTTTGGTTTGAATAATTCTGAATTGTTTTAAATATTATTTAATGACAGATAGTCTATTTCTTAGTGACAACATTTAGTGTCAGTAGTTGTCATTAAATAAGTTTCAAAATAAAGTATTGATTTAGTACAGGTGGGACCACAGTAAACCCCTTAAAATCGATGATTTTAAGGGGTTTTTTTTTTTAATTCTATGAATGCATATAAGCCCTGAAATCGATCCCTTAGTTCGAAAAATTATGTAAGTAATATGATTTTAAATTTAATTTATAGTTTTAGGTAAATAGTAGGAAATAATTTAAATTAATTTTTTTATAACAATTGTTTTGCTATTTTTGAAAATTATGAAGCTTGTGTCACAAAGATTATTGTTTATTATTTTTATCACTCTTTGTGGTACTTTCGCCTTTTCTCAGGGTGGGCCGCCGGCACCGGCTCCTCCTCCTCCTCCTCCGGGTCTATTAATAGATGAAAATATTTTTATTTTATTTAGTCTTGCAATATTATCAGGAATTTATATTATCTACAAGAATAATTTAAAAACAAAAAACCCAATCTAGATTGGGTTTTTACGTTTTTGTAGTAAAGCATAGTTTTATTTTTTTGCATACAATCGAGATACGTACTTACCTATTACATCAAATTCAAGATTTATTTTTGTGCCTACTTCAAAGGTATTGAAGTTAGTGTGTTCATAGGTGTATGGAATAATAGCTACGCTAAATTTATTCTTTTTTGAATCTACCACCGTTAGGCTTACCCCGTTTACGGTAATTGAGCCTTTTTCAATGGTGATGTTGTTTAGTGTTTTATCATATTCAAAAGTATAAAGCCAGCTGCCGCCAGTTTCTTTTGCTACAATACAGGTTCCAATTTGATCTACGTGCCCCTGCACCATATGGCCGTCAAGCCGATCGCCCAGTTTCATTGCTCTTTCAAGATTGACACTGTCGCCAGTCTTCCAGTTTCCAAGATTTGTCTTTCTCACCGTTTCGTCAATAGCTGTTACCGTATAGGAGGTATCCTTTATGGCTACAACGGTTAAGCAAATGCCATTGTGAGCCACACTTTGGTCAATTTGGAGTTCGGCAGTTATGGGTGAGTCCACTGTGATGTGAAGGTTGTCTTTCTCTTTTCGTATTTCCTGGATAGTACCAAGGGTTTCTATTATTCCTGTAAACATTTCTTATTTTATTTTACTAAATTTGTACTTCAAAATTAGCAATAAATAACTTGTGGTCATTATGAAAAATGCAGAAAATATTATAGTAGGAATTTCGATAGGAGATTTTAAACGGTATTGGAAGCGAAGTGGTACTTAAAACTTTCGAGGATTCACGGATGTTAGAGCTGTGTACGCCTGTTATTTTTGCCAATGTAAAAATAATGTCATTTATAAAAAAAAATATAGATTTGACGGTCGCCTTGCATGGTATTGATAAATTAGACCAAATTCTACCAGGAAAAATTAATGTTTTGAACCTTTGGAGAGAGGGTGTGGACATAAACTTAGGGGTTAATGATGATAAAGTTGGCGAGTATGCCGTGAAATCATTCGTAGCAGCTACTACGGCACTAAAAAATGGATTGGTAGACGTTTTGGTTACGGCACCTATAAATAAATACAATATCCAGTCGGAGTCTTTTAAGTTCCCAGGTCATACGGATTATTTAAATCAAGAACTGGAAGGTAATGCGATAATGTTGATGGTTCAAGATAATTTGAGGGTTGGGTTGCTGACGGACCATATTCCTTTGAATGAAGTCGCTTCACATCTTACGGAAGAGTTAATCAAGCAAAAAATTGAAACGGTAAAGCAGTCGCTAATCCAAGACTTTAGTATTAACAAGCCAAAAATTGCTGTCTTAGGTTTAAACCCTCATTGCGGCGATGGCGGGGTTATTGGTAAGGAAGATGATACGATATTAAAACCAGTACTTAAAAAATTATTCGAAAAGGGGACTTTAGTTTTTGGGCCGTTTGCTGCCGATGGTTTTTTTGGGAGTGGGCAATATGAAAAATATGATGCTGTCATAGCTACGTATCACGACCAAGGATTGATTCCCTTTAAAACATTGTCATTTGGTAATGGCGTAAATTTCACAGCAGGGTTAAATAAAATCAGGACTTCCCCAGATCACGGCACCGCTTATGATATCGCTGGGAAGGGGGTTGCGGATTACAATTCTTTTAAGGAAGCCGTATATCTTGCCTTGGATGTATATCGTTCAAGGTTTCAGCATGCGGAAATCAGCCAAAAACCGCTTAAAATTAAAGAAAAACAGTAGGAAAGAAAAAAAGATAAATAAGCTTATTAATTTTATAATAATTTTATATCTTTGCACTCCCGAAGTTTGGGGTAAAATTGTGTCGAAATGAATAAAACTAAACAATATTTAATTCCTTTTGTAGGGTTGAAGCTAGGCAAACATCATTTTGAATATCAAATAAATAATGCGTTCTTTGATATCTTTGATTACGATGAATTTGAAAACTCGGATATCAAAGTAAATGTAGTTTTAGAGAAAAAGAGTACGATGCTAGAATTAATTTTCAAGCAGCAAGGAACGGTTAACGTGCCCTGTGATCTTACTAGTGAAGATTTTGACTTGCCTATAGAAGGTGAAATGAAATTGATAGTGCGTTTTGGTGATGTATATAACAGTGACAATGAAGAATTGCTTATTCTGCCTTTTGGAGAATTTGAAATAGATATCTCACAATACATATACGAAATGATCGTACTTTCAGTCCCTCTAAGACGTGTTCATCCAGGAGTAGAAGATGGCAGTTTAAAGACTGAAGCGCTTACAAAACTGAATGAACTGACACTGAAAGAACAAACAGAAGTAGAAGAAACAGAAAATAAAGAAGAGAATATTGACCCGCGTTGGGACAAATTAAAGCAACTATTAACGGATAAATAATATAGTAAAATGGCGCATCCTAAGAGAAAAATCTCCAAAACAAGAAGAGATAAAAGAAGAACACATTACAAAGCTACTGTAGCGCAGATCGCTACTTGCCCAATCACGGGTGAGGCACATTTATATCATAGAGCCTACTGGCATGAAGGGAAAATGTACTACAGAGGGCAAGTTGTTATAGATAAGTCTGTAGCTGTTGCTTAATGCATTTTTTTTGTAAATGATATTGGAACTCTCACATCGTGAGAGTTTTTTTGTTGTCTATAACTTTGTTAAATAAGAAGTTCAAAACTAATGCTTTGGATTTTTTTTTGTAGATTTCAACTCTTTTAAACGTTTTTCCAAATGGTAACATTTGAAAAAAAATATTCGAATACAATGAATACAATTACAGCCGCAATAACCGCTGTTGGAGCTTACGTTCCCGACTTTGTTCTTTCAAACAAAGTGCTAGAAACAATGGTCGATACAAATGATGAGTGGATAACTTCAAGAACAGGAATTAAAGAAAGAAGAATTCTCAAAGACGAGGATAAAGGAACTTCTTTTTTAGCTATCAAAGCAGCTCAAGACCTATTGTCTAAAATAGATGTCGACCCCTTAGATATTGACTTAGTTATTATGGCAACTGCAACACCAGACATGCCAGTAGCCTCTACGGGAGTTTATGTTGCTACTGAAATTGGAGCAACGAATGCTTTTGCTTACGATTTGCAAGCTGCATGTTCCAGCTTTTTATTTGGAATGTCAACTGCAGCTGCGCACATTGAATCGGGTAGGTACAAAAAAATATTATTAATTGGGGCGGATAAAATGTCTTCGATTGTAGACTATACTGATCGATCTACCTGCATAATCTTTGGTGATGGAGCAGGAGCTGTTTTGTTTGAACCAAATTATGAAGGATTAGGACTACAAGATGAATATTTAAGAAGCGACGGTATAGGTCGAGATTTTCTAAAAATAGATGCTGGAGGATCTCTTAATCCAACTTCATTAGAAACAATAAAAGGAAACAAACATAATATCGTGCAAGATGGTAAGACTGTATTTAAATATGCAGTAACAAACATGGCCGATGCGAGTGAGTTAATCCTTAAAAGAAACAACCTAACTAACGAAGATGTTAATTGGTTAGTTCCGCATCAGGCAAATAAGCGTATCATAGATGCTACAGCCAACAGAATGAATTTAGAAGAATCTAAAGTTTTGATGAATATAGAAAAGTATGGAAATACTACCTCTGCAACCCTGCCTCTTGTGCTTAATGACTTTGAACACCTGTTCAAAAAAGGAGATACCATTATTTTAGCAGCATTTGGCGGAGGATTCACTTGGGGGTCTATTTATTTAAAATGGGCATACGACAAAAAATAAATTTAAACTAAAAACAAATAATTATGGATTTAAAAGAAATTCAGAACTTAATCAAATTTGTAGCAAATTCGGGAGTTGCAGAAGTTAAATTGGAAATGGATGATGTAAAAATCACCATCCGAACAACTTTGGAAGGAAACTCAGATACCACTTATGTGCAACAATTACCTTCTCAAAGTCCATTTCAGCAAGCTTTAGCTCCACAACCAGTTGCTCCAGTCGCTTCTGCTCCAGTTGCAGTTGAAGAGGAGTCAAAATTTATTACTATAAAATCTCCAATTATAGGTACTTTCTATAGAAAACCATCTCCTGATAAGCCTATGTTCGTAGAAGTAGGAACTACGATAGGTAAAGGGGATGTTCTTTGTGTTATAGAAGCAATGAAATTATTTAACGAAATCGAGTCTGAAGTTTCAGGGAAAATCGTAAAAATATTAGTTGACGATATGTCTCCTGTTGAATTTGACCAACCTTTATTCTTAGTTGATCCATCTTAATTAATTTAAATTATACATTTCAGATGACTATTTCTTTATCTGAAAAAATTTAAAAGTCACAATTAAAATTTAAAAAAAGATGTTTAAAAAAATATTAATTGCAAATAGAGGGGAAATTGCGCTTCGTATAATACGAACTTGCAAAGAAATGGGTATCAAAACTGTGGCTGTTTACTCTACTGCTGATGCAGAAAGTTTGCATGTTAGGTTTGCTGACGAAGCTGTTTGTATAGGGCCTCCTCCAAGCAACTTGTCCTATTTAAAAATGTCAAATATTATTGCCGCTGCAGAAATAACAAATGCTGATGCAATACATCCCGGATATGGATTTCTTTCTGAAAACTCAAAGTTTTCAAAAATATGTCAAGAACACGGAATAAAATTTATTGGAGCTTCTCCTGAAATGATTGACAGAATGGGCGATAAAGCATCTGCCAAATCGACTATGATTGAAGCGGGTGTTCCTTGTGTTCCTGGGTCAGTGGGAATTTTGGAGTCATTTGAACAAACTCAAGAAATCGCAAAATCTTTCGGTTACCCTGTAATGCTTAAAGCTACCGCTGGTGGTGGTGGTAAAGGAATGCGTGCCGTTTGGAAAGAAGAAGATTTATTAAAAGCTTGGGAAGGTGCTCGTCAAGAGTCAGCGGCCGCTTTTGGTAACGACGGTATGTATCTTGAAAAATTGATTGAGGAACCACGTCATATCGAAATTCAAGTGATTGGAGATTCTTATGGAAAAGCCTGTCATCTTTCGGAGAGAGACTGTTCTGTGCAACGTCGTCATCAAAAATTAACTGAAGAAACACCATCGCCATTTATGACAGACGAATTGCGTCTAAAGATGGGTGATGCTGCGGTAAAAGCGGCTGAATATATAAAGTATGAAGGTGCAGGAACAGTAGAATTTTTGGTTGATAAGCACCGTAATTTCTATTTCATGGAAATGAATACTCGTATTCAGGTAGAACATCCTATCACAGAACAAGTAATTGATTACGATTTAATACGTGAGCAAATATTAGTTGCTGCTGGTGTACCTATTTCAGGTAAAAACTATACACCGCAGTTACACGCTATTGAATGTCGTATTAACGCTGAAGATCCTTACAATGATTTTAGACCTTCACCAGGAAAGATAACAACATTGCATATGCCAGGAGGCCATGGAGTTCGTTTAGATACTCACGTGTACTCAGGCTATACGATTCCGCCAAATTATGATTCGATGATTGCAAAGCTCATTACTACTGCCCAAACCCGCGAGGAGGCAATTAGTAAAATGAGAAGAGCATTAGATGAATTTGTTATTGAGGGAATAAAAACTACAATTCCTTTTCACAGGCAACTCATGGATGATCCAAGATATATAGCTGGAGATTATACTACGGCTTTTATGGATACTTTTAAAATGATCGCTCCCGAATAAATAGGGCTATGTCTAGTCCTGAAAAAACGATACAGGATTAATAAAAAATAAAAGTACAATTATTAAACAGTAGTAAGCAAAAGTTTACTGCTGTTTTTTGTTTTATAAGTTCTCATTTTAATTTGGTTTTGTGAGTGCATTTGATTTGGAGTCAGCATATAATTAGAATAATGGGGTCGCTGTTGGTTATATGTATTAATTGCTTCTTTAACGATACACTTCATTATTTTTAAATCTTGACTGTATTTATGAATCATAAATTCTTGTTTTAATATCCCATTAATTCTTTCAGCCACTGCATTTTCGTACGGGTCAGAGTTTTGCGTCATACTTGGGAGTATCCCGTTTTTACTTAAAATGCTTTGGTAATCATTGGCACAATATTGCAATCCCCTATCTGAGTGATGAATCAATGGTATTTCCTTGTCTTTCCTTTGTTGGATTGCCATCTTAAGGGCCATAACACTACTTTGTGTATTCATATTATCCGCAACATAATGCCCCATAATTTTCTTGGAATAGGCGTCTGTAATAATGCTTACGTAGCAGGGTTTTTCTCTTTTTCCGATATAGGTAATATCCGATACCCAGACTTGCTCAGGTCTATTTATTTCCAAATCAAGGATTTGATTTTGATATTTTCTAAACCGATGGTGAGAGTTCGTAGTTATATGATAACTACGTTTTGGCTGTATTAATAGATGGTTGGCTCTAAGTATATCAAAAAACATATCTCTTCCGATGTGCATCAATTGGAGTTTGTCTGCTAAAAGATAATAAAGCTTCCTAGTTCCCAATCTAGGCATTGATTTTCTGATTTCAATTACCATAGCAACCACTTCTATGGCTTTGCTTTGTTTACTCCTCTTTCTACTAATTTTGCGATAATAAACGGGTCGATTTACCCCGGACAAATAACAGGCGAACACTAGTGTTTGTTGTTCTTTTTGTCTAAAATGGTCGATTGTTCGGGTGGAGCATTTTTTCGTATATCTATTTGATATTCTTCTTCAGCAATATCAATCATCATATCAAAAAATATTACTTTTTTATCTGCAACAAAAGCTTGTCGTTCCAAGAATGACTTCTGCTTCTCTAGAAGTTTTACTTTGGCTTCAAGCTCCATTATCTTTTGTTCCGGAGACTTTGACATATTAAATGGTGTTTGGTTTTCCCAATCAAAGTTACCAAATTTTCTCAACCATTGAACAACCGTTGATCGTGATTGAATACCATATTGTTTCCTGGCTTCTGTAACAGACAAGCTACCCTTTTCAATCTCTCTGACGATTTGAAGCTTTAATGACATACTGTAGTCACATTGACTACGCTTAACATAGTTCGTATTCTTTTCCATAACGATCTGTTTTGTGTATCGCTATTTCAGGACGGGACACTATTTCAAATAAAAAAACCTCACTGAAAAGTGAGGTTTTTTTATGGCCATTTTTGAATTTATAAGGTTTCTTTCAACCATTTAAAAAATTCATTTTGCCAAACTTGTGCGTTTTGAGGCTTAAGAACCCAATGATTTTCTTCTGGAAAGTATGATGAATCTACTTTTTATTTCCGCGTAACTGTGCCGCTTGAAATGCTTCTTGTCCTTGCCCGATAGGTACGCGGAAATCTTTACCACCTTGATAAATCAATATTGGAGTGTCCCATGTGTCAACGAAAGTGGCTGGATTGAATGTAGTGTAAGTTTTTTGGGCAACTGCGTTGTCTTTTTCCCAATAGGCACCTCCAAAATCCCAATTGCTGAAGAAAACTTCCTCAGTGGTTTCCAAACATACTTTGGGTATTAAATACCCCGTCGTGTGCAATAAAAGTTTTAAATCGGTTTATTGTGGATTCCAGCTAAATAAAAGACGGAGTAGCCACCGTAACTTGCGCCAACGCAGCCTAGACGTTCTTTGTCTACATAGCTTTCTTTGGCGACATCATCAATAGCTGATAAGTAGTCGTCCATTACCTGTCCGCGCCAATCTTTGCTTATTTGTTCATTCCATTCTACGCCATGTCCTGGCACTCCTCGACGATTCGGTGCTACAACGATATATCCGTTCGCTTGCCATTAACTGAAAATTCCAACGGAAAGAATAAAACTGCGTCAATGCGGCTTGTGGTCCGCCTTGACAATATAAAAGAGTTGGGTATTTTTTTGAATCGTCAAAGTTAGGTGGTAGAATTACCCAAACTAGCATTTTCTTGCCATCAGTTGGTGGTAACATATCTTCTTTCGGTTTTGCTTAACGCCAAAGAATTATAAGTATCTGTGTTTACATAGATAATTGTTTCCAAGTTTTTTTTCTTCATGTCAAAAGAAAATATTACGGAAGCATGATTCATGTCGGCTCTTGTAACAATGATGTTATTACCTGAGAAGCCCACGATTTCATTAACGTCAAAATCACCGTTGGTTACTTGTTGAACTTGGATTGCAATTTTTATTAAACCTGGGAAATTAACTTCAAATAGTTGTTAGTACCATCAATTGCTGCAGTAAAATAGATTGTTTTACCGTCTTTACTCCAGGTAAAAACTATCAACTGTCCCATCCCAATTAGCGGTCAGGTTCATTTTAGTTCCTTTAAAATCAACTATGATGTCATTTTTATCCGCTTCATAACCCTCACGTTTCATTTGTAACCAAGTCAAATTTCCTGAAGGCGAAAATATAGGTGCAACATCATATCCTAGATTATCTTCAGTTCTATTTACCGTTTGTCCTGTTTCTATATTGTATTGGTAAATATTTGTATTTGTGGAGATGGCATATTGCGTGCCCGCTTTTTTCTTACTAACGTATAAAATGTGTTTATCTGTCGGGAGACCCAAATATAATCTTCGTCTCCTCCAAAGGGTTTTTGTGGACTATCAAAGATTTCTGATCCAAGAATGTCAACTCCAACAGCTCCTTCAGTATTCTCTTTGTAAAGGACATGGTTAAACTTGCCTTCATTCCAAGTATCCCAATGGCGATAATCAAGGGCCGTCATAGATTTGCACTTCTGACTTATCTAATTTAGGATAAAAGTCTTTTCCAAGAACATTACTAAGCTTTACTTCCTCGTTGTAAACAATGTATTTACCGTCTGGAGATATATTTTTGTCTTTTACTAAAGCTTTATAGGATTCAATTTCTGTCGGAGCTCCGCCATTAACTGGGATGAAATAATATTTTGAATTTGATTTGTTTTCTTCAATTGAAGGAATTGATACTTTGTAAACGATGTTTTTTGTGTCATTAGAGATGCCTAGAGGAGTTACTCTACCCAATTCCCAAAGGGTTTCGGGTGACATTACATTTTGACCAAGAGCACTTAAACTTATCATAGTTAGGGTTGTAAGGAGTATTTTTTTCATTTTAATAGTGTGATTTTTCTTGACATAAAAATAGAAAATTTAAGTCAGTTGCTTGTTGTTTTTGGAATTCTTTTAGGGTAGATCCTTACTTTAGCGGGCTCCATTTTTTTTAATACTTAAAGACTACAGAGAACTTCTTTTATTTTAATTTTAGTTTATTGCATTATATAGCTGCAGTGGGAAGCAAAAAAATATTATTTTTATAAAAAATTATAGCATGCAATTAAGTTATTGGGAGTTAAAAAATTGGTTTACAGACGTTAATTATACAGTTGTAGGAAGCGGGATTGTAGGTTTGCACGCTGCTTTACGCTTGCGCGAAAAATTCCCAGACAGCAAAATAGTAGTTTTAGAAAAAGGGAATGTTACCCCCATGGCGCTAGGTACTAAGAATGCGGGCTTTGCTTGCTTTGGAAGTATTTCTGAGATAATCGATGATTTAAAATCCCATTCTGAGGAAGAGGTTTTTAATCTGGTTCAAAAACGCTTGAAGGGATTACAATTATTACGAAAACGACTCGGGGATGAAAGAATCGACTTTAAACCACATGGCGGTTATGAGCTATTTTTAAAAGAAGACGAGAGTTGTTACGACGAATGCGTTAAGAAATTGCCTTTAATCAATGAAATTTTAAGACCACTTTTCAAAGCAGACGCTTTTGTAAAAGAAATCGATCGTTTTGGTTTTAATGGGATTCGGGAGCACTTAGTTTTTAACCCATTCGAGGCGCAAATCGATACAGGAAATATGATGCAGGCCTTGTTGAAAGAGGCTGTTTCTGAAAATTTATTAATTTTGAATCAGCAAACGGTGACTTCTTTTTTAGATAAGGGCAATGAAGTCGAAATCGTATTAGATGATTTTAGTTTTAGTACTAAGAAAGTCTTGTTTGCTACAAATGGTTTTGCAAATGAATTAACTAATGTGGCAGTGAAGCCCGCTAGAGCCCAGGTTTTAGTTACGGAACCAATTAAAAACCTAGATATCAAAGGAACTTTTCATTTGGATCGCGGCTATTATTATTTTAGAAAATATAGGCGATCGAATTCTATTAGGCGGAGGGAGAAACTTGGATTTTGAGGCAGAAACCACGACAGAGTTCGCCCAAACTGAAATTGTGGCAGAAATAAATTAGAACAATTATTAAAAGAAGTGATTTTGCCCAATCAAGAGGTTAAAATTGCGCACCGCTGGAGTGGGATAATGGGTATAGGTAGTAGCAAAAACCCCATTGTTTCTCAATTATCTGAAAACGTGTATTGCGGAGTGAGATTAGGAGGAATGGGAGTCGCCATAGGAAGTTTAATAGGAACAGAATTAGCAGATTTAATATAATGGCTACAAAAATCACACAAAGAAAACCCGCAAAAAAACCGGTAAAGAAAGGATCAAGTAGTTTTATGAGTAAATTAAGTCGCTTTTTATTCAAGGGTTTTTTTATGGTTTTTAGGAATATCCGTTTTTTTTTGTCCCTGCTTTTTAAATTTGTACCGGTGCCGTTTACACCGTTAATGGTAATCCGTGCAATCGAAAATAAAACGGCTGGCAAGGAAGTGTATTTTAGTCATGACTGGGAGCCTATTGAAAATGTATCGGTTAATTTGCAAAAAGCAGTAATCGCAAGTGAAGACGGAACATTTCTTAACCACAACGGTTTTGATTTTACAGCGATGCAAAAAGCGTATAAAAACAACGAGCGCGGCCGAAGAATAAAAGGAGGGAGTACTATTTCGCAACAAACAGCTAAAAATGTATTTCTGTGGCAGGGACGTAGTTATTTAAGAAAAGGATTAGAAGCCTATTTTACGGTTCTTATAGAAGTTATTTGGGGCAAAGAACGGATCATGGAAGTGTATTTGAATAGTATCGAAATGGGCGATGGCGTTTATGGAGCACAAGCGGCGGCTGAGCATTGGTATAGAAAAGACGCTGTGAATCTTACTCCAATTCAAGCAGCTGGAATAGCAGCTATTTTGCCTAGCCCTAGAAAATATACTGCTACCAGTTCGTCGTCCTATATCAACAATCGAAAATCAAAAATTATGCGCGTGATGCGTACTGTTGGAAAAATAGAATATTAGATGTTATGTAAAAAAGCACTCCTTGCTTTAGCGGTTATGATGTCGCTTCTTGCTTTTGGGCAACAGAAAAATACTGAAATAGGAATTATTACAGATAACGACTTGTATACTTCTTCACGGAATGATAAATACTATACCAATGGTCTCGAGATATTTTATCGATTTTTGAGTAAAAATAAAAAGGAACAAGTAAACAAAGAAATCACCCAAATAAGCATAGGGCAGTACATTTATACACCTAGATTCTTAAACTCTCCCAGAAAAGAAAGTATGGACCGCCCTTTTGCTGGATACCTTTTTGGTGAGATAGGTAAAAACATATTCTATAAAAATGAATCTGTTTTTAAAACAGATTTGCAAATTGGTGTTGTTGGGCCAAATTCTTTTGCCAAAGAAACACAAAAAAGTTTTCACGATTTAGTGGGGTATAAGGTGGTTCGTGGTTGGGAATATCAAGTCAAGAGCGCGGTTGCTGTTCAAACTCATTTCTTATTTTCAAAAAAGATTTTTTCAAAAAGGGATAACAAGGCAGTCGATTTCCATTTTCAATCTGAAGCTAAGTTAGGAACAATCTTTACAGGAGGATCAGCTGGTTTTATGACTAGAATAGGGTTTTTAAAGCTAGCTCCTATGTACGATTCTAATTTTTATGGTGGATCGATAGGAAGCAAGGAAAAGGAACTCTATTTTTATATAGCGCCAAGTATGAACTATCAGTTGTATGACGCTACTATTCAAGGAAGTCTTTTTAATAATAATAGTCCCGTAACCTTCGACTTGGTTCCTTTAAGGTTTAATGGGGAAGCAGGTTTTAAATACCGAAAAAACAATCTAAATCTATCTTACGCCTTTATTTACAGAGGAAAAGAGGTGAGGAATAAAGATAACAAAGGATATTTTTATGGCTCGATTTCCGTTTCTTTTTTATTTAAATAGAACGAGACCTACGTAAAAAAAAAGAACCGTAAACACTTATTTAAAAGTATTTACGGTTTTTGTTTATTGTGGAGAATATTTTTTATCGAATAGTCGTAAAAGGAAGTATCTAATTAAAAAAGGTAATTTTATATATATACTTAAAATATAATAAATTAGCACTTTTACGAAAAATATTGATTGTAAGAATTTTATTTAATTTACATTTGAGTAACGCTAACTTTTACTTGGATAAAATGAAATTAGAAAAAATACTAGATAAATTGGGTTCTCTTGAGAAAAACTCCTTCATAAAAATAATAGATAATATTATCTCTAGTAATCCTAAAAATTTTAAAGAAATTGATTTAATACTAAGTTCTACCGATAAAGTTTTGAAAACGGTTGATAGTCAGAATGTAACTAAAATTTTTGAATTGATTAAAAATGAGTTTTTAGACTATATTAAAACTGAATTTGAAGATACGGCATCACAATTAGATATTTTAATTGATATCATTATTCGAGATGGGAACTGTATAATGAGTCAAGTACATCTTTCAAAATTATACGAAATTGAGCTTAAAAATTTAAAAAATAATATCAAAACTCTAAATTCTGATTTAGAAAATGATAAATCAGAATTGACTCTTGACAGAAAGCGAGATTACAAAATTTATAAATCTTGTTTATCTACTGCATACAATAATGATTTGCTAAATAATAGAGAGGCAAAAGTATCTTCTGATGAATTATCAATTTTATTGACTCTTTCAAAAGAATTAGAGCTCTCCCAAGAAGAAATTAAATTAATCAATTATTCTATTCTGCCAGTAAAGAACATTCAAATTCCGGACGTTATAAACAGTTTGAAGAATTTCGGGGTTGTTTTTTATTCAAAGAAAGATAGTACAGTTTTCGTTGCTGACGAGATGGTTAGTATTTTGAGAGAATTAAGAGGAAAGGAAATTGCAGATAAATACTTCAGAAGAACTCTAACTTTACTAAGAGAGCCGATTATAAATCAGATAGCAAAAAAACATAGTATCGATAGAAAACTAACCAATTCACAGAAAATTGAGAAAATTATAAAGGAAGGAATTTCATTTGCAGGAGTTTTATCAACTGACATTTATAAAGAAGGCATGTCATTAACTGAAAAGAAAAAAGAACTTAATGATTTATGTGAAGAAGGATTAAATCTATCTAATTTAAAAGGAAGTACTTTAGAGGACAAAATAAGTAGTTTAATTTCCTATTTTGAGAATATTGACAAAGATGAAAAGATAGGTATTTCTTTGGATGGATATAAGAAAATGGTTTCTGAACTAAACACATCAATACCAAAGTTCAACAAACAAGTTAAAGACCAATTCGAGTTGCAAGACGACTTTGTGTTAAATGCAACATTCCTTTTAGATTATAATATTAAGCCTAGAGACTTATTAGATTTAATAGAAAAAAATGACTTGATTGCATTTATAAAAGATAACGGCATCAGACAAAGGGGAGACAATATCACTAATATTCTTGAAAATTATAAGGATGCAGAAAACCTATACTTAGAAAATTATCAAAATGTTGGGTATAGAGACTTAAACGTTTTAAAAGACAATGGAATCGTGATAAAAGAAAGTGAACTTGGTTTGAAATTCGAGGAGTTGACGAAAGTTATTTTTAATAATATTGGCTTTAATGTGGATGAAAAATTAAAAAATTCATTAAACACTACTAAAGATAAAATAGATGTTGTTTTAAATCTTGGTAATGACGAAATTATAATCGTAGAATGTAAAACCAGTAAAGAAAGCAGTTACAATAAATTTAGCGCCGTATCTAGACAACTAAAATCATATCAAAATCTAGCTTTAAAAAATAACTTAAGGGTAATTAAGGTACTATTAATTGCACCTGAGTTTAGTGAAGATTTTATATCAGATTGTGAAATGGACACTGAAATGAATTTGTCACTTATAACCGCCTCTACATTGTCTAAAATTGCAGATACTTTCAAATTATCAAAACATAAAGTTTTCCCCTATATTCTATTCCGAGATGTAATAGTCAATGAAGAAAGAATCTTAAAAGCTTTACTTAAATAAATGCTCACAGTATCCTCAATAGTCTCTATTTTTATTTAAATAGAACAAGACTTACGTAAAAAAAAGAACCGTAAACACTTAATTAAAAGGGTTTACGGTTTTATTGTGTGGAGAATATCGCTCTACATACAATGTTTCTCTTAGTTGTTCAATGTAACTAAGTGTTAATTAAAAAGTCAATAAAATCAATACTTAAGCGGTTTTTAATGTATTTTTTATATTGTACGATTACTTATAATAACATTTTACCGTACATTTGTCGTACAAAAAAAGATAATTGTATGGCTACCGTAAACTTTTTATATCGTTCAAAGAAATCTGAAGCAAAATTGATTTTGAGGTTGTTATTTAGATACGAAGGGGCAGATTATGTTGTTCCTGGAAATACTAAAATTTCCGTGTCAAAAGAGTACTGGAGTAAATATCACACAAGTACAAGAGTTTCAGATATTAAAATAAGTAATTTTAAAACTGAAGTAAACATCAAAATCAATGAAATTTCAAATCATATATTAAATGAGTTTGAAAATTGTAAACCTATTGAAATAGATAAAAAGTGGTTGGCTACTCAAATTGATACTTTTTACAATCCTAAAAAGAACGAAGTAATACCTTCAGATTTAGTTTCATTTTTTGACTACTATATTCTTTTTAGAATAAATGGTGCTGGAATGAGTAAAGCATTGCATAATAAAAACAAGACAATTCGTGACAAAGTAAAAGAAATGCAGAGTTTCAGAAATAAAACTATTTATATAAAAGATGTAAATGAATTATTTATGAATGAATTTATCACTTACTATAAAAATGTTGGAAATTATAAACATAATACTTTTCAAAGAGAGTGGGGATTTATAAAAACAGTTTGCAGAAAAGCAAGGTATTTTGGATTAGAAGTAAGCCACCAATTAGATGATTTGAATATAAAACCAGAACCAGTTAATGACATTCAGTTTTCTTACGAGGAACTTGAAAGAGTTAAAGACACTATTTATTCAGATGAGATATTTAGGGGTAAAAATTATACAGCTAAAGAACTGGAAATAACAAAGGATTGGTTTATAATTTCAGCTCATTGTGGTCAAAGAATTTCAGATTTTATGAAGTTTACTACTGAAGTAATTAGCATAAAAACAACAAGTAATGGTGAAAAAGATTTTTTAGAATTTACTCAAAAGAAAACGGGTAAAATAATGGTTATTCCAGTTCTAGCCGAAGTAAAGAAAATATTAAATAAAAGAGATGGAAATTTTCCGCCCAAAATGCTTGACCAAAAATACAATGAGTATTTAAAGGTAGTATGTAAACAAGCTGGAATAGATGAGTTAATTTTTGGAGGGTTAATGATTGAGGGAAGGAAAGTCGATGGCTATTATAACAAGTATTTATTGGCTACTAGCAAGAATTGCGGAAGGAGAACTTTTGCTACTAATTATGATAAAGACCTTTCTCCAACTGAATTACGAAATTTCACTGGTCATACATCTGAAAAAATGCTATTGACTTATATTAATAAAGACAACGATGAGATTGCAATAAGAATTTCGGAGAAATTAGATAAAAAAAAGTAGTTGTTTTTAGGTGCATTTGTTGCATTTCGTGCATTATGACAATTATATTTCCCTCAAAAATTTCTGATGTTGATAACTAAAATGAGTGAGATAGGGGGTTAAGAAAACTAAAGTAAGACAAAACTTATATAAATGGGTTTTTTTGTTGATACCTTTTTTTATACGAGATAGAAAAATGTATGTTCTTTGTATCGAAACAAAAAGTAAGTTTCATTATTGTAATAGAAAGAGACAGTGGGTAATAAAAAAACTCAAAGTCTCCGATTGAAAACGATGAGTTAATTTGATATTTTGAAGTAACCGAAGCACAACAAAAAGAATAAAATTTGGACGTCTTATTCTTTGCAAATATATGAATTTTTTAATTCAAGTGCGTTACTTCTAAAATAACTCGATTAGCCTTTTGTTTTTCAGTCAAGCAAATTATTGTTTAACTGTTTAAAAGCCTAAGATTATGAGCTATTTAACTACGAAAGAAGTCGCCCTACAATTGGGATGCACTCAAAGAAATATTTGTCATTTGATTAAGGCAAATAAAATCACGCCTTCAGTCACGTTGGCAAATGGTCACTTCCTTTTTACTGAAAATGATGTGAAATTGTATAATTTCAAAAAAGAAAATTATGCAAAGTAGTACATTATTTCAAACAACTCCTGAAAATTTAGTCGAATTATTGCGTATTGCAGTAAGAGAGGAACTACTTAATTATCAAACTCCAGTAAGCACTCCAGATGAGGAACTTTTAACTCCAACTGAAGCGTGTGCATTTCTTAAAATTACAAAAACAACTATTTGGAGATGGCAAAAAAAAGGCAAAATTGATGTGTTTGGCACTGGTAAAATTCGATTTTACAAAAAAACTGATTTATTGAATTTACTAATCTTAAAAAAATAATTATGAGTGCATTGAAAAATATGATTGCCGATGATTATTTGAAAATAGTAGCCGATTTTGTTGTTGAACTTGAACTCAAGGCTAATGATAAAATTTTAAAAGAACTTGTCAATTCAATTAATGAAGTGGATTTCAAAATACTTGCATTTCCTGAAATAACAAAACTTAACCAAAGGCTTTCAGATTTAATGGCTCTTTTAAAAAGTGGTAAAAATGTGAGCCTTGAAATGGAAGCCGAAAGCATTGAAAAAAAGCTGCTAACTTTTAAATTAAATAAAAACCACTACTTGGTACTTTGTATTGAGCAGTTATTGAAAATAGCTATTGAAAATGATTGGGGATTGTGCAAGAAGGATGGAATTATATATTTATACAATGGCTCATACTGGAATGAAATTTCAAAGGAAGGGTTTCAATATTTCTTAGGAAGTATAGCATTGAAAATGGGAGTTGAAAAATTTAAGTCAAAAATTTATACTTTCAAAGACGAGTTGCATAAACAGTTTTTAGCTGAAGCATATTTGGAAACTCCAGTCACTGACAAAAATAAGGTATTGATAAATCTTATGAATGGAACGTATGAAATTAGTCAAAAAGGGAAGGTTTTAAGGGAGTTTAGGAGAGAGGATTTCATTACTCATCAACTTCCTTTTGAGTTTAATCCCGATGCTGAAGCACCAATTTTTATGAAGTATCTTGATGAAGTCTTACCAGATATTGACAAACAAAAAGTACTTGCGGAGTTTATGGGTTATATTTTCACAAAAGGTTTGAAGCTGGAGAAAGCATTAGTGCTTTATGGAACGGGAGCAAATGGAAAAAGCGTATTCTTTGAAGTGCTTAATTCACTATTGGGAAGTGAAAACGTAAGCAATTACGCTATTGAAAGTTTAACGACTGACAACAACTACTCAAGGGCAAAAATCAATAATAAACTTGTCAACTATACCAGTGAAATGAGTGGTCGGCTTAATACTGATGCATTTAAGACTTTAGCTTCAACAGAAAAAATACAAGCACGTTTACCTTATTGTGAGCCTTTTGAGATTGTAGATTACGCAAAACTTATTTTCAATTGTAATGAGTTGCCTAAAGATACGGAACACACTGATGGATATTTCAGAAGGTTTTTAATAATTGGTTTTGATGTAACTATAGCTGAAGAAAATCAAGACAAAAAATTACATACAAAAATAATTGATAATGAACTAAGTGGCGTTTTCAATTGGATTTTAGTTGGTTTGGATAGACTTTTACTCCAAGAGAAATTTTCAAAATGTGACGCTATCAATAATGCCAAAAATGATTACGAAAAAATGACAGATAGTGTTATGCTTTATGTTGAAGAACTTGGGTACAAAAAAGATTCCAGCTATTATACTCCTGTCAAAACTTTATATGATGAGTATAAAATCTTTTGTCTTGACGATGGCTTTCGACCAGTAAACAAGACCAATTTTATGAAACGACTTACACATCACAAAATCTATGTGAAGCGCATCGAGGTTGGAAATGTAGCTTATCTTAAAAGAGAACAAGGAATTTTCTAATGTATCAAAACACACTTGATAAAAGTAGTAAGAAGTTTGTTTGCCCGAATTGCAAGAAACGCTCCTTTGTAAGGTTCGTGGATAGTGAAACGGGCAGCTATCTTGCTGAAAATTATGGTCGATGTGATAGGGAAAGTGAGTGCAGATACTATTCTCATCCAGCAAACGAAAAAAAGCATTTCAGCATATCCAAAACATCTGAAATTATTCCAACAAGTTACATCGGGATACACATAATGAACGAAACTGAAACAGATTACTGTCAAAATAACTTTGTAAAATTTCTACTGAACCACTTTACGGTAAGACAAGTGGGAATAACATTGGAAGTATATCATATCGGAACTTCTAAACACTGGAATGGAGCGAGTATCTTTTGGCAAATAGACTCAAAAAATAGGGTGCGTACTGGCAAAATTATGCTTTATAATGCAAGTAGTGGTAAAAGAATAAAAGAGCCTTATAATCACGTTAATTGGGTTCATAGCGTACTAAAGTTAAAAGGCTTCAACCTCAAGCAATGTTTGTTTGGTTTGCATAGAATTAATATTGAATTGAGTAAACCAATTGCAATTGTTGAAAGTGAAAAAACTGCAATTATTATGAGCCTTGTTGCTCCAGATTTTATTTGGTTAGCGACTGGAAGCAAGGCAAATTTAAAAGAGGAGTTACTCAAGTCATTAAGAAATCGAAAAATAATCCTGCATCCAGATTGCGGCGAATTTGAAGATTGGCAAAAAGTGCAACTTCAACTAAAAGCAAAAGGATATAAAATCGCAATGAGTAAACTACTGGAGCAAATGGAACTGAAACGAGGTTTTGATTTAGCAGATTATTATTTGAAAGATGTATATGCTATTTGCTAAACTATAGTTCTGTAAAAAAGGGATAAGGTAATCTGACACTTAAAAATAATAATAATTAGAGATTAAGAAAGTACAAAAGGCGTTTTATTGGCTCGCTTTTTTTATGAAATATCACTAAAAGTGGGTATTGTAATAATGATTTATAAAAACTATATTTGAAATATTATTAACTTAAATTAAAAGAAAATGAAAAATTTATTATTTTCGTTATTATTAACTTTTGGTCTTCTTGGTTTTACAACTAATAATGTAATAACTCCTGATGTACAGATTGCTAAAAAAAGTACCGAGACCGTTGAGTGCAAATGGGCACAATGTTCGGCTACTGCTAAGAGTACTGGAAAGAGATGTAAGCATTGCGTCTCTGAAAAGGGAGATACTTATTGCTGGCAACACGATTAATATTACCCGTTTAACTAAGAAAGTCGAACCATTACGGAGCGCCTTTTTTCGTTTAAATAGTAAAGTGACTTTAGACTAAATATCACTAAAAGTGGGTATTGTACTACTGACTTTAATATTGTTACTTTGAGATATAAGAAATTAAAATACCCCAAAAACAAATAATCCACTAAAAGAGCAACCTAAACAGTTGCTCTTTTTTTAAATCTTAATCTTATCAAGGTATTTATCTAAACGCTCCCCTTGTTTGAAAGTCTGTTTGTAGAGGATTTTATTAGTCTGTATATCATAGAACACCTCACAGTAAAAGTCGTTGATTACATAAAGACTAATTGCTATACTTTCTTTGATATGCGTATCTACGTGGACACCCAAAGACCAAACCGCCTCATATTGCTCAACCTCTGAAAGTCTTAAAAATTCATAGAGTTTCATTTGCGTTTATTTTTAAACTGCTTTGTAAAATCATCCTCCTCAATCCCAACAGGAAACAAAAGATTAAAGATACAATTCAAAGAGTATCTAATATATCTGATGAAGTAAGGGCGTTTCTTTTTGCTCACTCCTAAAGATAATAAAATATTTTATTCTAAAACTAAATAACTTAACATAGAAGTTTAACCGTATGATTTTTATTACACTTATATTTGATGTTACTAACTTAAACCCTCAATAAATGAAAAAAAATATATTAGTTGTATTAATAGGGGTAGCTATGTTATATTCTTGTTCGTCAGAGAATAGTAATGATTCAATTTCTGATTCAATTCCTATCTCTGTTGCAGTACCTAATGCTCCATCAGAATTAATTAGAGTGCCATCAGTTGATGATTCGAAAAATCTTAGATTTATGTGGACAGATAACTCAAGCGATGAAACAGGCTTTAAAATAGAAAGAAAAGTAAATTCGGGACCTTATGAGGTTTTCCAAAATCTAAGTGCGAATATAGTTGATTTTACATTTTCTAATTTAGCAGCAAATACAACTTATTCATATCGTATTTGTTCGTACAATAATAAAGGGAATTCTATTTTTTATTCTAATGAATATACTGTTAGCACAGATATAGATAGAAATGCGTATACCAATATAAAGATTGGTAGTCAAATATGGATGAAAGAAAATTACACCGTTACAAAATATAAGAATGGTGATATTATTCCTAAAATGCAACAAGGTCAGGCAGTTTTAACATCGACAGGATATGTTTTATGGAGTAGTTTAAAGGATTTTGGAGCCTATATGAATTCAGGGTCTAGCACTACGTCAGTAAATTACAGTAATTTTTATAATTGGTATGCGGTAAATGATTCTAGAGGATTGGCTCCAGAGGGTTGGCATATTCCGACAAAAGAAGATTGGAATATTTTACAGGAATATTTAGGTGGGAGTTTAGTTGCAGGAGGGAAAATGAAGATGGAATCGAGTAGTTGGCGTAACCCAAATACAGGTGCCACTAATATTAGTAATTTTTCAGGTTTACCGAGTGGTTATTTTAAATTTAATGGAACTGCTTCTGGCAGTACTGGATCTGATAACGGAGCCTCAAGTTACTTTTGGAGTTCTACAGAATTTGATTCACAACAAGCTTATAATTATCGATTGAGATACGATAGTACAAGTTTAATTGAATCGTATGTTAGCGATTATAAAGTTCAAGGAATGACAATTCGTTGTATAAAGAATTAGATGTTATGCATTTAAAGTAACTTACTATCATAATATATTTAATAAATAAAATATTATGTGATGCATATCACACATATATACTAGTTGCCATACAGATTGGTATGACGGTGAAAAATAGTACAACACAAATAAAATTATATATGAGCAAAAAACTATATCCTGAAGTTAAATATAAAGGACAAATTGAAATTGGAGAATTTAAAATATCTTGTGCTGTTTTAGATGATGGACAAAGAATTTTGGTAGACAGAAGTTTAGCAAATGCTTTAGGAATTAAAGGAAGCGGAGCATATTGGCAAAAGAAAAAAGAGAAAAATAGCGCTTTACTTCCTGAGTATATTTCAGCAAACTATTTAACACCTTTCATAAGCGAAGAAGTTAGGCTAAAGCTATCTAGAACAGTAGTTTACAAAGACATAGATGGAGTACTAAACGAAGGAATTTCAGCAACTGGAATCATAGATATTTGTGATATTTGGCAACAAGCGGATAGAAAAGGCGCTTTGGAAAATAAGGTAAATGCTAAAATTGCTGCTGAAAATGCTTATATAATTTTCAAAGGTTTTGCTAATATTGGTATTACTGCTTTAGTTGATGAAGCTACAGGATATCAATTTGATAGAGAGAAAGACGAACTTCAAAAAATATTAAAAAAATATATTAGTGAGGAATTATTGCCTTGGCAAAAAAGATTCCCAGATATATTTTACAAAGAACTTTTTAGATTAAATGGGTGGGATTTTACAGTAAATGGAATTAAAAAAAGACCAGGAGTAATTGGAACTTGGACTAAAAAATTAATCTATGAAGAATTGCCCAAAGGTGTCTTAGATGAATTACAAAAAAATATTCCTAAAAGCGCCACAGGAAATAATACTGTCCGTTATCATCAATTGTTAACAGAAGATATTGGAAGCCCACATCTAACAGCACAAATAAATCAAATTGTTACTTTATTCCAATTGTCAGACAATATGCAAAATATGTGGCAACAATTTGAAAAACTTCAATCAAGACAAAATGGGCAATTAGAGTTACCATTTAGTTTTGATAAAAATGGTCATACTATTGAATGAAAAATCGATTTAGCAATAGCTATTTAGCAAGATTGTTAATTTATTGGGATTACTGAATATAAAAACACAAATCAAGTCACCAGAAACGGTGGCTTTTTTTATGCCTAAAAAACAGATTTTACTTTAATTTATTATAAAAGTAAATAAACGTAAATACAACTATGAAAACAACCAATCTACTTTTTAGAATATCACTAGATGATAAAAGAATAATTCAAGAACGTGCTAAATCATTGCACTTGTCAGTGTCTAGTTATATTAGAATGACTGTTTTGACTACTAATAAAATACAATAAAATACTATGGGTGATTTTAAAGGAGTTAGGAATGTAGGAGGACGACCAGTCGGGTCTGGTAATATTTATAATAAAACTATTAAGAAAATGATAGCCGAGATTGTAGAAAATAATCTTGAAACATTACAAGCTGAACTTGACCAAATGAAGCCAAGCGAAAAAGCAAGAATAATCATTTCGCTATTAGAACACGTTTCGCCGAAATTAAGAAGCATTGAAACGAATGATATAAAAGATACCACATTCAAACCAATCAGCATCAAACTAAATTAAATGGAAAAGAATATTGAAACATTCGAGCAGCTGATGGAATTTATAGAAGCGAATAATTTATCGATTGATCAAATAGCCAAATTGACGAAGGAAACGATAGACTTGCATATTATGTTTTATTCAGATAAAAATGAGTTGAAGGCAGATTTAAAAACCTATTGGGAACAATGGAACCATACAACCGAGCGACCGTTATTTCTAGGAGCAGATTTCCCGTTTGATATTAAGAAATTTTGGACTGCAAGAATAAAATAAAATGCACGAAATGCACGAAATGTAGCTATAACAAACATCTTTTTTTTTATTAAAACAATATAAAATTATAGGTTAATGTTATTTACAATACAATAATCGTACAAATAAATAAAAAAATAAACCCTAATTACTTAATTTATAAGTTATTAGGGTTTTTCATTGTGGAGAATATCGGATTCGAACCGATCACCTCTTGCCTGCCAGGCAAGCACTCTAGCCAAATGAGCTAATCCCCCAGAACTGCCGCAAATATACTATAAAAAACACATATTTTGAAAAACAACTTTCAATTCTTTTAAAAATGTGATGTTTACTATTAATATTTATAACTTTACATCAAAACAACTTAAATGGCAGCACAAAACCCAAATGGTTCCCTCACTACAACAATCGAAAATAAAATTGCGACGGTTGAATTCGGACATCCAGCGAGCAATTCTTTTCCTCGTCAATTGTTGGATTCATTGACCTCAGAGCTTAATGTATTGAGTGGTAACGAGGACGTATCGGTAATTGTTTTGCGAAGTGTTGGTACAGGAGCTTTTTGTGCAGGCGCTTCTTTTGATGAGCTTTTGGCGGTGTCAAATCAAGAGCAAGGAACAATCTTTTTCTCTGGTTTTGCTAATTTAATTAATGCTATGCGCAGCTGTTCCAAAATAATTGTGGGTCGCATCCACGGGAAAGCAGTGGGAGGCGGCGTCGGTATTGCGGCTGCCTGCGATTATGCTTTTGCAACTGTAGATAGCTCGATAAAGCTTTCGGAATTGGCTATTGGCATTGGGCCTTTTGTGATCGAACCCGCTGTGAGCCGAAAAATTGGGAAAAGCGCTATGTCCGAAATGACATTGGCAGCACACGAATGGAAAAATACCGATTGGGCACACCAAAAAGGACTTTATGCCAAAGTACTGCAAGACCAAGTGTGCGTTTAGACATTGATTTGGCTCATTTCACCAGTAAACTGTCTTCGTATAATCCAGAAGCTTTAATCGAAATGAAAAAAGTGATGTGGGAAGGGACAGCACATTGGGACAATCTTTTGTTAGAAAGGGCCGCCATTACAGGGAAATTAGTGCTATCTGACTTCTGTAAAAACGCATTGTCTCAATTCAAAAAGTAGTTTTACGGACTCTTTCCTTTTTTTTCAGGAGCTATTCCTGCTATTCGCTGTATCTTTGTCTGCCTAAAAAAGCCAGCCAAAGGATGCCGCTGCTATCAGGGCTAAAACCAATCGGAGTGGGAAACCCACGATTTCCAAGCCATTTCTCATGTCAATTTACTAAATTTGCAGTCAAAAATATATCTCGATGAGCAATATCAGAATTACAAAAAAATTTAGTTTCGAAACCGGTCACGCTTTATATGGTTATGATGGGAAATGTAAAAATGTTCATGGGCATAGTTATAAATTGTCAGTTACCGTAATAGGAAGCCCTATTGAGAACCGAAATGATGTTAAATTTGGAATGGTTATCGATTTTACCGACTTGAAAAAAATTGTCAAAGAAGAAATTGTCGATCAGTTTGACCACGCGACTGTTTTTAACGAAACAACGCCGCATGTAGAGTTGGCACACGAATTAATAAATAGAGGTCACCATGTAATTTTGGTAGATTATCAACCCACAAGCGAGAATATGGTAGTCGATTTTTCACAAAGAATTATCGGAAGGTTGCCTGAAGGGATCCAACTTTTTTCACTAAAACTTCAAGAAACAGAGTCCTCTTTTGCCGAATGGTACGCTAGCGACAATTTGTAATTTCAAAATCCATACTTTAGCTGCATGCAATTACCTAATAATAAGAAAGTATATTTCGCATCCGATCAACATTTTGGAGCACCAACACCCGAATTGAGTTTTCCAAGAGAACAAAAATTTGTGGCCTGGCTCGATGAAGTAAAAAAAGATGCAGAAGTTATTTTTTTGGTGGGTGATTTATTCGATTTTTGGTTCGAATATAAAACGGTTGTACCTAAAGGATTTGTTCGCGTTTTAGGTAAACTAGCTGAAATTCGCGACAGCGGAATTCCAATCTATTTTTTTGTAGGAAATCATGATTTATGGATGGATGATTATTTTCAGAAAGAATTGAATATTCCAGTGTACTATGACAATCAGGAGTACACTTTTGGAAATAAAACCTTTTTAGTAGGTCATGGAGACGGAAAAGGGCCCGGAGATATGGGGTACAAACGCATGAAAAAAGTGTTTACAAATCCGTTTTCTAAATGGCTTTTTAGATGGTTACATCCCGATATTGGAGTTCTTTTGGCGCAATATCTATCCGTAAAAAACAAATTGATTTCTGGAGATGAAGACATCACTTTTCTTGGAGAGGAGAGGGAATGGCTGATTTTGTATTCCAAAAGAAAACTAGAAACTAAACATTACAATTACCTTGTTTTCGGCCACCGACATCTACCTATGAAAGTGTCTGTAGGAGAAAATTCAGAATACGTAAATCTGGGCGACTGGATCAGTTATTTTACTTATGGCGTTTTTGATGGGGAAAATTTTGAATTAAAAAAGTACTAGAATTAATTCATTCCCTCACCGAATAAATAATCATTTAGATTAATTTTAAACAAAGTACCTTCTACTAGGTCTTTTATCGAACTTAGCTCGTCCATAGAAACGGCTAAATCAATTTGAGAACAGGGTGTTTTTAATAGAAATTTGTGGCACTCATTTTTTAATGCACAATCATCACAAGAGTTGTTAAGGGTATAACTTTCGTGAATACAACACTGAAACAGTTTCAGTTCATGGCGGCTGAAATAAAAACCAGTTTCCCTAAAAATCAATTGGACTTTGTCTGTTAATACTTCGTTCTCTTTTCTCCAGTAGAAAGAAGTACCTTCATCATTGAAATATATTTGTTTTATTTCTTGCATAGTAATTAGTTTCATACAAATATAATAATTATTTAGATTTATTCTAAATAAAACTAGTTAAAATTTACTCCTGATTCTCGTGTTCTTCCAAGTCTTTGGTCAGATCTAGTTTTCTAAAAGTTGGTGAAATTATCCCTGTTGTCAATACAACGAAGAGAGTCATACTTCCACCAAAGACTACTGCTGTTACCGTTCCCATTAGTTTTGCCGTAAGTCCGCTTTCAAAAGCACCTAATTCGTTTGAAGAACCCACAAACATCGAGTTTACTGCTGAAACTCTCCCGCGCATGTGGTCAGGCGTTTTAAGTTGTAAAATAGTTTGTCTGATAACAACTGAAATCCCATCGAATACGCCGCTGAGGAACAGGGCCAAAAGCGATACCCAGAAAATAGTGGAAAGCCCGAACACAATGATACAGATCCCAAAGGCAAAAATAGCGGACAATAATTTCATTCCAGCGTTTTTACTCAAAGGAACGTATGCCGTAATGAGCATGGTGATGAAAGCGCCAATCGCTGGAGCAGCTCTCAAGAAGCCAAATCCTTCTGGACCTACTTTCAATATATCCTGCGCAAAAATAGGCAATAGTGCTACCGCTCCTCCAAAAAGAACGGCCACCATATCCAGCGTTATGGCTCCTAAAACGGTCTTGTTGTTGAATACAAACTTTAATCCCTCAGATAAGCTTTGCATTACAGGTTCTCCTATTTTCGGATTCATAATTGGCTTTTTCTCAATTTGAGATAAAAAAAGCATTGCAAAAATGGAACAGCCAAAAACGGAACACATAGACCAGTGAACACCAATCAGAGTGATCGAAAAACCGGCCACGGCAGGCCCCGCCACTGACGCTATTTGCCAAACGGAACTGCTCCAAGTCGCAGCATTAGGATAAATTTTCTTCGGAACCAATAGTGATAAAAAGGAAAAAATGGTGGGTCCTAGAAAAGCTCTCACTAATCCTCCTAGAAAAACCAAGAAATAAATGGAATACAAAATAGTTTTTGTAGCGTAACCTTGAACAATTGCAGGCCAAGTTAATAGAAAAAGTCCGAAACTAATTACCGAGAAAGCTAAAATACATTTCAGCAACAGTCCTTTTTTTTCCTTTTGGTCGACAATGTGTCCTGCAAACAATGCCATGGATACAGCGGGAATTACTTCCATCAAGCCAATAAGTCCAAGTGAAAGCGGATCTTTAGTGATACTGTATACCTGCCATTCAATTACGATAAACTGCATAGACCAAGCAAAAACCATGGCAAAACGCAACAATAAAAAAGTATTAAATTCTTTGTAACGCAACGCTGCGTAAGGATCTTTCTTTTTCATTCTGGGTAGCTAATTATCTGATATTTTTTAATCTCAGTTGGATCGAAATTTTTCCATTCCATTCATTTTCGTCGATGCAATAGACGGCTTCAAATGCTTTTTGGTTTGTAGTCAAATCGATCTTTTTTCCTAATCCAAAACCTATTGCTGAAATACCTTCAGAATTATTTTGTTTTACAAATAATTTCAAATGCTCGTCTTCACCACCTAGTTTCTTTGCATATCCCGTATCTTTTACATTTTTAGTCAAAAACACAGGTGTCATGTTTTGTGGACCAAAGGGTTCAAATTGTTTTAAAATTCGGGTAAGTTTTAGTGTGATATCGGCAAAATCAATTTCGGAATCTATTTCTATTTCTGGAATCAACATATCGGGATGGATTGTTTCTTGAACTTGTTTTTCAAATGCTTCCTTGAAAGTCGAGTAGTTTTCTTCCTTTAATGTCATTCCTGCGGCATACATATGTCCTCCAAATTGTTCCAAATGTTGTGAGCAGGCTTCTAGAGCATTATATACATCAAAACCTTTGATAGATCGTGCCGAAGCGGCATATTTATCGCCACTTTTTGTAAAAACAAGCGTAGGACGATAGTAGGTTTCGATTAAACGAGAAGCCACGATCCCGATAACTCCTTTGTGCCAGTCTTCCTGATAAATGACCGTGGTGAAGCGTTCTTTTTCGTCATTATTTTCAATTTGCAACAAACCTTCTTTGGTTATTTGCTTGTCTAGATCTTTTCGGTCAGAATTGTATTGTTCAATTTCCGAAGCAAACTGTTGTGCTTGTTCAAAATCAAATTCGGTTAATAACTCCACCGCATGATTTCCGTGTTTTATGCGTCCCGCTGCGTTGATACGCGGAGCAATAATAAAAACGACATCGGTGATATCTAAGGATTGTTTTTTTATCTGGTGAATCAAAGCCTTGATTCCTGGTCTCGGATTGCTATTAATAACTTGCAAGCCAAAGTGGGCAAGCACCCGATTTTCGCCTGTCATAGGGACAATATCGGCGGCAATTGCTGTCGCTACGAGGTCTAAGTAGGGGATAAAATCATCAATAGTTTGATTTCTATTACTGCCTAAAGCTTGTATTAATTTAAAACCTACACCGCAGCCACACAATTCGTCATAAGGATAGTTGCAGTCGTCTCTCTTGGGATCGAGAACCGCAACGGCATCGGGCAAAGTACTTCCTGGTCTATGGTGATCACAAATGATAAAGTCGATGTTTCTTTCTTTTGCATAAGCAACATGATCGATCGATTTTATTCCGCAATCTAGAGCAATGATTAGCGTAAAGCCATTGTCATCTGCAAAGTCAATTCCTTTAAAAGAGATTCCGTAGCCTTCGGCATAACGATCTGGAATGTAAGTGGCAATATTCGGGTAATAGGTCTTTAGATAAGAAGAAACAAGTGAAACCGCTGTTGTACCATCAACATCGTAATCACCAAAAACAAGAATATTCTCTTGGTTTGCAATCGCAAGTTCAATCCTTGCTACCGCTTTATCCATGTCTTTCATCAAGAATGGGTCGTGCAAATGGGCTAATGAAGGGCGGAAAAAATTCTTGGCATCTTCAAAAGTTTCAATGCCTCGTTGAACCAATAATGTAGCTACGAAATCTTCGACATTCAATGCTTGAGCGAGCTGCTTAACCTTCTGCTCTGGAGGTTTTGATTTGAGTGTCCAACGCATTGTTTTACTGTTTAAAGATTTATTAGTTACCGATTTATTTCAAATCTAAAGCTTCGACTTCAAACTGAATTCCGTCCCAACCTGATTCTATGAAATTTCTAATATTTGAGTGATCAGTTCCCTTTGGATTATTTAAAACATCGTCAAAATAGTAACCGCCAAAACAAGCGAGTGTTTCATCTTTTGATAAGGTATTCAATATGGCAAAGGAAAATAACTTACAAGAACCTGAATTTTCTCCTGCAGCATTTTGTTGGTCTCCGTTTTTAAAAGCTGTGGCAGTGAAGTAATAAGTTTCTTCAATAACAGCCATTGTATCCGAAAATTCAATTGTTGTAGGGCTTTGTTTTAATTTGGTAATAAAAGATTCTAAAAGCATATTGGTTTGTATTATGTTTCGTCTTGGTCTTTCGAGAATTTACTCTTTTTAACTTCTTTAATGATTGGTTTTCCGCCAACCACAACGACAATTTCTCCTCGTGGCGCTGTTTTTTCAAAATGAGTTAAAACCTCACGAGTTGTTCCTCTCACGTTTTCTTCGTGTAATTTTGATAATTCTCTAGAAACACATATTTGGCGTTCTTCACCAAAGTAGGTTATGAATTCAGCTAATGTTTTAACTAGCTTATGAGGAGAGACATATAGAATCATAGTTCTTGTTTCCTCGGCTAGTTCTAAATATCGGGTTTGCCGCCCTTTTTTTTCGGGTAAGAAACCTTCAAAGATAAATCTGTCATTGGGCAAGGCACTATTCACTAAGGCAGGAACAAACGCTGTCGCGCCAGGCAAACATTCGACGGTGATGCCGTTTTCGACGCAAGCGCGAGTCAAAAGAAAACCAGGATCGGAAATTGCTGGAGTTCCCGCATCAGATATTAAGGCAATGGTTTCGCCTGCTTTCAATCGCGTGATTAAATTTTCGATAGTTTTGTGCTCATTGTGCATATGATGGCTGTACATGTGCGTGCCAATCTCAAAATACTTCAAGAGTTTTCCGCTGGTGCGGGTGTCTTCGGCCAGAATCAAATCGGCTTCTTTTAGAATCCGGATTGCTCGAAATGTCATGTCTTCGAGATTACCAATTGGTGTGGGAACTATATATAATTTTGACATAAATTGGATGCGAGTATTCTATTTAGTTTTGGATAAAAATAAAAAGTGCCTGTATACTTAAGTACTATTTTGTGGTGATCAAAAAACGCAAATTGGTCTAAAGGAATTTTTTCTCAATTATGTCCATAAAACGTTCTGCATAATCGTCTTTTCCTTTCCAATCATTATAATCGGGTTTTACCATCTCTTCTATAAAGTTTTTTGTTTCATAAAAGTTATCAAAAGTGATTAATTGATTTAGCACCCGATTATAATCTTCGTTGCTATTTCCAAAAAGGTGTTTTACAAATGCAATTCTATCATTCAAATCGATATCGATTCCTTTTGAAAGTTTATCGTTCAGAGATACATTTTTTGCTTGTTCAATTTCTGGTGGGTTTATCTCTGTATTAATTTGAGCTTTGTCTGATGCTGGAATTTTGTGCGCAGCTTCAAATAGGGTTATTGGAGGTAAAGCTTCAATATCATCTACTTTTACAAAATGTGGTTCACTATAATTGCCGCCCAATAAATCTGAAAATGATATCTGTACTGTTTCTGCCGGCTTCGTAATTTCAGTTTCGCTATCTTCTGTTAATTCAAAAGCAGCTTTAAACGGCGGAGGTGTTTCTTCCTCAGGGAATAAATTTTCGCCTGTTTCCTCTGGAGATGCCTTTTCGTGATTGCTTTCTTCTGGCTCAAGCTGTAGCTCCATTATATCTGCTTGAAATTCTTCAACCACTTCGTCGTCTTCCCAGTTTTCAGGCGCTTCTTCTTCATCGACAGAGGAATCTTCTTCAGCAACTATTTCTGCTTCTGGCGATTCTTCGCGATCTAAACTTTTAGGTGCCTCATCTTCATCAACAGGGGGGTTCTCATTTGGGATTTGTTCTTCTGCAACTTCCGGAAACACATTGCTTTCTGTCATTTCGATTACAGTTTCAGCAGGCAATTCTTCAGGACGGTCATAAAAATCTTCTATTTCTTTCTGCATTTCAGCATGACCTATAGTTGGTTTAATAATACCATAATTTTCTTCTATAAATCGTAAAACTGACAATTTCTCATATAATTTTTGAGTTTCCAAAAACAATTGATTGATATCAGATTTATTTTTGAGTTGTAATATTCGATGAGCAATGCTGATTAAGTCGGCTTCCAATTTTTTTTTCATAACGGTTTAAATTATAGTATATATGGCGTATGTATTTGTAATTTTATCTAATTGTATTTTGTCTTAGAAATAAAAATCCTTTTATGTAGAACATTTAATTGTTTAAATAAGCGTTTACAGATTCCCGAATTGATAAAAATTTTCTACATTTGAGACGACGTAAAAGTATAAAATCTTAAGCGGGTTTATTACACCACAACGTAATAAAAACTATTCATTTTTTAAGTTAGAAAAATACGAAATGTTTCTCGAAAATACAGTAAATCATAAAGAACAATTTGGTTGGATTGAAGTTATTTGCGGTTCAATGTTTTCGGGCAAAACCGAAGAGCTTATACGACGTTTGAGAAGAGCGCAATTTGCCAAACAAAAAGTTGAAATCTTCAAACCCGCAATTGACACTCGTTATCATGATGATATGGTTGTGTCGCACGATTCCAATGAAATTCGATCTACAGCAGTTCCCGCAGCTGCAAACATAGCCATATTGGCTCAGGGTTGTGATGTTGTTGGAATTGATGAAGCGCAATTTTTTGATGACGAAATCGTCAAAATTTGCAACGATCTTGCCAATCAGGGTATTCGTGTTATTGTAGCCGGACTGGATATGGATTTTAAGGGGAATCCTTTTGGTCCGATGCCCGCATTGATGGCAACTGCTGAATATGTTACTAAAGTTCACGCTGTATGCACAAGAACAGGAAATTTAGCGAATTACAGTTTCCGTAAAACTGACAATGACAAATTAGTTATGTTAGGGGAGACCGAAGAGTACGAGCCACTAAGTCGTGCCGCATATTATCATGCGATGCATAAAGACCAACATTGATATTAATGAAGAGATTGCTTTTTTTATAACTATAAGACCCGATCTGTTTTTAAAACTAATCGAGTCTTTTACTAGTCTATAAAAAGTGATAGCATTGAAAATAAATTATTATATTTTCTTACGCATTCTTGCTACAGGAATGTCTAGTTGTTCTCTATATTTTGCGATAGTTCTTCTAGCAATTGGGTAGCCTTTTTCTTTTAGCAAATCGGCTAATTGATCATCTGGTAAAGGTTTTTTCTTGTCCTCTTCCTCAATGATATTCTGCAATATTTTTTTAATTTCAAGTGTCGATACATCTTCACCTTGGTCATTTTTCATCGCTTCAGAGAAGAATTCTTTAATCAGTTTCGTTCCATAAGGAGTTTCTACATATTTACTGTTGGCTACACGGGAAATAGTCGATATATCAAGGCCTACCAGGTCAGCAATGTCTTTTAGAATCATCGGTTTCAACTTGATCTCGTCACCATCTAGGAAATACTCTTCCTGATAATGCATGATGGCGTTCATTGTTACAAAAAGTGTTTCCTGACGCTGTCTAATGGCGTCAATAAACCATTTTGCGGAGTCCAGTTTTTGTTTGATAAACTGAACGGCATCTTTTTGTGTACCTGATTTATCCTTGGACTCCTTGTAAGTCTGCATCATTTCTTGATAATCTTTGGAAACATGCAGCGAAGGGGCATTTCTTCCATTTAAAGTCAATTCAAGTTCGCCATCTACAATTCTAATGGCAAAATCGGGAACTACATTCTCTGTGATTTTATTATTACCCGTAAATGCTCCACCTGGTTTCGGGTTGAGTCTTTCTATTTCATGAATCGCTTTTTTTAGCTGCTCATTCGAAATATTATATTTCTGGATTAACTTGTCATAATGTTTTTTTGTAAAAGCATCAAACTGATTTTCGATAATATCAGTAGCCAGTTCCAGGTATTCTGTAGTGGTTTTATGTTTTAACTGTAACAGTAAACATTCTTGTAAATCTCGTGCGCCAACTCCTGAAGGTTCCAGTTCATGGATTACGTGCAACATTCTCTCTACGGTCAGTTCATCAGTATAAGTTCCTTGAGTAAACGCCAAATCATCGACGATGTCAGCTACGCTTCTACGGATATACCCCATGTCATCTATGCTTCCAACGAGAAATTCAGCGATATCCCTTTCGTCGTCATTCAAAATGAAAGTGTTTAACTGGTTGATCAAATCTTGATGAAAACTCACTGGTGCTGCTAATGGAGACTCCCGTTCCTCATCATCATCACTGTAATTATTGGCTTGTGTTTTATAATCTGGAGTCTCGTCATTACTCAGATATTCGTCAATATTAATGTCTTCGGCCTCGATTCTGTCGGATTCCGAATCGTCATAATCATCGTAATCTT
The DNA here is from genome assembly GCA_937773775.1 of uncultured Flavobacterium sp. Taxonomy (GTDB): domain Bacteria; phylum Bacteroidota; class Bacteroidia; order Flavobacteriales; family Flavobacteriaceae; genus Flavobacterium. The sequence continues at coordinate 34,162 of CALJVL010000014.1, forward strand.
CATTTTCATATTCATCCTTTTCGTATTCCTCTTCTTCTTTACCCGCTTCAAGAGCAGGGTTTTCATTCATTTCTTCGAGTAAACGTTGCTCAAAGGCTTGCGTTGGCAATTGAATTAACTTCATCAGCTGTATTTGCTGCGGAGATAATTTCTGAGATAATTTTAAATTTAAGAATTGCTTCAGCATTAAGTTTAATCGTTTATTCGGTTAATCGTTTATTTGGTTAAGCAATTAACCGAATAAACTTTTTTAAAACTCTGCGTTCATTGGTGTTCTCGGAAAAGGAATTACATCACGTATATTAGTCATTCCAGTTACAAACAGCACCAATCTTTCAAATCCAAGACCAAAACCAGAGTGGACTGATGAACCAAATCTTCTTGTGTCAAGGTACCACCATAATTCTTGTTCATCGATTCCTAAAGCTTTCATTTTTTCGACCAATACATCAAAACGCTCTTCTCTTTGAGAACCTCCTACAATTTCACCAATTCCTGGGAAAAGGATGTCCATCGCGCGAACTGTTTTTCCGTCTTCGTTCAAACGCATGTAAAATGCTTTGATATTAGCAGGGTAATCAAATAAGATTACCGGACATTTAAAGTGTTTTTCAACTAAATAACGTTCGTGTTCTGATTGTAAATCAGCTCCCCATTCGTTAATGATATAATTGAATTTTTTCTTTTTATTTGGAGTACAATTTCTCAAAATATCTATAGCTTCAGTATAAGATACACGCTTGAAATTATTTTCTAAAACAAAATTTAATTTGTCTAATAAAGCCATTTCGCTTCTTTCCGCCTGTGGTCTTGATTTCTCTTCATCTAGCAATCTTCCTTCCAGAAATTTCAAATCGTCTGGACATTTGTCTAAAACATATTTGATTACGTACTGAATAAAATCTTCAGCCAAATCCATATTGTCGTTCAAATCATTAAAAGCCACTTCGGGCTCAATCATCCAGAATTCAGCTAAATGGCGAGAAGTATTTGAGTTTTCTGCTCTAAAAGTCGGCCCAAAAGTATATACTTGGCCCAAAGCCATAGCATAGGTTTCGGCTTCCAGCTGGCCGGAAACGGTAAGGTTTGTTTCCTTGCCAAAAAAATCTTCTTTGTAATTTACCTTTCCATCTTCAGTTCTTGGAGTGCCGTCAAATGGTAAAGCTGTAACTTTAAACATTTCACCTGCACCTTCCGCATCAGATCCCGTTATGATTGGTGTGTTTACATAAACAAAGCCTTTTTCTTGAAAATAACTATGAACGGCAAACGATAAAACCGAACGCACGCGCATGATTGCGCCAAACATATTTGTACGTACACGCAAATGTGCATTTTCACGTAAGTAATCCAAGCTTGGTTTGTTCTTTGGTTGTATAGGGAATTTCTCTGCATCGGAATCTCCTAATATTTCCAGCTTGTTAACTTGAATTTCAACTTTCTGACCAGCACCTTTACTCTCGACCAAAGTTCCTGTTACAGAAATAGCGGATCCAGTAGTTATTCTCTTCAACGTTTCATCGGGAGTGTTCTCAAAATCGACAACACATTGTATATTGTTGATGGTAGAACCATCATTTAAAGCGATAAATTGATTGTTTCTAAAAGTTCTCACCCAACCTTTTGCATTTACTTCATGAAGCGTGGTTGTACTGTCTAGTAAGTCTTTAACTTTTGTATGTCTCATTTAATTGTATAATTGATATTAAAAATTCTGGTTCAATCGAATTACAAATATAATCGATTTCTTTTAAATGTCATTGTTGTGATGGTGTATTCAGAAGCTATTTCCCGTTACTCGCTTTATCTTTTACTGATTAAAGAAATCAGTAAAAGGATGCCGCTGCTATCGGGGCTAAGAAAATGGAATGATTTGTGTTTTTTTCAAGCGATTATTTTCTCCTTTATATATCAGATTTACTGAAGAATTAGGATGGAATTATTTAGCTGAATTATCGTTTTCTTCATCAAGATTACTCAAAACATCAATTTTAGGTTCGATGAATTCTTGTTCGTTGGCCAAGGATTTGTTTAATGTCAATACCAAACAAGGTAGCAACATTAGATTCGATAGCATTCCGAAGATTAAGGTAACGGCCACTAATCCCCCAAGAGCCACTGTACCCCCAAAATCAGACAACATGAAAACGGAGAATCCAGCGAATAAAACTACCGAAGTATAGAACATGCTTACTCCAGACTCTTTTATGGTTGCAAAAACAGATTTTTTTATCTTCCAGTCATTATTTGTCAATTCCTGGCGGTATTGAGCCAGAAAGTGAATGGTGTCATCAACTGAAAGTCCAAACGCAATGCTAAAAACCAATATGGTAGAGGGCTTGAGCGGAATTCCAAAATAGCCCATCAATCCAGCGGTTATCATCAGCGGCAATAAATTAGGAATTAAAGAAACCACAACCATTTTGAAAGATCGAAACATGAAAACCATCAAAAGTGATATCAGTAAAATTGCAAAAAGCAGTGAAGTTACTAAGTTGTCAAGCAGGTATTTTGTTCCTTTTTCAAAGACCAACGCTTTTCCGGTCATTACGACTTTATAGCGATCAGAAGGGAATACTTCATTGATTTTGGTCCAAAGTTTAGTTTCAATTTTCTTCATGTTTCCGGTTGCAATATCTCTCATGAAAGTAGTGATTCGTGCCACCTGTCCGGTACTGTCGACATAACTTTTCATGATGTTATTCTCGGTGTCTTTGGTCGCATTTTTTGCGTAACTTAAAATGAAGCTTTGTTCTTGGGAAGTGGGCAAATCGTAGTATTCCGGGTTCCCGTTATAATAGGCCTGTTTTGAGTATTTAACCAAATTGAGAATAGAAATGGGTTTAGAAAGTTCGGGGATTTCCTCGATTGTTTTCTGAAGTTCATCCATTTTTTTCAAGGTAGACAGCTTCATGACCCCTTTTTTTCTTTTGGTGTCAATGGTGATTTCAAGGGGCATTATTCCTTCAAATTCTTTTTCGAAGAAAAGGATGTCTTGAAAGAACCCTGTGTTCTTTGGCATGTCTTCGATCAAACTACCCGAGGTCTTAATTTTAAAAGCGCCAATAGCACTTATTAAAAACAAAAAGATAGCTACTGCATATACATAACGTCTGTTATATGTCACCATTTTTTCTATCCAAGCCATGAAAATGCGCGTATAATTGCGGCTTAAATGTTCCAAATGCTTCTTTTTTGGAATAGGTTGATAGCTATAATAAATGGGGATAATGATGAGGCATAAAAAGAACAAAGCAATAATACTCAAAGAGGAAATGACACCAAATTCTCTTAGCAACTCACTTTGGGTAACGATAAAAGTGGCAAATCCAGCGGCCGTAGTCAAGTTCGTCATCAGGGTCGCTGTTCCCACTTTCGTAATTACCCTTTGTAACGCGCGCGCTTTGTTACCGTGGGAAATAAATTCTTGTTGGTACTTATTGGTCAGAAAAATGCAATTGGGAATTCCAATGACGATAACCAATGAAGGGGACTAGTGCGGTAAGGACCGTAATTTCAAAATGGAATAAACCAAGAAGTCCAAAGGTCCACATTACGCCAATTACGACGATAACTATTGAAATTAAAGTAGCTCGAAACGAGCGAAAAAAGAAAAAGAAAATTAGTGAAGTGATCAATAGAGATGCTCCTATAAATAGACTAATCTCGTCAGTGATACTTTTTGCATTCAATGTCCTAATATACGGCATTCCCGATACCCGTAATTCAATACCTGTTTCTTTTTCAAAAGCCTCAATTTTTGGGATAAAATCATTTAAAATATAATCTCTGCGACCTGGGGTGTTTACAATTTGCTTGTCTAAATAAATTGCTGAACGAATAGTTCCGTTTTTTTTATTGAAAAGTAATCCTTCATAAAAAGGCATTTTCCCAAACAACTCTTTCTTTATCGACGTAAGATACTCTTGATTTATAGTTTTGGTTTGATCTACTAAAGGAACTAATTCAAAAGTCTGAAGACTTTCGTTTTTCTGAAGTTTTTTCAAATCACTGATGGAAACAATAAGGTCAACTTCTTTATGGGATTTGATATCCCTCATCAATCTATCCCAAGCAGCAAACGCTTTTGGCGTAAAGAAAGTGTCGTCCTTAACCCCTACAACAATTAAATTACCTTCTTCCCCAAACATATCCAAAAAAGCATTGTATTCTTTATTTACAATGTGAGTATCAGGAAGTAAGTTAGCTTCTGTAAAAGAAAACCGAATGTTTTTCCATTGCAGGGCTAAAAACACGGTTAATAAGACAATAACACCAAGTATAACAATTCTATTTTTAAGCACGATTCTGGCGATTAGCGCCCAGAAATCCACTTTTGACTTCTTTTTCATAAATGTATTAAATGGGTGCAAATGTAGTGAAAACCACCACTAAACAGGAGGTTTGTTTAAAAACTTTCACGCTGTTTTTAAGCTAAATGCTTGTTTTTGAATTTCTCATAAAACTTAATTTGACTGTTGTAAAACATATGTTAGAATTTCACATCTTTGTGTAGGTGTTAAAATGACATAGCTATCATAAAAGGAATATGAAAAAACATAAAAACAGCTTGTTTTATTTCAGTGTTACGGGTGGTTTTACCGTTTTGATTTATTGGATACTCACCAAGGGAAAACAATTGCAGGGAGGAAAGATCGTTGCTGTATCAGACATAGGGAGTAATAGCTGGAATGAATTCTTGACAGCATTGCATGAAAACTTTCAAGATCCTTTGGCCATATTATTGTCTCAGATAGTAATGATAATTTTAGTGGCTCGTCTTTTTGGTTGGGTTTTTAAAAAAATTGGACAACCCACGGTTATTGGCGAAATTATAGCGGGAATCGTTCTAGGCCCATCCTTGGTAGGACGCTATTTCCCTGGATTTTCGGCCGCTTTATTTCCTGTTGAATCCTTAGGGAATTTAAAATTCCTAAGTCAAGTCGGTCTTATTCTTTTCATGTTTGTCATAGGAATGGAGCTTGATATAAAAATCCTTAAAAACAAAGCTAGCGAGGCAATTGTGATCAGTCATGCGAGTATAGTTATTCCTTTCGCAATGGGCATTGGACTGTCTTATTTCGTTTATAATAAATTTGCTCCAGTGGGGATTGAGTTTCTTTCTTTTAGTTTGTTTATGGGAATCGCCATGAGTATAACCGCTTTTCCGGTGCTGGCGCGAATTGTTCAAGAAAGAGAGATTCATAAAACGAAGCTAGGGGCTATTGTTATTACTTGTGCAGCGGCAGATGACATTACCGCTTGGTGCCTTCTGGCCGTGGTAATTGCAATAGTAAAAGCGGGAAACTTCGTTGGGTCGTTGTATGTAATTTCGCTTGCGGTACTTTATGTGCTTGCTATGATCTTTATCGTAAAGCCTTTTCTGAAAAGAATTGGTGATTTATATGCTTCAAAGGCTAGTATTGGAAAACCAGTGATAGCCATTTTTTTTCTCTTTTTGATTCTGTCGTCTTATGCTACTGAGGTAATCGGAATTCATGCGCTATTTGGAGCTTTTATGATGGGCTCTATCATGCCCGATGTTTCTAAATTCAGGATGATATTTATAGACAAAGTAGAGGATGTTGCTGTCATTCTTTTACTTCCTTTGTTTTTTGTTTACACGGGGTTACAAACAGAAATAGGGCTTATCAATGACCCTTATTTATGGAAAGTAACCGCAGCTATTATCGCAGTCGCCGTTGTCGGGAAGTTTCTAGGAAGTGCTTTGACTGCGCGCTTTGTAGGGCAAAACTGGAAAGATAGTTTAACCATTGGTGCTTTAATGAATACTAGGGGGTTAATGGAATTAATTGTATTAAATATAGGACTGGAATTAAAGGTTCTTACCCCAGAAGTATTTGCGATGATGGTAATAATGGCATTAGTAACAACTTTCATGACTGGTCCTGCATTAGACTTTATTAATTTTATTTTTAAAAATAAAGATATCGCCGAAATCGAGGAAGTTACAAGTCAGAATAAATACCGAATACTCTTCGCGTTTGGGAATAATGAGAAGGGGAAGTCGTTATTGCGATTAGCAAATAGCTTGACAAGAAAACAAAAAAACAGCTCTGATATCACCGCTATGCATTTTTCGTTGAGTGATGAGTTGCATTCGTTCAATTTGGAAGACAAAGAAAAAAGTAGTTTTGATCCTATTTTTAAAGAGTCGGGGCACTTGAATATGAAAATAGCCACTATTTTTAAGCTTACCAATGATATTGAAAACGAAATTGTTGATATCGCTAATCATGGAGATTATGATCTTCTATTGGTCGGCTTGGGAAAATCTATTTTTGAAGGCACGTTGCTTGGAAGAGTAGTGGGATTCACAACCAGAATTATCAATCCGGATCGGTTGATGGACAAATTCACGGGTAAGGAAGGCTTGTTCGAAAATTCTCCTTTTGATGAAAGAACCAGGCAGATCGTAGCGAAAACGAAGTTACCGTTGGGAATCTTGATTGACAAAGAATTGCAAGAAATAGACCAAGTTTTTATTCCCGTTTTTAAATCGGAGGATTCCTTGTTGATTGATTATGCTCAAAAACTGATCAGCAACAACAATTCTAAAATAGTGGTTTTGGATGTGAACGGTCACGTTCGTGCCAATTTTGTTATTCAAAGTGCCATAAACTCATTGGAACAAAAATATCCGAACAATATGGAGATTGTGTCGGAAAGCATGGTTGACACAACGTTTTTGGAAAACCAGGATCTTATGATGATTAGTCTTGAGAGTTGGAAAATTTTAATAGATTCAGATGCTAACTGGCTAAGTGGTGTTCAGTCTGTTCTGATTATTAAACACTAGGAAATATTATAAAAAAATATCCGTCCAGTTAAGATAACGAGACGGATATTAATGTTGAATTTATGAAATTTATACTTTCATGATCTCGGCTTCTTTCGTTACAAGAAGTTCATCTACTTTCCTGATAAAACTATTGGTTAAGTTTTGAACATCTTCTTCTGCACTTTTACAAATGTCTTCAGATGTTCCATCTTTTTCCAATTTTTTAATCTCCGTATTGGCATCTTTACGCGCATTTCGAACACCAACTTTAGCATCTTCAGCTTCCACTTTTGCTTGTTTGGCGAGATCGCGTCTTCTTTCCTCAGTTAATGCAGGAACACTTATAATAATTACATCACCATTATTCATAGGGTTAAAACCAATATTAGCAATCATAATTGCTTTTTCGATGGGGTGCAACATGTTTTTTTCAAAAGGCTGCAAAGGTTATCGTTCTTGCGTCTGGAACACTGATTTTTGATACTTGCGAAAGCGGCGTTGCTGAACCGTAGTAATCAACAAAAACACTTCCTAACATAGCGGGAGATGCTTTACCAGCACGAATGTTTAAAAATTCTTTTTCTAAGTGAGCAATAGAGCCAATCATTGATTCTTTTGTGCTATCTAATATAAATTCAATTTCTTCAGTCATAACTTTTTATTTAGTGGTCAGTGATCAGTATGCAGTGATCGGTTTTACTGCAAATTCATCACCGCTTTCTGCTAACTATATATTTACTACGGTTCCTATGTTTTCTCCTTCGCATATTTTCTCAAGATTTCCTTGTTTATTCATATTGAAAATTACTATGGGCAATTTGTTTTCTTGGCTTAAAGTGAATGCAGTTGAGTCCATCACGTTCAGCCCTTTTTTAATTACATCTTCAAATGAAATAGTATCAAATTTTACTGCGGAAGTATTTTTCTCCGGGTCAGAATCATAAACACCATCCACTCTGGTTCCTTTAAGAATAACATCAGCATGAATTTCAACACCTCGCAAAACGGCTGCTGTATCTGTTGTGAAATAAGGGTTTCCGGTGCCGGCTCCAAAAATCACAATTCTGCCTTTTTCAAGATGGCGAACCGCTCTTCTTTTTATGTAAGGTTCTGCAATGGCTTCGATCTTCAATGCCGTTTGCAAACGAGTTAGCATTCCTTTGTCTTCTAATGCTCCTTGTAATGCCATTCCGTTAATAACAGTGGCGAGCATTCCCATGTAGTCTCCTTGTACTCTATCCATTCCATTGCTGGCTCCAGCAACACCTCTAAAAATATTTCCGCCACCTATCACAATGGCGATTTCAACCCCTTTATTGTGGATCTTTTTGATTTCTTCGGCGTATTCAGCTAATCTCACTGGGTCAATACCGTATTGTCTATCGCCCATTAAAGCTTCGCCACTTAATTTCAGAAGAATTCTTTTGTATTTCATGTGTTTGTTGAGTTGTTTCGTGCAAATATAGTCATATTCTTTTTTTTTGAAATAGCGTCGCCAAAGTTTTATAGATTAAGTTTTTCATAAGAGGTTTTCGCTGCTTCATATCCGATATTAAAAATGGCATCCATTTTAAGTCTGTTCATTTCAAATGTACTGTAAAGAGTTAACTCTGTAGGTTCAATTACCCAATCGCAGATGCTAAATTTTTGCAGATTTGTGTTTGCAGAAAGAATATCAAAAGCCCTTGAGGTAACTGCTCTTATGGAATTCAGATCTTTAGCTTCTATTTTTTGTACGGGACTTACGTAAACGCCGATTATGATTTCGCATTGTCCTTGTAAAATATCTGTTGGGAAATGATTTAAAATACCGCCGTCGCTATAATGTTCTCCTCTTATTTCAAAAGGGGAGATTACTCCAGGAAAAGCTGATGATGCTAAAAGAGCATCGATGATTTTCGTTTCCGAATCAAAAATTTTCAATCTTCCTTTAACCATGTCTGTTGCCGTAATTTGCGTAGGAATATTTAACTCGCCAATCACCGCATCTTTAAAAATAGCATAAAAATCATTTCTAAATGAATCCGAATCGATAAAACCGGCTTTTTTGAAAGTGAAATGTCTCCATTGAAAAAGGTATATGGACTTAAAAAAATCTAAAATTTCATCGGGGGTTTTCCCCCAAGCATACATAGCGCCTACTATTGATCCGGCGCTTGTCCCAGCAATCCGATTTGGGCGAATGTTTTTTTCTTCCAAGAATTTTAAGGCCCCGGCGTGAGCCAAACCTTTTGATCCGCCGCCGGAGAGTGCAAGGCCAATCGATTTTGAAGCTAAATTCATCTCCTTTTATTAGTTTTTTATAAAATTACACTTTTTGTTTACTTGGATATGATTTTTATCATATTTAAAACGGCTAAATTATTTTAACTTTACTTGTATAAAAAGAAAACATGAAAATGCCAGTTGCTAAAGCACTATTTAAGAGCGATTCATATACAGAATATAGAAAAATGGTTTCTGATTTGCTTCGTGACGAAAGATCTACTGGTAATGAACAGTCCGCAAAATTGACAAATTGCAGTGGTTTGAACCAAACCCGCATGAGTTTTTTGGAGAAAACAATAAAAATCCCAGAGGGTATCATTCAGAGCTTACGATCCTTGAAAAATGAGTATATATGGTTAGTCATTTTCGAAGGCTGGAGTCTTGATGCAGCTCAGCTACTGCCAGTTTTTAATGAGATGGCTAGTGAGTCCGAAGGGAAAGTTGATTTAAAAATTGTGCTGAGAGATGAAAACGAAGAATTGATGGGCTTATTTTTGACAAATAAGGAAAGATCTATTCCTAAACTAATTGTGATTAACCGAGAAACGGGTGGTGTACTTGCTTACCAGTGACCAAGACCCAAAGGAGCTTCAGATTTGATAGATGATTATATTAAAGAGTATGGGTCAATCAACCAAGCTGTCGAAATGCAATTAGAAATATGGTATTTGCACGATAAAGGTGAATCTGCCCAAAATGAAATTGTTGCAATGATCCTTGATTTGGACCAATAGACACTTCTAGTTGCTTATCTATAATAGTGACTTTTAAGGTTTATTTCCTGATTTTATTGTAGTTATTGCCGAAATAAATTCGAAATTTTTATAGATCGTTTTGTTGCAAACTATTCCGATTTCAATTCAAGTAACTACTGTTTTATTACTTTTTCTATTTGGCTATTGCTAATCAAAGCGAAACTTTTTTTTGCGGATTTATAAAGTCTAATAAAAAAACGGGCAGTATCAGCAAGTTGCTTTACTTTAGTTAATTAAGTGTTGTTTTGTTACAAAAAAAACCTACCTTAGTGGAACCCAAGAGCGTCTACCGTTTTCTATTTGATTTACTTTTTTATTGGTGTTTGTATATTGTTTCACAATTTTAAAAAACATCATTATGAAAAAGCTATTTGAAAGGTTTTACGATTGTTTGTCAAACTTTCTTTTTGGAGGTGAAAACATAAGTAATTATTAAACCATTGGTGGGTAACCACATAGACAAAAAGAGTATGGTATAACAGTACTTTATTTTAGGAAGAATGCACATCACAAAATCAGTTTTGAGTTTTGCGATGAGTTTTGTTTTTTATTTACAGAGTAGGACTTAGACTTTCTTCGAATAAGTCCGCGCTTATAGCATCAGTTACGTCATAATCTCCGATTTTCGTTCGCCTTAAAGCCGTCAAATGGGAGCCAGACTGCATTGCGCGTCCGAAATCAAAAGCTAAAGAGCGAATGTAAGTCCCTTTGCTACAAACCACTCTAAAGTCGATCTCAGGCAGTGAAACTCTATTGATTTCAAATTCATGAATAGTGGTCTTGCGAGTAGCTATTTCTACAGTTTCGCCGGCACGGGCATGTTCATACAAACGAACTCCATTTTTTTTAATGGCAGAAAAAATAGGTGGTTTTTGGTCAATTTCGCCCAAGAACTGTTTCACTGTTTCGTGAATTAATGCTTCATCTATATGTATGGTTGCAAAAGTCTGATCAACTTCAGTTTCTAAATCATAAGAAGGTGTGGTGGCTCCTATAAAAAAAGTACCTGTGTATTCTTTGGCCTGGCCCTGAAGTTCTGTAATTCTCTTGGTAAATTTTCCGGTACACACTAACAGCAATCCTGTGGCCAGGGGGTCTAAGGTTCCCGCGTGTCCGATCTTGAATTTTTTTGGAAGCCCCAGTTTGTTTATCAGAGCGTATTTTAGTTTTTTTACAGCTTGAAAAGAACTCCAATTTAAGGGTTTGTCAATCAATAAAATTTGTCCGTCTTGGTAATCTTCGACTGTTTTCAAAGGGAATTATTTTAGATATGTAAAGTAAATCAGTAAAAAGGTACCAATAATAATCCTGTACCAGCCCCAGGGCTTGAAACCGTATTTTTTGATAATCTCAATAAAGAATTTAATGGCTACAACGGCAACGACAAAGGCAACCAGATTTCCTATAAGGAACAAGTGGATGTTTTCGTTAGACCTTAGAATAAGTTCGTAACCTTTAAGTTGTGTAGTGTCATAGGTTTTCAGGAAAAGAGAATAACAGGTAACCGCCATCATAGTTGGAACTGCCAGAAAGAAAGAGAATTCTGCAGCCGCATGACGTGTTAATCCTTGCTGCATTCCGCCAATTATTGAAGCGGCGGAACGACTTGTTCCGGGCATCATGGCCAGACATTGCCAAAAACCGATTGTTACGGCCTTTTTTACGGTAATATCTTCTTCTTTGATAACCGTTGGGTTTTGAAAACGATTGTCGACAAAAAGTAGAATTACTCCGCCTAAAATTAATACAATTGCTATGGGAACAGGATTACCCAAAACTGCTTCGATTTTATCGTCAAATAATTTTCCTAAAACTAAAGCCGGAATTACGGCATAAATAAGTTTGAAATAAAAGCGCATAGCTACACTTCGGGAAGAGAAATCGAAAAATTTTCTCCAATATAGAGCGACGACTGCTAGAATTGCACCAAATTGAATAGAAACCTGAAAAAGTTTGACAAAATCGTCTTCTTGAATTCCGAAATACGAACTCAGAAAAACCATATGAGCTGTCGATGAAATAGGAAGGTATTCAGTTACTCCTTCGAGAATGGCAATTAGAAGAGCCTGTAATGTATTCATCTAGGCTTTGTTTGGATTCTTTAATATGGCATAAATAGTAATCCCAAAACCAATCAAAACGGTAGTGGGTGCTAAACGAATCCTTCTAAAGCTGAAGATTGCGTCGCTGAATACGTTTGGGTCATCACTCCCTCCACCTGACATTAGTAAAAAACCAAGGATGATGACTCCAATGCCAATCAGTAGAATTTTGTAGTTTATTTTGCCAAAAAGGAACTCTTGTTTGTGCTCTTTATTTTCCATTTATGCTGAGTTTATTTCGACATTAAAAAAATGCTGAATTATATTGTAGTTTTTTAGAATCGTAATTTAGTAAAGCTCGTCTGTCCTTAAATTCAAGAATCGTTGCGTTGCAAAATAAGTGCTTAGCCATGTAATTAGTATACCAAATCCCAGCACGGACAGTAGTACTGCTGCAATTAGTACTTTGTCATTCAGGATTCCAAGGTCAGGAAAGCTGGTTTCAACATAGGCTAAAACACCAAGTAGCGCGAGGATTGCCAATGCGGCTCCAAGCATTCCTAGTTTTACGCTTCGCATCACGAACGGTTTTCTTATAAATGATTTTGTTGCGCCCACCATCTGCATGGTTTTTATGATAAAGCGGTTAGAATGTATCGAAAGACGTAATGAGCTATTGATTAACAAAACGGCTATAAAAGTCAAAAAGCCACTTATTATTAAAATCCACATACTCACTTTTTTGATATTGTCATTGACCAGATTCACTAATTGTTTATCATAAACAATATCGGAAATCATAGGGTTTGATCGTAGTTGTTTTTCAATTTTTGGAATACTGTCCTTTTCCACGTATTCCGCTTTTAAGTGAATGTCATATGAATTTTGCAAAGGATTTTCTCCAAGGAAAGTCATGAAGTCTTCACCAATGATATCAGTATGTTGCTTGGCAGCAGTTTCTTTGGAAACAAAAACATTTGATTTTGCGTATGGAGCTACTTTTAATTGTTTGCCAAAAGTCTTTAGTATACTGTCATTTGCCTTATTTTTGAAAAACACCGTCATGGCAATTTTTTCTTTAAAATCGTTGGCTAGTTTTTGGGAATTTATGATAAAAAACCCCAAAATCCCCAATAAGAATAAAACTAAGAATACGCTTAGCACTACCGAAAAATAAGAGGAAATTAACCTGCGTTTTTGAAATTTATCAAATGAAGAACTCATAGTTTACTTTAATTACGGAGTAAAAATAATAAAGAATTTCTTTATTTGAAGTTAATAACGTCCAAAGTTTCAACTTTCGTACAATAAACGTAAATTTGCCTCTTTATAATTCATTGTTAAAAAGCATATATAACATTGAATCCAAACTAATAATGGGAGTTAGCGACGGCATGTCTCCATTAAAAAACAATAAAAAAGGGAATGAAATACAATCCGAACGAAATAGAGGCCAAATGGCAAAAATATTGGGCAGAAAATCAAACCTTTGCTGCAGAAAACATGTCCGAAAAACCCAAATATTATGTACTTGACATGTTTCCTTATCCATCCGGTGCAGGATTGCACGTAGGTCATCCATTAGGTTACATTGCCTCCGATGTGTATTCACGATATAAAAGACATTTAGGTTTTAATGTTTTACATCCAATGGGGTATGATAGTTTTGGTTTACCTGCAGAACAATATGCTATTCAAACTGGTCAGCGTCCGGAAGATACTACTTCAGTAAATATTGACGGAGGTTTTGATAAAGAAGGAAATAAAATTTCAGGCTATAGAAAACAATTGGACAAAATTGGGTTTTCATTCGATTGGAGTAGAGAAGTGCGTACTTCAAATCCAGATTACTATAAACACACTCAATGGATTTTTATCCAATTATTCAATTCCTGGTACAATAAAAACAGTAATAAATCGGAAGATATTGCGACATTAATTTTGGTTTTTGAAAAGCAAGGAAACGCTACAATCAAAGCGGTTTGTGATGAGAAAATTATTCCCTTTTCGGCAACTGAATGGAATGCTTTCACAAAAGAGCATCAGGAAAAAATACTATTGCAATATAGATTGACTTATTTGGCGGAGACGGAAGTGAACTGGTGTCCAGGGTTGGGAACAGTTTTGGCCAATGACGAAATTGTAAATGGAGTTTCGGAACGTGGTGGTTTCACCGTAGTTCGTAAAAAAATGAAGCAATGGAGCATGCGTATTTCTGCATACGCCGAGCGCTTGTTAAAAGGATTGAACGATGTCGATTGGAGTGAAAGTATTAAAGAAAGTCAACGCAACTGGATTGGAAAATCTATTGGGGCGATGGTTACTTTTCCAGTTATGTCAGTAGGTGTTAAAAGCCAAAAAAACAATAGTTTTGCGCTCGAAAAAGCACTAGAAATTAGCGGAGATTCAACGGTGACTGAACAAAAATTATGGCAAAGTTTAAAGTCAAAAGCATTAGATTATAAGTTCAAACACCAATATTTAATAGGTGACTATGTCGTTGATTTTGTTTGTCTTTCAAAAAAACTGGTTGTTGTAATTAACGAAGAGACTTTAGATTTTCACGAAGTTGCAAATGTAGAAAGAGCGAAAGTTATTATTGAAAAAGGGTTTACAATAATTCGTTTTAATAAAGAAGAAATTTTAAGAAATATTGATGGAGTTCTAGATGCGATCACACAAGAATTAGATGAAAGTGAAGGTGTAGCCTCTGTTATTGATAAGGTTGAAGTTTTTACCACTCGCCCTGACACCATATTCGGAGTTACTTTTATGACGCTTGCTCCTGAGCACGAATTGGTAGCGAAAATCACTACTCCAGAACAGAAAGCAGCTGTTGAGGCTTACGTTGAAAAAACCGCAAAACGTTCCGAAAGAGAACGTATGGCCGATGTTAAAACCATTTCTGGCGTATTTACAGGAGCCTATGCTGAGCATCCTTTTACCAAAGAGCCGGTTCCTGTTTGGATTGGGGATTATGTTTTGGCAGGTTATGGAACAGGAGCTGTTATGGCAGTTCCTTGTGGAGACGAAAGAGATTATGCTTTTGCTAATTTCTTTAAAGGTCAAAGCGGAATGAAGGAAATAAAAAATATTTTTGCTAATGTTGACATTTCCAAAGAAGCCTACGGTTCTAAAGATAACGTGATAATTGCCAATTCAGATTTCTTGGATGGCCTGATTTACAAAGAAGCGGCCAAGAAAGCGATTGAAGAATTGGAGAAATTAAACCAAGGACACGGAAAAATCAATTACCGTTTGCGGGATGCTGTTTTCTCTAGACAAAGGTATTGGGGAGAACCATTCCCGGTATATTATGTGAGTGGCTTACCAAAAATGATTGATTCAAAATATTTACCTATTGTTTTACCAGAAGTGGAGAAGTATTTGCCAACAGAAGACGGATTACCGCCTTTAGGGAATGCTGAGGTTTGGGCTTGGGACACTGTGAAAAATGAAGTAGTCAATACGGATTTAGTAGATCATAAAGCCATATTTCCTTTAGAATTGAATACGATGCCAGGTTGGGCAGGAAGTTCTTTTTACTGGATGCGTTATATGGATGCGCACAATGAAAACGAATTTGCAAGTAAAGAAGCCTTGGCCTACTGGGAAAGTGTCGATTTATATATTGGTGGAAACGAACACGCAACCGGACATTTATTGTATTCTCGTTTTTGGAATAAATTTTTAAAAGACAAAGGTTTTGCACCGACAGAAGAGCCGTTCAAAAAACTGATTAATCAGGGAATGATTTTGGGAACGAGTGCTTTTGTTTATAGAGTTGAAGGAACAAATACATTTGTTTCTAAAAACAAGATTGATGGGCAGAATGTGCAGCCTATTCATGCAGACGTTTCAATGGTCAATTCTTCAGATGAGTTAGACATAGAAAAATTCAAAGCTTGGAGAGAAGATTATAAAGACGCTGAATTCATTTGTGATGATAACGGTAAATACATCGTAGGTCGCGAAGTAGAGAAAATGTCTAAATCCAAATACAATGTGGTAACGCCAGATGATATTTGCAATGAATACGGTGCGGATACCTTGCGTTTGTACGAAATGTTCTTAGGACCATTGGAACAATCCAAGCCTTGGAACACGGCAGGAATTTCTGGGGTTTTTGGTTTTTTGAAAAAACTGTGTCGTTTGTATTTCGATGAACATACAATGATTGTTACAGATGAGCTGCCAACCAAAGACAATTTGAAAACATTACACAAAACCATCAAGAAAGTGGCGGATGATATAGAGAATTTCTCTTTCAACACCTCGGTTTCACAATTTATGATTTGTGTCAATGAATTGTCGACCCAAGGTTGTCATTCCACTGCCATTCTTGAACCACTAGCAATTGTAATTTCGCCTTATGCCCCGCATATCGCAGAGGAATTATGGAGTTTACTGGGAAATACTGGTTCTATTGCAACGGTACCATTTCCAGTTTTTGAACCGAAACATTTAGTAGAATCCGAAAAAGAATATCCAGTTTCTTTCAACGGAAAAATGCGTTTCACGATCACCTTGCCTTTGGATTTAACCAAAGACCAAATCGAGGAAATCATCATGAAAGACGAAAGAACAATAAAACAACTCGAAGGAAGAACGCCAAATAAGCTCATTATTGTTCCGGGAAAAATCATTAATTTGGTGGGGTAGGTATGAATAGCATGAGCTTTTAAAGTGATCTGCAGCGCATTTTCTGATAACGCATATTTAAAAATCCAAATTTCACGTCTAGTGGAGTTTGGTTTTTTTATGCTTATTTTAACGTGTGCCAAATTGACATTGTAAAAAATTGGTTCGTAATTTGATATTCATTTTTTGACCTTATTTAAGAATAAAAACACAAATGATATGGGAATGAGTTTTTTGATATTGGCCGTTGCAATCATGCTGGCTAGTTGGCTTGTAAGTTCAAGACTAAAAAGCAAATTTGAGCACTATTCAAAGATGCAATTGCAAAATGGAATGAGTGGCGCGGAGATTGCTGAGAAAATGTTGGCTGATAACGGGATTCATGATGTACGTGTGATTTCGGTAGCAGGGCAATTGACAGATCATTATAACCCAGTAAAAAAAACCGTGAATCTTAGTGAAGCTGTATACAACCAGCGCAACGCTGCATCAGCTGCAGTCGCTGCACATGAATGTGGTCATGCAGTACAACACGCTCTGGGATATGAATGGTTGACGATGCGTTCTAAGCTGGTGCCTTTTGTGAATGTGGCATCGACGTACATGCAGTGGATTTTGATAGGAGGAATATTGATGATGAGAACTTTTCCACAATTATTACTTTTTGGAATCGTGCTGTTTGCTGCCACTACGGTATTTTCAATTATTACTTTACCTGTAGAGTATGACGCGAGTAACCGTGCTTTGGCTTGGTTGGAAAATAAGAGGATGCTTACTCGACAAGAACAAGCTGGGGCAAAAGACGCCTTAAAATGGGCGGCCAGAACTTATGTAGTCGCTGCGCTGGGATCAGTCGCGACTTTACTATATTATGTTTCGATTTATATGGGCGGGAGTAGAAGGGGTTAAAAGATGTGAAATAAGAAACTTTAAATCCTATTTATGAAGATTGTAGTTTCTTATATAGTTTTTTATAATTGTATTTGTCTGTCAATTTGTTGGTCCAGAGAAATAAAGGTTTCTGTTCTTGAAACGCCTTCTATCGTTTGAATTTTGGTGTTAAGTAATTGCATTAAATGTTGATTGTCGCGACAGATTATTTTTATTAATATAGACCAGTTTCCGGTAGTGTAGTGGCATTCCAATACTTCGGGTATTTTGTTTAATTCCTTTACGGCTTCTAGATTTTTTGCTGCTTTGTCCAAATAAACACCAACAAATGCCATTGTATTGTAACCTAAAACCTTATGATTCACGACAAATTTAGATCCTGAAATGACACCAGATTGTTCTAGTTTTCTCAACCGCTGGTGTATCGCTGCGCCAGAGATGCCTATTTTATTTGCTATTTGCAGAATTGGCTTACGAGCGTCTTCCATTAGGGATCTTAAGATTTCTTTGTCAATACCGTCTATTTCTACTACTAGTGAGTTGGTTTTCATAAGTTGATTTTTGGAACTTAAACCTATATTTTGGTTGAAATTTAGAATCAAAATTAAACAAAATAAGATAAAAAAGGTCTGATTTGCTAGATTTATTTACAAATAGGAAATAAAAAAAGCCGCAGATGTTGCGACTTTTTGATATATAATAGGAATCCAGCTTACTTTCCTTTATGTGCTTCAATAATGTATTTCTCTAACGCCATAGTCATCGATGGGGTATCTGGAGTAGGTGCAAGAATGTCTATTCTTAAATCATTATCTAAAGCTTCTTTTTGAGTAGAGCTACCAAAAACAGCGATTCTTGTATTGTTTTGTTCAAAATCTGGAAAATTTTTCAACAAGGATTTTATTCCTGTAGGGCTGAAAAAGACTAAAATATCATAATAAACATCAGCTAAGTCACTGAGGTCACTCATGACCGTTTTATAAAAAACAGCTTGCGTCCAGTCAACCTTTAATCCGTTAAGAGTAATTGGGGCATCAACATTCAGTTGATCCGAGGCAGGTAAAAGGAACTTTTCGTCTTTGTATTTTTTAATTAGTGGAGATAAATCAGCGAAGTCTTTAGGACCAACATAGATTTTTCGTTTTCTGTATACAACATACTTTTGTAAGTAAAATGCAACAGCTTCCGATTGGCAAAAATATTTCAATCCTTCGGGCACTTTAAAGCGCATTTCCTCAGCGACTCTAAAAAAATGATCGACAGCATTTCTACTTGTCAAAATAATTGCAGTATAGTGATTAAGATCAATTTTTTGTAATCTTATCTCTTTAGCACTAACTCCTTCTATATGAATAAAAGGTCTGAAATCAATTTTTACTTTATGTTTTTGCTGAAGCTCAAAGTAAGGAGAATTCTCTACTTTAGGTTCGGGTTGTGACACCAAAATTGTTTTCACTTTCATATTTTAACTTTTTCTAAGCGCCTCCTTTAGTAATAAAATAATAAACGAAGAAATAGGGGGCTATTTCGAGAGTGCAAAGATATAAAATAAAGTAAAACAAGTTGCCGAATATTAAATTATGATACTTTTTTATTGAAATCAAATAGGTTATAGCACTAAATGCTAGCATTATATACATGATAGTTAGTGGAATAATTCTAGGTATTGTGTCGTAATAGAACAGAATAACGTTGATTGGCAACAGTATAAGCCCAATATATGTTCGATAAGTAACTTTTTGCAGATTAAATTGCTGTACAAATTCTTCGATATTAAATGCCGTAGCGATAATTTTTTCCAGCAAATATTTTGATAATATAAAGAAAACAAGAAAAGTTACGATCTGAATATAGAGGATGAAATCAGTCTTGGATGCATATCCAAAAAGGGTTAATGTAAGTTGAATAAAAAATGCAAATGAAATCACCTGAGCAAAAAAAAGAGAAATGTTGAATCCGCTATTCATTTGATTTCCATCGCGGTACATCTTATTGTATTTATCCGAAAATAGTAGATTCATAAAGTCGGCAAATCGATTTTCGTTAGTGGATTTGGTAAAGGCGATTATGGCGAAGGACAGTATAAATAAAAAGGTTGCCCAATCTTTATTCTCAGTGATTCTAGGATGAAGTAAATGTTCAATCATAATGTGCAAAATTAGTAATTTTTTATATCAATCTTTTTATTATAATTTTATTATGTACCAAATGCTATAAAAAGGTTACTTTTGCGCTGAAACCACTAGAAATATGAACGATTGTATTGTTATAATTCCTACCTATAACGAAATTGAAAATATTGAAAGCATTATCAGATCGGTGCTTTCTCAACACAAGCCTTTTCATATTCTTATCGTTGATGATAATTCTCCAGATCACACTGCAGAACGGGTAAAGCTTTTGCAAACAGAATTTGAAGGTCGCTTGTTTTTGGAAAATAGGGAGAAAAAGGCCGGGCTAGGAACAGCTTATGTTCATGGGTTTAGGTGGGGACTAGATAATGGTTACGATTTTATTTTTGAAATGGATGCTGATTTTTCCCATAACCCGAACGACTTGGAAAAGCTCTACAATGCTTGTCATTTTGGGAAAGCAGATTTAGCGATCGGATCGCGCTATGTCACAGGAGTGAATGTGGTCAATTGGCCTTTAAATCGCGTGTTGATGTCTTATTTTGCGTCGGTCTATGTGCGACTTATAACCGGTATGGAAATCCATGATGCTACAGCAGGTTTCATATGTTATAGGCGAGAAGTTTTAGAAAAAATTGACCTTAACAAAATAAAATTTGTGGGTTATGCGTTCCAAATTGAAATGAAGTACAGAAGCTTTTGTAACAAATTCAAGATCGTCGAGGTTCCAATAATATTTACAGACAGGACAAAAGGAGAATCGAAAATGAGTAATTCAATAATAGTTGAAGCCGTTTTTGGAGTAATCTCCTTAAGATTAAAAAAATTAGTTAACAGTTTATAAGAAAATATACAATGAATAGGGTTTTAATTAAGAATGCCAAAATAGTAAATGAAGGAGTGATTTTTGAGGGCGATGTTTTAATTGAAAATGACTTAATTGTTGAGGTTTCAGAAAGCATAAGTGCAAAATCATCGCAATGTCTCATTATTGATGCTGAGGGAAATTATTTGATACCGGGTGCTATTGATGATCAAGTTCATTTTAGAGAGCCGGGACTTACTCATAAAGGGGATATAGAATCGGAATCTAGGGCAGCGGTTGCTGGGGGAATAACTTCATATATTGAGCAGCCCAATACGGTTCCTAATGCCGTTACACAGGCAATTTTAGAGGAAAAATATCAGCTTGCTGCCGAAAAGTCATACGCCAATTATTCGTTCATGATGGGCGCGACCAATGATAATTTAGAAGAAGTCCTAAAGACAAATCCTAAAAATGTTGCTGGGATAAAAATATTTTTAGGGTCATCAACGGGGAATATGCTGGTTGACAATGAAGCTACCCTCGAAAAGATATTTTCAAGTACACCGATGCTTATTGCTGTTCACTGTGAGGATGAAGCTACAATTAGAAATAATTTAGAAAAATATAAAGCGGAATTTGGAGAAGATATTCCCGTTACCGCACACCATCTTATTCGATCTGAAGAAGCTTGTTACATTTCTTCTTCTAAAGCAGTCGCTCTTGCCAAGAAGACTGGTGCGCGTTTGCATGTTTTTCATCTGTCTACTGCCAAAGAAATGAATTTGTTTACGAACAAAATTCCCTTGGAAGACAAGAAAATTACTGCTGAAGTTTGCATTCATCACTTATGGTTTACTAATGATGATTATGCAACCAAAGGTAATCTTATAAAATGGAACCCTGCCGTAAAAACCGCTAACGACCGAAAAGTACTTTGGGAAGCATTGCTTGATGACAGAATCGATGTCATTGCTACAGATCATGCGCCTCATACATTGGAGGAAAAAAAGCAAACATATCTAAAAGCACCCTCGGGTGGTCCACTAGTTCAACATGCCATACCGGCGATGTTTGAAGCCTATCATCAAGGCAAAATCAGTATTGAGAAAATTGTTGAAAAGATGTGTCATAATCCGGCCAAGATTTTCAAAATAGAAAAGCGTGGTTTTATCAGAGAAGGCTATTATGCTGATTTAGTTATCGTAAATTCGGCTTTGCCATGGAGCGTTAAAAAGGAAAATATTTTTGCTAAATGCGGATGGTCTCCCTTTGAAGGATTTACATTCAAATCTAGAATTACGCACACTTTTGTGAATGGACAACTAGTTTACAACAATTTTAAGGTAAAAGAAATTCGTGCCGGTAAACGAATGTTATTTGATCGATAAAAAATACTAATTAGATGAGAAAAACAGTGTCATTTTTAGTGGTTTTAATTTTATTTTTAAGCTGTAAGGAAGAGGCAGTTGAAAAGCCAGATCGTCTTATTGAAAAAGGAAAGATGGTCAATATCATGTATGATTTAGCCATTTTGGAGGGGATAAAGTACCAAAACCCAACTTCTTTGGTTACTTATTATATAAATCCATCCAAATATATTTATAAAAAATATAAAATTGATAGTTTGCAATTTGCGCAGAGTAATGTTTATTATGCCTCTAATTATGAGGATTATAAGGATGTTTTTGATGAAATAATCAAACGAATTGACGATCAAAAAGAAGTGATGGACTCATTAGTAAAGATGGAGAATAAGAGAAAGATGAAACTTGACTCCATCAAATCAAAAAGAGAAGTTTTAAAACGCGGTGATACTTTATTACCGTTGAAAAAGAGGCGGGAAAACTTAAAATTGACGAAGAAAATTTTACAAAAGGGATAACCTTAGGCGGCTTATAAGCTTGAAATTTCTTTAATGTATTGATGAACGTCTAAAAATTCTGTTGCTAATTCTACTTTTATTTTTTCATTGGAGTGGTCGTTGTTTAAACATGATGCCTGAGCCATAGCTTTTGTTAGCTTGCTTTTTCTTCGAAAAACGGTAGATAAAATCCAATCGATTCTCCAACCAACTCCCATCAAGAAAGGCGTTAAGTGAATGGTAGGTCGTTTTACTTTCAATGCGTCGGCCATGGTGTTCAAAAGATCACGAAAAACGACATTTTGGGAAATTAGGGTATATCGTTGATTTTGAATTTCACTTTTTGTAAGTTGAACTGCGATCCTGACCACGTCGCTAACCGCAATAAATCCCGTGCTACCCAGTGTGTAAAATGACAATCCATTGGCAACTTGCTTAAATAGCTGTCCACTTCCTTGTTCTGGAAATCCAGGACCTATGATAACCCCAGGGTTAACTATTATAACAGCTAAGCCTTCTTGCTGGCCTCGCCAAACTTCCATCTCAGCACCATACTTAGAAATGGCATAATCGCTATGGGTTTTTTCTGGGTTCCATTCTGAGTCTTCATTAATGACGGATTCATGCGCGGCTAAATCCCCAAGTGCAGCTGTAGAGCTAATGTAACATAGTTTTTTCACCCCTTTTTCGAGACAAAAATTGACAATATTTGCAGTTCCTTCAATGTTTGTTTTTCGGAGTAAACCTTCGTCTTTTGGATCGAATGAAATTACAGCAGCACAATGATATACAAACTCAATTTCATTAAAAGCGCGTTCTAGTGACGGAACATCTACAATATCTGCCTGTACCCAATCTATAGTGTCAAATAAGATGTCTTTTTTGTAGAGACTAAATAGGGACTTCGTTTTTTCGATGCCTTCGAAATGCCGATAAATAGCGCGTACTTTATCGCTGCCGATGCTTCGTGATTCTATCAAATGAAGCAATAAATGTGCCCCTACTAAACCGGTTCCTCCTGTTACTAAAATCATTTTGTAAAGGTAATTAGTTTGTTCGATTTTTAGACCGATTGATTTTCGATTTATGCAATTAAAACTATCTTTGTGAAAATTGATATTAGAAAATGAAAAATATTATTTCCGAATTACAATGGCGTGGATTGGTTCATGACATTATGCCTGGAACCGAAGAACAACTTTTGAAAGAAATGACAACGACTTATATAGGATTTGATCCAACATCAGATTCATTGCATATTGGAAGTTTGGTTCCTATTATACTTCTCGTTCATTTAAAAAATTTCGGGCATAAACCAATTGCATTGGTGGGCGGAGCTACAGGAATGATCGGTGATCCATCTGGAAAATCAGATGAGAGAAACTTATTAGATGAAGCGACTTTAAATCATAATGTTGAGGGAATAAAAGGAGTCTTATCACGCTTTTTGGATTTTAATTCGAAGGAAATAAATGCGCCAGTTCTTGTTAATAATTATGATTGGATGAAGAACTTGTCTTTCATTAATTTTGCGCGTGACGTAGGTAAACGTATTACGGTGAATTATATGATGGCGAAGGATTCTGTCAAAAAGAGATTAGCAGGTGAAGGCGAAGGAATGTCGTTTACGGAATTCACCTATCAATTAATTCAAGGGTATGATTTTTATCATCTGCATAAAGAATACAACTGTTTGTTGCAAATGGGAGGTTCGGACCAATGGGGAAATATTACAACTGGAACTGAACTAGTGCGTAGAATGAATGTAGGTGAAGAAGCCAAAGCTTACGCTATGACTTGCCCGCTAATTACCAAAGCTGACGGAACAAAATTCGGAAAATCTGAAGGCGGAAATGTTTGGTTGACGGCAGATAAGACTTCGGTTTATAAATTTTACCAGTTTTGGATGAACACAACTGATGTGGACGCGGAGAAATATATTAAGATATTTACATTTTTAGATAAGCAAACAATTGAAAGTTTTATTGAAGAGCATAAAGCAGCTCCTCATATGAGAATTTTACAGAAAAGATTGGCTGAAGAATTGACTGTTTTTGTTTACTCGAAAGAAGAACTAGAAAAAGCGATCAAAGCATCTGCTATTTTATTTGGAAATGCAACAGCTGATGATTTAAAGGAATTGGACGAAACTACTTTCTTGGAAGTTTTTGATGGTGTGCCTCAAGCTGAAATCGTAAGAGACGGAATCGAAGCTGGAATCGACATCATCACTGTTTTGAATGAAAAGACAGCATTCTTTAAATCGAATGGTGAAGCCAGACGTGCTTTGACTGCTAATTCGATTTCTGTAAACAAAGGAAAAGTGAAAGAAGATTTTGTGCTGTCATCAAAAGACCTGATCAACAATCAATTTGTTTTGCTGCAAAGCGGAAAGAAAAATTATTTTGTGGTAAGGATTGTTTAATTGTTTATTCGGTTAACAGATTAAACAAATAACCGAATCAACTTTTATAAAACCATCAAATTACAACCTCGAATATCAGAATTATCAAAACGTCCCAATACCTCGAAAGAGTTGTTGGGATTTTTTTTGCCCAAGTCCTGGGTGGCAATAAAAGAGCAGGAATTGATATTAGCCAAATCGATTACGTTCAGTCCCCCCGTTTTTCCTTCCGGAATATAGCTCAAGGCGTCTTCGGTATCGCGGGTAAGGACATGCATCCAAGAAGGGCATTCAAACACCCCGTTTCCCAAGGAATAAGCTTGGGACAGCAGTTCCGTCATTCCATATTCAGAATGTATCATAGATACTCCAAAACCTTCGCATAGTTCGTTATGCAGTTCTTCCCGAATCATTTCTTTCCGTTTGCCTTTCATACCGCCGGTTTCCATGATGATGGTATTTTGTAGCTGGAATTGTTGCTTTTCAATCAAGTCCAGTAAAGCATAGGTGACCCCAATAAGAATTACATTTTGACCAGACTGATCTAATTCGAGAAGTTTCTTGATTAGTTCATCATGGTTGTGCAGGTAAAAGCCGCTATCAGAATGCTTAGACAATTGAATCAGATCCTTTACCATGTAAATTAATGAGGAGCCTTCCCGTTCGAGATAAGAAGGCAATAATGCCAAAACGACATAATCTTTTATGTTCCCATAAAATTGGGAAAAACCTTTTCGATAACTTTCTTCGTAGATGGAAGTGTCAGTTACCAGATGTTTGCTAGTATTCGTCCCGGTAGTGCCGCTACTAGTAAATGTCGCTTCAATTGCATTTGTATTAGAAACCACGTTGTGACTTTTGAAAAACTGTATGGGCAAAAACGGAATTTGCTGTAGTATTTTTACTTTTTGAGGTTCCACTTTCATGAGATCACAAAATGCCCTGTATACCAAGTTATTTTCGTGCTGGAAGCGAAATACTTTTAAGGCTATTTTTTCAAATTGCTTTTGACTCGAAATGGCAAATATGGTGGTGGCTGTAATCAAGAATTTTTATTGCAAAGGTATCAATTTTAATAATCCTTTCGGTTGTATGTACATGGTGTAATTTTAAATAAAAAAGCTCCAATTTGACTTGGAGCCTTAGAAATATTTTCCGGGAATAATTTTTATCTTACAATAAGTTTTCTGGTAGCCGATGCATTGTCTTCGGTAATTTTAATGATATAAACCCCAGAGTTTAGACTCGATACATTTAGTTCTTTCGAGCTTATCAATGTCTGCATTACTTTTTTACCTAGAAGATCAAAAATGATAATTTCTTTTTCCGAATCGTTTTTGGTGGAAATATATATTTTACCGTTGCTAACGGGATTCGGGTACAGGTTTAATCCTTCAATAACGGAGGTTTCTTGTAGTTTTGGTTGTTGCTTCATGTCTTGGGCGCTGAGGCTCAGTGAAAAGAAGAAGACCAATAAGATTACACTATAAAAGTAATTTTTTGCCATTAGCTTGATTGTGAGGAGTAAATATACAAAAAAATCAAATACTGTACCAAAAAAAACACCTCTCGAAAAGAGAGGTGTTCTACTGTTGTATTTGTACTATAATTATTTAGTCCAATCAGCCCAAGAAGGTAGAGTTGCACCAGCACCAGCACCAATTTGAGTTGTTACATATGTCGCTGTGGTATTATTTGCAGTTACGAAATTTACGCCGTTTATTTTAAAGTCTCCAGCTGCTATCCTTGCAGTAGCCCCAGTACCTGCGTCTAATTTAGCAAACGTAGCGATACCATCAACAAATAGGTTTGTGTAAGTTTGTTTTCCACCACCTTCTTTGAAGTTGATTGCTTTCTCAGAAGCTGTGAATTTAGTTGCTGTTCCTTTTACAATTGAAATATTTATGATTTTTGCATCCGTCATTGGCAAAGCGATGTCGTTTTGACCATTGTTTGACCCTTCAACACCACCAAATGAAATACCGCTGATGTAAAGGTTAGTTATTGTCCCAATATATCCATCTGCGAAATCTAAAGAATCATCGTAAGAGTTAATTAATACAAGGTTACTTGCATTTACTGCACCTCCGAAAAATTCAACAGCATCATCACCACTTTCAAAAGTATAGATATTTGATACTTCAGTACCACTACCAACTCCAAAGAATGAAACTCCATTGTATTCTTTACTATCACTAAATTTAGATCCTGTGTAAGAAATTTTTAAGTAGTTGATTTTTCCAGATGAATCTGCATTGTTGTTACCTCCGTATAATAATCCACCTACTTCAGATGTTCCATTATCTCCTGTGTTTACTTTTGCGTCACCACAGATAATCAAGCCACCCCAGTTTCCTTCAGCAGGAGCTGTTTTACCTGATGTCATAACTACCGGTTTAGCAGCAGTACCGTTCACAAAAATTTTAGCACCTCTTTCTACCGCGATGAAAATTGTTTTAGCTATTTCTGTGTCAGCTGTCGGGTCAGATTTAATTGTTGTTCCAGCAGGAATAATTAAAGAAGCACCAGATCTTACGATTAATCCTCCAGTTAATGTATACGTTTTTGTGGCATCTAGAGTTACAGTCTCATTGTTTGTTATTTCGCCTTTTAAATTATCTACTTTTAAATCAAAAGTATTTGCAGGGATTGTCTCTGGACTATCACTTGTACAGCTTGTAAATGCAATTGTCACTACTGTTAAAATTGCTAAAATTGATTTTTTCATTTTTGTTTAATTTTTGTTTATGTTTTTTAACGCTACAAAGAAACATGTTTACTGTTTTTATCAGGTTAAGCGATTATTACGATGCTGTTAAGAATTCTTCTATGATTTTCAATACAATTAACATTAAATTTACACGTCCTATAAAATATTAAAAAGAGGTAGCTAATGATGATTAACTACCTCTTTTTAATGTTGTATCAAGTTGGTGCTAGAACTTATAATTCAAAGACAAACTTAAGTTAGATCCAATTTTATAAGAGCTTGCTAATACATCAGCAGTTTTAATTAATGGTGCTCTGCTTTGATCAGTGAATCTCTTATAAACTGGATTTAAAATGTTTTTATATGACAATCCTATGTTTAGTTTTTTAGTTAGGTTAGATCTTAGAATAAAGTCTAATCTACCAATTGATTTGTCTATTAAGTTTCCTCTTTCGGAAGTTCCAATTACTGCTAATTTATCAGAAACATATGCATAAGTTACTGTTGCAGTAATGTCTTTGTCGTTTTTAAATTCTTTTGTAAAAGACATATCTGCATTTGCTAAAAAGTCAGCAGCTCCTGATAATTTTGAGTTTTTATAAGTAAAATTAGCGCCGAACCCATTTTCATTTAAAACTTTTGTATTACTTAAATCCATGTCCTGATACATATAGGACCCGTTAAAGCCGAAAGTTAACTTCTCTTTCAGATTATTTTCATTGCTAATTTCAAAAATATTTTTTCTAAATTCTAACTCTATTCCAGCCACTACTGCGTTATCACCAGTATTTGCCCAAGTAATGTTTCCAGAAGAGGAATTGGTAAACATTTCATTGATTGGGTTTTGGATTAATTTTCCGAATGCAGTTACCGAGAGAATTTCATCGTTACTAGGATATAATTCCCAACTTAAATCAGCATTGTAGTTTGTTGAAGCGTAAAGTTTATCGTTTCCTTCATAACTCTGTCCTACTTCTTGAAAAAGGATTTTTACTTTTTCTTTAAATTGTGGCAGAGTGTAGGTATTACTAGCTGCAAATTTTAAGTTTTGCTTGTCATTTAATTTGTATTTAGCGATTATGCTAGGCAAAAACTTCACTGGTGCGTAAGTATTACCAGTCCCGTCTGGTGCATCTAAACTCACGTAATAAACATATTGCTCTATTTGTTCAAATCTACCTCCTAAAATCACTGATAATCTATCAGTAAAATTGTACTGTGCATTTCCGTAAACTGCATGGATATTTAAATGGCCATTATATAGCTGAGATAGTTTGCTAGAACTGTCGCCATTTGCTAAATCAAAATTGGTGTCATTTAAGTACAAATCAGTATTGTTAAATCCATCTTTTGGAAAAAGCGTTTTATTAGTTTCTGGGAAAAAGGAATATTGTTGAGAATTAAAGTCAACGATTTTCATCTTGCCAGAGTATCCTAATGTAGCCTTACCGTTGAATTCGTCTTCATTTGTTTTAGCGAAGTTATACGAACCTGAAATATTTGCTGACCATTCTTTTTCAGTTAAACCTTGGTAATAACGGTGATTGTTTATGCTTGAGTTTTTGAAAAAAGTATAATCTGTAGATCCATCATTTGAGGGAACAAAAGTATTTTGCATACGATCTGGAATAGTGTTATCCAGTATACTGTATCCAAGACTCCAGTTTGCTGTAGTTCTGTCATTGTATTTGTGCTTACCTAATAATTGGTTTACAATCAACTGTGTTTTATCGAAAGTTCCGCGTTTTATAAAGCCAATTTGGTCTAAACCTGAGAACTCAATATCAAACCCTTCGTACTCACTGTAATCTTGTGAAGTAGAGTTTAAAAATAAAGTAGTAAACAAAATAGAGTTGTTTCTATTGATTTTGTAATCTGCGGTACCCATTACGGTGGAATTAGTATTGAATTGATACGATTTTCTAAAGAGATCAGTGTTGGCCGCACCTTGTGCAGTGATGGTTGTTCTATAGATTCCTTCGTTATATTTGTTTTCAGCATCAAATCCAGCAGTTATGAAAGCACTAATAGTGCTGTTTGCGCCGACATCGAATTTTTTTCCTGCAGATAAAGAAATATTATTATTTAAAGTGTTTTTTCTTTCTTGTCTGTCCCAGCTATTATTATAGTTGTACGGTAGTAAAGGATTGCTTGGAGCATTTGTTTTATTGAAACCGAAGTAAGAAGGGCCATCTTGCAAGTAGAAATTATCAAGTTTAGCTACGTTTGTGTTCGTACCTGCACCTACGCCAATTTGAATAAATGGAGATCCGGTCATTTTCCGTGATACAATATCCACGTTTGCTCCTCCAAAATCAGCATAATTTTGTGATTCAAACGTTTTGCTGATCCCTACAGATTCAACAATATCTGTAGAGAAAATATCCAAAAGTATGTTCTTGTTTTTAGGGTTATTAGACGGCAAAGGCAATCCGTTTAAAGTGGTCACATTATAACGGTCTCCTAAACCTCTTACGAAAACACTTCCTGAACCTTCTTGTTTAGAAACACCGCTTATTTTAGTCACTGCAGAAGCAACATCACTAACTCCTTTTCGCGCTAGTTCTTGTGCACCGATACTTTGCTTTATCGCTACTGCATTTTTTTGATCTAATAATAAAGCCGTTTCTTTTTGTTTGTTTGCTGTTGTAGTAATCACGACATCATCAAGTTTATAACTGGATGAAATAAGTGCTATATTTACAGTAATTATTCCGTTCTCTTTTACTGTTACCGGAATCTCTACAGTCTGGTAGCCAATAAAACTAAACTGTATAATATGGTTGCCTGCTGCTGTGTTTATACTGTACTTACCGTCTATGTCAGTTGTTGTGTTTTCGTTTGTACCTTTGATTAATACATTGGCAAATGGTAATGTTTCGTTGTTAGAATCCTTATCAGTTATTACTCCAGAAATTGTACCTTTGTTTTGTGAGAAAGAAATGGTAGTAATAAAAAGTGTTAAAATGAATAATTTCAGTTTCATAGTTTTCTTAAATTTTTTGCAAAGTAACGTTGCTATTGTAAGGTTTGTGTTACCGAGTCGTTAAGGTTTTGAGTCCTTAGTGTTAACAAAAAGTTATCAGATTAAATTATGGCTAAGAGCGGTTTTTAAGAAATGATTTATCGTTACATTTACAAGCTTAAGAATAAATTTGCCCAAATGAAAAAGAAACACACAAAGATTTTATTGGTTGATGATGAGCCGGACATTTTAGAAATTGTTGGTTACAATCTTAAACAGGAGGGTTATCAAATTTTTACTGCTGCAAATGGTAAGGAAGCTATCGTAAAAGCAAAAAAGGAACTCCCGGATCTTATCATTATGGATGTCATGATGCCTGAAATGGACGGCATGGAGGCTTGCGAAAACATTCGAAAAATACCAGAGTTAAGTAATGTAATAATCACTTTCTTGACTGCAAGAAGTGAGGATTATTCGCAAGTTGCTGGATTTGATGCTGGGGCGGATGATTATATTGCAAAGCCTATAAAGCCGAAGTTATTGGTTAGTAAAGTAAAAGCCTTACTGCGACGTTTAAAAGAAACGGAGCAAAATAGTGAAACTCTAAATGTGGGGGGAATAGAAATTAATCGCGAAGAATATAAAATAGTAAAAGATGACATCGAAATAGCGTTACCTAGGAAAGAATTTGAATTGTTTTATCTCTTGGCATCTAAACCAGGTAAGGTGTTCAAGAGGGATGAAATCCTAGATAAAGTATGGGGGAATGAAGTTGTAGTTGGAGGAAGGACTATAGACGTTCATATTAGGAAACTCAGAGAAAAAATCGGGGAAGATTTTTTTAAAACGATCAAAGGAGTTGGCTATAAATTTGAAGTTTAAATATAATACACTTAAAGAGGAATTTACGTATTGGCCAGAATTATTCGTCAGGTCTTTTGTTTTAATTACTCAATAATAATATAAATGAAAGTCAGTTTTAAAAAAACTTACAAGTTTGCTGTAAAATCAGCGTTATACATCAGTCTTTTTTCAACGGCATTTGTTGTATTGTTAGTATCTATGATCTTTAGCTATACTTATAATAACTTGCTGTTGTTTGCTGGTATTTTTATTCTTGTAATCTACCTCTTTTCATTTGTTGTTTTGCAGTATAGGGTAGAACGCTTTATCTATAGAAGGGTAAAGAAAATTTATGATGACGTATCTTTATTGGAATCCAGTTCCTTAATTAATTATCCAATAACTACCGATATGGAGACCTTGACTAGGGAAGTAAAGAAATTCGCGACAGATAAAAAGCTGGAAATTGAAATGTTGAAGGTGCGAGAAGAGTATAGGCGCGAATTTCTTGGTAACGTGTCGCATGAACTTAAAACCCCTCTTTTTACCGTTCAGGGTTATATTTCGACTTTGCTAGACGGAGCAATGGAGGACAAAGATATTCGTAAAAAATATTTAAAGCGTGCCGAAAAAGGAGTGGAGCGATTAATCTATATTGTCGAGGATTTAGATATGATAACCAAGCTTGAAGTAGGGTACTTAAATCTGGATTATTCTGAATTTGACATTGTCGAGTTAATTCAGAATGTGTTTGATTTATTGGAGATGAAAGCAGACAAAAAGAAAATTACACTCGCCTTTGAAAACTACCCTATTTTGCCAAACTTTGTTAGCGCTGATAAAGATCGGATACAGCAGGTTATTGAAAACTTAATTGTTAATTCTATTAAATACGGAAAAACGAAAGGCACTACTGAAGTGGCAGTGGTTAATTTGACAAAAGAAAAAGTGCTAATCCGCATCAGTGATAATGGAGAGGGAATAGACAAGCAAAACATACCAAGGTTATTCGAACGTTTTTATCGCGTCAACCAAAGTGGTTCCAGATCGGAGGGGGGATCTGGATTAGGTCTAGCCATCGTGAAACATATAATCGAGGCTCACAAAGAAAAAATTTATGTTGAGAGTGAGTTAGGAGTTGGCTCAGAGTTTTCTTTCACTCTTGAAAAGGCCAACAAAAAAAAGCCATCGGAAAAACAAACTGCACTTCTATAGACAGTATCTCATTACGGTAAGCCTTCATTTTGGTTTAAGAGCAACTTAACTTTTTTTTCAATAAATAGCACTTTACTTTGTACCGGAATAACAATACTTTAGTTTATGCTACTAAATACCAAATCGTTAAGGAACGCAGCGATTTTCGACTCCTTTTTACTATCACCAAAATCGGTCAAGGAAGGAAGATTGTTCATGAAAAAATTCTGAAAATGTGCCATTTCAATTATTGTTGTTGCGAGTGATCTGGGGTATTTGTATTTTGAATTGCACTCCAATATTAAGTCCCCAATAACTTTACAAAGATCTTTGTATGGTTTAAAAAAACGATGTTTATTGTCTTCACCTACCTGTTTCGTTAAATATACTTTGGAGCCCTCTGAAATTACAATTTGATGCAGTAAATTTGCGTTGACATAGCTTATTTCTTCATCATCCTCGACGGCCGTTGCCAGTATGTTTATTACTTTTTTCAGTTTTAATTTTGGGCTTTTGATATTTTTAGTTTGGAAAACAATCTGGAACTCTATCCAACTCCAATACCAAGATATTACATAGGTCAATAAGAGGTGTTTGTTTTCGAAATACCTGTAAATACCAGCTTCTGTAGTTCCAATCTCTTTCGCCAGTTTTTTAAAAGTAAGTGCCTCGAACCCATTTTTGTGGATCATAATTATGCTGTGCATAATTATGTTTTTACCTAACTCAGATTGTTCGGGGTTGCGCAGGTATAGAGCCTCATTCATTTTTATTTGTAACTGTAACTCCATTTATGTTTTAAGGTTGGCTGATTATTTTTGTATGTGTATGAAAACCAAGTTTTCCCTTTAGCAAATGTAATAAAAAACACTTCATATTTTTAAGATAGTATTACTATCATTAATGATATTATATCTATCTTTGTCGCGATTAACCAAAAAACGGATTGTGAGAATAAAAAATAGCTATGAGAGAGTCATGAATAACTTGCCAGAGAGTATTTTTTTTACTGTCTTTTCATTTCCCACTGAACCTTAGACCAGCATAGCTTCTGCCTTTTTTTGGAGACATAGATTTTTAGATGGAATATTGAGCATAAAGTAATTCTGGTACAACTGATTTGCAAGAATTGTGAATATAGAAGTATTTAAAAAGTAGTAATGTCGATGCTTTATAAGATAATTAATCCAAGTAGAAAAGAGGAATACTGTAAAAATATAATAATCAATTGCGAAAATGGAAAACCAACAAGTTTTTAAATTAATCGAAGGGGTTTTTACCTCAGAAGAAGCGGGGAGTGTATTAACTACATTAATAAATAGTAAGATTGACTACCACAATCTAGAGGATTTCAGTAGTCATATTCGATTTAATAATGACATTTCCAATTCCAAAAAACGGCTGCTAGAACTTAATGAAACTAAAGAAGAAATTAAAAAATTACTGAAGGTCGCAGAGGGAAAAGGGTTAAATTTAGTTATAAAAAGTACGATTGAAATAAGCTTTGAAGAATAAGCTGCATTAATCAAGGTGGAGATTTAGAATGCAATTGCCAAAAATAATTGAAGATCTTCTTCCCCGGGATTCTCTCACGACCCTTAAAAATGAATCATGATAGTAGTTTCAGAAGACATATTAAAAGCTGCCGAGATTTTAAAAGAGGAAAATTTAGTTGCTATTCCAACAGAAACCGTGTATGGGTTGGCTGGGAATATTTATAGCGAAAAAGCGATAAAAGCTATTTTTAAAATGAAGCAAAGACCTTTTTTTAATCCGTTAATCGTCCATATTAAGTCAATTGCGCAATTAGACGAGTTAGCAAAAGAGATACCAGAAAAAGCAAGGTTATTAGCCGATAAGTTTTGGCCTGGTTCTCTTACAATGGTTCTAAAAAAACAAGAATCAGTTCCTGACTTGGTGACTGCCGGAAAAGATTCAGTAGCGATTAGAATTCCAAATCATGCTGCCACTTTAGCACTATTGGATGCATTAGACTTTCCGTTAGCGGCTCCAAGTGCCAATCCTTTCGGGTCAATTAGTCCAACAACTGCTTTTCATGTTGTTGACTATTTTGGGGATAAATTACAAATGGTTTTAGATGGAGGCGATTGTCAAAATGGAATAGAGTCTACCATAATTGGATTTGAAAATAAAGACGCTGTATTATACCGACTAGGATCTATTTCTGTCGAAGATATTGAAGGAGTTATTGGAAAAATTCAAATTAAAAATAAAAAAGAAAGCGCACCAAACGCACCAGGAATGTTATCAAAGCATTATGCCCCTACGACCACCACTTTTTTAAAAAGTGATGTAGCAAAGTTCATAAAAAGATTTCCTGAAAAAAGAATTGGATTATTACTTTTTAGGCAGAAAATTGAAAGTACAACTGTGATTCACCAAGAGGTTTTATCTGCAAAAGGGGATTTAAAGGAGGCTGCGTCAAACTTGTATGCCGCAATGCATCGATTAGATGCGAAGGAATTGGATATGATTGTTGCAGAACAATTTCCAGATTTTGAATTGGGAAAATCAATTAACGACAGATTAGAGCGCGCCACAGCAAAATAAAAAACAAATAAAATGAACTTAGACTTACTGTTTGACAATCTAACAAATCCGGCTTTATTGTTTTTCCTCTTAGGAATAATAGCCACTAGATTGAAAAGCGATTTAGAAATCCCTTCCAATACATCCAAGTTTATTTCTTTGTACTTACTATTATCTATAGGGTTTAAGGGCGGACAAGAATTAGCGCACAGTCACTTTACTATGGACATCATTTGGGCAGTATTATTTGGGGTACTAATCGCATCGGTTATTCCTGTTTATTGTTTTTTTATTCTCAAGCGAAAGTTTAGCATTGAAAATTCGGGAGCGATTGCGGCAGCATATGGATCGGTCAGTGCGGTAACTTTTGTAACCGCAGTAACTTTTTTGGAAATGCAAAAATACACCTTTAGTGGGCACATGGTAGCTGTGATGGCTTTA
The DNA here is from genome assembly GCA_937773775.1 of uncultured Flavobacterium sp. Taxonomy (GTDB): domain Bacteria; phylum Bacteroidota; class Bacteroidia; order Flavobacteriales; family Flavobacteriaceae; genus Flavobacterium. The sequence continues at coordinate 69,469 of CALJVL010000014.1, forward strand.
ATGGAAGCGCCTGCGATAATCATTGGCGTAATTTTAATTAAAATGTACAATAAGAAAGAAGCTAGTTCTACTAAAATTAGTGCCGTAATAAAACATTCTTTTACAAATGGAAGTGTTTTACTAATCCTAGGAAGTTTAGTAATTGGCTTTTTAGCTAGTGAACAGCAGGCAATGGGAATTAAACCTTTTACTACTGATATTTTTAAAGGGTTTTTAGCCGTTTTTTTACTGGATATGGGTATTGTAAGTGGAAGAAAATTAAACGATTTCATTAAAAGCGGTTGGTCTACTTTGGTATTTGCCATCGTAATACCCTTGATTAATGGTGTTGTAGTGGCGTATTTAAGCCAACTGGTGACTGATGATGTTGGCAACCGATTTATTTTTGCTATTCTCGGCGCGAGTGCTTCCTATATTGCGGTGCCAGCTGCCATGAAAATTGCAGCACCAAAAGCCAATCCGGGTTTGTACCTGCCCATGGCCTTGGCCGTTACTTTTCCATTCAATATAACTTTTGGAATGCCTATATACCTGTCTATCATTCTGAGTTCATAAAGGGAGTAATTGTACTGAGGAGCAGAAAAGAAAGTAAATATTTAATGGGTATGTTAAAGGCAACTCAGCTACTTGTGCATGACGAAAAAACCGGAACCAGTAATTATGAGTTTGTTGAAAAGGGGTTAGTACTAATTCCAAACAGGCGGCAATATAATAGCCGCACTTTTAATGTTTACGGGGACTTTAATAAAACGGCTGTCGCTATTAATTGTTCTGTTTTTTATAAAGGCTCGTTTTCTTAAAGTCAAAGAATTACGAATAATAATGGTATAGGTAGGATCACTGCTATAAACACTTTAAAAGTAAGCGTGAAAATGACTGTGCTCGTGGAAACTCAATTGCAGATGGCTTAGAAAAGCCGCAAAAACTTATTTTGCCTGAGCCGTTCTTAAAATGCAAACAAAATTGCATTTTCAATATAATAAAATTATGGAAAACTCTACATTAATAAAGAAAGTCAATATCGTAAACGAGGGTCAAATTAAAATTGCTGATATTTTTATTCGAAATGGTATTATAGAATATATTGGTAGTAGTCCATCCTTTGAGATAACAAAGCTTGCGCGAGTTATCGACGGAACGGATAAACATCTTTTTCCAGGTGTAATTGATGGACAAGTACATTTTAGAGAACCAGGTTTAACACATAAGGGGGATATTTATTCTGAAAGTGGAGCAGCTGTTGCTGGGGGAACTACATCTTTTATCGATATGCCAAACACTGTTCCAAATGTTTTGACCACTGAAATACTTGATGAAAAGTTCAGGATTGCCGCTGAAAAATCCTGGGCTAATTACTCTTTTTTTTTAGGAGTTAATAAGGACAACTTAGAAACGGTTCTTGAAATGGATACTACCCAGTTTATCGGGGTTTCTGATGATGGACTTTATTTTACAAAAAGAGGGAATTTACTTGCCGATAGTCCAGATACAATGGATAAACTTTTTTCGAAATGTAAATCAATTATCGCTATACATTCTGAGTTGGAAGAAATTATAGAGGAAAACGAGAAAATATTTAGGGCAAATTATCGAGATGATGTGCCTATCGAAAAACATCCGTTAATTCGTAGTGGCGAGGGCTGTTATCAATCTACTAAAAGAGCAATTGCTATAGCTGAAAAGTATAAAGCGAGATTGCATATTTTACATTTGACAACCGAGGCTGAAACTCACTTGTTTAGAAACGACATACCTCTTAGCGAAAAGAATATTACTACTGAAGTATCGGTTCAAAACCTGTGGTTCTCTGATAAAGACTATACTCGGTTGGGAACATTTATAAAGTGGAATCCTGCAATAAAGACAGAAAAGGACAGGGAAGGCCTTTTAAAAGCTCTTCTTGATGATAGAATAGATATTATTACAACAGATCATGCGCCACACACCATAGAAGAAAAGCAAAAGCCTTATTTTCAATCAATGTCGGGAGCCCCAATGGTGCAGCATGCCTTATATATTATGCTAGAACTATATAAAAGAGGACTTATCTCTTTAGAGAAGATCGCTGAAAAGATGAGCCATAATGTAGCAGTTCTTTATGGTATTGAAAAAAGAGGGTTCATTCGTGAAGGATATTTTGCTGATTTAACTTTAGTTGACTTGAATTCACCATGGACTGTTAGTAAAGAAAATGTTTTATACAAGTGCGGATGGTCACCTTTGGAGGGAGAAACGTTTCACTCGAAAGTGATTCATACCTTTGTTAATGGAAATGTTGTTTACGAAAACGGCAGTTTATCAAGGTTTTGTGCAGGGCGAAGATTAGAGTTTAAACAGAAAAGCGGTGCCAAATAGTTATGGTTAAAATAGATGAGTTTATTTTGAGTTAGTATAAAATGGATTCAATTTGAAAGCTTCATAGTCATAATGGCTAAGGAGCTTTTTTTTGTAAAAAAAACTCTTTAAGACAGATTTTTTTTTAAAACATGTGTTCTTAGTCATTTTTCAATCTTGTATAAATGTTGACTAATTATTCATAGTTATAATGTATTATTTTTATTGGATTTCGTTCTTGAGATATGTTAGGAATAGCAAATAACGGAAATATAATTTTTGACAAAATTCTATTTTAGTTGCCTCGAAAAAACTGGGTAATTGGATTTCGGCAAACAAAGTTATCGTGAAATAATCAAAGAGTAGTATCGTCAGGATCTTTAGAATTCACGATAGTACTATTAACAATTAAAAGTTTAATATTCATCGTGAGTTTGGATTATCTCTAGATTATTCTTTACAAGATGCCATTCATTTTTCTGATGCGTTCAAAGGAACCATTACTAAAGATGAAGAAAGGAATTAAACAAAACATTGAATAGCAAGAAGATGCTCCACTCAAAGACTAGTTGTTGATTTTGAAACAAGCAACCCCACTGTAGATAAGTATTCAATAAATTCTATACAGGTAATACTCTAGTTCACTGTTATATTCGTTTTCAGATTATGATTGCTCTATAGATAGTAGGCTGTAATAGTAAATGTTGCGTAACACTTACGTAACACTGAATTTACATTTACGTATTACTTTTGTACAATGTTTTAAAAAAAACATTAAAAGCAAAAACAGAGAATATAGGTTCTGAGTCAAGAACGGCTGCTGTAGCAGTAGCAATAAAAGTAAGCAATATTGTTTACCATTATCATAAAATAATGTAGATGGTTTAATGAAAATGAATAAAGATGTTAGTGTCATCAATGTAGCTAGTCTATCTGGTTTAGGTTTAATGGCTTTAGTCGATGTCAGTACAAATATTTCAGTAGCTTCAAGAGATTTGAAAACAGAAGAGGGATTGAAGTTTTCTGAAAACAGTTAAAAGGTAAAGACACGAAATTTAAAATATAAACACAGAAAGTTTAGAATAATTAACCGATTTTTGCAGTCCTATTTAAAAAATTATTATCAATTATGGAACAAATTTATTTAGTAATGCTCGTTGTTTTGGGTATACTTGCAATAACGGATCTGGTTGTAGGGGTTAGTAATGATGCGGTAAACTTCCTTAATTCTGCAATAGGTTCCAAAGCTGTTTCTTTCCGCACCATTATGATAGTGGCCAGTTTAGGAGTTTTAGTTGGTGCATTATTCTCCAGTGGAATGATGGAGATTGCCAGAAGTGGGATTTTTATTCCAGCCATGTTCAGTTTCAATGATGTTATGATTATTTTTTTGGCTGTCATGATTGCTGACATTATATTGTTAGATTTTTATAATTCTTTCGGAATGCCTACTTCTACAACGGTATCCATCATTTTTGAACTTTTGGGCGCCGCTTTCTGCCTTGCACTCTATAAAATATACATGTCAGGTGACAGTTTTAATACGGTTGGGAATTATATTAATACTGAGAAAGCGACACAAATCGTTACCAGCATTCTTCTCTCTGTCGTTTTATCGTTTACTTTGGGTAGTATTGTTCAGTATATTTCTCGTCTTATTTTTACTTTTCAGTATGAAAAGAGGATGAAATATATTGGGTCAGTCTTTGGAGGATTTGCGATTACCGCTATCAGCTTTTTCATCCTGATTAAGGGGTTGAAAGGTGTTTCTTTTATCAATGACAGTACTCACTTGTGGATAAAAGAAAATCAGTTTTTGATTATTGGTGGAAACTTTGTCTTTTTCACCTTGCTTTCTCAGGTGTTAATGACTTTTTTCAAGGTTAATATTCTTAGAGTGATTATTATTATCGGAACCTTTGCATTGGCATTGGCGTTTGCCGGAAATGATTTGGTTAACTTCATCGGAGTGCCTATCGCAGCATTCAATTCATACCAGATTTTTAGTGGTTCGGGAGTTTCTGGTGATGTATTTATGATGGGAGACCTTGCGAATGAAAATATTGTAGCTCCATTCTACTTTTTGGTCTTCGCGGGAGTTGTTATGGTAGTAACCATATGGACTTCTAAAAAAGCAAAAAATGTTATTGAAACCGAAGTCAATTTATCGAGGCAAGATGAGGGATCAGAGCGTTTTTCGTCGAATGCTTTATCTAAATCGGTGGTTAGATCAAGTGTATATATGGGTCAATGGCTTAATTATGTTTTACCTAAGGCCATTCAGATTAGAATTGACAAACAATTTGAAAAACCTGAATTAAAAGGAAAAAAGAAAAAAGAGGAACCTGCTTTTGATATGATCCGTGCCGCGGTCAACCTGATGGTAGCCAGTATTTTAATATCTATTGGTACTTCATTGAAATTACCGCTTTCTACCACTTATGTAACCTTTATGGTGGCTATGGGATCTTCGTTTGCCGATAGAGCATGGGATAGAGAAAGCGCAGTTTATCGCATTGCTGGTGTTTTTAACGTTATTGGTGGTTGGTTTTTTACGGCTATTATTGCCTTTATATCTGCCTTTATTATTGCTTTTTTACTAAAAGTAGGAGAGATTTTTGCTTTTGTGGGACTATTGGTTTCTTTGGGAATTATCTTGTATCGTAGTGCTAAAAAATATACTAAGAAAGAGAAAGAAGTACAGGAGCTAATGCTTCTAAAGCGGGAAGATATTGTAACGATCAATGAAGTGATTAATGAAAGTTCGGCTCAGATTTCACATGTTATTCGTAGTACCAACGAAATATACAGTAATGTCATTGATAATTTAGGACTTCAGGATTTAGGTAAGTTAAAGGAGAATAAAAAAGTTCTAAAAAAACTCGAGAAAGAAGTGGATGAATTGAAGACTAATGTCTACTATTTCATTAAAAATTTGGATGAAACCTCTGTCGAAGCTAGTATGTTTTACATTATGATTCTGGGGTATCTGCAGGATATGATCCAGTCACTTGTTCTCATTAGCCAAAACAGTTACAATCATATTGATAACAATCATAAACAACTAAAATTCAATCAGATTAGAGATCTTAAAAAGGTAGACAATGTGTTAATGGCCCTTTTTGATAAGATAGAAGTTGTTTTTAGCGACAACACTTTTGACGATATTAGCAATCTTGTAAAAGGAAGAAATGAGCTTTTAGAGCTAGTTTCCACTTTGATTCAAAAGCAAATTGGAAGGATTAGAACCGTAGAAACAAGCCCGAAAAATAGTAAGCTTTATTTTGCCTTGCTTTTAGAAACTAACGACTTAATAAAAGCGACTATGAGTTTACTTGAGTTATTCAATGAATTTAATGTTCATGCCAATTCAAAAGTTACTAAGCTGTAACTAAAATAGTTTAAATCATATATACAGCCTACCAATATTCTTATTACTTGGATTAGGCTGTTTTTTATGATATGAATACCTAGATAATTGTCCTCCACTAGTGAGGTTGTTGATTGGTGGTAGAATTTAGAAAGGTTTTATTTCTAACAAATCGTAAAAGACAGAAGCGTTTTATGTGTTATAAATAACCAATTAATTATAGCAATGAAACATTTCGATAGAATTGCGGATCACTTTACAAATACTGTAGAATCTATTTACTTTATGATTAATGCAAATACAATTAAGCATCAATAAGTTTTCGATAAAAAATAATTATTTACTTCTGTGAGGATGATTTGAAGCTGATTTTCGTATCCAAATTGGAGTGAAAATTAGCTTTATGCATTATAAAAGAACCGGCATCAAATTTCGAAGATATTAAATAGATTTTCCCACTCGATGTCAGTATTGAAGGATTTTAATCCGGCATAAGACTCTACTTCTGACAAGTTTTCAATTGTAAAACTGTCTTGATCTGCGTAAGGTACTAAACCTTCTTTCTTTAATTTTTTTGCTAAATACATTTGTTCGTATTGTCCTGGGGTGGGTATAAAAAAGGCTTTTTTGCCCAGTTTTGCTAAATCCATAATAGTGGTGTATCCTGATCTACATAGGACAATTTCACTTTCGTTAAATGTTTGTTCCAATTGGCGGCTGTTCATGAAATTATAATAGCAAATAGTATCAATTTGTTCCTTGACTTGATCTGTCTGCACTAGTCCTCTAATAAATACTACATTGCCTTCGAATTTTTGCACTTCGGTTTTTAGCTTTTCCTCCAATATTCCTCGTTGTGGTTCTGGTCCCGAAAGTATAATCATCAGGTCATATTTCTTGACTGCAGCTTTTTTTTGCATTCGGCTTAGTGGCCCAATGTATTTCAGTTTTAAAGAAGACTTTTTTATATGGCTGAGTTCTCCGGCTAAACTTCGATCAGTTGCGGTATCGGGAACCCAGCATTCTGAATATTTCTTTATAATGTTTTGATGCAGTTTACTGCTTAGCCAAGTAGTACTTCCGGTCATTACTTGTAGTTGGTGAGTGATAAACACAGAGGGGATGCTTTTACTAAAAACACCTAGCCGATTGTCTGATATGATTCCGTCTATGCCATGTTGACTAACCCAATTTTTCACTAATTGTTTCTCGTGTAAAACTGCCCTAATCATTTTTGGTAAGTTTTGTATCAACTTCCATTTGAAATGTTTACCGTTTTTAGCATATTCTATATGGTAAGATGGTAGTTCTAGAATTTTTAAATAAGGAAATTCCTTGCGTAATAAGGCAAGTGCAATGCCGTCTGAAGCAATTATAGGGATGTGATTTCTTTGTTGTAATGCTTTTATGATAGGAATACAACGCGTCGCATGACCTAAACCCCAGTTTAGAGGCGCAATCAAAATAGTTTTATTGTCTTGGTTTGCGTTTTCTAACATAGGTAGTATTCTTTTTCGTGCAAGTTACATAAACAAACGATTCGTAAATATACAAGTAGGATTACCAAAGTATTAAGTTATTGTCTTATAATGTTTGTGGAACGAGGTATGAATTATTTTAAAAAGAAGCTCTTAACTGGACGTTTTCAGTATGAATAGTTTGAGTTGATTCACTCTTGCATCCCTGATAATTTAGATTAATATCTAGAAATTGGGTAATGTTCTTCTGAACTAGCAATCTCCAGGTTATGTTTTCACCCGTTTGTAGGCCTTCTAACATTTGGAAACCAACAGGGGAGTATTCATTACCATTAAATTTGTTTTGATAAAATGAAACTTCACCGTTCATGGTGAGTTTGTTATTCCCTGCATAGGTGAATGAAGTTCCAAAACGACTTTGCAGTGGGGTTTCTAAATTGCCTATTTTGTTCTGCTTGTTTTGTAGCTCGTAAAACAGATCCCAACTTGTATTTTTTGAAAATAGGTAACTGATTTTTGGGGCCAATTGATAACCTTTTATAGTGTAGTTTTTTTCGGGAAAGTTTTCAGATAACAGAAATGTTTGGATTGTTTTTCCAAAAATACCTAACAACCAGCTTTTCTTGTATAAATGGGAATACTGGGTTTGGTGGGAGCTATTGTCGGATTCCTGAGGCCCTATAGAAAGTAAGTTTTTTGTCCGGTTTTGTAAATAGGAATAGGTAACTGAATGGTTTTGCTTTCCTCGATTATAAAACAAGCTGTTTCTGAAACTGGAGCTGAGGCCCAAAACATTCTCCTTTGAGGTAGAAAAGGATTCAGTTCGAAATTGTTGCCTTCGTTTTTTGTTTTTCGATCAATGATAAAAGAAGTTTGATTGTAGAAAAAAGAAGCTATTTTTTTAAATCCGGTCTCGTTTTGCCACTGATTAGGATTTAAAATTATAGACTGGGAAAATTTAGTTTGATGTGTTTTAATGTACACTCGATTGGGCAAATAGATTCTAATGAAGGTAGCCTGATCAATAAACGGAGCTACTTCAAATTCTTGTAATTCCTGAATTCCATTGTCGTTGTAGTCATTCCAAGTGTAAACTCCTTGTCCAGCAGTAACTTATAGGTAAGTGAATTCCTGTTGTGGTAGCGTTCCAGAGATATTTTCGTATGCAGTTGTTCCTTGAATTAGTTGATTAAAAAAACGATCGTTGTAAACGATTCTAGAATTTAGAGAAGGTTCATTCTTTTTTGAAGGGTTGGCAAAATTAAGAACCCTATAATTAGAGTAAACGGACAAATCGCTTTTGCTTGTTTAGATTAATTTCGATTTCAAGAAATAGGTTTGTGAGCTGTTTACCCTTTGTAATAATCCACTCTGTATGCTGTCATTGTTTTTTTTCAAAAATCCCAATTCTACATATACATTCGTACTATCGCCACGACCTGCGAAAAATCCGTATTCGGAAAAGCGCTGGCTTATACTGGACAATTGTTTTGTGGATTTATTTTTTTCTTGATTGTCTTCAAACCGTTTGCTTGTGCCAATCCAGTTTTTATTAAAATGATATTTAATCTGAGATTCATTCCGAATGAATTTTGAAGAAGTTAGCGGTCCGTCGCTTTTCAAGTAAATGCCTTGATTTTGAAAGAGCCAGTTTTTAGTAGTGTATCGGCCATTTAGAATGTTCCTGTTGCCCGAAAAACTATCTGAAAAAGCTAGGTTTTCAAATTGGGAGGTTATCAATCCCTTATTTGCTGAATCAATCCTTTTCTTTAGGTTAAAATTGAGGCCAGACACTAATAAACTTTGATTTCCAACAGCCGTTGTTCCAAGATTCCAATCCCTGTTAAACTCGATAGTGTAAACTCGTTCAACTGATGTGAAATCCTTTTGGATAAATTGATAATTTGCAAATGCATCAACATCCCATTTTGCCGATAAAAGCCGTTGTTTTATGTTTATTTTGTCACTTAAACCTTGGTTGTCAGAGTCGTCACTATTTGAGAAAAGATTTTTATCATTATTACTGATCCCCATTTCAAAATTAACGGTTGATTTTTCTGAGGGACTATAATTTCCTAAAAATGTGGCGATTTGAATTTTGGTGGGAGAAACCAATTGAATAACTGGTTCATAACCTCCTTGCGGAATTCCGTTGATGGGTTCGACATATTCATATATTCGAGTGATGCCAGAAGCGTTTTTCAGTATGTAATTGCCTTTTTCAGATCCAATTGGAGTAAAGCGGACATTAAACAGTTCTTGTTGTGAGTCATTAGAATATTCAAATACTGTAACTGTATTAATAATAGTTTTTTTATACAACACTTTATTGTCAGAATAGGAATCCACGTATGCGGAAGGCGCTACCATTAATTCTGGATTGTCTCCAGCACCTACTAAAATTTGGGCTTGTTCTTCAGTAAGACTTTGTTGGAGTGGTTGGTTCTTTATATCATTTTCAGAATATAGGTAACTTCCAAAACTCCATCTTTCATTTTTATGAGTTGCTCCGGCGTAGCTTACAAAGCGGGTATAATTTCTATCCGAGTATTGATATTCTATTGCAATTCGCATTTCGGAGCTGATTGTAAACAGTGGAGTAAATGTGATTTCTCCGGCGTTGTAGTCGATTGTATAATCGTTGTTTTCTCCTCTTTTTAAAAGAAGCCCATTTACGTAAACTCGTTCAGAACCAGATATAACTAGGACGTACAATTCGCCATTTGTCCCTTTTAGTTTATATGGACGCTGGCTACCTTCAATTCCAGTGAAATTGCTCTTTGCGTATTGGCCCCTTACTAAAGCCGCAGCCGCAAGCACCTCGGTTTTGTTGTTATCGGTTCCTAAAGTGAAATTGGCGGAAAGCCCTTGTACCTTTTTGTTAAAATCGAGAAATTCGGTTTATGATTTTCAAGAAACACATCCCCTGCCCGTAGGCTCCATTTGTCGCTGAAAAGCTCCATGAAAACATTGTCAAATTGATCCAGTTTTTGAGAGTAGCCTCCATCCCGTAATGGAATGTTGCTGTCTTGTAAAGAAGCGCGTAGACTCACTTTTTGTGATAACTTGCCAGTGATTTGCAAGTCTAGATTGGAGTTTAAAACTGTGTTTTGGTTGTTGCCTACCGTGACGCCTCGCGTAATGCTTCCGGAAGTGCTTAGTCCGTCAAACGGGATGTTTTTTTGCGTAGGGTTGACAACGATTCGATAGAGCTTTTCTTCATTTATGTCAGTGCTGACGATTCGGCTGGGATCGTAAGTTTGGTACTTTTTCGTTAAGAAACTGGGGAATTGTAGGTATTTGACGGTTATTGAATCTGAAGTTAGGGGAAATTTTTCATTTAGAACGAAGGTGCCAGTTTCAAAGTCAACGTTATAGAGAGATGGGTCAATAGTATTGTTATTAGCATCAAGCAAATTAAAAAAACTAGAATTGAGACTTTCGTTTTCAAGACGGATACTGTCCTTGGAAACAAGAATTTTTTTTGTTTTGTATAACGATTTACTCTCTTGGGCTTGCAACCCAGAAAAACAAATAATCATCGCTAGTAGCAATACCTTTTTGAACATAAAGAAAATAACGTCTAGATCTCAAAAGTAGTGTATTCTATATTATTGAGTGCGATTGTGATACAATAACGATTAAAGTTTTATTATTTGTCGTCACTGGTTACGATTTGCATTGTTTCCGTGCTCACTTGTTTTAAAATCACTTTTTTACCTTGTTCAACCGTTTGTGTGGCCGTATCATTAAAATGTCTAATGGTATATAAAGTCACATTCTCACTAAAGTCAACTTTGAATTTTTTTGATAATATGGTATTCAAACTTTTAAAATTATCAAATTTATCTTCTACACATACGGCAAAACTAATTGCGGTGTTCTGAATTAAATTTACCTTTATTTTGAATTCATGAAACAAGGAGAAGATTTCACTAATATTCTCTTCCATTATGAAAGAGAAGTCAATCGATGAGAGAGAAATTAACAATTGGTTTCTTTTTACTATAAAGCAAGGTAAATGAGGCTCTAGTGCAACTCCTTTAGAAACGCTTGTACCTTTTAATAAAGGATTAATAAAGGATTTTACATACAATGGAATTTCCTTTTTTTGTAAGGGTTGTAATGTTTTTGGATGGATAACTGTTGCGCCGTAAAAAGCTAATTCTATCGCTTCGCGATAAGAAATCTGATTCAGTAAACTCGCATTTTCAAAATACCTTGGGTCAGCATTCATGACTCCGGGAACATCTTTCCAGATCGTTACACTTTCTGCGTTCAAGCAATAAGCAAAGATGGCGGCAGTATAGTCAGACCCTTCACGACCTAAGGTAGTTGTAAAATTATTTTCGTTAGAACCTAAGAATCCTTGAGTAACGTTTAAAATTTTTCTTTGTATATTTTTTGAAATATTTTTTTGTGTTAAGTCCCAATCTACTTCGGCGTCTCTATAGGTCGAGTTCGTTTTGATGAAATTACGAACATCAACCCATTGTGTTTTGATATTCATGAAGTTCATGAAATGACTCAAAATAGTTGTAGAAATCAATTCTCCAAAACTTACAATTTGATCGTACACAAAATTATAGTTTGGGGATTTGTTATGGGCCAAGAAATATTCTAAATCTGAAAAATGGGACTGTACCGCAACGAAAGCCTCATTGTTTTCGTCTTCAAATAAGTCCAATAAGATTTGGTTATGGTATTTTTTAACTTCCTGAACAGACGATTGCAATGCGGACGATTTGTCAAAATAGTCTTTGATGACCGCTTCGAGGGCATTTGTTGTTTTCCCCATAGCGGAAACTACTAGCAGCACATCTTCAAAACCTACTTTTTGTAAAACCTCGTAAACATTTCTAATCCCTTCAGCATCTTTTACAGACGCTCCTCCAAATTTGAATACTCTCATATTTTTTAAACAAATAATATTGTAACTTTATTTCAATCTATTATCTACAAAATAATTGATTCCTTCCTCATCCATTTGTGCCAGATACCAGTTTTTAAGTACTTTTGCGCCTGACTTTTCGTAGAATTCAATTGCGGGGGTATTCCAGTCAAGGACGTGCCAATCAATTCTGAGGACATTGTCCCTTTTACCTTGTTTGATGATCTCAGAATATAAAGCATAGCCTAATCCAGTACCTCTCATCTTTTGCTTTACTACTAAATCTTCCAGATGGATTATTTTTCCTTTCCAAGTGGAATATCGATAATAATACAATGCAATTCCTACAATCTCTGATTCAACTTCTGCCACAAAAACATGAAATAATGGATTGGAACCAAAACCGTCCCGAACCAAGTCATCTACTGTTACTAAAACTGCATCGGGCTCTTTTTCATAATCCGCCAGTTCTTGAATTAATTCTAAAACTGCGTTCATGTCCTCTGCTTTTCCTCTTCGAATATTCATATAATCTAATTTTAAAGGTTTAAATGCTCAAAATAGAGCTTTTCGACTCCTAATCTAGTTATTTTTGTCAGCAAATATACAATACTGCCAAACTAAGTAAATTTTATTGAATCCATTTTCACAAAATTAGCGATATTTGTTGCCTTAAACTAACTACAACGATTTCGTAATGGAAGAACGCAACAAGACCTTAGGGGAATTTATCATTGAAAACCAAAATGCCTTTCAATATTCGTCTGGCGAATTATCCAGAATTATTAATTCAATCAGATTGGCAGCTAAGGTGGTCAATTATAAAGTGAACAAAGCTGGATTAGTTGACATCGTGGGATCGGCAGGAGAGCAAAACATTCAAGGAGAAGACCAGCAAAAAATGGATGTTTATGCCAATGAGGTTTTTATTCAAACTTTAATAAACCGTGAAATTGTATGTGGGATTGCTTCTGAGGAAAATGACGATTTTATAACTGTGCAGGGTAGCGATAATAGCCACAACAATAAGTATGTGGTTTTAATGGATCCGCTAGACGGTTCGTCAAATATTGACGTAAACGTCTCTGTTGGGACTATTTTCTCTGTTTATAGAAGAATAACGCCAGAAGGAACTCCAGTAACAATTGAAGATTTCTTGCAGCCAGGTACAAATCAAGTTGCTGCTGGATATGTGATTTACGGGACGTCGACTATGATTGTTTATACAACAGGTTATGGAGTTAACGGTTTTACGTTAAACCCAGCAATCGGAACCTTTTATTTGTCACATCCAAACATGAAGTTCTCCGAAGATGGGAATATTTACTCTATTAATGAGGGGAACTATATTCATTTTCCTCAAGGTGTTAAAAATTATCTTAAGTACTGTCAATCGGAAGAAGGTGACAGACCGTATACTTCCCGTTATATAGGAAGTTTAGTCTCTGACATTCATAGAAATATGATAAAAGGAGGTATTTATATTTATCCAACAAGTTCTAAATCGCCAAAGGGGAAGTTACGATTATTGTACGAATGCAATCCAATGGCATTCATTGTAGAGCAGGCCGGAGGAAAAGCGTCTGATGGTTTTGGTAGAATAATGGAAATTAAACCAACAGAACTACACGAACGTGTGCCGTTTTTCTGTGGTAGTTATAACATGGTAGAGAAAGCAGAAGAATTTATGTATGAGGCGAAATTAAGCAAATACTAAAAAGCATAAAAAAAGCTTCCGCTAACTACGGAAGCTTTCTTTGTTTTTATTAATTCTATTTTTCTACCTTTTCTATTTCTAATATAAAAGTCTCTAAGTCTGCTTTTTCGTCTGCTAATGAGAGAGCTTTAGAGACAACTGTATTTACATTTTCTGATGTAAAACCAATGCCTAAGCTAAGCTTTTTTAACATAACTTCTTGATTATCACCTAGCTGATGGTCTACATTGACAATTCGAGCCAAATCAAATAAGCGCTCAATCCTTTGAGAGTTTAAGTAAGGAGGATTGATCGGGTACCTTGTAGGGTTCTCTAGAATTTCTTCATATTCTGCCAGAGATATTTCCAGTCTAATAGCTAATTTGTCTAAAAACTCTTTTTCTTCGGGGGCGAAAATCCCGTCTGCTAATGCTAATCTTACAATAGAAGAAAAGTGACCCTTATTCCTTTGTTTGAATTCGCTATCAAATAAATCTGAAAATGACATAGTTAATTTTTTATTTATACGGAGCAAAGATAATTCAATTTTTAAAATATTAATTTTCTTTTTAGATTTTCTTTGAGTAGCATTATTTTTAATGAAATTGTAGATGATTTGCCGGTTCAATTCAGTCATTTTCAAAATTAATCGTAAATTTACAAACCCTTTACCAATTAAATTATTTAAGCTATGTCACAGTTTTGGATTTATTTTCAAATAGGATTAAAGCATGTTTTAGACGTATACTCTTATGATCATGTTCTGTTCTTAATCGCATTGGCTATTCCGTTTTCTTTCAAAGACTGGAAGAGAATAGTGCTCTTAGTATCGCTTTTTACGATAGGTCATACAATGGCTTTAGTGCTTTCTGTTTTTGGGATTATAGCAATCAAAGTGAGCGTCGTAGAATTATTAATTCCGATAACCATTTTGATAACCGCATTTTATAACCTTTTAACTGCTGGCAGATCAAATAAAAAAGAGGGATTGAACTTAATTTTTTTTATTACCCTGTTTTTTGGTATAATACATGGGTTGGGTTTTTCAAACTACTTCAAATCAATTCTAGGCGGAAGCGCTGTATCTAAATTATTGCCTTTGTCTGAATTCGCATTAGGAATTGAAGCTGCGCAAATTGTTGTAGTTTTTATTGTTTTGATTTTGTCGTATATTGTACAGACCGTTTTTAGGTTCTCAAGAAGGGATTGGGTTTTGGTTTTTTCGGCGTTCGTTATAGGCGTGGTGTTGCCAATGGTGTTAGGAAATGAAATTTGGATAAGATAAAAATGGAGACAAAAAAGTTGAATAAATACGACAAAGCATACCTTAGAATTGCCACGGAATGGGGGCTTTTATCGTATTGCAAACGGAGACAAGTGGGTGCGATAATTGTTCGTGATCGAATGATAATTTCGGATGGTTATAATGGAACGCCTTCTGGTTTTGAAAACTGCTGTGAGGATGAAGAAGGGTTAACGCGTTGGGATGTTTTACATGCGGAGGCGAATGCAATACTAAAAGTAGCTAGATCCACTCAGTCTTGTGAAGGGGCAACTTTGTATATTACTCTTTCACCATGCAAAGAATGTAGTAAATTAATACACCAATCCGGAATAAAAAGAGTAGTGTACCATAAGGGATACCGTGATGATTCCGGAATTCAGTTTTTATTAAAAGCGGGAGTGATTGTTGAGCACATCCCGGCGCTAGAAGAATAAATGAAAAAGAATATTAAATACCTTCCTTTACTACTTGTAGCCACTCTTGCGTTAGGGGTTTTGCTAGGGGTGCTTTTGAGCTCGTCTAACGAAAATTACTTTTCAGCAAGTGATACTTCAAAAACAAAACTCAGTAAACTGATTGACTTTATTGATAATGAATATGTAGATGATGTTGATACGGATTCTATCGTAAACATAACTGTCGATAATATTTTAGGACAACTAGACCCTCATTCTGTTTATATGCCGCCAAGTGAGCAGGCGCAAGTTGCTGAAAACATGAAAGGCGATTTTGTGGGAATTGGAATTAATTTTTATATGTACAATGATTCTGTAGCTATCATAAAACCAGTTGAAAACGGTCCTTCTGCAAGGGCGGGGATTAAGTCAGGGGACAGAATTTTATACGCGGGAAAGATAAAGCTTTTTGGACGTAAGTTGCCTAGCGATAGTTTATTTTCTAAGTTAAAAGGGGAACAAGGCTCTGTTGTTGAACTAACTATTTACAGAAAATCAGAACGGAAAAGAATAAAAGTAAAAGTTAAAAGGGATGTTATTCCTTTAAAGAGCGTGGATGTTGCGATGCTGTTAGATGACGTCACGGGCTACGTAAAAATCAACCGATTTGCTGAAACGACATTTGAAGAGTTTAAGACAGGGCTGACCAAATTAAAAAAAGAGGGGGCAAAAGTACTGGTTATTGATCTCAGGGATAATGGTGGTGGTTATATGGAAGAAGCCATTGACATTGCTGATGAGTTGTTAAAAGACAAACAATTAATCGTTTTTACCAAAAACAAAAGTGGCAATATAAAAAAGACCTTTGCTACTAAAAAAGGTAATTTCGAGAACGGAGGCGTGTTTGTATTAATCAATGAAAATAGTGCGTCTGCTAGCGAAATTCTTGCTGGTGCCATTCAAGATAATGATAGAGGAATTATTATGGGTCGCCGTTCTTTTGGCAAAGGGCTAGTGCAACGCGAAATGGATTTTGCTGATGGCTCCTCAGTGCGATTGACCGTTGCTAGATATTATACACCTACAGGGCGATCCATTCAAAAACCTTATTCCAACGGAAATGAAGAATATTTTAAAGAATCAGAATCTCGTTTTGAAAAAGGAGAGCTTTATGAAAAAGATAGTATAAAAGTAGTGGATAGCTTGAAATACAAAACCCAAAAAGGAAAAATTGTATATGGAGGTGGAGGCATCGTCCCCGATATTTTCATACCGCTTGGAGTAGAGGACGGTAATGAAAATGTCCTTTATTTAATGCAATCTGGTATTGTTGGTAATTTTGTTTTTGAACAATTGGACAGTGATAGAAGTGTTTTTAAAAAGCTTTCATTTGAAGGTTTTGTTTCTAAAATGAATGCTACCAATTTATATTTTAAGCATTTTCAGGAACAGCTAAATAAAAACGGATTAGACATAAAGTTGACAAGTAGCAAGACAATGGTGAAGCGGTACCTCATGGCCGAGTTCGCCCGACAGTTATATGGAGAAGATAAATATTATGAAATTCTCCTAAAGGGAGACGCAATGATTAAAGCAATATTAAATAACAAAAGCGAAAAGGCAGGGTATTAAAAATATTTTTTATTTTTCGTTATCCCAGTCTTTCCTGAAACGAATAAGTTCTTTGTCAATCATGTCTTTAGAAGTCTTTAATAAATATTCTGCATCTTCAGAATATAGTGGTGGGAAATAAGTAATTTTTATTTCGGTAGTCCGTTTTCCAAAACATTTTAAAAAATGAGGGATAAAGGTATCGTCATTTACAAAAGCGTCTGATATTACTTTGTAATCAATAGCAACAGGAATTATAGCTGCTTCTATTTGAGTAGCAGTTCTAAACGAACCGTAATTAAATGCTACTGTCGTGGGTAAAACATGAGTTGTACCCTCAGGGAAGTTTATTACGGAGTTGCCGTTATTGATGATTTCTTTTATCCCTTCACAGGTCTTTTGTCTGCTATCTTGACATTTTCTATCTACGAAAACAACACCTGATATTTTACAAAGATAACCGATAATAGGCCAGGATGCTACTTCTTTCTTGCCTACAGGAAAAGCATTAAGGTGGGTAACAATAAGTATTGGATCGAAATAAGAACGGTGATTAGCAATGATTAATCCTTGAGCTTTGGGTAGCTCTCCGTATATAACACTGCGAATTCCTAAAATTCGATTTGTTATTTTTAGTATAAAATCACGAAGTAAAAGAGCGTTTCGTCTTGTAGTTTCTTCATTCCAAAAAAAACTTACCAAATAGAAGCTTAATGAAAAAAAAGAAACATATAGAATGAAAATTATAAGTCTGATTAATCCAAGTAGAAATGAAAACATAACGATGATTTATAAAAAGGTAAATCTAGCATTAATTTTTTAATACAAGAGCTTCTATTTTTCTAATGCTATATTAAGCAATGCTGGTGGGAGAATCATTTCATAAAAGGGAAGTTTCTTTAATGACGGCTGTGCGACTTGTGGACGCTCTATTAGTCAGTTGACTCGTTAAGCCTACAGGAGTAATATCCTCATAATCCATTCAGCCACTTTGTGGTCTAGCTTTCGCAATTGAACACTTTGCTTCTGCTGTATTGATTTTTGTTGGGGTTCTTATATTGCACGTGCTCTTCAACGGAAAATGTACTTAAAGCAGCAATACTCAGAGCGATTATTTTAGATTAGATCCATTCTTGTTGATGGTAAATTTAGGAAAGCTACCTTCGGTTTTTGTGCGCTCTTTCGTCTGGAATTTGCCTAAGCTGCATGTAAACATTTGGCAAGTGCTTTCCTTTAATAGTTGAGAACTATGGTGCTTGGAGCGCTCCAATACGGATTGCTTAAAAACAGAGTCCTATAGAATAGACGCTTATTGATCGTAAATGTCTCAACTTTTTTTCGGATACAAAAGCTTTATCTTCTGAAGGTCCTAGCATAAGCGGGTATGAAACAGAAGAAATCCCTCCCCGATATAAGATATCAAACAGAGTTGCATTAGTCCTTTAGTTTTTCTTCAATTTTTTTGGACAGTCTAAAAATTAACAGGATTAACACTGCGCAGAATGATGCGGCAATTCCAATAAAAGCAACGACGCTATCCCCTTGAAATGGATGTTTGAAGTCTAACAAAGTGATATTAAAGACAATAAGCGCCAATGCCAGAAATACTAAGATGTTGGTGAATATTTTCATAAGGTTTTTTTTTTTCTGTATTTTAAAAATGAATTATGGAAATCTTTTGTTTTAAATAGATTTTGATAAAAGTCAGATTGTTTTACAGATCATATTACTTCACAAATCTATAAAAAAAAAGATTAGACAAACAAACCTTTAACATTAGCTGCGAATAATTTAACAGCGATTGCAAGTAATATAACTCCAAAAACTTTTCGGATGATTCCTAAGCCTGAAGATCCGAGCATTTTTTCGATTTTTGAAGATGATTTTAATACAAGGTAAACTAAAATCATATTAAGCAGGATGGCAATAATTATATTAATGGTATGGTATTGCGATTTTAAGGATAGCAAAGTAGTCATTGTTCCTGCGCCCGCAATTAAAGGGAAAGCAATTGGAACGATAGAAGCTGTTTCAGACTCTTCTTCTTTATATAAACGAATACCCAAAATCATCTCTAGCGCTAGGAAAAACAGAACAAAAGCTCCAGCAACCGCAAAAGAATTGACGTCAATTCCAATTATGTTTAACAATTCCTCTCCAATAAAAAGAAACAGGACCATTATGATCATAGCTACAATACTAGCTTTTTCAGACTGGATGTGTCCTACTTTACTTCTCAAATCAACAATAATAGGTATGCTTCCTAAAATGTCAATTACGGCAAAAAGCACCATTCCAACGGTAACAATCTCTCTTATGTCTATTTGTGATATCATTTTTAATTTTTTGCAAAGGTAAACGATTCAGTGGGATTGAGGTTTAAACTGAGCTTTATTAAGCCTTCTAATTTAAGGTTTTATCACATTCATTTTTTTAAATCAACTCGTTTGCGTTTTGTATTAGGGTTGTGTTAAAACCAATATTTAATCAGGACGTTTTATCTCAGTTTGACTATCTTTGCGCTTTATAATCACAGTACCCATAGCAATGTTTCAATTAGGAAAAACCATCGTCTCAGAAGATATATTAGATAAAGATTTTGTTTGTAATCTATCAGCCTGTAAAGGGGCTTGTTGTGTAGATGGCGATGCCGGAGCACCACTAAGTGTAGAGGAGACCAAAATTATGGAGGAAATATATCCAAAAGTAAAACCATTTCTACGCAAGCAAGGAATCGCAGCAATCGAAGCTCAGGGGTCTTGGGTGAAAGGAACGGACGGCGAACTTGAAACACCGCTAATTAATAATAAAGATTGTGCCTACTCTATTTTTGATGGAAAAACAGCTTTATGTGGTATAGAACAAGCCTACAATCAAGGGGCAATTGACTGGAAAAAACCTGTTTCTTGTCATTTGTATCCCATCCGTGTAAAAGATTTTACAGAGTTTGCTGCAGTCAATTATGACAAATGGGACATTTGTGATCCAGCCTGTTCCTTAGGACAGGAACTAGAAGTTCCCGTGTACAAATTCGTTAAAGAGGCACTGATCAGAAAATTTGGTGAGGATTGGTATTTGGAACTTGAAAAGGTAGCTGAGGAGAGAGCAAAATAGGTCTCGACTAATGGGCGTTATTTTTGTTCCTAGTTTTTAAAATCCTATATTTTACAGTGCTTTAGCTACTTTTATAAAATTTAAAATACTGGATTACAGCTTGTTATATATTAGTTAAAATCCTTCGTATTTTTTCACATTGTTAAAAACTATGACCGATTGTGGATAAGTTTGGCTTTTAATAACCGTAATATTTTACAATCTTTGTAATCCACAGAATGCATAAAATTTCGTTAAAATTTCAAAAAAACAACAACAGCAATGACGCAAATTGAACCAATATTACAAGAAAATAAAAATCGTTTCGTAATTTTCCCTATTAAGCACCATGACATATGGGAATGGTATAAGAAAATGGAGGCTAGTTTCTGGACTGCTGAGGAAATCGATTTGTCTCAGGATTTGAATGACTGGAATAATAAACTGAATGATGATGAAAGGTATTTCGTGAAACACATTCTTGCGTTTTTTGCAGCTTCAGACGGGATTGTAAACGAAAATTTGGCTGAAAATTTTGTAAACGAAGTGCAGTATGCTGAAGCTAAATTCTTTTATGGTTTTCAAATAATGATGGAGAATATTCATAGTGAGACTTACTCATTATTGATTGACACTTATGTGAAAGATGATGCTGAAAAAGATCAATTGTTTAATGCATTAGAAGTGTTTCCAGCCATCAAGAAAAAAGCAGATTGGGCTCTACAATGGATCGAATCAGATTCGTTTGCTGAGAGATTGATCGCTTTTGCAGCCGTGGAAGGAATTTTCTTCTCGGGAGCTTTTTGTTCTATTTACTGGTTGAAAAAACGTGGATTAATGCCGGGACTTACATTCTCAAATGAATTGATTTCTCGCGACGAAGGAGTTCATTGTGATTTTGCAGTTCATTTGCATAACCACCACTTGATAAATAAAGTACCTACAGATAGAATCAGAAGCATAATCGTTGATGCTTTAAATATCGAAAGAGAATTTATAACAGAATCACTTCCGGTAAGTTTGATTGGTATGAATGCGGTTTTGATGACACAGTATTTAGAGTTTGTTGCGGATAGATTGTTAGTGGAATTAGGTTGCGAAAGAGAATACAACACAATAAACCCTTTCGATTTCATGGATATGATTTCGTTGCAAGGGAAAACAAATTTCTTTGAAAAGAAAGTGGCAGAATATCAAAAAGCAGGTGTGATGAAAACCGAGGAAGGATCCCAAAAAATTTCATTTGATGCCGATTTTTAGATCGACGACAAATTACAGTAAAAGATTGTAGCAGATAGCTGGAACAGCTGCTGAAACGGAAGTCAGCACAAATAAAGAAAACACAGTGTTTGAATATTAGAATTCATTTTTCAACATTTAAATTTTTCAATAATAAAAAAAGTAAGCTTATGTATGTAGTAAAGAGAGATGGCCATAAGGAGCCTGTAATGTTTGATAAGATTACTGATAGAATAAAAAAGCTGTGTTACGGTTTGAACGAATTAGTTGATCCAGTAAAAGTGGCGATGCGTGTGATTGAAGGCCTGTATGACGGTGTTTCGACATCTGAATTAGACAGTCTTGCCGCAGAAACTGCCGCATCTATGACTATTGCACATCCAGATTATGCACAATTAGCTGCTCGGATAGCAATTTCAAACTTACATTCAAATACCACTAAATTGTTCTCGGAAACGATGAACGAGATGTTTCACTATGTAAATCCAAGAAATGGCCAAGAAGCGCCATTACTTTCAGAAGAAGTGCATAAAGTGATTCAGGAGAATGCTGAATTTCTAGATTCTCATATCATATACAATAGGGATTTTAACTACGATTATTTTGGTTTTAAAACATTAGAACGTTCTTATTTGCTTAAGATAAACGGAAAAATTGTGGAGAGACCCCAGCATATGTTAATGCGTGTTTCTGTAGGGATTCACTTGGATGATTTAGAGTCGGTTTTAGAGACCTACGACCTGATGTCTAAAAAGTTCTTTACACATGCTACGCCTACATTATTTAATGCAGGAACACCAAAACCTCAAATGTCTTCTTGTTTCCTTTTGGCTATGCAAGATGATAGTATTGACGGGATATATGATACGTTGAAACAAACGGCAAAAATCTCTCAATCAGCAGGTGGAGTAGGACTTTCTATTCACAATGTTCGTGCAACAGGTTCTTACATACGTGGCACCAATGGAACATCAAATGGTATTGTTCCTATGTTGAGAGTCTTTAATGACACCGCTCGTTATGTAGATCAAGGTGGAGGAAAACGTAAAGGAAGTTTCGCAATTTATATCGAAACTTGGCATGCGGACATTTTTGATTTCTTAGACTTGAAAAAGAATACAGGAAAAGAAGAAATGCGTGCTAGAGATTTATTCTTTGCCATGTGGACTTCAGACTTATTCATGAAACGCGTTCAGGAAGCCGGGAATTGGACCTTAATGTGTCCTAACGAATGCCCTGGTTTATATGACGTTTATGGTGAGGAATTTGAGAAAATGTACACTGACTATGAAAAAGCCGGTAAAGGTAGAAAAACCATCAAAGCACATGAGTTGTGGGAGAAAATTCTAGAATCTCAAATTGAAACTGGAACACCATACATGTTATATAAAGATGCGGTTAACCGTAAATCAAATCAAAAGAATTTAGGAACGATTCGTTCGTCTAACTTGTGTACTGAAATCATGGAGTACACTTCTCCTGATGAAGTAGCGGTTTGTAACCTAGCTTCATTGTCGTTACCAATGTTCGTTGATAACGATAAATTTGACCATGAGTCGCTTTATGCTGTTACTAAACGAGTAACAAGAAACTTAAATAAAGTTATTGATAGAAATTACTATCCGGTAAAAGAGGCCGAAAACTCAAATTTGCGACACAGACCAATTGGTCTAGGTGTACAAGGGTTAGCGGACGCTTTCATCATGTTGCGTTTGCCTTTTACATCTGATGCCGCTAAAAAACTGAATCAAGAGATTTTTGAAACACTATACTTTGCTGCCGTGACCGCTTCTATGGAATTAGCCAAAGAAGAAGGTCCATATTCTTCATTCGAAGGATCGCCAATGTCGCAAGGGGAATTCCAATACAATTTGTGGGGAATGAAAGATGAGGAGTTGTCTGGTCGTTGGGACTGGGCTTCGTTAAGAAAAGAAGTGATGGAACACGGTGTTCGTAACTCCTTATTAGTTGCGCCAATGCCAACTGCTTCAACATCTCAAATTTTGGGTAACAACGAAGCATTCGAACCTTACACATCTAATATTTACACACGAAGAGTTCTTTCAGGTGAATTCATTGTGGTGAACAAGCATTTACTACGCGATTTAGTAGAGCTTGGGCTTTGGAACGAGACTATGAAACAAGAATTGATGCGTAATAACGGATCTGTTCAGGATCTAGATATTCCACAAGACTTGAAGGAATTGTATAAAACAGTTTGGGAAATGTCGATGAAAGACATTATAGATATGTCACGTCAACGTGGTTATTTTGTAGATCAATCGCAATCATTGAACTTGTTCATGCAAAATGCTAATTATGCAAAATTGACCTCAATGCATTTTTATGCATGGCAATCTGGATTGAAAACGGGAATGTATTACTTGAGAACAAAAGCTGCGGTAGATGCGATCAAGTTTACCTTGAATAATGATAAAAAAGCGGAGCCGATAGAGGTGAAATCACAAGTTGCTGCTGCTACTGTAGCAGTTGAAGCTGTTGAGCCCGTTGCAATAAATGGAGAGGAATACAGAGCGATGCTTGAACTGGCTAAAAATGCGGGTCCAGATGACTGCGAAATGTGTGGGTCTTAATTAGAAAATAGAATAAGGAGTAAAGAATAAACAGCTATCAATTTTTGGTAGCTGTTTTTTTTTGGAGCTATTTCCCGCTTTCTATTTCAATCTTTCTATTCCTAAAAAAAGTTCAGTAATAGAAAGGATTTCCTTTTCAATCGGGGCTAGGGAATTGGTGTGATAATTAATTTTTGGGATGTCATATTGACTGGGACTTTAACAGCTTTAAATGTCAAAAGACAATTGCAAAGCAGTATAATATTGAATGCTCTTAATAATAATATAAGAATAAATCACTATATTTGAGTAGGTTGTAGTTATTTAAGGGCACTTTTTAATATTAAAAACAGGAAATATGAAAAGCAAAGAATTTACAATTACAGAGAATGTACTCGCTTCACAAGGACAACGCTTTACAAACCTAATAATTGATTCGCTCTTTATCTATATTCTAATTTTGAGTACAGGAACGACTATTGTTCTAATAGGCGAAGCAACAAATAACTTTACTGTTTCTAGCTGGGTTGAAAACATGAATTTTGTAGAAATTATTGCATATGGATTGCTAATACTGTTTTTGTATTACTTTTTGACTGAGGTATATTTCTCTAGAACACTAGCGAAATTGATTACGCGAACTGTTGTTGTTAAAAAGGATGGTGCAAAACCTACGGTCAAAATGATTTTGATCAGAACCTTAAGTCGGTTTATTATTTTTGAAGCCTTGTCCTATTTAGGAGAGATTTCCAGAGGCTGGCATGATAGTCTTTCAGGAACTTATGTAGTTAGTAGAAAGAAATTAGCTAAAAGTATACACTACTTTCAGCATCCTGAAGAATTTGGGAGAGCAGAAGGATAAAAAAACCTAGCGGATACTAGATACACTAGGTTTTTTAGTTTGCAATTATAATGTTGTGGCACTGGTAATAGTATTTCGCATTTGTTGCGCTGCGTTTACCATTGCTATCAATGCCTTTTTAGTTTCATCCCAATGACGAGTTTTTAACCCACAATCTGGATTTACCCACAATTGATCTATTGGAATCACAGCAGCTGCTTTTTCTAATAATGCAATTATTTCTGTACTAGTAGGAACACGTGGCGAGTGAATGTCATAGACTCCAGGCCCTATTTCGTTTGGGTATTTAAAATCAGCAAAGGCATCTAGTAGTTCCATTTGTGAACGTGAACATTCAATGGTAATCACATCGGCATCCATGTCAGCAATATTCTGAATAATATCATTGAATTCACTATAGCACATGTGAGTGTGAATTTGAGTGTCGTCACTAACGCCACTCGCAGAAATTTTAAACGCTTTTATAGCCCAGTCTAAATACGTTGCCCATTCTTCTTTGCGCAACGGTAATCCTTCTCTTATGGCGGGCTCGTCAATTTGAATGATTTTAATTCCTGCTTTTTCTAGGTCTACTACTTCGTCTCTAATGGCCAATGCGATTTGTGTACAGGTTTCTGAGCGTGGTTGGTCATCCCGTACAAACGACCATTGTAAGATTGTCACAGGACCTGTGAGCATTCCTTTAACCCATTTTGGAGTAAGCGATTGTGCAAATTCGGCCCATTTTACTGTCATTGCTTTTGGGCGTGATACATCACCATAAATAACTGGAGGTTTTACACAACGACTGCCGTAACTTTGTACCCAGCCATTTTTTGTAAAAGCGAATCCGTCCAGTTGTTCTCCAAAATATTCTACCATGTCATTACGTTCAAATTCACCATGAACTAGAACGTCAATGCCAGATTCTTCCTGAAAGCGAATCGTTTCTTCGGTTTCTTTCTTAAGTAGGTTGTCATATACCGTTTGGGATAACTCCCCTTTTTTAAACCTTGCTCTCCAGCTACGAACTTCTGCCGTTTGCGGAAATGAACCAATAGTTGTTGTAGGGAACAAAGGGAGTTTAAGTATATCAATTTGCTTTTGTCTTCGAATCAAAAAAGGGTTTTGTCTTTGAGAATCTTTTTCAACAATACGAGCAACTCTATTTTTTACTTCCACATTGTGAATAATTGTCGCTTTTTTTCTATTGGTATTTGCAAGAGTGTTGGCTTCAAATTGTGCTTGATCATTCTCGGTAATTTCATTTGAAGCTAAATTTCGAAGAACAACGACCTCTTCTATTTTTTGTTTGGCAAAAGCCAACCATTGCTTAATTTCCGGAGTTAGTGTTTCTTCATTGGTTTCTAAATCCAAGTCGCAAGGAGAATGAATTAAAGAACAAGATGGAGCAATAAGAATACGTTCAGTTCCTAAGGCATTCGTTGCTTTTTGGATCAGTGCCAATGATTTTTTGAAATCATTTTTCCAGATATTTCTTCCATCGACAACTCCAAGTGACAGAGAGGTGCTATTTGAAAGTAAATTAGACTCCAGAATATCGTCTAGTTGTAAATGGCAACGTACTAAATCTAAATGTAAGGTGTGTACAGGAAGAGATAAGGCTGTTTCCAAATTTTCACCAAAACAGTCAAAGTAGTTGGCAAGAATAATTTTGATATCAGGGAATTTTTCATTGATTTCTTTATACGTGTACAGTAATGCAGCTCTTTCAACATCTGTAAGATTTAAGGCTAAAAATGGTTCATCAAACTGTACGTATTCTACGTTTTCATCCTGTAGTTTTTTTAAAATTTCAAAATAAATAGGAAGTAGTTTGTTTATGAGCTCGATTCTATGAAAACCTTCTTGCTTTTCTTTTCCTAAAAGTAAGTAAGAAACGGGCCCTATAATTAGAGGTTTTGTTTGAAACCCAGCTTCTTTTGCTTCGATGTATTCGTCAATTATTTTTTCCGAAAACAAACTGAAATCTTGATCTTTTGTGAATTCAGGTACGATATAATGGTAATTAGTGTCAAACCATTTAGTCATTTCCATAGCTATAACATCTTGACCCTCCTTTTGAGCGCCCCTTGCCATTGCAAAATATAAATCGAGAACTGTATTCTGTTTGGCGAAGGCCTGATAGTGCTCTGGAATAACTCCAAGAGTTAAGGATAAGTCAAGTACTTGATCATAAAAAGAGAAGTCATTTGATGGAATTAAATCAATTCCAGCATTAAATTGAAGAGCCCAGTTTTCTTTTCGAATATTTTTTCCAATTGTTAGAAGGTTGTCAGCAGAAATTTTACCTGACCAATATTGTTCGTTAGCTTTTTTTAACTCTCTGTCGCTACCTATTCTTGGATAACCTAAATTGTTCGTTTTCATTTTAGTGTTTTTTTCTAGGCAAAGTTATAAGGCTTAGCATTAATTACTTATTTTCGCACAGTACTTAAGTAATAATACTTATGTTGTATTGTTTGTGCAGTAATTTATTTTGTACAGTATTAGAAAAAATATGTTTAGCAGTAAAATTCACCATGGAAAATTTAGATTCAACCGACTTACAGATCCTCAGACACCTTCAAGAAGACTCAAATATTAATATAAAGGATTTGGCAAGCAAGCTGTTTTTAACAGCAACTCCCATTTATGAACGTATAAAGAGGTTGGAAAGAGAAGGGTACATATTAAAATATGTCGCTTTATTGGATAAGAAAAAGATGAATCTTGGAATGATTGTTTTTTGTAATGTGCGATTAAAAGAGCACGCAAGGAATGTAGGAAGCAATTTTGTAAAAGATATTGTAGCGCTTCCTGAAATTATAGAATCTTACAATATTGCAGGAGATTATGATTTTATGTTGAAAATATTAGTCAAAGATATGGATAGCTATCAAGATTTTGTAATGAATAAATTGTCTACGATTGAAAATATTGGTAACACCCAAACTGTTTTCGTAATGGGCGAAATTAAGCATAGTACCGCATTGAATTTTTAGATTTTTTTCATTTAAAACGTCAAAAAATTAAACAGTAGATATTTATTTTTGAACCACTAGTATTCCTAAGACTTATAAATCAGTAAACGGATCTATCCCATTATTAATTTCTTCGATTGATTGTCCTGTCTTAACATCTTCCAGTTTTAAATCAATTAAGCCTTTATGGCTTGTTGCAATTTTTAGATTGTTTTGAAATATTTTCCAATTTTCCCAAGTTGTTTCCAGTCCGCCTACAGGAATAATACTAACCCACATGCGCCAAGCTTTTGGCATGTAATTTTGGTCTACGAACCACACATAGGAATCTCCAGGTGTACTTCCTCCAGAAGCGTAGGTGATCAATAACGCTTCTTGATTATCCTGCATCACGATACTTCTCGTAGTACCAGCATCTCGTAATTTGAAAGGCGCGATAAGCCAGAATGAATCATTGTTAAAGTAATCGTTTGCTTTTTTTATAGCAGCTATTTTTTTCGGATCGCTGAGTTCTGTGTCATTATCGTAGGCTCTACCCTCGAGAGTTTGTGTATCGTATTGGACTTTTTTGCCGTCCCATTGAACTTGTACAAGATTGCGTTTTTTATCCCATAGATAATGATGGCTTCCTCTAAAGCTAAAAGAAACAGTAGCGGTGCTATCCCAGGCTTTTTGATTGATAGCCAGTTGAATTTTATCAGTAAGTTCTTCCGCTTTTATTCCTTTTTGTCCCACAGGCAATGGCTCGCTGACAATGTACAGGAATCCAAAGAGTATACTTATAAGGATAAGAATAATGAAAGCTGATATTTTGATAATTTTTTTCATGATCTTAAAAATTGATTTGTTTTTAAAATAGCTTTGACTGTATTTTCGGCAGCAATTACTGCGCCTTCCATATAGCCAGGATGTTGATTGGCAGTTTCTGTTCCTGTGAAAAACAAGCGTTTGTTACAATAAGATTCCCTAAATATAGGATGTCCGTTATTTTGATGCGGGTACATAAAATCAATTTGCATGGAACTTTTGGTTTGTTTTTCTTTTGCCCAAATAGTCTCGTAATAAGACGTAAAGCTTAGTGCTTCTTGACCAAAAGTCTTTTCTAATTGTATTTTTACTTTTTCTAATCGCTCTTTTTGAGAATACATTTCCATTCCAGAACTGATAAAACCGCAAAGTGAAAATTTATCTACTTCGAAATTCGATTGATCATAAAACTCTGTTATTGGGCCTACATTGCTAAATAAAGTGCCTGAATAGTTCTTGTTACGCCAGAAAGGTTTTGCATATACAAAGGCGACCTTAATGGAGTCCTGCATCCAGGTATGTGTTTTCTGGGCAATATTTCTCAGTTTTTTTGGGAGTACAGGGCTGACTACAATATCATTTGTAAACAAAGCCTGTGGTAATGTCGAAATCACATAGTCAGCTAGGAAAGATTTGTTTTTAGTGTTGATTTGGATTTTTCTGTTTTCAAAATTCAGGCTTAAAACGGGTTCGTTTAAGTGAATAGGAACATTAATTAATTTATTTTTCAGAGTTTCAATGAGTTTGGCTGTACCGCCCGCGACTCTGTAACTTGGACTGTTTTGTGGAATCTGGATTTCTTGTGCTGGAGCAGCTGAAAAGGCTTCATAATATGATGTTCCTGTCATGAACTGTTCAAAATATTCTAGGCCCAACTCACTTAAAAGCGTCCTGAAATTAACATGAATATCGTTAAACCAAGTAGCTCCCATTTCGACCTGACCCATATCAGAAGTGATAGTGTGAATACGTCCGCCAATGCGATCTCGAGCTTCAATGATTTCTATTTCAAAACCTTTGTTTTGTAAACGATAGGCGGCTAATAACCCGCTTAATCCAGCTCCTAGTATGATTATTTTTTCAGGCATTTTTAAAGTTCATTTTCTGGTGTAAAAATACGGTTCGTTTTCTTATAAGTGGTTTGTTTTACTACGAATTTTGCAGTTGATGATGGCGCATTCGTTTTTGTTGATAAAATCAGAAATCAATATAAAGCCATTTAAGTTATACCTATTTCTTTATATTTGTGGTATAATCCAACTCTTCTAATATCATACCATGAACTGGGAACAACTCTTATCATTAAGACGTCAAGGCGACACAAGCAAGCGATTACGTATAGAACAAGATGACACCCGACTGGGGTTTGAAGTGGATTATGACCGTATTATTTTCTCTGCCGCTTTCAGAAGTTTGCAGGATAAGACCCAGGTTATTCCACTATCCAAAACAGATTTTGTGCATAGCAGATTGACCCACAGTTTAGAAGTTTCAGTGGTGGGACGTTCTTTAGGAAGATTGGTTGGAAAGAAAATCCTTCAGAAATACCCGCATTTGAAAGAAGTTCACGGTTTTCATATGAATGATTTTGGTGCTATCGTTGCAGCAGCATCACTGGCACACGATATAGGGAATCCTCCGTTTGGACATTCAGGTGAGAAAGCTATAGGCGAGTATTTTTCTATTGGAAAAGGAAAACAATACAAAGGTCAATTAGCTAAGAAGGAGTGGCAAGATTTGGTCGATTTTGAGGGGAATGCTAATGGTTTTTCAGTTCTTACTGCAAGCCGTCCCGGAATTGAAGGGGGGCTACGTATTTCCTATGCAACCTTAGGGGCTTTCATGAAATACCCGAAGGAAAGCTTACCTAAAAAACCAACAAAAGGTATAGCCGATAAAAAATACGGGTTCTTCCAAACCGACAAAAAATTCTTTCAGGAAGCGGCGAACGACATGGGGTTGATTCCAAATAAAACAGGAGACGATATCGGTTTTGAACGACATCCTTTGGCATATTTAGTAGAAGCAGCTGATGACATTTGCTATACTATTATAGATTTTGAAGACGGAATTAATCTTGGGTTGGTTTCTGAAGATTTTGCCTTAGAGTATTTAATTAAGTTGGTAAAAGACAGTATTGATACATCCAAATATAAAACGCTGACTACCAAAGAGGATCGCATCAGTTATTTGCGTGCTCTAGCAATTGGTAGTTTAATTAATGATGCTGTAAAGGTCTTTATCGATAATGAAGAAGCCATTTTAAAAGGCAAATTCCCTTATGCTTTAACTGATAAAAGTAAATATAAAGCGCAGATGGATGATATTATCAGTATCAGCGTAAACAATATTTACCAAAGCAGAGAGGTTATTGAGAAAGAGATTGTGGGCTATCAAATCATCCAAACCTTATTGGATAAATTCATTACGGCCTACGACAATAATTATAATGGTACAGCTTCTAACTACGATAAATTAATTCTAAAGTTATTGCCGGAAAAGCATCATTTAGAGAAAGCAAGTTTATACGAACGATTGTTACATATTTGTCATTTTATCTCGTTGCTTACAGATGGGAATGCGTTGGAATTGTTCGAAACGATAAATGGTAAAAAAAAGGAGTAACTAGAATTCATACACGGCTCCCACCCCTAAAATTTGCTTTAATTGCATCTTAGGGCCTACTGTAACTTGTTGTCCGTTAAGGTCTTCTTTAGCTTTTATATTATCGTCATAAATGAGATGAACTCCGATGTTTGTTCTTACGTATTGGTTTACTGTCAAGTCAATTACCATATCGTAATCAATATCGACGTTTCCAAAATCATTTATGTAATCTGAGTATAGGCTTAACCGATTCTCAAATGTTATGTTTTTGAAGATTTCTTTTTTATAATAGGCGGTTAGTAAAAAACCAAGTTCGACTTTTGATTTTTCACCTTCGGAAATTAAATTGCCGTTCAAATCATAGGTGGCTTTAACAACACCAAATGAACCGAGATCTGCTAATTTTTGATCTAAAACAAATGTAATTTTAGACGTGAATGGAGACAGATAAAGCATCTTATCCTTCCTTTTTGTGGCGTATTCAGCACCGATACCTAAGAAAACATAAGCTGGCGCAAAAGGTCTGGAAACATAAATTTCCTTGTTTGGATAGGAGTAACCATTGGTGAACTGCGTATTGAAATTGAATTTTGCAGTGTGATACCAGTTGGAAAGCGTGTCTTTTCTATACCCTAGTGTAGAGTTGAACTGAAAAGCATCTTCCGTTTTTCTAAGCTCAACACCATCTTGTTTGTTTAAACCATAGCGCACAATGAGCTCGTTTGCCCAATTATAATTTTCTGTGTTGTACACTCTGTTAAATTTGCTTCTTAATAGCCCAGAAATTGAGCTAGTACCTCCTGCATTCCAGTTAACAAAGGCTATTTCAGAAATATCAAAACCTATTTTGTTTTTTTTTACCCAATGTGATGTCGTGTCCTTGAGTGGGTTGGCTGGTGTTTCAGATGCTATTGTGGTGATGATTTTCTGCGGGAAAGTATGAGTTGCAAACAAAAGCAGTAGACAGGTAAAAGGCAATAATTTGGTCATAGTAAGTTTAGTTAAAGAGTGCAAAATAATTATTTCTACTTAGTCGAAAAAATTATTTCTAAACTTTTAGCGTCAATAGAGCAATATCGTTGTAATTCAGCAACAGTTCCGTGTTCTATAAAGTTATCAGGGATTCCCAATGTCTTGATGTTTGCAGAATAATTATTGCGGGAAGCAAACTCGAGAATTGCACTTCCGAAGCCACCTGAGATAACACCGTCCTCTAGAGTTATAACGGTTTTGAACGTATTAAATATGGAATGTAACTCCCCTTCGTCTAAAGGTTTTACGAACGCGAAGTCGTAATGGGCAATATTTGCGGGACTATTTAAATTTGCTAAAGCTAAAGTAACATTTTTGCCTATGGGGCCATTAGATAGAACGGCTATTTCGGTGCCTTTTTTCAAACATTCTGCAGTGCCAATCTCAATTTTTTCATATTTCCCGAAATGTTGTGACTGCCAATCCGGAATTACTCCGCGACCTCTTGGGTAGCGGATCGCTATGGGGTGTTCCAACCCTAACTGAGCGGTATATAAAATATTATGTAACGCAACTTCGTTTAATGGTGAATAAATAATCATATTGGGAATACAACGCAAATAAGTCAAATCAAAAACACCGTGGTGTGTCGCCCCATCTTCGCCCACTAGTCCTGCTCTATCCAAACAAAAAATTACTGGTAAGTTTTGTATGGCGACATCATGAATAACTTGGTCATAAGCGCGCTGTAAAAAGGTCGAATATATATTGCAAAAAACAATCATACCCTGAGTTGCCATTCCAGCCGAAAGTGTGACGGCATGCTGTTCAGCAATTCCGACATCAAAAGCGCGTTCCGGCAAGGCATCCATCATGAACCTCAAGGAACTTCCAGATGGCATTGCGGGTGTTATTCCTATAATTTTTTCGTTTTTTCTGGCCAGGTCCAAAACTGTCAAGCCAAAAACATCCTGGTACTTTGGAGGAAGGTTTTCTTCTGATTTTAAATATATTTCACCAGATTTCGCATCAAACTTTCCTGGAGCATGGTACTTTACCTGGTCTTCTTCGGCCTGTTTTAGGCCTTTCCCTTTTGTGGTTATCACATGAAGGAATTTCGGGCCTTTTATGTTTTGCAAACGTTTCAGTTCTTTGATAACTGCAAAAATATCGTGACCGTCAATAGGTCCTGAGTAATCAATACTCAAAGACTTAATCATGTTATTTTGCCATGGATTCTTTCCAGTTTTAACAGCGGTTAGGTAATTTTTTAATGCGCCTACACTAGGGTCTATTCCAATCGCGTTGTCGTTAAGAATTACCAATAAGTTAGCGTGAGTGACTCCGGCATGATTTAGTCCTTCAAAAGCCATACCTGCTGCTATGGACGCATCGCCAATCACGGCTATGTGCTGTCTGTCAAAATCTCCCTTCAAATTGGAAGCAATTGCCATTCCTAACGCGGCCGATATGGAAGTGGAGGAGTGGCCTACTCCAAAGGCATCATATATGCTCTCGCCTCTTTTTGGAAAACCTGAAATGCCTCCAAGTTGTCTGTTGGTGTCAAAAATTTCTTTTCTTCCGGTCAGTATCTTATGTCCGTAAGCCTGATGTCCCACATCCCAGATCAGCAAATCATCAGGTGTGTTAAATACATAGTGTAATGCAATAGTTAGTTCGACTACACCGAGGCTGGCGCCGAGATGGCCTTCCTTTACTGAAACCATCTCGATGATGAAATCACGTAATTCTTGTGCTACTTGAGGAAGATGAGCTTCGTCGATTTGGCGTAAATCGTCGGGATAGTTAATGGATGAAAGTAAATTTTCTGACATACAGCAAATGTACGAATTGAATGCTGTATTTTTGTTTTGTGGAAAACATTTTTACCGATGAGTATTTTATGAAAAAGGCTTTGAACGAGGCCGAAATGGCTTTTGCTAAAGGCGAGGTTCCTGTGGGAGCCGTCATCGTTGTTAATAATACAGTCATTGCGAGAAGTCATAATTTGACAGAACTGCTTAATGACGTGACTGCCCATGCTGAAATGCAAACAATAACTGCTGCTGCGAACTATCTTGGAGGTAAGTATTTAAGTGGTTGTACGCTCTATGTAACTCTGGAACCTTGCCAGATGTGCGCTGGGGCTTTATATTGGAGCCAAATTTCTAAAATAGTTTTTGGAGCCAAAGACGAACATAGGGGTTTTGAGAAAATGGGTGCGCAATTACATCCAAAGACTGTTGTGAAACGGGGAGTGATGGAGAATGAAGCTTCAGACCTGATGAAGCGATTTTTTATGGAGAAAAGGAAATAAGATATGGAGTTCAATTAGGTAGCCCAATTTGAAACGTAAATCCTTTTTATTTTTTCTTTGAAAATAAAAAGATTGTAGTGTAAAGCTGGAAACAGCTTCTAGAAAAAAGACACAAAAAAACCGCCAATCTCACGAAAGGCGGTTTTTTGTTTAGTCTTTAATAGCATTTCCTTTTTTATCGTAGAAATGATACTCTAAATACGTGTAAGCGTCACGAGGTATGATTTTTACCCATTTTTTATGTTCAAAAAACCATTTTGAACGTAATGATGGAAAACCTTTGGTAAGGTATGCTGCCACGAAAGGATGTGCGTTAAGCACAACTTCTTTATGGCTTTTTAAAACTCTTTCTAAATCGGAATTGATTCTGTCGATAATTAAAATTGGCGCTTCAATTTCGCCTTTAACATCGTTAGGATCTTCCTCTCTAGTTTTAATATTAACTTCTGGTCTTACTCGTTGTCTAGTAATTTGGACTAATCCAAATTTACTAGGGGGTAAGATCTTGTGTTTCGCTTTATCATCGTTCATTTCCTCTCTAAGGAAGTCGAACAAAATTTTACGGTTTTCAGGATTAGACAAGTCGATAAAATCAATTACAATTATACCACCCATATCACGTAGACGCAATTGTCTGGCGATTTCGGCAGCGGCAATCATATTAACTTCCATTGCGGTGTCTTCTTGGTTGGTGGCTTTATTAGAACGGTTGCCGCTGTTTACGTCAATGACGTGCAAAGCTTCGGTATGTTCGATAATAAGATAAGCACCTTTACTCATGGACACTGTTTTCCCGAATGAAGTCTTGATTTGTCTCTCTATGTTGTATTTCTCAAAAATGGGTGTATCATTTGATTGATAAAACTTAACAATTGACTGTTTTGAAGGGGCAATTTCTTGCAAATAATCCTTCGTTTGGTTGTACAACTCTTCATCATCAATTTGGATACCGCTAAAGGTATCGTTAAAGACGTCTCTTAATATTGATGAAGCTCTATTGAGCTCTCCTAATATTTTTGACGGATGATGAGCGGTTGGTAATTTTTTACACATTGCGTCCCATCTGCTAAGCAGGTTCTGCAAGTCTTTTTCTAATTCGATTGTGCTTTTGCCTTCGGCTACTGTGCGAACAATAACACCAAATCCTTTTGGTTTGACTGATTGCACTAATCGTTTAAGACGATCCTTTTCTTTCTTGTCTTCTATTTTTTGAGAAATGGAGACACGATCAGAGAAAGGAACTAAAACAATAAATCTTCCGGCAAGAGAAAGCTCGGCGCTAATCCTTGGTCCTTTAGTAGATATTGGTTCTTTAACAACTTGTACTAAGATAGATTGGTTGGCATTGATTACATCTGTAATAGTACCGTCTTTATTTATCTCTTTTTCAAACTGGAAGTTTTTTAGGGAGAAATCTTTTATTTTACCTGCGCTTACAAGTTTTATGAATTTCAGTTGGGAAGTTAGATTTGGACCTAAATCATGGTAATGTAAGAAGGCGTCTTTTTCGAAGCCCACATTAACAAAAGCTGCATTTAGTCCAGCAACTGGTTTTCGTATTTTGGCAATAAAAATATCACCTACTTGAAAGTCGCTTTTTTCTTCTTCTTTATGTAATTCAATTAGTTTTCCATCTTTTAATAAGGCAAAATCTACAGAATCAGAACTTGATCGGATGATTAATTCTTTATTCACGTTGTAAATTTTTATCCGAACTCTTAATTTGTGACCTTGGATTTTAGACTTAGGCATACTAAATCATTAAATCCTGTGTTCCTAAATCAATAATAGGGATGGATTAAACAATAATTTTAACAGGTATTGAACCCGGGGAAAACTAGCGGGCAATAAGTAATCTTAAATTGGCAGTACGCCGAATTTTAAAAACTGAGGGCCTGATTCTAATTTTCGATTTCAATGAACTTTTAAAAAAGAAAAAGTAGTTTAAAACTACTTTTTCTTTTTGTGACGGTTAGCTCTCGCTCTTTTTTTACGTTTGTGAGTTGCTACCTTATGTCTCTTTCTTTTTTTACCACTTGGCATATCTATTCGATTTTATGATTAATATTATTATTTTGCTTCGTTATTTGTTTTCACACCTTCCACAAAAACCTTCGCTGGTTTGAATGCAGGGATGTTGTGTGCAGGAATTTTTATTGTGGTGTTTTTAGAAATATTTCTTCCAGTTTTTTCAGCTCTAGTTTTAACAATAAAGCTTCCAAATCCTCTTAAGTATACATTATCACCAGTCTCTAATGAATTTTTAACTTCAGTCATAAAAGTCTCTACTGTTGCCTGAACATCTCCTTTTTCAAGACCTAATTTTTCTGAAATTTTCGCTACGATATCTGCTTTCGTCATTTTCTTTCCTTATTTATTATATTGTAATAATTTTTTTGAGTGTGCAAATATATGAATTTAAAAAACAATTATTCAAGCTAAATCATTAAAATTTAACGACATAAACTTTTACTTTTGTCATTAAATATTTAATAATGAAATTTTCTAAATTGCTTATACAGTGGTATTTACATAACAAGCGTGATTTGCCATGGCGAAATACTACCAATCCATACCATATTTGGCTCTCAGAAATCATGTTACAGCAGACTCGTGTCGCTCAAGGAACGCCATATTTTTTAGCATTTACAGCTGCATTTCCCACCGTTTTTGATTTGGCTAATGCGGATGAAGAACAGGTGCTGAAATTGTGGCAAGGACTGGGATATTATTCACGAGCCCGAAACCTGCATAAAACCGCCCAATTTATTGCAGCGGAGTTGGATGGCGTTTTCCCCGATAATTATAATGACCTATTAAAACTTAAAGGAGTGGGGGAGTACACAGCGGCAGCCATTGCTTCTTTTTCTTATCGAGAGCCAGTCGCGGTTGTTGATGGAAATGTGTTTCGGGTCTTATCTCGTTATTTTGATGTCGAAACAGACATTGCTTTGGTATCTGCCAAAAAGGAATTTACATTACTGGCTTTCGAATTAATGCCAAAAGATGACCCTGCAACTTTTAATCAAGCAATTATGGAGTTTGGCGCTTTACAATGCGTCCCCAAAAGTCCTAATTGCTGTATTTGTGTTTTTAACGATAGCTGTTTGGCGTTACAGAAAAAGAAGGTTGACCAGTTGCCAGTGAAATCGAAAAAGCTAAAAGTTAGAAACCGTTATTTTAATTATTTGGTCGTCTCTGACGATAATGAAAATACAGTAATTCAAAAACGAACTTCAAAAGGGATTTGGCAAAACCTTTATGAATTTCCTTTGATAGAAACCGAGGCGGTCGAGAGCTTTGATTATATTGTGGAGCGAATTGAGAAAGATTTCTTTGTTAACGACAGTGTGGATAGTGTAATGGAATATAATGAGAAGAGTATCGTTCATAAACTTTCGCATCAGCATTTGCATATTAAATTTTGGAAAGTGAATATAAAAGGAATCGTAAAAAATGGTACGGATGCCATAACTTTAAGAACATTTCCTTTTCCTATAGTAATTCATAATTTTATCGAAAAGCAATAATATTGGGCTCTGAAAAAAAATGTACCTTTGAGATATATCCACAATAATATTATGAACGGAACATTAAATAAAGTGATGCTTATTGGGCATCTTGGCGATGAAATAAAAATGCATTATTTTGATGGTGGAAATTGTATTGGAAGGTTTCAATTGGCGACAAATGAAGTTTACATTAACAAAACTACTAATGAAAAAATCACTTCTACGGAATGGCATAATCTCGTTGTTCGTAATAAAGCTGCGGAAATTTGCGAAAAGCACTTATCAAAAGGAGATAAGATATATGTAGAAGGCCGAATTAAATCACGCCAGTGGCAGACAGAGGAAGGAACTACAAAACACACGAGCGAAATTCAGGTTACGGAGTTTACTTTTCTGTCGACAAAGAAAACTGCTGAAAACAACACGCAAATTCAGAGTCCGGAATCCGTAAAAAAAACTAACTTTGACCCAGAAAATAACGGCTTACCCATTAATGATTTGCCGTTTTAATTGTCTAACTAATCTTTTTTAATTTGGACCCAGATCCCAGTTTAATTTTTGCCTATTCAGTTGATACTAATCTAGTATATGGTTTTATCGGAATAGCCGTATTGCTTTTATGCTCTGCGTTAGTTTCTGGTGCAGAAGTAGCATTGTTCTCGTTGTCGCAAACTGAAGTTGATGAAACGACACAAGGAAACCCCTCCAAAGGAAAGATTATATCCGAGCTATTAGAAAGACCAAAAAAATTATTGGCAACACTTTTAGTGGCTAATAATTTCATTAATATTGGAGTTGTGATTCTATTCTCTTTTATAGGAGGTAATCTGTTTTCTTCTATAACTTCGCCAGTTTTAAAGTTCACTTTAGAAGTAGTACTGGTGACCTTTTTGCTTTTGTTATTTGGCGAGGTTCTGCCTAAGGTATATGCGAGCAGAAACAATGTAAAGTTTGCTAATGCGATAGCGTATCCTATTGCAATACTTGATAAGTTGCTGTCGCCAATAAGTATTCCTATGAGGGAAACGACGGTTTATTTGCACAATAAATTGGGGAAACAAAAAACAAATTTTTCGGTTGATCAATTGTCGCAAGCTTTGGAGTTGACCTCGTCAGAGGAAACTTCATTAGAAGAACAAAAAATATTATTTGGGATTGTGACTTTTGGAAACACGGATACCAAGCAGGTAATGAGCCCAAGAATTGATATTTTTGGCCTAGAAATAACGGAATCTTTTTCTGAGATATATTCTAAAATTATAGAAAAAGGTTATTCCAGAATCCCAGTTTACAGGGATAATATTGACCAGATAGAAGGAGTTTTGTTTGTTAAGGATTTACTGCGTCATTTAGACAAGGAGGAAGATTTTGAATGGAATACGTTGATTCGGGAACCGTTTTTTGTTCCAGAAAATAAAAAACTCGACAATTTGCTCAAGGATTTTCAGAGGATGAAAAGCCATCTCGCCATAGTAGTTGATGAATATGGCGGTACTTCAGGTTTAGTTTCACTAGAGGACGTTATTGAAGAAATTGTAGGAGATATTAGTGACGAATTTGATAATGAAAATGTAAATTTTATCAAAATTGATGATAAAAACTACCTTTTTGAAGGAAGAGCAAACTTAAAAGATTTTTATAGGGTTATAGATGTTGACGAAGAAGTTTTCGAAATTAAAAAAGGAGAAGCTGAAACGTTGGCTGGATTTATCCTTGAAATTTCGGGTAATTTCCCCGCCAAAGGCCAAAAAATTCGTTACGAAAACTGTTTGTTCACCATAGAAACAGTAGACAAAAAACGAATCAAACAGATAAAAGTAACGATTGATGTTTAGATTAAGGAATGAAAATAAAACGCAAAACCGCAGGCTGATTATTGAAATAGCCTTGACAGTTTTGATGTTATTGTTGTTTACAGCTTGTAAGGATGATGTTTTCCCCAAGCCAGCCAGTCATTTGCGTTTAGATTATCCAATGGCGAAATACGTGGATTTCGAAGACCAGTGTCCGTTTAGTTTTGAAATGAATTCTAATGCAATTGTAAAAGGAGAGAAGGATTGTGGTTTTACCATTTCGTACCCAAAAATGAAAGCTACGATTTACCTGACCTATAAACCGGTCAGCTCCAATATAAATGTCTTATTGAGAGATGCTCAAAAATTAACATATGAGCATGTTATAAAAGCAGATGATATATCAGAACAACCCTATTTGAATCCGAGCAGAAAAGTATATGGTATGTTTTATCGTGTAGACGGGAATGCGGCGACAAATTCCCAGTTTTATGTAACGGATAGTACTAAACATTTTGTCACAGGTTCTGTTTATTTCTATGCTAAACCTAATTTCGACTCTATAATGCCGGCAGCTAGTTATGTTAGAAATGACATGCAGCGGTTGATGGAAACGTTGAGATGGAAATAAGAAAATATAAAAATGGGATTCGTAGCAGCGAATCCTTTTTTTTATTAACATAATTGGTTCATCAACTACTTCTAGGTCAAAAACTGTGTTGGTTTTGCCGTTTTCCAATTGCATGTGCTGTTTTTACAAAATGTTACGGTAGCAGGTTTTTTGTAGAGATTAACCGGAGCCGTTTGCAGTTCAGTAAGCTATGTTAGTTATTTCTTGTACAGTAAAACTGCTTAGTTACAAGTTTGCTGTAACAATGGCTTCTTTTACTTTTGGGTTAACTTTTTCTTCAGCAGCTCCTTATCTTAGAGCTTTCTTTGTCTTTTTTTGTAATTGATAAACAAAATAACGGTAAGTGCAAATACAGCTTCCGACTTCTTTCAGTTCGCAGTTAATTGATTTTAAGCATCTTAAGCGGTGCTAAAATTGTTTCTAAAATTAATAGAAAAAAGACCTCTAATTCGTAAAATTATTACAATTTTGAAAAAAATAGGGGTTATGGAAGCGAAACAATTGAAATGGGCATACTTGACGGCTCTTGCCTTAGTGTGGGGAAGTTCTTTTATATTGATAAAAAAGGGACTAATTGGTTTGTCTGCCTTGCAGGTAGGGTCCTTGCGAATTATATTCGCCGCTATTTTTTTATTGCTGATTGGTTTCAGAAGCTTGCCAAAGATTCCGAAACATAAATGGAAGTACATTGCAATGACCTCAGTTTTTGGCACGTTTGGACCAGCTTTTCTTTTTGCATTGGCGCAGACTGAGATTGATAGTTCAGTAAGCTCCATCCTAAATTCCCTCACGCCATTAAATACTTTAATTTTAGGATCCTTATTTTTTGGAGTTAGTTTTCAAAAACGGCAGGTTTGGGGAGTTTTTATAGGTCTTATGGGGAGTTTGCTATTGGTGTTCAGTGGCGCTATGAATAACCCCAATCAGAACTATTATTATGCTATTTTAGTGATTATAGCATCCATTTGTTATGCCATAAATGTTAACCTAATAAAGAGGTTTTTGTCAGACTTGAGTCCGTTAAGTATTACTACGGGTAACTTTGCTGTGTTGCTTCTCCCAGCGTCTTTAATTTTGTTTTTTACGGGTTTTTATGAAGTAATTCATATAGAAACTGTGCAACATGCTGTTTTGTTTATTGTTGTTTTGGGTGTTGTGGGAACAGGAATTGCCAATATTTTCTTTTTTAAATTAATCCAAATTTCGTCTCCTGTTTTTGCAACTTCGGTAACGTATTTAATTCCAGTTGTGGCTTTCTTTTGGGGGTTGCTAGACAATGAAATGCTCACGCCTATTCAGTTTTTAGGAGCATTCATTATATTGATAGGTGTGTATTTGTCTGCAAAAAAATGAAACTACATATAAAAAGAATGTTTTTTAAAACAACAAAGGCTATCGATTAAGATAGCCTTTGTCTGTTTTAGGCGATTTGATTATTTAAAATCTGCAGCCGTAACTCCTTCGTTGATTTTTATATCGGATATTTTGATGTCCAATTCAAAACCTACGTTCTGGATAATGTTAAAAGGAACTTTCACTCCTTTAACTTCTCTATAGTCACTAAAATTAGTTACTTGTGTAATAGACTTTCCTCCTTGATCTGTTGTTTTTGCATCTGCCAGTTTTAAACCGGTAGTGACATCATAATAGAGGGTAGTTTTACCGTCTTTAATTGCATAAGCGTCACTACCGTTAATAGTTTCGATACCGTCAAGTGTTACGCCTTCTTTTATAGCCAACTGTAATTCTGGAAATAGGATCGCACTATCCTTCATTTCGGACAATTCAGTTCCTTCAAAGTCTTTTCGTTGTCCTTGTTGTAGCACATAAGCGCTGCTTTCATTAACCACTTGTTTCATGATGCTCATAGTCCCCATTGCTAACTCTACATTTAATTTGCCTTGCGAATCCGCTTTTGAAGTGAAAGTTAAAGGTGACGGTGCTTGTGGTATGACCGTTGAGCCTACCATAGCGATTGTTTTTATGGATTTAACCACTTTTTCTCCACCTATAGCACTAATGTAATTGTCTAAGACGCTCTTAATGGTTACGCCTGCTGGCGTTTCTTTTTTGAAAACTGGTTTTTCTATTGATGTTCCATATTTATCAAAATAGAACATGGGAATTTCTAATTTCTCCAATGCGGGAGCTACTTCAGATCCTTTACCCACAACTACTATTCTGATGTTGTCTGCTAAGAAAAATCGGTTAGCTGCGCTTTTAATGTCTTCTACTGTTACTGCATTTATGTTCTTGATATAGTTTTCGTAGAAATCCGCAGGTAAGTTTTGTGTTTCGGTATTTAAAGCATAACGCGCTACAGTCGTCGGCTTTTCAATTTGCATTACAAAGTTTCCGATGTATTTTGCTTTTGCATTTTTCAAATCATCAGCAGAAACTATTTCTGTTCTGATTTTTCTTAATTCGCTTAAAATTTCAACTACTGAACTGTCCGTTACGGCATTTCTTACCGATGTTGAAGAACGAAATTTTTCTACATATTTACCGGATCCTACATTAGAATAAGCCCCATATGTCCAACCGTGTTTTTCACGCAGGTTTAAAAACAGCCTTCCTTCTCCGCCACCGCCAAGAATCTGATTTGCCAGGATAGCAGCAAAATATTGTTTGTCGGTCATTTTTAAATTGATAGTATTCACAACTGAAATTTCAGACTGAACTGCATTCGGCATATCTACAAAATCGATCTGAGTTTGTAGCGCGTTTTTAGGATCAGGGTATGCTGTCTGAGGAGCAACTCCTTTGGCCCAAGAGCCAAAAAGTTTCGTAACCATTTTTTTTACTTCTTTCGTATTGACGTCTCCTACAACGATCAAGTAAGCATTTCCGGGAACAAAATTGGTATTGTAGTTTGCAACGGCATCCTGTAAACTAACTTTGTTAATGCTCTCGGCACTTAAAAATTCTCCCGAAGGATGATTTACTCCAAAAGCCAAAACATCTTCAACTCTTCCGGCAACAGCAGCTACACTTTTTTCTTGTGTTTTTATTCCTTCTAAAAGCTTCGCTTTTATTTTATCAAATTCTTCTTGGTTAAACACGGTGTTTAATGCGCCGTCAGCCATTAATTCGAGTATTCTCCCTGAGTATTTGGACAATCCGCTGGCAACAGCAGCATTTGAGCTAAACCTTATATCTGCACCTAAGAAATCAACTTCCTCATTAAAGGCATCTTTTGAGGTTTTTGTCGTTCCGCTTCCGATAAGTTCGCTTGTGATATCTGCAACTCCTTTTTTATCTCCTTCGGCATAAGGCATGTTGTCCAAGCTAAGGCTGTAGGAGACTCGAGGTAGCTTATGATTTTCCACTACCATTACTTTCAGTCCGTTCTTAAGCTCAAAATTACTGGATTTGCCGATCTTAATTGTCGGAGGGGAGGTAGGAGTTGGTTGCGGGATTACTTGTCCTTGCGAAACTAAAGTCAAAAACAGACTTGATAGTATGTATATTGTTTTTTTCATGATGGTTCTGTATTATTTTTTGGCTTTGTCTGATGATGGAACATAATCTAGCACTAATCTTTGGTTAGGATTTAGATATTTTTTTGCAACAGCTCTAATTTCTTCTGGAGTGATGCTGCGGTACAGGTCAATTTCTGTATTTATTAAATTTACGTCCTCGTAAAGCATGTAGTAAGTTGCTAGATTATCTGCTATGCCTTCAATAGAGGCATTACTATTTACGTATTTATTCTCGTACTTATTTTGAAGTTTTTGTAGTTCTCTATCAGAAATTAAATCTGTCTGTAGTTTTACGATTTCAGAATCAATTTCAGTAAGGATGTTTTCAGATGTACTTGGTGCTTGAGGTAAGCCATAAAGAATATATGTCCCATAATCCTCTTGACTATAGCTAAATGCACCAATTTGTAAAGCCATTTTTTTGTCGTCAACTATTTTTTTATATAACCTGGAGCTCTTACCGTCACTTAAAATTGTTGAAATAAAATCTAAAACTCTAGCATCACGAGTTTTCATGGATGGAGTTCTGTAAGCGGCAACAATCATTGGGATTTGAATATTTGAGTCCTCAAATTTTGCTTTAATGGTTTCGGTAATTGGTTTTTCTACGAAAGTCTCTCTTTTG
The DNA here is from genome assembly GCA_937773775.1 of uncultured Flavobacterium sp. GTDB lineage: Bacteria > Bacteroidota > Bacteroidia > Flavobacteriales > Flavobacteriaceae > Flavobacterium. The sequence continues at coordinate 114,005 of CALJVL010000014.1, forward strand.
ATAGAAGTTCCTTTTTCTATGGGTCCAAAGTATTTTTGGATCCATTCTTTAGCTTGGTCTGCGCTAAAGTCGCCAGCTACTAAAAGTACTGCGTTGTTTGGAATATAAAACTTCTTATTGAAGGCTTGGAATTCTTCTAGTTTTGCAGCGTCCAAGTGATCCATCGAGCCAATGGTCGTCCAGCGGTAAGGGTGGTTTGTGAACATTTTTTTCTTTACCTCTGGAATCATTTGTCCGTAAGGGCTGTTGTCATAGCGCAATCTTTTTTCCTCTTTGACAACCTCATTTTGGGTATCTACTCCAATTTGGTTAATAATAGGATGTCTCATTCTCTCTGACTCCATCCATAATCCTAATTCAAGATTGTTAGACGGGAACACTTCGTAGTAATAGGTGCGATCTTCTGTAGTGTTGGCGTTGTTTGTTCCTCCGTTTGCAGTCACAATTTTAAACCATTCCCCACGTTCGATGTTCTTAGTACCTTCAAACAACAAATGTTCAAAAAAGTGAGCAAAACCTGTTCTTTCCGGATTTTCATCTTTGGCTCCTACGTGATACATCACCGATGTTATTACAACTGGGGCAGAGGGGTCGTTTTGTAAAATGACATGTAGGCCATTGTCTAAATTGTATTCTTCGAAGTCTACTTTTTGTGCAGAAAGGGCTCCGCCGAGCAAAAGTGTGGCGCTTAACGCCATTATTGATTTTTTCATAGGTGTTAATAGTTTGATTGATGTATAGGTCGTGCTCTAGATAATATTGTTACATTAAAAATCATTTTTTATAAGAATTTGCGTCTTTTTTCATCGTTGGATGAATTAAATATTTGTATTTCAAAAAAAAGGCTCTCTATCAAAGTAAATGATGGAGAGCCTGTTCCAGTTTATGATTGGGAATAACTGTCTTTATTTTATTACGGGTTTTTCCACTGGGTTTCCGTAATTGTCAAAATAAAACATGGGTATGTTAAGTTTTTCCAGCCCTGGAATCACCTCTGACCCTTTTCCTGCAATTATAATACGGGTGTTGTCAATTAGGAAGTACTTGTTGGCTGCCTTAAGAATGTCTTCTGGGGTCACTGCATTGATTGTTTTAATGTAATTTTCGTAGAAATCTGACGGAAGGTCTTCTGTTACTATGTTTAATGCATACCGGGCAACGGATTGTGGTTTTTCTACTTGCATTACAAATCGGCCAATATAACCAGCTTTTACATCGTTAAGTACTTGTTCTGAAACTTTTTCGGTTCGTATTTTTTTTATCTCCTTGATGAATTCGACAACTGCGCTGTCAGTAGCCATACTTCTGACAGATGAAGCCGACCTTAGTTTGGTAACATATTTACCGGCGCCTATGACTGCATTAGCGCCATAAGTCCAGCCGTGTTCTTCTCTTAAATTCATATTCAAGTAACTGTTGAAATCGCCTCCTAATATATAAGTGGCTATGACCGCAGGGAAAAAGTCTTTGTCACTCATCTTTAAATGAAGGGTGTTTACTAAAGAAATTTCTGATTGAACGGCATTTGGCGTATCTACAAAATTGATTTGTGTAAAGGGAGCGTTTTGTGGCGCAGTGTAAGTTAGTTTTGGAGTGGCTCTTTTTTTCCAAGTGCCAAAAAGTTTTTCGACAATAGGCTTGACCTCTTTGTATTTTACGTCTCCGATGATAACTAAATATGCATTTTCAGGCACGAAATAGTTTTCGTAGTTAGCAACAACATCGGCAAGAGTTACGTTATTAAGGGTCTCCTGGGTCATGTATTCGCCTGAAGGGTGATTTGCTCCAAAGGCTAAGGCGTCAACAACCCTGCTGGCAATTGCTGGGACACTTTTTTCCTGAGCTTTTAAAGCTTCTAACAACTTTGCTTTTTCTTTGTCAAATTCTTCTTGCGTGAAACTAGGGTAAATAGCGCCGTATGACATCAGTTCTAATATGCGTCCTGAATATTTAGAAAGAGAACTGGCGTAGGTTCCATTTGAGCTAAAAGCCATATTGGCACCTAAGAAGTCTACTTCTTCATTAAAATCATCTTTGGTGATTTTGGTGTTTCCGCTTCCTATTAGATTACTTCCTAGTTCATCAACCCCTTTTTTGTTTCCTTCCGCAAAAGGTGGGTTGTCTAAAGTTAGATTATAGGTTACTCTTGGTAATTTGTGATTTTCAACGATCATTACCTTTAGTCCATTTGCCAAAAAGAAGGTTTGAGGTTTTTTTAGATTAACAACTGGTGGTTTTCCGGCTTTTGGCTGTGTGCGATCTTGTGCTTGCATAATTCCTGTTATGAATAATAGGATTAGTATAATTCTTGTTTTTTTCATCATTATCTTAGTTCAGGGCAGTTTCTATAACGGGAGCGTAATCCAATAATAATCGTTGGTTTGGATTTAGGTACTTTTTTGCTACTTCTCGAATTTCTTCTCTCGTAATGGAATGGTAAAGATCGATCTCTGTGTTTATTAAATTTATATTTCCATAAAGCAAATAGTACTTCGCTAAATTTTCAGCAATTCCCTCAACATTTGAGTTGTTGTTCACATATTGCGTTTCAAATTGGTTTAGTAATTTCTGATAATCTTTCTCGGAAATCAAATCCGTTTGGATTTTTACTATCTCTTCATCTATTGCTTTTAACAAATCTTCGGAAGTGTGGGTGCCCATTGGCAAGCCATACAGTATGTACATGCCGTAATCTTCTTGACTAAAACCGACAGCGCCAATTTGGAGCGCTATTTTTTTCTCGTCTACCACTTTCTTGTATAATTTTGAGCTCTTGCCATCGCTTAAATAGGATGAGATAAAATCCAGAACGCGAGCATCCCTCGTTTTCATCGATGGCGTTCTGTATGACGCCACCAGCATTGGGATCTGAATGTTCGGATCTTGGTAAGTCGCTTTCAAAGTTTGCGTAATCGGCTCTTCGATAAAAGTTTGTTTCTTGATTTTTTCCCCTTTTTGGATTGGACCAAAGTATTTTTCAATCCATTCTTTGGTAATGATTTTTTCAAAATCACCCGCTACCACTAAGACGGCATTATTGGGGATATAGAATTTTTTGTGAAAGACCTTAAAATCTTCCAAATTTGCAGTGTCCAGATGTTCCATGGAACCAATAGTGGACCATCGATAAGGATGGTTTTTGAACATGTTTTCTTTTACGACGTTTATTACTTTGCCGTAAGGGCGATTATCATAGCGAGAGCTCTTTTCTTCTTTTATCACTCCGTTTTGAGTATCCACTCCAATTTGGTTAATAACAGGATGCATAAGTCTTTCGGATTCCATCCAAAGTGCCAATTCCAGGTTATTTGATGGAAATACTTCATAATAATACGTTCGGTCATCAGAAGTGTTGGCATTGTTCGTCCCTCCATTTGAAGTTACTATTTTGAACCATTCCCCACGTTTGATGTGTGCTGTTCCTTCAAACAATAAGTGTTCAAAAAAATGGGCGAATCCCGTTTTTTCTGGATTTTCATCCTTTGAGCCCACATGGTACATCACTGAAGTTATGACAACCGGGGCACTGGGATCATGATGCAAAATGACGTGCATGCCGTTATCCAGATTGTATTCTTCGAAGGCTATTTTTTGAGCTGTGGCCACTCCTCCAAGTAAAAGCGCAGTACTTATTGCCATTATTGATTTTTTCATAAGGATTAATAAAAATGTGATTACAATAGGTATAAAAACGGAAATTATTGTTACTTCAAAAATACCTTTTTTTAATTGATGAGTGCTCAAAATAGGGATGTTATTAGTGAAATTGATATAATTGTCTGTTGATAAGGCATTGAAGACAAGGGAATAAGTAAATATTTATTTTTTGTTTTTGAAGTAATTGGATAGTAAAAATTAAATTGTATATTTGCAACCTTAAAAATCAATAAATCAATTCGGTATGTATGCAATCGTAGAGATAGCAGGGCAACAATTTAAAGTAAGCAAAGACTTAAAGGTTTATGTTCATCGTTTGACTAATGAAGAAGGTTCAAAAGTTTCTTTTGACAAAGTTCTTTTATTAGATGACAATGGATCTATCACTTTAGGCGCCCCGGCTATAGAAGGTGCTTCAGTAGAAGCTAAAGTGTTACAACACTTAAAAGGAGATAAAGTTATCGTTTTCAAAAAGAAAAGAAGAAAAGGATACAAAAAAAGAAACGGTCATAGACAATATCTTACTCAAATTGTAATTGAAGGTATTTCATCATTAGCAGCTCCTAAAAAAGCAGCTACGAAGAAAGCGGCGGTTGAAGCAACTACGGAAGAAGCAGTAGCTCCTAAAGTAAAAAAAGCTCCAAAAGCTAAAAAAGAAGATACTAAAGAATAATAATAATATTAAACTAATACATCATGGCTCACAAGAAAGGTGTCGGTAGTTCCAAGAATGGTAGAGAATCAGAATCAAAACGTTTAGGTGTTAAGATTTATGGAGGACAAGCTGCTATTGCAGGGAACATCATCATAAGACAAAGAGGTTCAAAACACAATCCAGGTGCAAATGTTTACATCAGTAAAGATCACACCCTACACGCAAGAGTAGATGGAGTTGTACACTTCCAAAAGAAAAGAGATAACAAATCATACGTTTCTATACTTCCATTTGAAGTTGAAGCATAATTGATTTTCTCAATTATTTTAAAACCCGTTTCGAAAGAAGCGGGTTTTTTTGTTTTGGGATAAGAAATGGTGGCTGATTCTTGTAAAGAATTTTAAATATCTGAAGAAGAAGATTAAAAGTCGGAGATAGGTTTACGCTACGGTTTCATATAAAATAAAAGCATTTAATAAAAAGTAAAAAAAGGCAGGTGTAGAAACCAATAAAGAATCTCTCATCTTTATTCTTACTCCCGTGCCTAGAAGCATTAATAAAGCCAAGCCTCCTGAAGACATAATTAAAATTGTATAGTTCTGCAGTCCTATAAATAAACCTATGGCTCCGGCCAATTCTAAAAGAGCGGTTAACGGACCAAATTTTTCAAGGCCAAAGCGTTTAAATTCGTTTTTCATATTCGAGGAGACAAAATAAGCTATCCCGTAGATAAGAAAAGAGGTCGCCGAAAAGAAAATAAGTGCATTTAAGAAATCCATGTTTTTATTATTATGAAGCTGATAGAGCTACAAAGAGAGATAATGCTAAAAGTAATAAAGAAGGTAGGTGTTTAATCCATGGGTTTTTTACTTTGAAATGAAAAAATTGTGCGCACACCATTAAAAAAGCCATTAAGAGTGCCGGTATAAATACTAATACTGGAAACCATATTCCGGTTATTAATAATGTTGATAATGCTATTTTTGAAGCGCCTACTATATTCCTCGTCAAATCTGACAGGTCATATTGTTTGAATTCTTTTACGATGTTGTCAAATTTAAAAATCCAAACGAAACCGACAGATATCGCGATTACAAGTTGGCCAATGATAGTGTAAGTATTCATGATCTTATTTTTAAAGTTTTTTTTCTTAATTTTTACAAATAGAGCTTGTCAGTAAATTATAGTCTCTAAAGTATTTAAAGTACCCAAAGATACCATAAACTTATATTAATAGTGGTTTTAGTGTTGACTTATTAGGGAATAATGGATTTCGGTTATCTTATTTTCTAATGATCTAACTACAGCTTTATGTTAATTAATAGGAATACGAAGCAATTCGCAGGGGCTACCATAAAAACAAAAAACCCTTACAATACTGCAAGGGTTTTAAAAATCTGATAATCTAAAAATCTAGTTTTAGACTAGTATCTGTAATATTCTGGTTTGAATGGACCGTCAACTGCAACTCCAATGTAAGCAGCTTGATCGTCACGTAAAGTTTCCAATTCAACTCCTAATTTAGCCAAGTGAAGCATTGCTACTTTCTCATCTAAATGTTTTGGTAACATGTACACATCATTGTTATATGCTGCACTGTTTTTCCACAATTCGATTTGAGCCAAAGTTTGGTTTGTAAATGAGTTACTCATTACAAAACTTGGGTGACCTGTAGCGCAACCAAGGTTTACTAAACGACCTTCAGCTAGTAATATAATATCTTTACCGTCAATTGTGTATTTGTCAACCTGAGGTTTGATTTCAACTTTTGAAGCTCCGTGATTGGTATTTAACCAAGTAACAGCAATTTCGTTGTCAAAATGCCCGATGTTACAAACGATAGTTTTGTCTTTCATTTGCTCAAAGTGAGAACCAAGAACGATATCTTTATTTCCAGTTGTAGTGATGATGATATCAGCATTTCCAACAACTGTATTTAGTTTTTTCACTTCATAACCATCCATTGCTGCTTGTAAAGCACAAATTGGGTCAATTTCAGTAACCGTAACGATAGATCCAGCACCTCTAAAAGAAGCGGCAGTACCTTTACCTACATCACCGTATCCACATACAACAACTCTTTTACCAGCAAGCATGATATCAGTTGCACGACGAACTGCATCAACTGCAGATTCTTTACAACCGTATTTGTTGTCAAATTTTGATTTAGTAACCGAGTCATTAACATTTATTGCAGGCATTGGCAATGTTCCAGCTTTTACTCTTTCGTACAATCTGTGAACTCCAGTTGTAGTCTCTTCAGATAAACCTTTGATTCCAGCAACTAATTCTGGGTAACGGTCAATAACCATATTAGTTAAATCTCCACCGTCATCAAGAATCATGTTCAATGGTTTTCTGTCTTCACCAAAGAATAATGTTTGCTCGATACACCAGTCAAAGTCCTCTTCGTTCAATCCTTTCCAAGCGTAAACTTGAATTCCAGCAGCAGCCATAGCAGCAGCAGCTTGATCTTGCGTTGAGAAAATGTTACAAGAAGACCAAGTAACTTCAGCACCAAGAGCGATTAAAGTCTCGATTAAAACTGCAGTTTGGATTGTCATGTGTAAACATCCTGCAATACGAGAACCGGCAAGCGGTTGTTCGTCTTTGTATTCTGAACGTAGTGCCATTAAACCTGGCATTTCAGCTTCAGCTAGTTCAATTTCTTTTCTTCCCCAGGCAGCTAGAGAGATATCTTTTACTTTGAAAGCCACAAAAGGCATAGTCGATGTACTCATTTATAGTATATTTGTAATTATAAATTTTTTGCAAAATTACGTAATAACTTTAGAATTACACTAATTTCTAGGAAGTTTATGAAATGTTTAAGGGGTTAATCTTTTGAATATTAACCTAATAATTTTAATTTTTCTCGACTTAGTCTGAATAGGAGCTTTTTCCCGCTGTACACTATATCTTTTTATACTGAAGTTGCTTCAGAGTCCTGAAACAAGTTCAGTATAAAAAGGATGCCGTTGCCATCGGAGCTAAAAATCACGAAACGAACAACATGCCTTTACATAAAACTATAAATCTTAATTCCTCAACTCAAATTCTCGTTTGGAAAATTACCGAAACGTACGCGGAATTGTTTGATCGTGTTTTGCTTAATGACAGCAGTTTTAAGCGACTCGGCGGTATGAAGTCTCAATTGCACCAACGAGGATTTCTGAGTGTACGCAAGTTATTGCAGGAAGCGGGTTACAATGATTTTGATTTGTATTATGATGAATTTGGTAAGCCACATCTAAAGGACGGTAAACACATTTCTATTACCCATTCCTATCAGTTCTCTGCAATAATAATTAGTGATCAAACAGTAGGAATTGATATCGAACTGCAACGGGAGAAAATCATTAAAATCGCACGTAAATTTAACGATGAGGATTGTGATTTTTTAAAAGAGGAAAAAAAAGAAGATTATATAAGGAAACTTACTGTTATTTGGGGAGCAAAGGAGTCCATTTTCAAAATCAGAAACGAACGTGGTATCAGCTTCAAAGAGCATATAAAAGTACTTGCTTTTGAAATAGAGGACAGCATGACTGTAGCCGAACTACATTTTGACAACATTGTTAAAGATTTTAATGTTTGTTTTGAAGAAATTGAAGATTTTACTTTGGTTTATGCTTACGATAAAGAATAATCTGCATTCAGTTTTAGAATAAAAATCATTTAAAACAGCATTGTCTACGATCTAAAAATGAAAAACATATACAACGAAATAATACAGTCAAAAAATAAGGCAAAAAAGCTTCTTGCGATTCTTCTCGATCCTGATAAAGTAATTTGGGAAGATTTTGAATTGTTGGTTGTAAAAATCAATCAATCTCCCGCAACACACATATTCATTGGCGGTAGCCAGGTTAAAACAAACAGAATTGACGAACTAATTTCTCGCTTGAAGCAAAAAATCAATTTACCACTGGTACTTTTCCCAGGAAACCCATCTCAGATTTCTAATGAAGCCGATGCTATTCTATTTCTTTCGCTGATTTCGGGCAGAAATCCAGATTATTTAATTGACCATCAGGTAAAAGCGGCAGGGATCTTAAAGGCAACCCATCTCGAAGTGATTTCTACAGGATATATGCTCATCGAAAGCGGAACAGAAACTGCCGTAGAACGTGTCAGTAAAACAAAACCTTTGAGCAGAAATAATCTCGACTTGGCATTAGCGACAGCTCAAGCGGGAGAAATGCTGGGAAGCAAATTAATTTATCTGGAAGCGGGAAGCGGAGCTAA